>JBJHCG010000010.1:0-134409 GCA_050485885.1 Gemmatimonadales bacterium | reverse complement strand
CGCGGGGGGGGGGTGGGGGTGCCTCCCCCCCCCCGTGGGGGGGGGGCCCGGCCCGGGCGGCCCGGGCGGGGGGGGGGGGGGGCCGGGGAGGGGAGCCCCGACGTGCTCGTGATGTCGGCCACCCCCATTCCCCGCTCCCTCGCCCTGACCCTGCACGGCGACATGGACCTCTCCCTCCTGGACGAGCTCCCCCCGGGGCGGACCCCGGTCCGGACCCTCCTTCGGCGCCCCTCCCAGCGGGAGGAGGTCTGGTCGGGGGTGGCCCGCGAGCTCGAGGCCGGGCGCCAGGGATACGTGGTCTACCCCCTGGTGGAGGCCTCGGAGAAGGTGGAGCTCCAGGCCGCCACCGAAGCCTTCGAGACCTTGCGGGACGAGGTCTTTCCAGGCCGGACCCTGGGGCTCCTCCATGGCCAGATGCCCTCGGAGGAGAAGGACGCGGTCATGCGGCGCTTCCGCGACGGGGAGGTGGACCTCCTGGTGGCCACCACCGTGATCGAGGTGGGGATCGATGTGCCCAACGCCACCGTCATGGTCATCGAGCATGCCGAGCGCTTCGGCCTTTCCCAGCTCCACCAGCTCCGGGGGGGGGTGGGGGGGGGGGGGGGGGAGGCCTGGTGCGTCCTCGTGGCCGAGGGGGGCGATGCCGCCATGGAGCGCCTCAGGGTCTTCGCCTCCACCACCGACGGCTTCGCCATTGCCCGGGCCGACCTCCAGATCCGGGGGCAGGGCGACCTCTTCGGGGCCCAGCAGAGCGGGCGCGACCCCACCCTCCGGTACGCCGACCTCGTCCGGGACGAGGACCTCCTCCTCGAGGCCCGGACCCTGGCCCGGGGGGTGGTGGAGGCGGACCCGGAACTCGCCCGCCCCGAACATGTCCGAATGCGCGGCATTCTCCGGACGCGCCACGCCGAGCGCCTCCGCCTCTGGAAGGTGGGGTAGGGGGGCGGGGGGGCGCCTCCCGCCCGGCGTTGACGCTCCTTCCCGGAACTCCCTACCTTTCGCCGCCCTCCGACCTCAGGCCGCCCGGTTACCGCTGACCGGTCGCCCGGCCTTCCGACCCTCCTCCCCCTGCCACCCCGGCCTCCCATGATTCCCCCCCGCTACTCCGAGATCCGATCCCTCCCCTCCCGACACGGCGAGGCGGTGACGCTGGCCGGGTGGGTCGAGACGGTCCGCGCCCATGGCAAGGTGGCCTTCGTGGTCCTTCGCGACGGGACGGGGATCGTCCAGTGCGTTCTCGTGAAGAAGGAGGTGGACGAGGCCTCGTGGGCGGTGGGAACCGGAGAGCTCCCCCAGGAATCGGTGGTGGAGGTGGTGGGGACCGTGAAGCCCGACGACCGGGCGCCCGGCGGGGTGGAGCTCGTGGTGACCGGGCTTCGACTCCTTTCGCGGGCCGAGGAATTCCCCATCCAGCCCAAGGAACACGGGGTGGAGTTCCTCATGGATCACCGGCATCTCTGGCTCCGCTCCTCCATGCAGCGGGCCGGCCTCCGGGTCCGGGCCGAGGTCATGCAGGCGGTGCACGACTTCTTCTACGACCGGGGCTTCGTCCGGATCGACACCCCCATCCTCACCGGCTCCATCGGGGAGTCGGCCGGCACCCTCTTCAGCACCGACTACTTCGGCGAGAAGGCCTACCTGGCCCAGACCGGGCAGCTCTACGTGGAAACGGCCTGCCCCGCCTTCCGGAAGGTGTACTGCTTCGGCCCCACCTTCCGGGCCGAGAAGTCAAAGACCCGCCGGCACCTCACCGAGTTCTGGATGGTGGAGCCCGAAGTGGCCTTCGCCGACTCCGACGAGAACATGCGCCTCCAGGAGACCTTCGTTTCGTACCTGGTGGAGCGGGCCCTGGACCGGTGCGCCGAAGAGCTGGCCGTGCTGGAGCGCGACACCACCCGCCTCGAGCTCGTGAAGCCCCCCTTCCCGCGCATCTCCTACACGGAGGCCATCGAGATCCTGCAGGGGGAGGGGAGCGAGATCACCTGGGGGAAGGACCTGGGGGCGGCAGACGAGTCCGTTCTGGCGGCGCGCCAGGACGTTCCCCTTCTCGTCTACAACTACCCGAAGGAGGCCAAGGCCTTCTACATGAAGGAGAACCCCGACGACCCCCGGACCGTGCTCTGCAACGACATGCTGGCGCCGGAAGGGTACGGGGAGATCATCGGGGGGAGCCAGCGGGAAGACGACCTGGACCGCCTCCTGGCCCGGATCCGCGAGGAGGAGCTCCCCGAGGAGGCCTACGGGTGGTACCTCGATCTTCGGCGCTACGGCTCCTTCGTGCACTCGGGGTTCGGGCTCGGGATCGAGCGGACGGTGGCCTGGATCACCGGGCGTCCCCATGTGCGGGAGATGATCCCCTTCCCCCGCCTCATGAACCGCCTGAATCCCTGACCCGGGTCCAGGCCCCAGGCGCGGCACCATGGCGGACCTCGTCCTCGACCTGAACGATCGCCGCCCCATCTGGGCCCTTCCCCCCTGGGCGGTGGAGCGCCTCCGGGCCCGGCTCCCTCCGGGGTGGACCCTCCACGCGGTTTCCACCCCCGCCGATGGGTCCGGCGATGGCGCCGGGGGCGGCCCCTCGGCCGAGGTCCTGGAGGCCGTGACGGGGGCCCGGGTCTATGTGGGCTACGGGATCCCGCCCCAGGTCCTGGAGGCCGGGCGGGGCACCCTTCGCTGGGTCCATACGGGCACGGCGGGGGTGGGAGGTTCCCTCCACCCGACCATGCGGGCTGCAGGGATTCCCTTCACGAACAGCGCCGGGGTCCATGGCCCCCCCATTGCCGAGACGGTGGTGGGAATGGTCCTCCACTTTCTCCGGGGCTTCCACCTGGCGCTGGGCGCCCGCCACGGCGCCCTTCCGGGCGAGGAAGCCCCTGCCGGGCCCTGGGATCCGTCTCCCTTCTTCGCCGCCGGTTCTCCCGTCCGGGAGGTGTCCTCCGCCAGGGTGGGGATTCTGGGGATGGGAGGGATCGGGGAGGAGGTGGCGTGGCGGCTGGGGGCGCTGGGGGCCGAGGTGGTGGGGCTGCGCCGGAGTTCCGGGGGTGGGGAGGGGACGGGGCGCCCCCGGTGGCGGGCAAGCGCCCCCCGGGGGGTGCCCGATGCGCAGCGGGAGGCCCTCCTCGGTTCGGTGCGCCGGGTCCGGACGCTTCCCGAACTCCTGGAGGGGCTCGACGTGCTTGTCGTTACCGCCCCCGAGACGGCCGAGACCCGGGGAATCGTGAATGCCGAGGCGCTGGCCCGGCTCCCCCGGGGCGCCCTTCTCGTGAACGTCTCCCGGGGCTCCCTCGTGGTGGAGGATGCCCTGGTGGCGGCCCTTCGCTCCGGCCAGCTCGGGGGGGCGGGGCTCGACGTGTTCGCCACCGAGCCGCTCCCTGCGGAGAGCCCCCTCTGGCACCTCCCGAACGTGCTCGTGACCCCCCATGTGTCCGGGGTCAGCCAGGGGTTCTGGGAGCGCCAGGTGGCCCTGGTGGCCGAGAACCTGGACCGACTTCTCGCGGGGCGCCCCCTCCTGAACGAGGTGGAGCTGGATCGAGGGTACTGACACCGGGAGAGAGACGAAGGGCCGCCGGGCTACGGGCCCCGAGGTGGGGGCCCGGGGCCCGGGGCCTCCTCGGCCTTCGCCTCCGTCCACCGGGCCTCGAGGGCGTCCAGGTCGAGGGCCCGGAGGTCGGGGGCGTTCCGCTCCATGGCACGGAAGCGTCGCTCGAACTTGGCGTTCGCCTGGTCCAGGGCGGTGTCGGGGCGGACCCCCAGGTGGCGGGCCAGGTTCACCACCGTGAAAAGGAGGTCCCCCACCTCATCCCGAAGGGCGGCCTCGTCTCCCGAAGCCAGCGCCTCCTCCACCTCGACCATCTCCTCCCCCAGCTTGGCCAGGGGGCCCCCGGGGTCGGGCCAGTCGAACCCCACCTCCGCCGCCCGGGCCTGGAGGCGCCATGCCCGGGCCAGGGGTTCGAGCCCCGGGGGGACGGGGTCGAGGACCGAAGCTCCCTTCATGCCGTCGTTCGCCGCCTCTTCGGCACCGTCCCGGCCCTCCTCCTCCGCCCGCCTCCCCTCCTCCACGCCCCCGGGCCCCCCTCCCCGCGCGGCCCCCGCCCTTCGCTCCGCCACCTCCGCCGCCTTGATCTCGGCCCAGGGGCGGGGCGTGCCCCCGCGGAAGAGGTTCGGGTGCCTCCGCTTCATCTTGGCCTCGAGCCCCTCGATGACTCCCTCGGCATCGAAGGCCCCCTCCTCCTCGGCAATCACCACCTGGAAGGCCAGGTTCAGGAGGAGGTCCCCCAGCTCGTCCCGAAGCCCGTCCGGGTCGTCCGCGCGGACGGCGGCCGCGGTCTCCGCCGCCTCCTCCAGGAGATAGGGGACGAGGGACCGGGGGGTCTGCTCCCGGTCCCAGGGGCAGTGCTCCCGGAGAAAGCGGACCACGCCGAGGGCCCGATCCAGCGTTCCGGGCGCGGGAGGAAAGTGGGAGGGTCGTGGATCCGTCATGAGGTCCGCCGTGAGGAAAGCCGGAAGGGAGGCGTGGCGTGGGACGGAGGGAGACTCCACGTACTCCCTTCCCCCCTTGCCCGACCCGTGGTTTCTGGCATCTTTGCGGCATCATGTCAACCGAATCCCTCCTTTCGCCCCCCCGCGTCGGGGCCGATCCGGACCGGGCCCGGGCCTGGGTCGAGGTGGATCTGGAGGCCCTCGTGCACAACGCGCGAACCGTCGCCCGCCTCACCGGGACGGGTCTCCTCCCCATGGTGAAGGCCGATGCCTACGGGCTGGGCGTGGTGCCGGTGGTCCGGGCCCTGGGATTGCTGGATCCGGTGGGATGGGGGGTGGCCACCGTTTCGGAGGGCATCGAGGTCCGCGAAGCGGGTGGCGCGGGGCCGGTCCAGGTCTTCGCCCCGGTCACCCCCTCGGAGTTGCGCCGGGGTCTGGCGTCGAACCTCCGCATGACCCTCCCCACCCTGGAGGCGCTGCGAGCCCTCCCCCTGGAGGTGGAGGGCGAGGTGGAGGTGGAGGTGGACACGGGGATGGGGCGGGCCGGCTTCGCGTGGGAGGCGCCCCAGGGGTGGATCGACCCCCTTTTCGAAGCGCTGGCCCAGCGCCCGGGACTCCGGTGGACGGGGGTCTTCACCCACCTCCACTCCTCCGACGATCCCGACCTCCTCCGGGCCCGGGCGTCCGCTGAAACCCAGCTCGCTCGTTTCGATGAGGTGGTGGAGGCACTCCTCCAACGGTCGGGTGAGGTCCCCGGAGGCCCTTCGAAGGAGGGGTTCCGGGTCCATGTGGCAAACTCCGGTGCAGCCCTCCGGCTGGCCCACCACCTCCGGGGCTTCGACGCGGTTCGCCCGGGGATCGCCCTGTACGGCGGGTCCATCGGAATGCCCTACGGGCTCAGGCCGGTTGCCTCGGTACGCGCGCGTCTCGTGCGGGTCGTGGAGGTGCCTCCGGGCACGACGGCGGGGTATTCCTCCACCTACACGGCCCGGGACCGGGAGTGGTGGGGTACCCTGGCGATCGGATACGGCGACGGACTCCCCCGATCGCTCTCGAACCGGGGGCGCGCGCTCCTTCACGGGAGAAAGGTCGGGATCATCGGAAGGATCAGTATGGACATGACGGTGGTAAACCTTTCGGAGCTGGTGCGGGAGGAGGGCGCAGCCCCCGAGCCCGGGGCCGTGGCCACCCTTCTGGGAACCGATCCTTTCGCCCAGGAGGCGGGCCGCCCCGCCGAGACCCTCGGTGTGGAGGAGGTCGCACGCCAGGCCGGGACCATCGACTACGAGATCCTCGTGGGTTGGACCTCCCGCCTCCCCCGGGTCTACCGCGAGGTACGGGGAGGGAACCCGGGCGATCCGGGCGCCGGGGTGCATCCTGTCGGAGAGGGAAGGGAGAACGGGTGACAAGGACCGAGGCAGATGCGGTGCCCGAAGCACTTCGGGTTGCCGCCATGGAAGCCATGGCAGAGGCCCATGCCCCGTACTCGGGGTTCCGGGTGGGTGCCGCCCTGGAGGTGGCCAGCGGCGAAGTGGTTCGGGGATGCAACGTGGAGAACGCCTCCTACGGTCTGACGATCTGTGCCGAGCGGAATGCCGTGGCGGCGGCGGTGGCGGCGGGCTCGCGGGACTTCCGGCGAATCCTGGTGGTCACCGGCGCACCCATCCCCACCCCTCCGTGCGGAGCGTGCCGGCAGGTCCTGGCCGAGTTCGCCCCTGCGCTGGAGGTGATTTCGGTGGCCGAAGGCGGAGAGGGGGCGGTGGCGCGGTGGTCTCTCGCCACCCTCCTTCCTGCCCAGTTCCACCTCCGACCGGGGTGGGAGTCGGGAGACGATGCGAAGGAGGCATCCACCCCCGGGGACGGGTGAGGGGGTCGGTCCTCCCGGGCCGAAGTGGTATCTTCACGGGTTGGAAACACGACGCCGGTGAAATGGCGTTCAGCTGCGAGCCGCCCATGGGCATGACCGTTGAACGGAGCAGGCCACGAAGGTGATGACGCGTGTGCAGAAGACAGAAGCGGACGACCTCGGTGAGCGGGGAGACGAGATGAGGGTGGGGTCGGGGGGCCGCGCGGCCAGCCCGCGGCGCCCTCGGCTGGCGCGATCCCCGGTTCCGGACCCCGGAGTACGTGGCCGATCGGGACTCGGGTCGGGGTTGGCTCCCGCCGTTCTCCTTGCCCTGGTCGTGGCGGGGTGCACCGATCGCATCCCTACCTCCTCCGACCCCGGGCTCATTCCCGTGGATGCCGAGACCTTCGTGGTCGATCTCCCCTTTGCCGACTTTGCCACCGGCTTCCGCGTGGATGGTGGTTACGGTTCGGCGCGCGAGCTCCCGGCAGCGATCCTTGCACGGGGCGAAGCCTTCGAAGGGGAGGGGCCGGAGGCGGACAACGGCACCGTCCTGACCCGCGCCCTCCTCCGCTGGGGTGAGCTTCCCGGCTCGGTGAGCATTCCGGCTCCCGGGGGCGGCGCCAACATCGTGGACTCGGTCTGGACGGTGATGGGGGGGGAGATCATCCTCCGGGTGGACTCGGCACGCTTCTCCGGCGGGGAGGATTTCGACCTGCAGGCGAGCCGGATCACCGAGACCTTCCACCCTCCCACGGCCTCCTGGACCCAGGCGGTGGACACCCTGGGCGAGCGCCGGGCGTGGAGCATTCCCGGGGGAGGACCCCTCCAGCTTCTGGGCGGGGTGGACTGGACGCCGGCGCTCGGGGACTCCGTCGTGATCGCCCTCGATTCGGCCGGAGCCGCCGCCCTGGGGGACCGGGGAGCCTCGAGCCGTAGCGTCGCCGTGGAGACCCTCACCGAGGGGGCCTACCTCCGGCTCTTCGACGGAAGCCTTCGTCTGCGCGTCCGGCCGGCATCCCGCCCCGACACCACCGTGTTCGTGACTCCGGGCGTCCCGGACCTGACGACCATCGAGTCGTCCACCTTCTCCCCGGGTCCGGAGCGGATCCTGGTCGGAGGGGCCCCCGCCTTTCGAACCACCTTCCGGGTCGACCTCCCCGAATCGGTGACCGCCACGGGCCCCGTCTGTGGGGGTCCTGCCACCTGCCAGGTGGAACTCACCGCCGAGCGACTCGTCTATGCGGCGCTCGTTCTCGAATCGAGGGGCGCCTCGCCCGGGGTCCTCCCGCCAGGAGACACACTCCAGATCGACGTGCGCCCCGTCCTGGCCCCGGAGCTCCTGCCCCGGGCCCCCCTCGGGCTTCCCATTCCCTCCCAGCCCCGGCGCGTGGCTCCCGAACGCTTCCGCCCCGGGAGCGAGACGGTGGTGGAGCTCCCCCTCACCCGCTACCTCCGGGACCTGATCCGCGAGGTGCAACCCGGGCAGGAGCCTGTGCCGAACACCCTCTCTCTCGTCTCGCCAGGCGAGCCCCAGAGCCTCGGGGTGGCCACCTTTGCCGGCCCCGCTGCGGGCGAAGGGGTTCCCTTCCTCCGCCTTATCCTCACCCGCTCGGACGGGGTCTCCCTCCCATGAACCAGGCCGGAACCTCCGCCCTTCGCGGCACGTGCCTTCGGGCCGGGCTCCCCTTTGTCCTTCTCCCGGTCCTTGCGCTCTCCGCGCCGGCGGGGGTCGAGGCACAGTCCCTCCTTTCGGCCGGCGGGCTCGGCGTGCCCAGCGGGACGCCCGACGGGCTGACCCGCGCCCTGGGTGGGGTGGGAATCGGGATCCGGGGCGCCCATTTCGCGCCCACCGATCCGGCAGCGGCGGGGTGGGCTCTCCTTCCGGGGCTCAGCATCTCCATGGAATCGAGCACCGAGTCGGTGGAGGGGGAGGAGACCACGGGGCGAACCCGTTTCCCCGGATTCGGAATCGTCTACCCCTACGGCCGCTTCGTCTACACCGTGGGGTACAGCGCCTTTCTCTCCCAGGAGTGGCGAAGCGAGGTGCGTCGGGAGGTGGACTTCGGGCAGGAGAGCCCGGTGGAAGCCCTCGATCTCTTCGAAGGATCGGGAGGGATCGGGACCCTCCACGCAGGAATGGCACGCCGCCTCACCGAATCGCTCTCCGTGGGAGCGAACTTCGCAGCCTACCTGGGGCCGGTGGAGCGGCGCTTCGAACGCCGCCTTGACCCGGCTCAGGTGGGAGCCGATGTGGAGTTCTTCCAGGCCGGCGGAAGGTGGCGGGCAGAGGGGAATGCGCTCACCGGAAGCGTGTCGTGGGAGCCGACCCGTCAGCTTCGCGTGGGGGTGGGGGCCACCTGGTCCGGAGACCTGACCCTTCGCCCCGTGGAGGGGACCCGTGGAGACCCGGTCACCCTGCCCGTGCCCTTCGAGCTCCGGGGCGGCGTTCACGCCGTCCTTGCCACCGACCTCACGGTGGCAGCCTCTCTTGCCACGGCGGACTGGACCGATGCGGCCGGATCGCTGGGCGACGAGGCCGGGGGAGGCAGGGTGACCCGCTGGGGGACAGGGGTGGCGTGGGAGGGGGGACGGATCCTCTCTCGCCGGGTTCCCATCTCCGTGGGGTACCGGGGAACCGAACTCCCCTTCTCCTTCCTTGGCGAGTCCGGTTCGGAGCGCGCCCTGGTGGGGGGGATCGGGATGCACCTCTCCGAGAGCGATGGCATTCCCACCGCCCTCGTGAATGTGGGCCTGGAACAGGGCACCCGGAGTGCCGGGCCCCGTTCCGAGTCCTTCTTCCTGACCACGGTCACCTTCCGAATTTCCGGGCGCTGATCCCCGGCTCCACCATGCCTCCCGTGAAGGTCGGCCCGGGCTCGTGGGGCACCCTGGCCGTCCAGACCTTCGGGTGCAAGGCCAACCAGTACGACGGGGAGCGGATCCTCCAGGCCCTGGCGTCGGTGGGGTGGCATACCGCCGAAGAGGGCATGGGGACGGCGGAGGTGGTGGTCGTGAACACCTGTACCGTCACCGCCCGGGCTGACGCCGAAGCCCGGCGAGCCATTCGCCGCCTTCACCGGGAGGCCCCCGGACGACGGGTGGTGGTGGTGGGTTGCTCCGCCGCCCTCCATGCGGCCCGCTACCTCGCCATGCCCGAGGTGGATGCGGTGGTGCCCGGGCACGACCTGGAAGCGGTCGTCCGGGCCGTGGGTGCCGGGAGTGCCGACGCGCCGGTCTCCTCCTCCACCCTGGTGCAGCTCGAGGGAGCGCCCCTTCGGCGCCGGGTGGCCGGCACACGCGGGTGGCTCCGCATTCAGGACGGATGCGACCGGAAATGCTCCTTCTGCGCAACCCGGCTGGCCCGGGGATCGAGTCGCTCCCGTTCCGTGGAGGCCGTGGTTCGGGAGGCCCGGGCCCTTGCCCTCGACCACCCGGAGCTCGTGCTGACCGGGATCCACATCGGCCACTGGGGGCGCGATCTGATCCCCGTGGCCCCCCCCACCCTCGCCACCCTGGTCCGGGGCCTCGCCTCGGCCCGGCCGGACGCGGGTCCGAACGCAGCGACGGGCCCCCGCCTCCGGCTGGGGAGCATCGAGGCCACCGAGGTGGACGATGGCCTCCTGTCGGCACTCCTGGACCCGACCGCCCGCCTCGCCCCCCACCTCCACATGCCCCTGCAGAGCGGGAGCGACCGCATCCTGCGGGCCATGAGGCGGTGGCACACCCGGGACGACTATCGCCGGCGGACGCTGGAGATCGCCGAGGCGCTGACGGCGCGGGGCCCCACGACCCTGACCGGTGGACCGGTCCTCGGGCTCGGTGCGGACCTCATCACCGGTTTTCCCGGCGAGACCGACGCCGACCACCGCGACACGGTCCGCCTCGTGGAGGAGCTTCCCTTCACCTATCTCCACGTCTTCCCCTTCTCTCCGCGCGAGGGGACGCCGGCGGCGGAGCTGGCCCGGGAGCACCCGGTCCCCCAGCGGGTGGCCGCCGAGCGGGCCCGGGAGCTCAGGGAACTGGGGCAGGCCAAGGGAGAAGCCTACCTCGCCTCCCGGGTCAGGGCCCGGGTGGAGGTGGTGGTGGAGCGGGAGCGGCCCGACGGGACGGCCCTGGGGCTCACGGAGGACTATCTGAGGCTCCCGGTGGAGGGGAGGAGGGGTGAGGAAGGGCCCCGGCTCTGGTCGGGGGTCATCGAGCGGGATGGGGAGCGGGCGATGGCACGGGTGGGGTCGGGGACGTGGATCAGGGCCACCCCCGATCGGGTCGAAGGGGAGACGGAGCCCCACCCGGGCGGGCCGGGCTAGCCGCAGTACCGTCCTCCCGGTTGCCGCCTCCTGTGGTGGCAGGTGATACTCTGGAGGACGGCTCCCGAACACGCTCCCCTCCGCCAGGCCACGCCTTCGTGCGAATCGCAACTCGACTCCTCGTCGCCCTGGTGGCGGCCGTCTCGGGGATCATGGTCGTGTATGCCTCCATTGCCCTGCACCAGCGGGCCGAAATGGTGAGCGAGGCCCTGGGTCGCGAGACGGATACCCTTGCCAGGGCCCTGCAGGCCGTGACGGACAACGCGCTCCGCGACGGGAGGTTCGAGGACCTGGAAGGGGTGCTCGGGGGCGTTGCGGAGGACCCGGAGACCTTCCTCGTCGTGGTACTGGACCGGGAAGGCTCGGTCCTGTCGGGAGGACCCTCCCTCCTCCCCCCCTGTCTGTCCGACCAGGTTCCGGTGATCCCGGAGGCCGATGGGCGGAGGGGATGGGCGGAGTGCGATGGCCGGGTACGCTGGGTCGCCGTACCGGTCCGTGATCCCGCCGGATCCCTTGTGGTGGCACGGCGGGCCACCGTGGTGGAGCGGGACGAGGCGGCATCCAGGGTGCGCATCTTCCTTACCACCCTGGCGCTGGCAGGCGGAGCGGCCGTGGTGATTCTTTTCGTTCTCCGCATCACCCTTTCCCGGCCCCTGGAAGAGATCATGCGGGGGGTTCGCAGCGTGGGGGGACCCGCAATTCCGGACCGGATCGAACTCCCGGCCAACTCCGGGGAGCTGCGTGACCTGGGCGCCGCCTTCAACGAGATGGCTACACGCCTCGAGGGAAAGCGCAACTCCCTCGTTCAGGAGGTGGAGGAGCGGCTGGCCCTGGAGCGGCGTCTTCAGACCGAGGAGAAATTCGCCGCACTGGGGCGTCTGACCGGGGGAATCGCCCACGAACTGGGCACGCCCCTGAACGTCATCGGAGTGCGGGCCGAGGCCATCGGGGCCATGCCCGGGGTGGCCGATGAGGGGAAACGACAGGCCGGCCTCATCATGACGGAAGTGGAGCGGATTGCCGATCTCATCCGGAGTCTCATTCACGTGGCTCGCCGGGACCAGCTCCAGCGTCACCCTGTCGACCTGCGAAGCATCCTGTCGGACATCGCCTCGGAGGTGGAGAGCGCCTCCACGGGCGCGATGCTGGAGCTCGACCTTGGCGACGCTCCGGTGGTGGTGGAGGGAGACCGGAACCTCCTGCGGCACGCCTTTCGCAACCTCGTTCTGAACGCGCTGCATGCCACGTCGGGCGATTCGGCGAAAGGAAGCTCCGTCCGGCTGCGCCTCTCGGTCGAGGGGGCCCAGGGCCGGGTCGATGTCGAGGACGACGGACCCGGGGTGCCTGATCACATCCTGGACCGGCTCTTCGAGCCCTTCTTCACCACGAAGGAGGTGGGGGAGGGGATGGGACTGGGGCTCGCCATGAGCCGGGGCATCCTGCAGGAGCACGGCGGGAGCATCGCGGTGGAGCAGCGAAGCCCCACGGGGCTCCGGATCACCTGTCTTCTCGCGCTGGCGGAGCGCTCATGATGGACGAAGCCCGGAGCCGCGTGCTCCTTGTCGAGGACGACGACTCCTTCCGGCGCGCCCTGAGGGAGGTCCTGGAGAGCGAAGGGTTCCTGGTCCTCTCCGCTTCAGGGGGGGACGAGGCACTGGAGCTTCTCCTGTGCGAAACGGTGGACGCCGTCATCACCGATGTGGTCATGCCGGGGATGCGAGGCGACCATCTGGTGGCCGAGGTGAACCGGGGTTTCCCGGAAGTGCCCGTGGTGGTGATCACCGCCTTCGGCTCGGTGCCCGATGCCATGGAACTCACCCGAGCCGGTGCCTCCGACTACCTCACCAAGCCCTTCCGGACCTCGGAGCTTCTGAACTCGCTTCGCCGGGTCCTGAACCAGAGCCGCTCGCGCCGCGCCCACGCCCGCGCCCTCCGCAGGATGGAGGAGAACCTGGGCGGAATCATGGGCGAGAGCCCGGCCATGCTGGCGCTCCTGGAGCGGATCGGGAGGGTGGCCCCTTCCCCGGCGCCGGTGCTCATCACGGGGGAGACGGGGTCAGGAAAGGAACTCGTGGCGCGGGCGGTCCACGAAGCCAGTAGCCGGAACCCCTTTCTCCCGGTGAACTGCGGAGCCCTCCCGGAAACCCTCATCGAGTCCGAACTCTTCGGGCATGTGAAGGGGGCGTTCTCCGGGGCGGATCGCGACAAGATCGGACTCTTCGAGGCGGCAGCAGGGGGTACCCTCTTCCTGGACGAAATCGGGGAGCTCCCCCTCTCCCTCCAGCCGAAGCTCCTGCGGGCCCTGGAGTCGGGAGAGATCCGGCCTGTGGGGGGCACTGAGCCCAGGACGATGGATGTGCGGGTGGTGGCCGCCAGCCACCGGGACCTGAAGGCTGCCGTGGCGGCGGGGGACTTCCGGGACGACCTCTACTGGCGGCTGCACGTCCTCCACCTGGAGGTCCCTCCCCTTCGGGCCCGGCCGGAAGACATCGGGTTCCTGGCCCAGATCGGGCTGAACCGGCTGACCGCCCGGGAGAGGCGACGGGAGCTTCGTGTGGACGACTCGACCCTTCCCCTTCTCCGGCGTCACCCCTGGCCGGGCAACGTCCGACAGCTCTTCAATGTCCTGGAGGGTGCTGCGGCCTTCTGTACCGGTTCGAGGATTCTTCCCGAGCACCTGCCCCCGGAGTTCCTGCGCGATCCGGCCGGGGAGACGGGGATGCGAGGGCCCGCCGGGGAAGCGCGGACGCTGGCGGAGGTGGAGCGGGAGCACATCCTCCAGGTCCTGAAGGCGTCGAGGGGGAACAAGACGCTGGCGGCCCGCACGCTGGGAATCCCCAGAAGGACCCTCTACCGGCGCCTGGCGGAGTACGGCGTGGGGGCCTCGGGAGTGACCGAGGGAGGGGGATCGACCTGACAGGCGCGGCAAGGCCGCCCCACACCCGCGTTGTGCTCTGACGGCACACTGTGTCCACATGGCACAGTGTGCCGTTTTCGCATCGGGGGTCCCACATGATCCGCGAAAACCGGGAGCCTCCCCCTTCCAGGCGGGATCATCGCGGCGGAGTGCTTCCGACCTGTCGTGTCGTCGTGGCACAGTGGGGGGAAACGCGTACGTAGGCGCTCCGGTCGGTAACCCATTGTGCAGCAAGTGACTACGACGACTGTTCGCAGGGCGGACCGTGCCTTGCCTTTCACCCTCAGTGCCTCACCACGCGCGCCCTGACCCCTGAGCCAGACCCTCCGGGTTCCTCCTCCGGGTGCGGCGTCCCACCCCCCCCTTTTCCGAACGGCCAGGTGCGCTCCCGGACCCTTCCGGAGCGTCCGGCCTCTCCGTGTACCCGACCCAGAGAGCCCGTCCTCTACCATGCCGATCGAGACCCCCTTCGGCCTCCCGGTTTCCGACCCTGTCCTCATTGTCGCCATCGCCATGGGGATCTTCCTGGTGGCGCCCTTCGCCGCCCAGATGGTTCGCCTCCCCGGCATCATCGGGATCATTCTGGCCGGCGCCATCGTGGGGCCCAACGCCCTGAATCTCCTGGACCGGGATCCCACCATCGTCCTGCTCGGCACGGTGGGGCTCCTCTACCTGATGTTCATGGCGGGGATCGAGATCGACCTCCACGGCTTCCGGAAACACCGGAACCGGAGCCTGACCTTCGGCGCCCTCACCTTCCTTCTCCCCCAGGTCCTGGGGACGGGCGTCGGGCTGGCGCTGGGCTACGGGTGGGCCACCTCGATCCTCATGGCGAGCATGTTCGCTTCCCACACCCTGGTGGCCTACCCGGTGGCCATGAAGCTGGGAATCGGGAAGAGTCGGGCCGTGACCCCTGCGGTGGGGGGAACGATCATCACCGACACGGCGGCCCTCCTGGTTCTGGCTGTGATCGCCGCCTCCACCAGGGGCGCCCTGGACGCCGGGTTCTGGCTCCGGCTGTGCACCTTCCTGGGGATTTACGTGCTGGCGGTGAGCACCCTCCTTCCCCGCATGGGGCGATGGTTCTTCCGCCACGAAAAGGCGGGAGCGAACGCCGAGTACCTCTTCATTCTCTCGGCGCTCTTCATCGGGGCGTACTTTGCCGAGGTGGCGGGCGTCGAGGCCATCGTGGGGGCCTTCCTGGTGGGGCTGGTCCTGAACCCCCTCCTGCCGGAGGGCGGGCTCCTCACGAACCGGATCCACTTCGTGGGAGAGGCCATCTTCATCCCCTTCTTCCTCCTCTCGGTGGGGATGCTGGTCGATGTGCGCGTCTTCATGGCCGGCTCGGCCGCATGGCTCGTCATGATCGGGATGACGGGTGCCGTGATGGTGACGAAGTTCCTGGCCGCCTGGGTCTTCCAGAAGACGGCGGGCTTCACGCAGGCGGAGGGATGGACCGTCTTCGGGCTCACCGTTCCCCAGGCGGCAGCTACCCTCGCGGCCACCCTCATCGGGGTGGAGGTGGGTCTCTTTGACGAGGCGGTCCTGAACGGAGCCATCGCCATGATCCTGGTCACCTGCGTCGTTGGCCCCGCCGTGGTGGCCAGGTTCGGCCGGGAGATCGCCCTGAAGGAGGAGCGGGAGCCCACCGTGGCGCTCCCTGCGTCCCGCCGGATCGTGGCGGCGGTGGCGCATCCGAAGCACGGTGCGGCGCTCCTGGAGCTTGCCATGCTCCTCCGCGACCGGGACTCCCACGAGCCCCTGCACCCCCTCACCGTGGTCCCGGACGACGCGTCCCGGGCTACCGCCTATGTGGCCACGGCGGAGAAGATGCTTCGCGAGGCCTCCACCTACGCTGCCGCCGCCGGTGTCCCGGTCATCCCTCTCACACGGATGGACCACAACTTCGCCAGCGGAATCGCCCGGGGCGCTGTGGAAAGCCTGGCCTCGACCATCCTCCTCGGATGGGACGGGGACCGGAGCCGGACCGTCCGGGTCTTCGGTTCGGTGGTGGACCAGATTCTCGAGATGACCCACCAGGAAGTTCTGGTGGTGAGGTTCGCATCGCCCCTCAACACCACCCGGAGGATCGTCCTCCTCATTCCCGAGGGATCGGACCGGATGGAGGGCTTTTCGCGGGCCGTGAACCTTGTCCGGCAACTCGCCCAGCAGCTGGGGACGTCCCTCCTGGCGCTGACGATCCGAACCGACCCGGAGCCGTACCGGGCACGACTGGAGTCAAACGGCCCCGAGGTCCCGGTACAGGTGCGCGCCGTGGGGGAATGGGACCAGTTGCCCTCGCACCTGCAGGCAGAGGTCCGGGAGGATGACCTCCTGATCCTCCTGGGTGCTCGGAAGGGAGCCGTGGCCTGGACCCCGCAGCTCGAGAGCCTCCCCCGGACCCTTCCGGACCAGGTGGCCGGAAGCCTCGTGGCGTTCTACCCCTCGGAGTCGGGGTTGTCCGACTCCTTCGTCTTCTCCGACCTGGAAGCCCCCCTCTCCACGGAGGACGAGGCGGTGGCGGAGGTTGCCGCCCCGGTCCCCCGAACGCGGAACCCGTCCGACGATCCCGAACCGCGTCGCTGAAGCGCCCTGCCCCAACGGAGGCCGAAATGAACCGTACCCTCGTGGTCCTGATGGGGATGCTGCCCCTTCTGCCCGCCTGTACCGACCCCGGTGGAGACCTGGAGGTGGAGATCACCGCCTCCGTAGTCGCTTCGCCCGAAGGCGGGGGCGAGCTGCGGCCCCGGGTGGAGAGTGGTTTTCACGAGATCACCGTGCGGGAGGTGTTCACGGCCCGGGGCCCCTGCCGGGAGCTCGACGCCCTCCTGACCCGGGACTACTCGGAGGGCTTCCTCCTGCGGATCGAGGCCCGGGAAGGGGAGGGCCCGTGCGCCGAGGAATCCCCCCACCTCCTCTACACGGCCGTCCTTCGGGGCCTCCCCGAAGGGACCCACGCCTTGCGGGTCGTCCACGTGGGAGCCGACGGGAGGACGCTGAGCGAGACGGTTCTGGCGCACCCGGTCCTGGTCACGGCCCCCCCGCGATGACGAACGCAGCCGCCGGGTCAGGACCCCCCCTCGCGCTGGGCCGGTGAAGGATCCCCGGAGGTGCGCGCAGGCCGTGAATCCCCCATGATGGGAAAGGCCCGGGGGGCCCGGACCGGTCTCCCCCCGATCGTGCTCCTGCCTCCCCCGCTCACCCGCCCATGGATCCTTCCTCTCGCCGTGGGGCCCTCCCCGTGGTCTCCCCCGACGGGTTGACGCCCGCCTCGGCGCTGTGCACCTCGTGCGGTCTCTGCTGCGACGGCACGGTGTTTCGCGTGGCACGTCTGCGGGAGGGCGAGGTGCCCTCTCCCGAAATGGCGGATGGAGCGCGGTGGGAGGACGGGGGGGAGAGGCCGGCCTTTCTCCTGCCCTGCCATGCCTTCGTGGGACACTGCGGGATCTACGAGGTGCGTCCGGAGGTGTGCGGGAGCTTCCGGTGCCGGGTGCTCCGCCGGGCTGAGCAGGGGAGCATGTCCTGGGAGCGGGCCCATGCGCTGGTCCGCGAGGGAAAGGCGCGACGGGACGCGCTCCGCGGGGCCCTCGTGCGGGTCACCGGGGAAGGTCGTCCGGGGGAGTCCCTCGCATCCGAGATGAGGAGGGTGCGCGGGATGCGCGGAGACGACGAATCGGAGGGGTCCTTCCGCAGGCGGATGGGGGAGGTTCTCGTGGCCGGTGCCGCCCTCCGCCACCTCCTCTCGGAGCACTTTCTTCTACCGAAGGGGAAGGACGATGCGTCGGGGGAGGGCGTGGAGGAAGGCGCCCCGTCCCCGACCTCGGATCCCCCCGCCCCTGCCGCCCGGGATCAGGAGGGCTTGGTCTCGTAGAAGGGCCTTTCCTGCGTGTCGTCAGGCAGTCCGCTGCGCGTGGCCGAAAGGGAGATGTCCCGGAGGGTCGGCGGAGACCAGGGGGCCGGAGACTCGGGCTTCGTGGGAGAAGGATCGGACGCCCATGGAAGGGGAATGCCGGGGGAGGGGGGATCGGACATGGCTGCAGCCTCGGGGCGGGGGCGCGAAAGGGGGAGGCGCGGCGGGGCCGAGGCGGGACGCCGGGCGCCGGCACGCCTACGAGGAGGAGGTCTCCCTCGAGGGGACGCCTTCACCCCCGGGGGACGATGCCATGCTACGGAGGGGTTGCCCGCTCCCTCAAGGGTTTCGTGTGCCCGAACCGCTCCATGCGGCGTTCCGCCCGAGGGGGCCGCCTCCCCGCGCTTCCACCCCTCGACCCCTGTCCCGACCGGGGGAGGTTCCTTATGCTGGAGCGGCATGCGGGAGGAGAGGGGCGGGGAGTGCTCGGGGAACCCCCCGAGGCGCCCTCGATCCTGCCTCCTCCAGCGAAGGTCCTTTCCCCCTGTCCGCCCACACCTCCGGGCACGAGGCCCGTCCCGCCGCGCGCCGCAGCCGATCGCTCCCATTCCACGTCTGGCCATGCATCCCGATACTCGCATCGAGCGCTCCAACGACCTCTTCACGGCTCCGGTGGACCAGGAGCTCGTCCTCATGTCTCCTGCCCTGGACGGCTACCTGGCCATGGACGCCGTGGGGAGGCGGGTGTGGGAGCTCCTCGAGACGCCGCGTACGATGAAGGAACTCTGTCGCCAGCTGAAGGACGAGTACGATGCCCCCCTTGAGCGCATCGAGGGCGACCTGACCCCCTTCCTGCACCGGCTGGAGGAGAAGGGCCTCGTCCGTGTCGTGGCTCCCTGACCTGAGGCGGCACGCCGCACGACCGGCAGGGGACTGGCTCCTGGTGCTCCAGGCCTTCGTCCTCCTCGGAGGGCTCCGCATGGCGGTCCTCCTCCTTTCCTTTCCCCGGGTCCTCCGCATCCTTCGCCTGGAGGACGCCTCCCCCTCGACGCCTCTCCTCCCCTTTCGGCGAGAGGGGTTCGAGGGAACGGAGGCGGCCCGGGTGAGGTGGGCGGTGGCCGCGGCGGCCCTCCGGACCCCCTGGCGAAGCGAGTGCCTCCCCCAGGCACTGGCCGGACTTGTCCTCCTTCGGCGGAAGGGGCTGGCGGGCACCCTCGTCCTCGGGGTGGCCCCCGGGGTCGAGGCCCCCCCCTACCGTGCCCACGCATGGCTGGGGGTCGAAGGGAGGGTGCTTCTGGGCGAGCGGGGTCTTCGTGCCTTTACCCCGGTTTCGGCGTTCGCCCCACGGGGGGGCGGGGCCGGGACCGCGTCCGGGCCGTGAGCACCTTCGAGGCCATTCGCACCCTGCTCGCGGTCCTCCCGCCCAGGGCTCGATGGCAGCTCCTGGGGGTCACGGCCCTCTCCCTCCTCCTCGCCCTCTTCGAGACGCTGGGGGTGGCTTCGGTCATCCCCTTCCTGGCCGTGCTGGCCGATCCCGAGGTCGTGGAGCGGAACCGGTGGCTCGTGGAGCTGCGGGCCCGCCTGGGTTCCCCCGCGCTTCCGGTCTTCCTCCTGGGGCTGGGGGTCGCCTCGGCCCTTGTCCTGACCGTGGGGTCAGCGCTTCGCATCGCCATCCGGCAGGTCGCGGTGGGCTTCGTGAGCCGCCAGCGGCATGACCTGTCGGTCCGGCTCTTCGCGTCCTACCTGGGGCGCCCCTACACCTGGCACCTGAACCGGAATGGGGCCGATCTGGCCAAGGGGGTCCTCACCGAGTCCCACGAGGTGGCCTCCGGGCTCCTTCGTCCCCTGATCGAGCTCATCGTGGGTGGGGCGGTGATCCTCCTCCTCGTGACCTTCATGGTCCTTCTGGACCCCCGGGTGGCCGCGGGGGTGACGCTGGCCGCGACGGCCGGGTACGGGGTGGCCTGGCTCGTCCTGCGCGGCGTGACGGAGCGGATGGGCGAGGCCCGCGTGGCGGCCAACCGGCACCGCTACACCCTGGTGGTGGAGGCCTTCGAATCCATCAAGACGGTGAAGATGCGGGGGATCGAATCGGTCTACCTGGAGGGGTACCGGAACCCCTCGGAGGACTTCGTGGCCGTGCAGACGCGCCACACCCTCCTCCAGCAGCTCCCCCGCTTCGCCATCGAGACGGTGGCCCTGGCCCTCGGCGTCGGGCTCGCCGTGATCCTCGTGGCGGGAGGGCGGGATTTCGCCGCCACCGTCCCGCTTCTCGGCGCCTGGGCCCTCGCTGGCTACCGCCTCCTCCCGGCCTTCCAGCGGGTCTTCTCCGGGCTCGTCCAGCTCCGGTTCGGAACGGCGGCTCTCCGGTCCGTGGCGGGCGACCTGGCGGCGGGGGTGGCCGAGCCCCTGGAGGAGGGGACCCCCTCGGCCTCCGACCCCGACCTCGTTCCCCTTCAGGGCTCCCTTCGCCTGGAAGGACTCACCTTTCAGCACGCCGGATCACGACACCCCTCCCTCACGGGTGTGGAGCTTCGCGTCGAAGCCCGGACCACCCTGGGGATCGTGGGATCCACCGGGGCGGGGAAGACCACCCTGGTCGATCTCGTGGCGGGGCTCCTGGAGCCCACCCGGGGGCGGGTCCTGGTGGATGGGCGCCCCCTTTCGGAACTCGGAATCCGGCGGTGGCGTCGCTCGGTGGGGTACGTTCCCCAGCACGTGCACATTGCCGATGCCACCCTGGCCACGAACATCGCCCTGGGGGTCCCTCCGGCGGCCATCGACCCCGAGGCCATGGAACGGGCGGCCCGCATGGCGCAGCTCCACACCTTCGTGGAGACGCGCCTCCACGACGGATACGAGACCAGGGTGGGGGAGCGGGGCGTTCGCCTCTCCGGAGGGGAACGGCAGCGGGTGGGCATTGCCCGGGCCCTCTACTTCGATCCCGACCTTCTCATTCTGGATGAGGGGACCAGCGCCCTGGACGGGGTCACGGAGTCGGCGGTGCTGGAGGCCATCCGGGAGCTGCGCCACCGGAAGACGATCCTCCTCGTGGCCCACCGCCTGAGCACGGTGCGGGAGTGTGACTGCATCGTGGTGCTGGAGCGGGGGCGGGTGGTGGGGTCCGGAGGGTGGGAACACCTCCTGGAGGAGAATCCCGCGTTTCGGGCGCTGGCCCATTCGGGTGGAATGGCATGATCCTCTCGCATGGGGGCCGGGTCCTCCCTGCCGCGACCCCACACCTCCAGGGCTGACCCGGGACCCCCTCTTCCACACCGGTTCCGACCCCTCCCTTCGCCTCCCTGCCCGGTCCGATCTCTCTTTCGAGCACCCCCCTGCCTCCCCTCCGATGAACCGGGAGGCCTGACCCACGCCGGAGCGGGTGCAGCGCGGGAGGGAGCGGTACGCAGCGTGCCGGGCGGGGTTCGGGGTTCCGGAGGGTCGGGCTGCCCTTCTTCGTTTCCCCCGCCGCCCCCGGGCATGTTTGCTTGTATGCGCATACAAGCAAACATCCACTTTGGCCGGCTCCGGACGCTGAAAGGGCAGGGAGGGAGGGGCCCGCTCTCATCCCCCTTTCCTCCCGCTCGCCCCCGGTTTCTCCCGGTTTCTCCCGGGACCGCCCCACCCCTCAGGGGTGCGGAAGGTGGTCCAGTGGGTCCACCAGCTCCATGCCGGGGTGATCGGCAATGAGCTGTCGGAGAATGGGGGCGTGCCCCGCCCCCATGATGACCACGATGCGGTCGCCCGGACCGGCGATCTCGGCCAGGTTCGCGAAGATGTGGAGGTTCCGCTCGTACCACCGGGACAGGAGGACGGCCCCCGGATACCCGTCGTCCGCTCCCACCGCGGCGAAGCGCAGGTAGAGGCCATGGTCGCGGCGGAGGTTCTCCGGCGCATTCATTTCCCGGAGGATGCCCCCGATGGTGAGCTCGCGCTGTCGGCGGTGGGTCTCCTCCACCACCCGCCGCGTCTCGATCTCCACGAGGGCGGCCAGGTCAGGATCGTTTCGCTGCACGTGTTCCACGACGGGGCCGAAGGGAAAGGCCCCGCCATGGTCGACAGGGTGGATTTCCGCCAGGTCCAGGCCGTGGGCCAGCCGGAAGCCGAGCTGCTGGGTCTCGTTGCGGGCCAGTTCGTGGGTGCCCTCCCGGTAGCGCTGGTAGAGGCTGTCCAGAAGGGGGGCGACCCCCTTCTCCACCTCCACCGCCACCCGGGTGGGACGGAAGCCGGCAAGGGCCTCGGCCACGGCCACGATCTCGGCCTGGCGATGGGGCGTGAGCACGTCGTCCACCTCGAACTGGACCACGTCCAGCCCCGGGTTCGCGAAGTGGTAGGTACCGACGAGGAGGATCCGGGCCGGGGGGGACGCGGGCGGCGCCTCGGGGGCGGGTGCAGTCTGCCCGATCCGGGGCGCGGTCGTCTCCTGGCCGGCAAGGGGCGAGATCATCCCCCCCGCCGGGAGGAAGGGAGCGGGAACCAGGGCGAGGAGCCCGGTGAGGAGGGCCGGGAGGAGGCGGGGGGCGAGTCGCGTGTGCATGAGGGGTCTCCAAGGGGTGATTCTGCAACCTTCGGAGGGATACGGACGCGGGGCGCAGGCGGTTTCAGGAGAAGGCGGGGAAGGCGGCGAAGGGGGTGGGATGGCGGCGTCCGGGGCGACGGTATACTATGCATGCAATAGCATGCCGCCACTCCGACTTCCGCGCTGCAGGGCGGAGCTCGGCGCAGCCTCTCCGACTTCCGCACCCCATGGCGGAGCTCGGGCCCCCACAGCGATCGGGAAGCCGCCCATGCCCCGTGCACCTCTGATTCTCCGTCCGCGTTCCGCCCGCGCCTGCCTCCCCGTGGTCTTCCCCCTGGGCATGGCCGGGGCCCTCGCCGGGGGGATCCTGACCGGGTGTGGCCCGGGAGAGGCCGCTCCGGACCCCGACGTCCCCCTCGAGATCGAGGCCTCGCCCGAGGTGCTCGTGACGATGGAGTCCGGCCTCCTGGGATCGGTGGTGGACCTGGCGATCGGAGAGGACGGATCCCTCCTCGTGCTCGACGGGATGGCGCGCGTCGTTCACCGCATCGGAGCCGACGGGGAGCCCCGAGGGTCTCTGGGGCGCGAAGGGGAGGGGCCGGGGGAGCTTCGTCGCCCCTCGAGCATCCGCATCTTCGGAGACACGATCGCGGTGGTCGACCCGGGAAATGTGCGAATCCAGCGCTTCGAGGTGGCCGGGGGCGAGGCCGGATCAAGTCCACTCCCCTCGCCGGGACCGGGCCCCGCCCTGGGGCCGGACCGGACCCTCGTCCGGCCGACCATGGGGATCGACTCGGTTCTGGCGGTGGTCCTCGAGCCCGACGGGACCGAACGGGCGCGAATCGGGGAGGTGTCGGCCCCTGTCCAGCAGGTCGTGGTCATGAGCGAGCTGCGGGCGTCGGTCCTTGCCGGGGAGCTTCCGCCCATCAGCCTCAACGCCGCCGTGCCCGCCATCGGCGATGGGGGCGAGATCTGGCTTGCGGTGGAAGGCGTGGGACGGATCGAGGGGTACGGCCCTCAGGGCGAATGGAGGTTCGGACGGACCCTGGAGCACCCGGGGTTCGCCGCAGCCTGGGAAGACGCCGTTCGCCGGACGGCCGAAATGGACGGCGTGGGGTTCGCCATCCCCCGCCTCATCCGCCGGATGCGGCCGCACGCGGGGCAGCTCTGGGTCCTCATGGATACGGGCCCGGAGGCCCCGGCCGAGCTCCTTCTCCTCGACAGCGAGGGTCGGACCCTTCGAAGGCTCGTGTTCAGGGAGGTCCGTGGGGCGGGGGACTTCCAGATCGACCACGCGCGGGGCCATGTCTACTTCGTTCTCCCGGACCGGGCCGAACTCCTGCGGGTGGCATTCCCGCAGGCGCCCGGATGAGTGAATCCCCCTGACGAAGGCCCCAGGCAGGACGCCCCGCGAGGAATGCCCCGCCGAATGCCCCGCCGAACGCCCACGCGAAGGACGCTTCCCGGAAGGAACGGCCTGTCAGAACCGGAGGTAGACGGCCCCGGTGGCGATGATCCCCGCGTAGGTGACTTCGAACCCCCCCCACCGGGTGTCGGCATTCAACCGCCCCTGCACGAGAGGAAAGACGGGGCTCCGGTCTGCCAGTGGATGCAGGCGCTCGTCGTAGCCGGTCATGAGGCCGGCCCGGTATCCCAGCCCGAGGCGCACCCCGCTCACCTCCACCTCGAGGAGCTCCTCCTGGTAGCCGGCGGTGAAGGTGCGGACCTCGTACGTGTTCACGAAGGTCCCCACGAAGACCCCGTTCCAGCTCAGGGCCAGCACGGGGTTGCGCTTGATCCCGCTCTCCTGCCAGCGGAAGTGGAAGGTCCACATTCCCGCGTACACCCTCCGGTCCGGTCTCTGGGCGACGCGGTCGTTCCCGGCGGGCTCCGCACCTTCGGCCACTTCGCTCCCCGGAGGCTCGGCCCCCGCTCTCCCCTCGCCCCCCTGCTCTCCCGACTGCCCATGGGCCGGGGTGGCCCAGAGGAGAAGGCCCGCCAGGATCCCGATCCCGAAGGGGAAACGGGTCTTCCGAAGCCCGGGACGCCCCGGGCCCGCCTCGCAGGGGAGGCGCTCGGAAAGGGTTCGGGAGCCGTTCATGCCGAGAACCCGGTGCGGAGTGGGGAAGGGGGTCGTGCGGGGCGGAAGCGGTCCATGCGGAGAGGGATCGCGGAAGCCGATGGAACCCCCCTTCCCCACGATTCGGTCCCGGAGCAGGGGATTCCTGCCCCGGCCTCCCCCCGCCTCCGCACCCTGCTCGCCCCGGTCACCGGACCCTCTGCCCGACCGCATCCCATCCGTGATAGCACCGGTCCTCCCGCGACTGGGGCCGTCTCTCCTCCAGGGCCCCGTGAACGTCCCGCAGGACCCTCCTGGCCAGCGTCCCTCCCCGCCGGAAGAGGGGGCGACTGTTCGCCACCACCCCGCCGCTCCGCGCCGGAACCCCCTCCTGAAGCAGAATGTCTCCTGCGTCGAGTTCGGGGGCGAGGAGGTGCACGGTCACCCCCAGCGTCGTCGCTCCGTGGCGGAGGGCCATGGTGACCGGATCCACCCCGGCATAGGCAGGCAGCAGCGAGGGGTGGACGTTCACCCCCCCCAGGCGGGGAAGGGCCAGTACATGCGGCGCGATCCGCTGGTTGAAATGGGCCGTCACGAGGAGGTCGGGCGCGATCCCGCGCAGCCAGGCAACGGACGCCGGGCCATTCACATCGTTCGTCCTGTGGAGGTCGATCCCCCTTCGGCGGGCCACCCGGGCCGGCGCAGGGCCGGTGCGGAGGATCCGGGGCGCAACCTCCGCCACCCACCCCAGGTAGAGCGCATGGCGAAGGCCCACCGTCCGGATCAGGGCCAGGGTGTCGGAGCCCCGGGGCCGTCCCCTGCGAAAGGCTGCCGTGGAAAGGCCGATCCCCGCGAGCCTCCACCCCGCTCCCTCTTCCTCCAGGAAGGTGGAGAGGAAGTCCCGGGTGTAGAGGGAATCCCGGGTCAGGAAGACCACGCGAAGGGGGGAAGGCATGGCGGCCGGTCCTGGCAGGGTGGATCGGAGGCGGGCCCGGGGCGTCGGTGCCCGGGAGGGGGGGGCCCGCACCCCGCGACACCGCCCTCAACGGATAGAGGATCCTGTGGCCGCAGGGAACCCCCGAGGGCGTGGGCCGACCCTTCCGGGGCAGGCCGGGATCCTGGACGGTTGGCCGCAGGGTGTGCCCTTCGCCATGTTCCTCACGGGCTTCGGGCTTCGGGCTTCGGGCTTCGGGGAACCGGGAGCCGGGAGCCGGGAGCCGGGAATGGAGCATGGGACCGCCGGTGCGCGGTCTCTGGCCCACGCCGCGACAATCCGGACCCGCCCGCTCCTGCCCCGGCCTCTGTTTCTGCCCCCTTTCCTTCGACCGCCCATGCCTCTCTTCCTGACCCGTGCCCGCGCAGGGGTAACCCCGGGGGTCATCGGCCGCTTCGGTCCGGCCTGGCCACGGCGCCCGTCCCCCGTGGCCGTGGGCCTCCTCCTCCTGTTGGCCCTGGCGGCCCACCCGGCCCCGGTGGCCTCCCAGCCGGCCCCGGCACCCTCGGGTCCCCTCCTCGCGCACGACCACTGGTCCTATGACTTTCTCCACGCGGTGGAGCTGGTGGGGGGGGCGTCCGCCTGGATGACCGGGCCGCGCCCCGTGGTGCGGGGGGTCCTGGAACGGGAAGTGTCGCGGGCCCTCCGGCATGACTTCGCAGCGTCCCCGGCCCTGATCCGGACCCTCTCGGGATGGCAGCGGCGCCTGGGGGGCGGGGAAGGGGAAGGCGACGGTCGGAGGGCAGGGAGCGAAGGGTGGATCGAGGGGGGCCTTCGGGACGGGAGCGCCTTTCTGGATCCCGGGGCGGGGGGGTACGGAGCCGGGCGCTTCGCATGGACCGGGGAGAGCGGGGTGGCGGTCTGGGGGGAGGGAGCATGGGGAGGGCGCACCCACTTCGATGGCCTTCGCTCGGCGGGGGTGAGTGTGCCGGGGATCCTTCCCATGTCCACCGTCTCCCTGGTTCGGGAACCCCTCCTGGCGGGGTCGCCCGCAGGCGGAAGCGTGCACTTCGGGGGCGAGGTGCCGCTGGACCTCGTCTACCTTTCCTCCCATCGGCCACTCTCGGTGCCAGGGGTGGAATGGCTCCTCGGGCCAGGCGAGGGACAGATCGCCTTCGGACCCTTCGGAGGAATCGGGAATCGGGAGGAAGGATGGGTGGGGCTGACCATGCTGCAGACCCGACCCCACCCCCGGCTCCGGGTGAGCGGGGTCCGCGCGCTCCACTTCGGTCGAAGTGCTGCGGTGGACTCCCTCGGAGGGGCGCCGGTTACCGCCGATCGGCTCTTTCGTGCCCTCTTCCTCATGGAGAACCGCCCCCACGACTGGGACGACCAGAAGGCGGAGGTCTCCTTCGAGCTCCGCCTTGATCCCTTCGGCGTCCCCCTGGCCCCCTATCTCGTCCTTTCACAGGAAGACGCTCCCCCCTACCTCGACTCGGGCGTCCATGTGGGGGTGCGCACGGCCGGGGTGAGGGAGGCCGGGCTCTGGATGCTCCGCTACGAGTACCTGGGGATCGGGGAGCGGGGTCGCTGGTGCCGGTTCTGCGAGCGGGTCAGCTTCGAATCGGGCGGGGGGCTCTCCGAAAGCGGACGGGAGCAGGCCACCTGGTACCGCCATGGCCGGATCGGCTGGCCCTATGCCCGAAGCGGGATCCCCCTCGGCGAGAGCCTGGGGGGGTACGGCGCCCGACACCGCCTCGATGCCTGGTTCTGGCCAAGCGATGCCACCTGGCGCCTCCAGGGCTGGGTTTTCGAGGAGCGGCGCGAGGGGTTCAACCTCCTCATGGACCGGTGGCCCGGAAAACGGCGCGGGGTGGGGATGCAGGGCGCGCTCCACCCGTGGGATCCGGGCGGCGCCGGGATCACCTCCTCCCTCGAGATGGTGGGGGAAGGGGTGGTCGCCACAGGCGCCGGATCGGAGGGTGCCTGGGGGGTGCGTCTGGGCCTCCGGGCCCGCTTTGGCGGAGGACCTTCCGGCCAGGAGGTGCCCGTGGGAGAGGCGGTCCATGCTCCACTGCGCACCGGGGGGGTGGGGCCCGGGAGCCGCGTCGAGATCACCTCGCCGGCGCTCCTCCACCGGCGGGCCCGGGGGACGGTGGAGGAGGTCGTTCCCGGCGGGTGGGTCTTCCGCCCCGACGGGGAGGGAACCCTTCCCCGTCCCCTTCCGCTGGATGCCCTGGAGCGGGTTCGGATCCCGGATCGGGAGGGGAGTGCCGCCCTCCGGGGGCTCGCCCTGGGGGTGTTGGCGGGCTTCGTGCTGGGCGTCTACATCGACGAGGAAACGAGCGACGACATCTCCGAGCCCCGTCTCGGGATCCGGGGAGCGGGCACGGTGGCCGGTGCCGCGGTGGGGACCCTCGTCGGCTGGCGGATCCCCGTCACCCGGTGGCGCGACCTTCCGCGCTGACCGGGATGGACCCGGGCACGGGGGCTCCCCCGGGTCCGCGATGCGGGCGCGACGCAGTCGGGCCCACGATGCGGCCTTCGCCGGGGGCCTCCCCCCGCGCAGGATCGTCCGGAGGCAGGGCCCGGGAGACCCTTCCCGCACGCCCGAAACCCCGGCGCCCCCGCATCGTAGGGGAGGAGGACCCCCTGCCCCCTGCTTCGCCCTTCCACCCGGAGGATACGGAGACCCATGTCCAGCATCGCCCCCGCCCCCGCGCCTGGTTCCGCCCCTGGTCCCGCCATGCCGCGCACGATCCCGCCCCGGGGTTCGACCCGGGGCCTGGCCCGGATGCACCCGGTCGTCCTCCTGGCATCCCTGGCGGCCCTGACCGCCGAGGGGGCCGCCCAGGTCAGGGGGGAGGAGGGCCCCGCACCGGGCCGTCCCCACTTCGTGGCGCACCTCGTCCCCGACCTGGACACGGGGACCCTCGCTGCGACCTGGGAGGTGGCCTTCATCGCCGACGGGCGAACATGGGAGGGGCTCCACTTCGGGCTGGCCCCGGGGCTCCGGGTGTCGGCGGTGGAGGGCCCCGCGGTCCAGGGCTTCGAGCGGGGGGGTGACCCCGAGCCCGGGGGCGGACTCCCGGTGCGTGCCCACGCCGTGGCCCTCGAAGGCGTCGCCCCGGGTGACACGGTGCGCCTTGTCATCACCTATGCCGGGCATCCCCTCTCCAGCTCCGACCGGATCACGAACCTGACCCCGGAGTGGGTGGAGCTGGCGCTGGACTCCTTCTGGTTCCCCCTCGTCCTCACCTTCGACCAGTCTCTCCACGGGAGGCTTGGGGTGGCCCTCCCCCCGACATGGTCCGTCGTGAGTGGGGGGGGCTCTTCCTACCGCGAGGGGGTGCACGAGATCTCCTTTCCGGCCCCGGGGGGCTCGACGTGGCCTTCTCCGCCGCCCCCGCCCTGACCGTGGTGGAGGGCGACGGCTTCGTGCTCCTCCATGCCGGCGAGGCGGCGTCAAGGGTGGAACGGACGGGGGAGAGTGCTCGTCGGTGTGCCCGGTGGATGAACGACCGATTCGGGGCCACCGACCCCCTCCGGGATCTCCGCCTCGTCCTCGCGCCCCGGGAGGGTTCGGCGTACCAGCGCCCGAACTACATCCTCCTTCCCCGCGGGGTGGAGCCCAGCGCCTTCGGGTATGACGAACTCCTCTGCCACGAAATGGCCCACCACTGGGCCTCACGGGCCGACTTCACCACCCCCGATCACTGGATGAACGAGGGGCTCGCCGAAATGGCCATGGCCATGGCCGTGCGCGACCTCCATGGGGAGGAGGCCTTCGAGGGCCTTGTCCGGCGCTTCGAAGACGGGGGTCGGGAGGCTGGACCGGTCTGGGCCCCCGATCTCGTGGGGCGTCCAGGCCATGCCACCCTGTACCGCCGGGCCCCCTGGCTCCTTGCTCGCCTCGAGGCACGGATCGGGATCGAGCCCTTCGCACGCTTCCTGGCCCGCACCTTCCGGGAGGGCGTCGCAACCACCCCGGAGCTCCTCCGTGTCCTGGAGGCGGAAGGAGGGCCGGAAGCCGCTGCCTCCTTCCGTCGCGAGCTCGCTTCACGGGGACCCGACCCTGCACGCATCGGGGGAGACGGAGAGGGAGGCGACCAGGGGGGCGGCGCGGGTGGAGCCGAGGGGTGAGCCGGGGGGTCCGGTCGAGGCGCGGGGCGGGGGGCAGCTCCGGAAGCACACGGAGGGAGGGGTCCACCGGAGGGCGTGCCGCCATGACGGAACGGGACCCCCCCCTCGGGCCGTCCTGCCTCGGGCCGTCTTGCCTCGGGCCGTCTTGCCCCGGGCCGTCCTATCCCGGGCCGTCCTACCTCGGGCCGTCTCGCCCCGGGGAGCTCTCACCCGGGGCCGACTCACCCCGGGCCCACCCACCCCGGGACCTCTTATCCCGGGCCCTCTCACCCGGGGACCTCGCATCCCGGGACCTCGCATCCCGGGCCCTCCCCTCCCGGGCCCTTCTCAGTCCGGGTTCTCCCCTCCATCGCCGGACGCGGGCTCCCGTGCCTCCGCTTCGGGGGTGGGGTCGCGGTCGGGGTTCGCCGGGATCCAGATCCGGAAGGTGGTCCCCTCTCCGGGGGTGGAGGAGACCTGGAGGTGCCCGTGGTTCTGCCGGATGATCCCCCAGACGGTGGAGAGCCCCAGGCCGGTGCCCTCGCCCACGTCCTTCGTGGTGAAGAAGGGTTCAAAGATCCGCTCCATCACCTCCGGGGGCATCCCCGTTCCCGTGTCGGTGCAGACGAGTTCCGCGAAATCTCCCGGGCGGAAGTCCGGATCCTCCCACCCGGGGGGCGGTGAAGTCCAGATCCGGGAGGAGACCTGCAGGCGGATCTCCCCGCCGGCAGGCATGGCATCCCTGGCATTCAGCACGAGGTTCAGGACGACCTGGTCGAACTGGCTCGGGTCCATGACGACCCGGGGGTCCTCGCCCTCGAGCCGGGTGCAGACTTCCACGGTGTCGCCCACCACGCGCGTGAGCATCCGGGCGCGCTCCTCGAGGGCGGCATGCACATGAAAGGGGGCGGGCTGCATGAGCTGGCGCCGACCCACCGCGAGAAGCTGGGCCACAAGGGCTGCTGCGCGGTTGCAGGAGTCGGCCACCTCCGCCAGGTCATGCTGGAGGGGGTGGTTCTCGGCCAGTTCCATGGCCATGAGACTCGTGTGGCCGAGGATGCTCGTGAGGAGATTGTTGAAGTCGTGGGCGATCCCCCCGGCCAGACGCCCCACCGCCTCCATCTTCCGGGCCTCCCGGAGCCGCTCTTCCAGCCCCTGCCGGGCCTCCTCCAGGGCCCGGGGCTCGGTCACGTCGGTGAGCGATCCCACCATGCCCACCACCGTTCCGTTGCGGACCACCGGCGCCTCCGTGACCCGCACCCAGATGGGGCGGCCATCGGCATGGCGGAGCTGGAGTTCGTAGGGTGGCTGGCGCTCTCCCGTTTCCAGCGCACGCTCCGTGATGGCGATGCCGCGCTCGTTGGCCGGATGGTCCGTGGCCAGGGTGGTCCAGACTTCCGGAAAGACGTCGGGGTCGTGCCCGAAGACCTGCTTGCACTGGGGCGAGATGTAGGTGATCTCGTGCAGGGGTGTATGGGCGTAGAAGACGTTCGTGCTGTTCTCGATGATGTCCCGGAGCCGTCCCTCGCTCTCGAGGAGGGCCCCTTCGGCACGCTCCCGCACGTCCACCTCTTCGCGCAGCCGGTCGTTCGCGTTCTGGAGTTCGGACGTTCGAGCGCGTACGAGCCCTTCCAGGCGTCGCCGCTCCTCCTCCATGGCGCCGGAACGGATCCGGTTCAGCCCCACCAGGAGGAGAATGAAGGCCACCATGGCCAGGACCACGAAGCCCGGAGTCTGCCAGAAGGCGGGTCGGATCGTGAAGGGGAACCGGGCGGGAACCTCCGATTCGATGCCTCCGGCGGCGAGGGCGGTGACCTCGAGCTGATAGCTCCCGGCCCCCAGTCCGGCCAGGGTGAGGGAGGGATCGCCCGAGGGTACCGACCAGGGGATGATTTCCCGCTCGTCTCGCAGGAGTCGGTAGCGGAAGCGCACTCCCTGGGGGTTTCGGAAGGTGAGGGCGGCCACCCGGAACTGGAGAAGCCCGGCGTGGAGCTCGGGGCCTCTCCGCGCCGTCGTTGCCTCAGCCAGCGCGGCCGCGGGAAGGGGCGCCCCGTCCAGCCGGACCTCCTCGATGATCACTGGCGGCGGGATGGGGGTCCGGTCGTCGGCAGCGGGGTCGTAGACCACTGCGCCACCGCCCGTTCCGAACCAGAGGGAGCCGTCCTCGAATTCCAGGACGGCCCCTGCCGTCCCTTCGAGGGAGGGGAGGCCGTCGGCCACTCCGAAGCTCCGCAGCGTGCCATCGGGTGAGCGCTGGGCGAGGCCCCGGCCCGTGTAGACCCAGAGGCTCCCGGTGGCATCCACGTGCACCTGCCAGGCAAAGGGGTCGGGGAGGCCCTCGGCCGGTCCCAGTCGCTCGATGGAACCGGGAGAGGAGGCATCGAGCCGGGAGGGGACCCGGAAGACCCCATCGCCATTCGAGGCCACCCACACGGAGCCGTCCCGATCGAGGGCCAGGTCCCAGACCACCTGGTCGGTAAGCCCCTGGGACGCGCCCATGCGAAGGGGTTCGGGGTCCTCTGCATGGGCCATGACGAAGAGGCCGCCCGCCACCGTTCCCACCCAGATCCGCCCCTCCCCGTCGAGGAGGAGGCTCGTGGCGAAGACGTCGGCCAGGGGGTGGCCCTCCGGGAATCCCTGGAGCTCCCCTTCTCGCCATCGACCTACCCCCTGGCGGGTGGCCACCCAGACGCTTCCATCGGGGGAAGGGAGGAGCGCACCCACCCATCCCCCCGGCGAGGCCGCACCCCGGCCATGGACCGACAGGACCCCCTGGCGATGGTGCACGAGGCCATCGCCCGTGCCCACCAGCATCCCCCCTTCGGGCGAGGGGGCCAGGGCGTAGACGCGGGGGTCGGGGAGCGCTTCCGGGGCGATCACGGGAACGAAGCGTCCCCCCCTGGTCTTGAAGGAGCCTCCCGGGCGCACCGGGTCCGGCTCCCAGGCCGCCACCCCCAGACGCGTCCCGGCCCACACCACCCCTGCCTGCGTCCTGCCCAGGGCACGAAGGAAGGGGCCCGGAAGACCCTCGGCCTCTCCGTATCCCACGAAGGGACCGGGCACGAGCCGGGCCATCCCCAGGTCCCCCCCGAGCCAGACATTCCCTTCCCGATCCACGTGGACCGCGCCGAGATCGGTCCAGGGGAGTCCATGATCGGTGCCGATCCAGTGCGGTTCGCCGTCCTCGATGCGGAGGAGTCCGGAGCTGGTGGCGAACCACCCCGTTCCCCACGCATCGATCTGTCCCGATCGAAAGACGGATCCAGGCGGCGGGTCCGATTCCGGCAACCGGCGCACCGACCCGGAGGGCCCGACGAGGTAGAGCGCCCCGTCGGTACCCGCCAGAACTGCGCCGTCCTCTCCCGCCACCTCCTGCCAGGCGGTGGGAAGGGGAAGGAGGAAGCGGACCGGGGTGGCGAGGGTCTCCCCCGCCTCGCCTGCCAGTGCCACGAAGGGCGTGCCCCCCACGGGTGCTCGGTGGAGTGCGTTGGCGGTGGAGACCCACACCGATCCGTCCGGATGGGCAAGGAGGGCCGTGACGGGGTCGCCTGGAGCTTCTTCGTTCACGGCGACGGGCCGGATCGGTCCGTCGGGATCCCCCCATCCCAGTCCCCCGGCCCCACCCGTCCAGATGCGGCCTTCGGGGTCCACGGCCAGGTGAAGCACGTCCGCGGTTCCCGGGCGGCCTGGCCCCTGCTCCCGGGTCAGGCACCGAGCCTCCTCCCCTTCCAGAACGCATACGCCCCCCCCGCCCGTGGCCACGACGATCCGTCCGTCGGGGAGTTCGGCAATGGCATTCACCACATTCCCGGGGAGACCGTCGGCGGAGGCGAAGGTGCGGAAGCTGCGACCGTTGTAGCGTCCGACCCCCGCATACGTCCCGAACCAGAGAAATCCGTGGCGGTCCTGATGGAGAGCGAGGACCTGGGACTGGGGAAGCCCCGCGTCGTTGCTGTAGGTGTGGAAATTGAGCCGCTGGGCCTCGCCGGGGCCCGGCGTTCCAAGAAGGAGAACCGCGGCGACCGCCAGAAGGAGAGGGGGCCACCCCCTGGAAGGGGACCGCCCACCGCCTGAACGGCTCCCGCCAATGCCATCGGGGTACGGGGTAGACTTCATGAGGAGCGCAGCCATGGCGTCAAGCTGCCTCGCCGCGGACCTTGGGGCAACCGTTTACGAACCGGTCCGTCCCCTCCGCCTATTGATTTGACCCGACCCTCTCCCTTCCTTTGTTGTCATGGCTCCGACTCCCCCCCTCCGCCCGAAGGCCTACGTGGAAACGTACGGCTGCCAGATGAACATCTCCGACGGTGAGCTCATGGAGGGGATTCTGGCCTCCGACGGGTACGAGATCGTTCCCTCCCCCGAGGAGGCGGATGTGATCCTCGTCAACACCTGTGCGATTCGCGACCACGCCGAGCGTCGGGTGATGGGGCGCGTCGGGCAGCTCCATGGCCTGCGGCGGGAGCGCCCCGACCTCGTGATCGGGGTCACCGGGTGCATGGCCCAGCGCATGGGGACGGACCTCCTGGGGGGGAAGTCTCCGGTGGATCTGGTCATGGGGCCCGATGCCTACCGCGGTCTTCCGGCCGAGCTGCGCCGGATCCGGGGCGAGGGAGAGGTCCCCGCCCGGGACGACGAACCCCGGGAGGCGGGAGGGGAGGGGAGCGGAGAGGGGGAACGTCCCGGCGCTCCGCACACCGGGGCTCCCGACCCGGTGCGGAAGATCGCGGCCGGGGCCGGGCGCCATCGCCTCACGGCCCGGGGCCTCCCGGGGAGCGGGCGGAAGGAACGGGTCCAGCTTGCAGTCCTGGACCTGGACACGGGTGAGAACTACGAGGGGCTCGAGCAGCGGCGGACCGAGGGCCCGGTGGCCTGGGTTCCCATCCAGCGCGGGTGTGATCACCGGTGCACCTACTGCATCGTCCCCTACGTGCGAGGACCGGAGAAGAACCGGCGTGCCTCCGAGGTGCTGAACGAGGTGCGCGGACTGGCCGAGCGAGGCGTCGTGGAGGTCACCCTCCTGGGGCAGACCGTGAACTCCTACCAGGAGGGGGGATGGTCGTTTCCCGACCTTCTCCAGGCCGTGGCTCGGGTGGACGGGATCGAGCGCGTGCGCTTCACCTCGCCCCACCCCAACGACCTGACCCGCGAGCTGGTGGAGGTCATGGCCACCGAGGACGCGGTGTGCGAGCAGCTCCACCTCCCTGCCCAGTCGGGGAACGACCGGATCCTCCGACGGATGGTCCGTCGCTACACGGTGGAGAGCTTTCTCGAAAAGGTGGGCTGGGTGCGAGAGGCCATCCCCGATGTGGCGCTCTCCACCGACATCATCGTGGCCTTTCCCGGCGAGACCGAGGCCGAGTTCGAGGACACGCTGACCCTCATGCGCACCGTGCGCTTCGATGATGCCTTTACCTACCGGTACTCACTTCGCGACGGGACCCCGGCCACACGTCTTCCTCCGGAGGAGTTCGTGGAGGACGGGGTGGCCCAGCGCCGCCTCGAGACCCTGATCGGAGTGGCCAGGGGAATCCAGTCGGAGATCAACCATGGCGAAGTGGGGCGGGTGGAGGAGGTATTGATCGAGAAGCCGGGTCGGGACCCGGGCGAACTCTTCGGACGGACCCGCCGGGGGAAGGCCGTGGTCTTCCCCGCCGCACCGGGGGCGGGCGTGGCCACGGGCGATCGGGTCCAGGTGAGGCTCGTGGCCACCACGGGGGCCACCTTCCAGGGGCTTCTCGCCTCTCCTTCCACCCGCCCCCAGGGGTCGGTGCCGGCGGGAGCCGGGGCTTCGTGAGCCGGTTTGCCGGGCCCGCCGCCATGGTGGTGGTCCTCGCCTTCGTCCTCCTCTTCACCCGGTGGAACGGGGGGGAGCGGATGACGCTGGATCTGGGGCTCCATGTCCTCTACCGTGTGCCCACCACCTGGGTGATCTTCGGGGCCTTCCTCCTGGGAATGACGGTCATGCTCCTGACCGGAATTCACGCCGACCTGAAGGTGCGGCGCTACCTCCGGGAGCGCCTGGCGCGCCGGGAGGACGAGGGGGAGGAAAGACCAGGGGTCGACCGCCTCCAGCAGGACCTCTTTGCCGCGCCATCGGTGGCGCCGCCTCCCCCCTTGCCCCGGCCATCCCCGGGGGGGACTCTGGGGGGGGCTCTGGCCGAGCCCGTGCCGCCGGGCGACCCGGAGGGTCCCTCGGTTCCCCCGGCGCCCCTGCCGGGACAGCGTTCGGCACCCCCCGCTTCGTCACCCCCTGCATCGCCAGCGCCTCCGGCTCCGTCCCCTCTCGCGGTGCCCGCGCCGCCGCCAGCGCCCGCCTCGCCGCCGCCTCCTCCGCCAGCGCCCGCCTCGTCACCTCCTCCTCCGCCCGCGTCGCCGCCGCCCGCCTCGCCGCCGCCTCCTTCCACGCAGGCGCCCCCTCCCCCTGCGCCCACGGAACGGGAGCCCACCGCCCTTCGGCCTGAGGCGCCTCCCCAACCCCCGGAGTCCAGGGTCCCCTGATTCGCCGGCTCCCCCCCGTGACCCTCCTGGCTCTGGCCTGGGGAACGGGGATCGGCCTCTCTCTCGCCGGGATCCCCCTCGCGCCGGCGCTTCTCCTCCTCACGCTGGCCCTGGCGCCCCTCTTCCCATGGCGGCGCCCCGCTCCGAAGGGTGCGGCCCTTCTCCTCGTTCTGGCCGGGGGTCTCCTCTCCGGAGATGCGGTTCTTCGCGCCCAGGAGAAGGACTGCCGGCTCTCCCTCTCCGGCGCACTGACGGTGGAAGGACGCTTCCAGTCGCGGGTGGAGCCGGGGCGCACGGCCCCCTTCCGGGTCGAGGCCGGGGTCCCGGGGTGCAGGACCACCGTCCTCCGCATCCGGTGGCTCCGCGAGGTGGAAGCGCCCCCGACCGGAACCCGGCTTCTTCTCACCGGCCGATGGGAGGGCCGGGACTTTCCCGAGCCCGGGCGTGCCCTCTGGGCCGGGCGGCTCCTGATGGAAGGCGCCGCGGGGGAGGCGCCCACCTGGATGCACGCCCCCGGCGGTGACCTTTCCGGGAGGATCCTTCGGGTACGCGGGGCCGTTCAGGACCGGATCCACCTGCTCTGGGAGGGGCGAGCCCCCATGGTGGAGGCCCTCGTCCTTGCCCGGCGGGAAGGGCTGGACCCCGGGCTCCGGGACGCCTTCGGGCTTTCGGGTACAGCCCATCTCCTGGCCATTTCCGGGTTCCATGTGGGGGTGGTGGCCGGGCTCCTCCTCTCCATCCTCCGGCTCGGCGGCGTGCGTCCCCGCATGGCCGGGGTGGGGGCGGCGGGGGGGAGCTGGCTCTACGTCCTGGCCATTGGCGCCCCCGACGCCGCCCTCCGCGCCGCCCTCCTTCTCTCCCTCCTGGCGGCCGCCCGCCTCCGGGGGCGTCCCCCCATGTCGGTGGGGACCCTCTCCTCTGCCTTCCTCCTCCTCCTCCTCTGGGACCCGGGGGCCCTGGCCTCGGTGGGCTTCCAGCTCTCCTTTGCCGGAACCTTCGGGCTCGTGGCCCTTCGCGCTCCCCTGGAGGCGCGTCTCGATGCCGTTCGCGCCCGGGTCGGGATCCGGGCACCTCGCCGTGGGCCCGCCGCGAGCACGGGGGATCGATGGCTCCGGGGAAGTTCGGAAGGAATCGTGGCGGGCACGGCCGCCACCCTCCCCACCCTCCCTCTCCTGGCCTGGCACTTCGACCGGGTATCCCTCGTCGGGATCCCGGCCACCCTCCTCGTGGCCCCGGTGGTGGCCCTGGCCATTCCCGGGATCGGAACCGGACTCGGGCTCTCCTCGGTCTCCGAGGGGCTGGGCCGCTTCCTGGCCGGTGGAGTGGGGCTCCTCCTGGCCGGGGTGGAGGTGGGGGTCCGGGGCGCCGCCGGCCTCCCGGGTGCATCGATCTGGGTCTCGCGTCCGGCCCTGATCGGGGGGATGGGGGTGGGGGTGGTCACCCTGGCCCTCCTCCACCACCTCCGAGCCGGGCGGATCCGGGCCGGTCCCCGCCGGGGGGTGGCCTTCTTCCTGGCTGCGGCCACCGTGGTCCTCCTCCCCCTCCTCCCCGGGCCAAGGGTCCTGGAACTCCACATGATCGACGTGGGGCAGGGGGATGCCCTGGCCCTCCGCTTCCCCGGGGGCGGGTGGATCGCGGTGGACGCCGGCCCTTCCGGGCCCGGGTGGGATGCCGGGGCCCGACGGGTCGTCCCCTACCTCCGTCGGCAGGGGGTCCACCGGCTGGAGGCCCTCGTCCTGACCCATGCGCACCTGGACCACATCGGGGGGGCTCCCGCCCTCCTCCGGGAATTTCCCGTGCGCGGGATCCTCGATCCCACCCGTGTCACGGCCTCCCAGGCCTGGCTCGAGACGATCGAGGAAGCCCGGGCCCGACGCGTCTCCTGGTGGGCCGCCCAGGCCGGGCGCCAGGTGGAGCGGGACGGGGTTCGCATTCGCATCCTCCATCCCCCCCTGCGCGCGGGAGGGGGCACCGGAGCCGGGAGCGTGGCTTCTCCCGACGAAGGACCGGGAGCGGATCCGAACCATGTCTCGGTGGTCCTCCTGGTGGAATGGGAAGGCGCCGCCCTCCTCCTGACCGGCGATGCCTACCAGGAGGTGGAAGAGGCCGTCCTCCCCGACCTCCCTCCCCTCACCGTGCTCAAGGCCGGGCATCATGGTTCCCGCACCTCCACGGGGGCGCCCCTCCTTCACGCGACCCGTCCCGCCGTGGTCCTCCTCCCCGTGGGCGACGGAAACCGGTACGGCCACCCTCACGCCGAGGTGCTGGATCGCCTGGACGAGGTGGGAAGCGCGGTGTGGCGGACCGACCGCGACGGCGACATCCGGGTCCGGATCCGGCCGGGGGGGAGATGGGAAGTGCGGGCGGGTCGACGGTAGGCGCAGGGTCGCGGCCGGGGGGCGAGCCGCGGATCGGGTACCCCGGCCCGCGGGCGCGGGCACGGACGCGCGCGCAACGGCGAGGCGGCAGCCGTTCGGCGACGGAGGAGGGGAGGCGCTACCCGCCGAGCGCACGGGCACGGGCGCGATGCGGCAGGCCGAGGGGGTGCGCCGGTGGGGCCACGGCACGTAGCTTGATCCGTCGAGCGCGCGCCCGTTCCGTGCGCACCTCGCTATCCTCCCGCTCCCACCTGAACCGGGCCTACACCGGCATGTCCGATACGCACATCATCACCATCGATCGCCACATCATCGACCAGGAGCGGCGGTTCCCCCTGGCCCGGGGGGCCTTCAGCAGCATCCTCACCGACATGGCACTGGCGGCGAAGGTCATCTCCCGGGAAGTGAACATGGCCGGCCTCCTCGACATCGTGGGAAGGGCCGGGCATCGGAATGTGCAGGGCGAAGAGGTGCAGAAGCTCGATGTCTTCGCGCAGACGGTGATCTACCGGGCCATGGATCACACGGGCCATCTGGCGTGCATGGCCTCGGAGGAGGAAGAGGCCGTCATCCCCATCCCGGAGAAGTTCCCGGCGGGAGACTACGTACTCGTGTTCGATCCTCTCGATGGGTCCTCCAACATCGATGTGAACATCTCCATCGGGACGATCTTCGGACTCTTCCGGAAGTGCACCGAGGCGCCGCGTGGCTCGGAGGCCGACTGCCTTCAGCCCGGCGTGAAGCAGATCGCTGCAGGGTACGTGATCTACGGGTCCTCCACGATGATGGTCTACACGGCCGGGGCCGGGGTCCACGGGTTCACCCTCGACCCCTCCCTGGGGGAGTTCATCCTGAGTCACCCGAACCTCCGGATTCCCGAGGCCCCCGCCCCGACGTATTCGGTGAACGAGGCGTACGAGGACCGGTGGTCGCCCGGGGTCCGGAGCTTCCTTCGGGAGCTCAAGGACGGCGAGAAGGCCTCGGCCCGATACGTGGGTTCTCTCGTTGCCGATGTCCACCGGACCCTTCTCCGGGGAGGGATCTTCCTCTACCCCGCCGATGCCCGGTCGCCCGAGGGGAAGCTTCGCCTGGTCTATGAGGCGAACCCGCTGGCCATGGTGGTCGAGCAGGCCGGTGGGCGGGCTTCCGATGGCCGGGGCCGGATTCTGGAGCGCACCCCCCGCTCCCTTCACGAGCGTACCCCCCTCTTCATCGGGACGGCCTCTCTTGTCGCGTCGGTGGAGGCTCACCTTGCACGGGAAGGGGCGGTCGGGGCGCCTGCGGTGCCCCGGAGCGGGATCGAGGCCGCGAAGTGACCCTCGACCCTGGCACCTCCCCCTCCCGCGAGGTCGGACGGCGTCCGGGGTCCTCCGGGGGAACCGTCCCTCGCCTCGGGCCGTACCACCGAGGGTCGGGGTTCCCCGTCGTCCCCACCCTCGGCCCCACTGCACCCAACCGGCGCCTCCGCACCCCCTCCATGCTCCCGTCCTCCCCTTCGGACCCCTCGGCCCGTCGCTCCGGTTTCGGCGCGTGGTTCCCGATGCTCGTCTTCCCCCTTCTGGGGCTCCTGCTGGCAGCCTGCGACTCCGGCGCGCCCGCGCTCCCCGGCTCGGTTCAGGGGCAGGTCCTGGGCGAGGGGGCACCTCTTCCCGGGGTCACGGTGGAGCTTACGGGCCCGGCCAACCGGGTCACCGCGACCGATGGAGAGGGGCGGTATCGTTTTGACGAGGTCCCCACAGGCGCCTACGTCGTCTCCATCCGGAACCTCCCGGGGGATGCCGCCTTCCCGGCCGTTTCCCGCCCCGCCACGGTAACGCCCTCAGGCACGATCAACCTGGACTTCTCCGGGAGCTTCATCCGGACTGCTTCGATTTCCGGGCAGGTTCTCGCACGGGAGACCGGGGTGTCGGGGGTCACCGTGACCCTGGAGGGGCCGGATGCCAGCGCCGTCCAGACCGGGAGCGGGGGAACCTTCGCCTTCCCGGCCCTCCGGGCGGGGAACTACCAGGTGGAGATCTCCGGATTTCCCTCGTCGGTCTCCTTTCCCACGACCCGAACGGCCGTGGCCCTCCAGCCGGGACAGGCGCAGACCGTCCGGTTCGAAGGGGAACCCGAGCTCACGGCTTCCGCCACGATACGCGAGGTGAGCCGGATCCTTCCCGGAGGAGGGCGGGAGCCCGTGGACCCCCGCGAGGTTCGTGGGCTCATCGAGGTTTCGGTGGCGCTGGACCGGGGCGTCGACCGGGTGGACTCCCTCCTCGTCACCCTCGGAAACCGCCTCGTGGGGAAGCAGGTCTTCTCCGACGTGGTGCTGCCCGAGGGGGAGTCTCTCGGGGGGGATACCCCGGCACCCACCGTGGTGGATCTGGTCTTTCCCATCGAGACCGATGCCTTCAACCCCGAAACCGGGGCCCCCCGCCATCCCAACGGTGAGCAGCTCCTCACGGTTCGCCTCGCCTCCCGGGAGGGCGGGCCCTCGGCCTTTACCTCTCAACTTCAGCTCACCCTCGCGAACCGCGACGCCTTCGTCACGACCCTCGACCCGGAACGGGGTCCGGTGGAGGACGCCGAGGGCAATCCCTGGATCGGGGGGCGCCTCGATGTTCGCGTGCTTCCCGTGATCTTCACCCCCGGGCGCACCGTGAACCAGGTTGCGCTGGAGATTCGAAGATCCGATGGGACCCTGGTCGCACGGAGTGGGGCCGTAGGCACCTCGCCCCTCCTCGTCCGCTTTCCGGTGGACGAGACCGGGGAGGCTTCGCTGGCGGGGTACCAGACCCTTCCCGGGGGTGGGGACCGACTCCAGGTGGTGCAGGCCCGGTACAGCGATGGCACCCCTGCGCCCGGACTTCCGCGGACCACGCTGGAAGGGCTTCGCATCGACCAGCGCGCTCCCAGTGTGGAGGCCTTCGAGCTTCCCCGCCAGGGCAACGATTCCCGGTGCTGCCTCGAGAACTGGGTGGGGTCGGAGTTCTCCTTCTCGACCGCGCTTCGCGGCTTTGTCGAGGAGGGCGTCGGGGGGACCCGGGTCCAGATCCATGCGGGTGCCGTTTCTCTCTCCGATGCCGAGCTCCTGGCGCTCCCCCCCGTGGCGCGCGGCGGGGACCTTCCGGCCTCTTCGGGAAACACGTCCTACCGGGCCCTGGCCCACCTGGAGGATGCACTGGGGAATGCCCGCACCCTCGACCTTGTGCCCTCTCCGGGGAATGTCCTCTCCACTTCGGGGGGGCGGGCGGTGTTCGGAGTGGATGGGGTCCCCCCCAACGCCCAGCTCGCCGCCGGGGGTGGCACCCTTCCACCCATCGCGGTGAACCCGCCGCAGGCCTCGGCCTGGGGGGTGGTGGTGGAGGATCCCGCTGCGGGTCCCGGAGGAGCCCGGAGCGGGCTCGGACCGTCCCCCCTCGTGGCCACCGTGGTCCGGTTCGGTCCCGGTGACCCGGGAGGGGGGAGCTGTCTCTTCGGGCTCCAGGACGGGGGCAGCTGCGCTCCCCAGCCCTCCGGGCTGAGTCGTGCCCTCCCTGCCGAGTCCGGGGTCGGGTACCTCCGCTTTCGGGCCCGAGGGGTCGATCGGGCGGGGAACCTCTCCGATCCGGTGGACGCCCTGGTCCTCCTCGATGCCCAGGCACCCCAGGTCTCGACCCCCTTCCTCGCCTCACCTCCCTCGGGAGGCGCCACCCTCACGGTAGTGGCCGAGGCCACCGACAATGTGGACCTCTTCCGGGCAAGAACCCTGGCCCGGTTCCGTCATGTCCCCGCCGATGGTCCAGCGGTGGAGCGTCTCCTCCCCGTTCCGGCCCTCGTGGCCCGGGTGGGGACCCCCTTCGCGCTGGACCCGGTACGGGAGGCGAGTCTCCAGTTCTCGTTCCCCTGGATCCGAGGGGTCCAGCTCGCCACCTCCGGCTCTGACGGGGACGGCCCCGGCGGCGCCCCGCTTCCCCTGGACCGGATCAGCGTCGTGGCGGAGGATGCGGCCCGAAATGCAGGGGAGGGGCTCCTTCCCGTGTCACCGCCGGAGGCCGGAGCCCTCCTGGGCTTCGAGCAGGCCCTTCGGGGAGGCGACGGCGTAGCCCTATGGCGGGCCGAACTCAGTCGATCCACGGCCTGTCGGCCCACGGGTGCGCCCGGGATCGGGGGGGTGGGGACGACGCCCGCGACGCCGTGCCCCCAGGGGACCGAAGGGCCGGTCACCCTCAGGGCCGAGGCGCGCCTCGCCGGCGCGATGGGGAGCAGTCCCTTCGTCCGGGTGGCCTGGGTGGCGACTCCGGTAGCCGGTGGACTCCCCCGCACCCTGACGACCACGGCGGGGGAGGTCACCCTGGAGGAGGGAGGGGTCCGCCTCCTGCAGTGGGAGACCGTGTTCACCCCTCCGGACGACATGGAACCCGGGAACTGGGAGGTCCGGGCCCTGGGGTGGGACGGGGCCGGAAACGCGCTTCTCACCGGCGCGCCCCTCCTTCTCGAGGTGGTGGCCGGGCCTGCGGTGTCAGGCCAGGGCCCGTTCACACTCCCGGCGGCCGAAGTGTCTGGGCGATGATGAGGGCGAAGCGGTTGAACGCAGCAACCCGGCCGTCGAGCTTGTCGTAGCGCGATACGATTCGGCGGAAGCCCTTCGGGCGTCCGAAGAGGCGCCTGGACTTCCTGCGACACCATTCGGGTTCCAGGGTTGGCAGCGGGCCTTCGTCCCCCTGTGCGACCGTTGAGTTCGCTGCGGGCGGGTTTCTTTTCCGCACGAGTTCGGATTGCAACGATGCCGGCCCCGGGAAGGTTCCCGGAACCGGCATCGTGATCAGGCAGGCGGGAGGCGACTGTGCACCCGCAGCGATGGGTCACCGCAGGTTGAACCGTACCCCCACGCTACCCCAGAACCCCTCGAACTCGTTTTCGTAGATCTGGCTCATCGTGCCGTCGTACCGGATGTACGGTTCGTTCGTCAGGTTGTTCAACTGGACGAAGGCCCGGATGTTCGAGGTGACCTGCTGGCTGAGGCTCGCATCGAACTGGGTCCGGTGTCGCCCGTAGCGATGGTTCTCCGCCGAATCCCGCAGGCTGTCGATGAAGTCGCTCTGGTAGTTCGCCGTAAGGAGCCCGGAAAACCCACCAAGATCGAAGGTCAGGGCCACGTTGGCCACGTGCTCGAACTGCTCCGGGAGGGGGAAGGCGATGGAGCCCGGCCCCCCGACCTCGGCCTCGGAGCGCGACCAGGTGTAGTTCGTGAAGACCCCGAGCCCACTCAGCGCACCCGGGAGGAAGGAGAGGCGCTGCTGCCAGGCAATCTCCGCACCATAGACCGTTGCCGAGCGCCCGTTCTCGGGCGTCAGGAGCTCGAAGCCCGCCTGCGGCCCGCTCGTGATCGTGGAGCGCGCGGTGTAGGCGAAGTCGGTGAGGTGCTTGTAGAAGAGGCCGCCCTGCACCATGCCCACCGACTGGAAGTACCGCTCGAAGAGAAGGTCGAGATTCGTCGAAAGCGCCGGACGAAGTTCGGGGTTTCCGCGGCGGACCTGCTCGTCATCGGCCCGGATGTATTCGTTGGGCGCGAGGTCGAGGAAGTTCGGCCTCGCGATCGTCCGGGTGGCGGCGAGGCGTACGTTTGTTGACGGACTGAATCGGTAGCGCAGGTGCGCCGCCGGGAAGAAGGAGCCGTAGCTCGAGGCCGCCTCGCTCGGAATCACCTCCTGGAAGTTCCCCGACCCGTCAAAGATGAGACGCTTCCCCACGTAGTCGATAGCGGTATGCTCGTAGCGAGCGCCGGCCACGAACTGGAGGTCCCCGTAGTCCACCGTCGTCATCGCGAAGAGGGCAGCGACACGCTCCTGCGCCTCGTAGTCCTCCGTGTTGGCCGCTTCGGCGATCTCGTTCGAATCCCCGGCAAAGGCATCCTGGTTCTCGTTCCAGAAGGCCTCGCCCCGGCTCCAGTCCAAGATGGGGCCCATGGGATAGCGACGGGGGGTGATCCGCTTGCCATCGGTGGTGGTGCCGAGCCCGGCCATGGTGAAGTTGAACCCGCTGAGCAGGTCGAGCTCCGCCTCGGAGGTGTCGCGATCCTTCTCGCGCTGGTTCACCCGGGCGCCGAATTTGAGGGTCGAGGGAAGGTCCGGACCCAGGCTGAAGGGCACCTCCATATTGATGGCCGCCGCCATCTCCCGGTCACGGTTGGCATCGAGGCGCCACTCGTATCCGAGCATGCGGAAGTCGGCCAGGTTGTTCACATCCTTCCCGTTCGTCACGCTGAAGGTCGGAAAGGTGCGGTTCGCCGTGGGGTCGAGGGTGCCATCGACCCCGGTCTGCCTGAAGTAGAAGTACTCGCGGTAGGGCTCGGTCCGGCGCCCGCTCGACATCGACGCGGAATAGTCGATGTCGATTCCGTTCGCAAGGGTATGGTCTCCGCCGGCGGTCAGGCTGTAGATCTCCCGCTCCCAGCGATAACGGCGTGCCTCGCGCTCCGTCCGGAATCCGGTGGCGGAGGTGGCGCTGGTCCGGGTGCCCGAGTCGAGGCGATACCGGAGGCGGTGCCGCTCCTCTTCCGTGTCGTAGCGCGAGAGGAACCCACGCACGAAGAGGCGCGACCGGTCGTTGATCCAGTAGTCCGTGGTCCCGTTGACCGAATAGCGGCTCCGCTCGATGGGGTACTGCTGAAGCAGGAAGCGGTTGAGGACTTGCTGTCCCTCCCAGGTCCCCCAGGTGTGCTGCGTATTCTGGGTCATCCGGGTCTGCGAGGCGAAGTCGGCGCCCAGCGTGTAGGCGAAGGGGCCGCTGAGGCCGGCATACGAAAGTCCACCGCGGTAGGTGGACCCGCCCGCAAGCGAATGGCTCCCCCCCTCGATGCGGCCGTCGAACTGGGCCCGGGTGGGGCGCCGGGCCTGCAGGTTGATCGACCCGCCCACCGCGTCCGCGTCCATGTCGGGGGTGATCGCCTTGATCACCTCGACGCCCTCGAGCATTTCGGCCGGGATCGAGCTGAGCTCGACACCGCGCCCGTCCTGCGCGGTGCTGGGGATGCGGGTGCCATCGACGGTGACCGTGGTGAGATTCGGGCTCAGTCCCCGAATGAAGATGAATCCGGTTTCTCCCCGATCCGGACGGGCCGATACGCCCGGGATGCGCCGGAGTGCGTCGGGAACGGATGCGTCCGGGAAGCGCTCGATCTGCTCCGACGAGACTACCGTGCGAATCGAGGCAGCGGTTCGCTGACGATTCAGAGCCTCGGCCTGACCGGTCTGCCCCTCGACCAGGATCCCCTGAAGGGCAAGGGTGCTCACCTCGAGCACCACCGGGAGCCGGGTGATCTGCCCGGCCACGAGTTGCGCCGAGAGGGTGCTCCGCTCGAATCCGATCAGGGAGACTCGGACGTCCACCGAACCCGCCGGGAGGTTCCGGACGCGGAAGTACCCCTCGGCATCGGTCAGGGTCGAGAGCGGGGTGGCGGCGAGGACCTCCACAAAGGCCCCGGCGAGGGCCCGTCCTCCGTCCCCCGTGACCCGGCCCTCGAGGATCGCCGTGTTCTGGGCGGAGGCCGGAATGGCGATCAGGAGGACCGCAAGGGCAAGAAGGGGGGCCAGCGTTGCCGAACCAGAGAGAGGTCTCGGGCCGCATCGCGCTGGCTTCGACGGGGCGGAGCAGGAGTTCGAGATCGCCTGGAGGCGGGCTGCGCGCAGCGAACGTCGAGGGGACAGCAATCGAACGGAAAGGGCGAGCATAACACCTCCAGGTTGCTCGGCCACAGCAAGGGGGAGAAAGGGTCGCGCACCACGACTCTCTAGGGGCGCCGCCGCATCCTCCCCGAGGACCCGTGAAATGGTACGGCTCCGTTCGGACGGAAAGGCCCCGATCCGGTCACAAGGCTGCAGCGAATCCGCGACGGGAGTGTGTCGGACGCCGCTTCGGATTGGACCGGTCCCCACCGCTTCGGTGCCCCCACCAGGAGACGGCCGGCACACCGCAGGGACGGGCCGTCGAAGGCGCGGCCAAGGCCGGGCGTTGGCCCCGGCGCTGGGCGAGGGAGCTCCCGGAAGGCCCGCTTGCTCTCCCGACCGGGTCGAACCTCGGGGAGACTGCCCTACATGAAGCGGATCATGGCGATGACCTTCTGCCTTCCCCCCTCACCCCTCCGTGAGGAGCTCCTCCAGCGCCTCGTCCACCTCGGCCAGGAGCACTTCCTTCTCCTCGAGGGGGAGGAAGGCGGCTTCAAAGCCCATTCGGGCCACGGCCGCCAGCTCCCCGGCGTCGAAGCCCAGGTGCTCGGCGGCCCGGGCGTACTCGGTGATGACGGTGGTTCCCGAGACGAGGCGGTTGTCCGTGCAGAGGGTGAGGAGAACCCCCTCGTCGAAGAAGCGACGCACCGGGTGATCCTCGAAGCTCGGGGCGACCCGGGTCTGCACGTTGGAGGTGAGGCAGATCTCCACGGGGATGCTCCGATCCCGGATCCAGGCCAGGAGCTCCGGGTCTTCGTGGAGCCGGGTGCCATGTCCGATCCGGGCCGCCCGCCCGTGAAGGAGGGCATCGCGAATGGAATCGGCCCCCCAGGCCTCCCCCGCGTGCACGGTAGCCGGGAGGAGCCCGGCTGCCGCGATCTCGAAGGCCCGGACATGGTCGCGCACCCGGTTCCCGGCCTCGGCCCCGGCCAGGTCGAAGGCCACCACGCCCCGATCCTTCCATGCCACCGCCAGCTCGGCCACCGCTTCCGAGGTGACGGGTTCGAAGCTCCGGATCCCGCAGAGGATGAGGCCGGCCCGGATCGGGGGGAGCCCCTTCGCCGCCACCGCCTCCACCCCCTGGGCCATCCCGGCGGTGACCGCCTCCATGACCTCGTCCATGGAGAGGCCTCCCTCGGTGTTCAGGAGGGGGGAGAAACGGATCTCCACAAGGCGGACCCCTTCCGCCGCATGGTCCTCCACCAGTTCCCGGGTGACCCGCGCCAGCGCCTCGGGCTCCTGCATCACCGAAAGGGTCGTGGCGAACCGGGCCAGGTAGGCCACGAGGTCGGCGGCATCGTCGGCCCGCATGGCCTCGGCCAGCGCTTCCGGGGTGCGGGCCGGGAGATCGATCCCCCGGGCCTCGCCCAGCTCCAGGAGGGTCTCGGGGCGGAGGCTTCCGTCGAGGTGAACGTGGAGTTCGGCGCGGGGAAGCGCCTGGAGAAAGGCGTGGAGTTCGGACGAAGGGGACATGGAAGCGAAGGGGGGAAGGGCAGGGGGGGGCGTCAGCACCCGGGGGGGTTGGAGAGGGAGGCGTACCCGCGCTCCACATCGACCAGGGGGGCCTGGTAGTTCCCCGAGAAGCAGGCGTTGCAGAAGGGACCGGCCTCCTCCACGCACCCGGACATCCCTTCCAGCGAGAGGTACCCCAGCGAGTCCACCCCGAGAATCGACTCGATTTCGGCCACCTCGTGGTTCCCCCCGATGAGCTCCTCCTTTGACGGCATGTCGATGCCGTAGAAGCAGGGGTGGGTCACGGGGGGGGATGCGATGCGGAAGTGCACCTCCGCCGCCCCGGCCTGCCGGAGGAACTTGACCAGGGAGGTGGAGGTGGTGCCCCGGACAAGGGAGTCGTCCACCACCACGACCCGCCGGCCCTCCACCACCTCCCGCACCGGGTTGTACTTCATGCGCGCCCCGAAATCCCGGTCGGCCTGGGAGGGCTTGATGAAGGTGCGACCCACGTAGTGGTTCCGGAGGAGCCCCAGCTCGTAGGGGATCCCGCTCTCCTCGGCGTACCCCAGCGCCGAGGAGTTCGCCGAGTCGGGGACGGCGAAGACGCAGTCCGCCTCCACGGGGTGTTCCCGGGCGAGCTGCCGTCCGAAGGCCCGGCGCGCCCGGTCCACGCTCGTCCCCCAGATTCGGGAGTCGGGACGGGCAAAGTAGACGAGCTCGAAGATGCAGGGGGCCGGGCGGGGGGCGGGGGGGAGGCTCCGGAGGGCGGTGACCTCCCCCTGGTGGATGCGAAGGACCTCGCCGGGGCGCACATCGCGATCGAAGGCGGCCCCCATGATGTCGAGGGCGCAGGTCTCCGAGGCCACCACCACGCCCCCGTCCTTCCGACCGAGGACGAGCGGGCGATACCCCCGGGGATCCACCGCGGCGAAGAGGACGTCGCCCACACTGATCACGAGGGAGAAGGCACCCTCCAGGTGGGAGAGGGCGTCATCGATCTGGGATTCCACCGACTCGTGCCTCGACCGGGCAATGAGGTGGACAATGACCTCCGAGTCGGAGGTGGTCTGGAAGAGGGCTCCTTCCTCGACGAGGCGGTTCCGGAGCTCCTGGGCGTTCGTCAGGTTCCCGTTGTGGGCAATGGAGAGGTCTCCCTGGGCATACCGGACCACGATGGGCTGGGCGTTCTGGATCCGGCTTCCTCCGGCGGTGGAGTACCGGACGTGCCCCACCGAGGTCCGCCCCTCGAGGGTGTTCAGGTCCCCCGCCGAGAAGACATCGGCCACGAGCCCCAGCCCGCGGCGGGCACGGGCCGTCCCCGCCTCGTCGATGGTCACGATCCCCGCCGACTCCTGCCCCCGGTGCTGGAGGGCGTAGAGGCCGAGAAAGGCGAGTTCGGAGGCTCCCTCCAGCCCGGAGATTCCCACCACCCCGCACTCCTCCCGAGGGAGGTCATCCCTGCGGGACACATGCAGGTCCACCGCGCCCGCACCTCCCTCCCATTCTTCGGGAGACGGGCCCCGGGGGACCGGGGGGAGGTCAGGAAGGTGGGAGAGGCCGCCGCGCGCAGGAGGAGCGGAGGGATGGATGGGCACGGAGGGGAGAATGGGTCGCATCAGTTGCTCGTTCCCGCTTCGGTGCGGGCCATGAGTTCCGGGAGGGCCGTATGGTAGCGATGGGCCACGCGCTCCACCGGGAGGTCGATGGTCCCCCGGGGGCTCGAGATCCGGAAGGCGCCTCCGGGGGCACCCACCCTGCCGAGGAGGCGGGCCGGGACGCCGTGCTCCCGGGCCAGCGAAAGGGCCCGGTCCACCTCGTCTTCGGCCACGCTCACGATCACGCGACCCTGGGTCTCGCCGAAGAAGAGGGCCACGGGGGCGATCCGGTCCTCGAGGGAGACCTCGATCCCGAAGGGCGTTTCCGCACCCACCGCGCACTCGGCGAGGGCGGTGGCGAGCCCCCCCTCGGCGCAATCGTGGGCCGAGCGGGCGAGCCCCTTCTGGATGAGTCCGAGGACGGCATGCTGCAGGCGGCGTTCGGCCAGGAGGTCCACCACCGGGGGTGCGCCGGCCACCACCCCTTCCGTTCGGTAGACGTACTCCGAGCCTCCGATCTCCTCCCGGTTCTCTCCCAGGAGGAGGATCGCGTCGCCCTCGGCCTGGAAGGCGTGGGTGGTGGCATGGGCCTCCACATCCTCCACGATCCCCACCATCCCGATGACGGGGGTGGGGTGAATGGCCACCCCGTCCGTTTCATTGAAGAGGGAGACGTTCCCCCCCGTGACCGGGGTCTCGAAGAGGGCGCAGGCCTCGGCCATTCCCAGCACCGCCTCGCGGAGCTGGTGGTAGATGGCGGGCTTGAGGGGGTTTCCGAAGTTCAGGTTGTTCGTCACCGCGGTGGGGAGGGCCCCGGTGCAGACCAGGTTGCGCGCCGCCTCGGCCACGGCCGCCCTGGCCCCCTCCCGGGGGTCGAGCCAGCAGTAGCGCCCGTTGCAGTCGGTGGTGGCGGCGAGCCCGCGGCGCGTTCCCCGGAACCGGATCATTCCCGCATCCCCGCCGGGGCGGACCACGGTGGAGGTGCGCACCGTGCTGTCGTACTGCTCCCAGAGCCACCGCTTGGAGGCCAGGTTCGGAGATCCCAGAAGTTCGTGGAAGGTCTCCGACAGATCTCCCTCCACCTCCAGGAGGTGGGAGAGGTCCCGGGTCCGGGCGGCCCGTGCTTCCTCTCCCTCCACCCCCTCGCGCTCGTAGGTGGGGCACCCGTCGGTGAGGGGGAGGGCCGGAATGGAGGCCCGGAGCACGCCATGCTCGTAGATCCGGAAGTGGCCGTCATCGGTGACCTCGCCCACGGCCTCGGCCTCGAGTTCCCACTTGGCGAGGATCTTCCGGACCTCCTCCTCGTGCCCCTGCTTCGCCACCACGAGCATCCGCTCCTGCGACTCCGAGAGGAGGATCTCGTAGGGCGTCATCCCCTCTTCCCGGACGGGGACCTTCGACATTTCCAGCGCGATTCCCGATCCGCCCCGGCCCGCCATTTCGCTGGCGGCAGAGGTGAGGCCTGCGGCCCCCATGTCCTGGATCGCCAGGATGTGACCCGAACCGATCAGCTCCAGCGAGGCCTCGAGAAGGAGCTTCTCGGTGAAGGGGTCGCCCACCTGCACCCGGGGGCGGCTCGCCTCGTCCGCATCGCCGGAAAGCTCCTCCGAGGCGAAGGTCGCCCCGTGGATCCCGTCGCGCCCGGTTCGCGCCCCCACCGCCATCATGGGGTTTCCGACCCCGGTGGCCTCGGCGGTAATGAGCTCCTCCCGCTTCATGAGGCCAATGGCCATGGCGTTCACGATGGGGTTTCCGTCGTAGGCCCGGTCGAAGAAGACCTCACCCCCGATGTTCGGAATCCCCACGCAGTTGCCGTAGTCGCCGATCCCCCGCACCACCCCGGCGAAGAGGTAGCGGTTTCGGGGGGAGTCGAGTTCCCCGAAGCGGAGGGAGTCGAGGACCGCCACCGGACGCGCCCCCATGGTGAAGATGTCGCGGAGGATGCCCCCCACCCCGGTGGCGGCCCCCTGGTAGGGCTCCACCGCCGAGGGGTGGTTGTGGGACTCGATCTTGAAGGCCACGGCCAGGCCGTCGCCCACATCGATGACCCCGGCGTTTTCTCCGGGGCCCTGGATCACCCAGGGCGCCTTCGTGGGGAGGAGGCGGAGGAGGCGCTTCGAGTTCTTGTAGCCGCAGTGCTCGGACCACATGGCCGAGAAGACCCCGAGCTCGGTGAAGGTCGGGGTCCGCCCCAGGATCTCGAGCACGAGGTCGTACTCCGAGGGGGAAAGCCCGTGTTCGGCCACGATCTCCGGGGTGATTTCCGGATCTCCGGGGCGGGGGAGGGGGTGGGGGGCGGCGGTGGTGGCGGTTTCGGTCATGGGTCCGGGGGCCGGATGCTGCGAGGAAGGGCCTGGGAAGGGGGAGGGCGAGGCGCGGGGCGAGGGCTCAGCCGGCGGTGGCGCCAGCCAGATGGGACCGGAGCGATTCGAAGAGCCCGAGTCCATCGGTGGAGCCCAGGACGGGCTCCACGGCCCGCTCGGGATGGGGCATCATTCCGAGCACGTTCCGCTCGGCGTTCAGGATTCCCGCCACATGGTGGGCCGAGCCGTTGGGGTTGGCCTCTGCGTCGAGGGAACCCTCCGGGGTGCAGTACCGGAAGGCGATCCGGTCCTCTCCCTCGAGCTCGGCCAGTTCGGTGTCGGAGGCCACGAAGTTTCCGTCGCCATGGGCAATGGGGATGCGAAGGACCTGCCCCTTCTCGTAGGCCGAGGTATACGGGGATGCGGTGGTCTCGACCCGGAGATGGACGTCGAAGCTCCGGAACCGGAGGTTCGTGTTCCGGAGGAGGGCGCCGGGGAGGAGCCCGGCCTCGCAGAGGACCTGGAAGCCGTTGCAGACCCCCAGGACCGGTCCCCCCTCGGCGGCAAAGCGCTTCACGGCGTCCATGATGGGCGCCCGGTTCGCGATGGCCCCGGGGCGAAGGTAGTCGCCGTACGAGAACCCCCCGGGGAGGAAGACGGCGTCGGCGCCTCCCAGCGAGGTCTCCCGGTGCCAGACGAAGGCGGGCTCGAACCCCTCCAGGAGCTTGAAGGCGTGGTACCCGTCGTGGTCGCAGTTGGACCCGGGAAAGGTCAGGACGGCCACCTTCATGCGCTGCCGCCTCCCGCCTCGGCCCCCGCTCCCACCACGGTCACCGTGAAGTCCTCGGTCACGGGGTTGGCCAGGAGTTTTCGGCACATCTCCTCGCCCCGGGTCCGGGCCTCCTCCTCGGAGGGTGCGGTGATCTCCACATCGAGGACCTTCCCCACCCGGACCTCGGCCACACCTGCGTAGCCCAGGTCCGCCAGGGCGTGGGCCACGGCCTTCCCCTGGGGATCCAGGAGGCCGGGACGGGGCTTCACGCGCACTTCGAGCTGGAATTGCTTCAACGTTCGTTCTCCTCGGGAGGGGGCGTATGGTCAGGAGCCAGGTCGGCGTAGTCCAGGGTCCGGTGTTCGGCCCCGGCATCGTCCTCGTCGGCCAGGTCCAGGAGGGGGTCGCTCTCCGGGAGCCGCTCCAGGAGGCCCAGCACGAAGGTGCGTCCCACCCCCTGAAGGGTGTACACGACGAGGAAGGGGAAGATGAAGTACTCGGGAATGACGAGGGCGGCCACCGCCGACACCCCGAGAAAGACCGTCATGAAGCGGGCCCGGGGGGTCCGGAAGCCCACCTTGGGAACGATCTGGTAGGGAACGTGGCTCACCATGAGGAGGGCCACGAAGATCACCACCACCCCCACCGTCTGCGTGGGGGGGAGGCCTCCGGTGAACTCGGACACCCGGGGGGCGGTGAAGAAGGGGTAGAGGGTGGCGAGGATCATTCCCGCCGTGGGGGAGGGGAGGCCGTGAAAGGACTTCTTCGCCTCGCCTCCCTGCTCCACATTGAAGCGGGCCAGCCGTACCACCGCCGCCGTCACGTAGACGAAGGAGAGGACCCAGGCCCAGCTCTGGTCCGCCAGGAAGAGGTGGTAGATGATGAAGGCCGGCGCCACCCCGAAGGAGATGGCATCGACGAGGGAGTCGAGTTCGGCCCCGAAGCGCGATCCGGTCCGGGTGAAGCGGGCGATCCGGCCGTCCAGGAGGTCCAGAATGGCGGCAAAGACGATGCACCAGGCGGCCCACTGGAAGTCGCCCCGGGCCGCCGCCACTATGGCGAAGAGGCCGAAGAAGAGGTTCCCCAGGGTGAAGGCCGAGGGGAGGATGATGATCCCCCGCTGGAGGGCGGCGCGACGCCGGGCCTCCGTGGCACCGGCCCCCGCCCCTTCCGGCCCCGGGGGGAGCGCGCCCTCCGGTCCCGGCCCGGGGTCGTGCCCGGCCCCGGGGGCCCTCCCGGCGTCCCTGGCACTCATCGTTCCACGCCCCCGGCGAGCCCGGCCAGGGCCGGAGGGGTGAAGGCGTCGAGCTCCGTTCCCGTAAGACGACGGAAGATCTCGAGGTACCGCGCGGTGGTGGCCTGGGTCACGGCCGGGGGGAGGGCAGGGGGCGGGGGGCGTTTCGTCCACCCCTTCACCCCTTCGAGCCAGTCCCGCACCGGCTGCTTGTCGAGGGAGGGAGGGTTCGCTCCCGGGGCATACCCCTCCTCGGGCCAGTATCGGGACGAGTCGGGGGTGAGGACCTCGTCGATGAGGACGAGCCCTCCGCCCGGATCCTCTCCGAACTCGAACTTCGTGTCGGCGAGGAGGATCCCCCGGCCCCGGGCCGTGCGACGACCCAGGGCGTAGATCCCCAGCGAAAGGCGCCGCAGCTCCACGGCGCGTTCGGGTCCCACCCGCGCCATGACCCCGGAAAAGGGAATGTTCTCGTCGTGCTCCCCCACCGCGGCCTTCGTGGCGGGAGAGAAGAGGGGCGGGTCGAGGAGGTCGGCCTCCCGGAGCCCCCCGGGAAGGGGCTCCCCTGCCAGGGTGCCCTCTTCCCGGTACTCCTTCCATGCCGATCCGGAGAGGTACCCGCGCACCACGCACTCCACCGGGAGGGGACGGGTCCGGTGCACCAGGAGGGATCGCCGGGCCCAGAGGGGGCGAAGGGCCGGGTCGGCCAGGGCCGGGACCCGCTCGGCGATCTCGTCCGGGTCGGCGCTGATCCCGTGGTGCCGGAGCCCCTCCACCCCCCCCTCCGGTCCGTAGGCCGCAGCCGCCTCCAGGCGGCGGAGCCACCAAGCGGTGAGCTGGGTCAGCACCTCCCCCTTCCGCGGCACGGTTTCCTCCATGACCACATCGAAGGCCGAAACCCGGTCCGAGGCCACCATGAGGAGCTGGTCCTCCCCGGCATCGTACATTTCGCGGACCTTGCCGCGGTGCACGAGGGGGAGGGGGAGGAGGGGGGAAGATGCCATGGGTCAGACCCGGACCTCGGGGGTGCCGAGAATCCGCTTCGCCTCGTCCAGGTGACGGTCCAGCACGGGGGCCACCTCCCGTTCCAGGAAGGCATCGACCTGTTCCGGGGCCCGACCCACGAAGCGCCGCGGGTCCATGAGGGCCCGGATCCCGGCTTCGTCCACCCCGAAGGCCGCGTCCCCGGCGATCCGCTCCACCAGGTCGGCGGCCTCGCCTTCCTTCATCCGTTCGGCGGCGGCAAAGGCGTGCCGCCGGATCCGCTCGTGGAGCTCCTGGCGGTCGCCCCCGGCAGACACGGCGTGCATGAGAATCGTTTCGGTGGCCATGAAGGGGAGGTGGACCTCCAGGTTTCGCGCCACCACGGCCGGGTGAACGCGGAGATCGGACGCCACATTCTCGTGGAGAACGAGGGCCCCGTCCAGCGTCAGGTAGGCATCGGGAAGGGAAAGCCGCCGGTTGGCCGAGTCGTCCAGGGTCCGCTCCAGCCACTGGGTCGCCGCCGTCTGGGCCCCGTCCTGGAAGAGGGTGATGGCGTGGCGCCCCAGGGCGCACATCCGCTCGGCCCGCATGGGGTTCCGCTTGTACGGCATGGCGGAGGAGCCGATCTGCTCCTCCTCGAAGGGTTCCTCCACCTCCCGGAGGTGGGCCAGAAGGCGGAGATCGTTCCCGAAGCGCGACACCGTGGCCCCGATCCCGGCCAGCGTTCCGAGAAGGGCGGCATCGACCTTTCGTGGATAGGTCTGACCACTCACCCCGTACGTGCGCGGGAAGCCCATCTTCTCCCCCACCCGCAGGTCCAGGGCCTCGACCTTTCCGTGGTCTCCGTGGAAGAGCTCGAGGAAGGAGGCCTGGGTCCCGGTGGTCCCCCGCACCCCGCGAAAGCGGAGGGTGTCGAGCCGGAACTCCACCTCTTCCAGGTCCAGGAGGAGGTCCTGGATCCAGAGGGTGGCCCGCTTCCCCACCGTGGTGGGCTGGGCGGGCTGGAAGTGGGTGTACCCCAGGGTGGGCAGCTCCCGCCACTCCCGGGCGAAGTCCGCCAGCGCCGCCACTGTCCGGACCATCCGGGCCCGCAGGAGGTGGAGGGCCTCCCGGTGGAGGATGAGGTCGGTGTTGTCGCCGATGAAGGCGGAGGTGGCGCCCAGGTGGATGATCCCCCGGGCCGCCGGGGCCGCGTCTCCGAAGAGGTGGACATGGGCCATGACGTCGTGGCGGAAGCGGCGCTCGTAGGCCGCCGCCTTCTCCAGGTCCAGGTCGTCAAGGGCGGCCCGCATGGCCTCGAGGGCCCCGTCCGGAATGTCCAGCCCCAGCTCCTTCTCCGCCTCGGCCAGGGCCAGCCAGATTCGCCGCCAGGTCCCGTAGCGGTGGGCCGGGGAGAAGATCCGCTGCATCTCCCGGGAGGCGTACCGCTCCGAGAGGGGGTGGATGTAGCGGTCAAGCTCCGGACGAGGGGTGGGGAGAGAGGTGGAAGCCATGGAGAGGGTTGGAAGGAAGAGGTCGGGGTGAGAGGGGAAGGCGACGAAGGATGCGAAGGGTCCCGGGAGCTCAGTGCCCCATGAAGAACTCCCGGCCGAAGATGCCACCGCTCCGTTCCACCCAGAGGGTGACCCGGGCGCCGGCGGGCACCTGCTCCAGGATCGCGGCCAGCTCCTCGGCGCTTTCCACCGGGCGCTGCCCGATGCCCAGGATCACGTCGCCCTCCCGGAGCTGGAGGAGGTTCTGCCCTCCGGCGCCCACCCCGGTCACGAGGACCCCGGCTTCGGCCCTGACTCTCTGGGCGCTTCGGAGGGACGGGGTCAGCGTCGTCACCTGCAGGTCCCGGAGAATCGTGACCCGCTCGGCCCGGAGCACCGGAGAGTCCTCGGCCACGAGGGAGAGGGGGGCGCTTCGCCCTTCCACCTCGAGGTGCACCGGATCGCCAGGGCGGAGGTCGAGGAGAACGGCTTCGAAGTCGAGGGGGGTGGTGAGCCTGCGATCATTCACCCGGACGAGGCGGTCTCCCACCCCGAGCCCTGCCCGGGCCCCCGGGGAGCCCTCCGGTGCCCGGGCCACCCGGACGCCCCGGGTGCGGCCAAAGGCGTCGGCCTCCACGGCCTCCACCTCCACCCCGATCCAGGATCGCAGCACGGTGCCGTGCTCGGCCAGGTCTTCGGCAATGCGAAGGACCCGCTCGATGGGGATGGCAAAGCCCAGCCCCTCGCTCCCCCCGCTCCGCGAGAAGATGGAGGCATTCATCCCCACCACCTCCCCGGCTGCATTCACGAGGGGGCCGCCCGAGTTCCCCGGGTTGATGGCGGCATCGGTCTGGATCATTTCCAGGTAGAAGCCCCGCTCCTCGCGCCCGGGCACGATGTGGCGGCCCAGGGCCGAGACCACGCCCACGGTCACCGTGGGCTCGGGGTTCGAGATGAGGCTTCCGAAGGGGTTCCCGAAGGCGATGACCCACTCGCCGATGCGGAGATCCCGGGAGCGCCCGAGGGCCACGGGACGGAGGCCCGGGGCGGCGCCCCCCTCGATCCGGAGCACGGCCACATCGGTGGCCTCGTCCGATCCCACGAGCTCGGCCTCGGCGTCGGTGCCATCGGGGAAGGTCACGAGAATCCGGTCGGCTCCCCGCACCACGTGATCATTCGTCACGATGAGTCCGGTGTCGTCGAGGACGAAGCCCGAACCCAGCCCCGGGACCCGGGTGGACTCGGTCCGGCTCCCGCCCAGGGGGCTTCCGCCGAAGAAGCCGCCGAAGAAGTCGTCGAAGGGGTCCCGGACCCGGACCTGGCGCGTGCGGAGCACATTCACCGAGACCACCGAGGGCGAGACCGACTCGGCGGCCCGCACCACCGCCGTGGCCCGGTCTTCGGCCAGGGAGAGCCCCTGGAGACGGGCCGCCTCTCCCGAGCGGGTCCACGACGCTCCGGGGGTGGCCTCGGGGCCGGACTCGGGGAGGCCCGCTCCTCCCAGGGCCCCTGCATCCCCCGGATCCACCCCGGCGGCCCCCCCATCCACCCCACACCCGGGCATGCCCATTCCCACCGACACGAACCCGGCCAGCAGGAGCACGAGAAGCGGACGGCGGCGGGCTTCGGGGAAGGGACCCCGCTCCCGGCGAAGGTCCATGGAAGCGTGCGAAGGGCGATGGGGCGCGTTCATGATCAGAGCTCCCTGCCCAGCCCCTTCCAGTCCTCGAGGAAGCGGGCGAGCCCGGAGTCGGTGAGGGGATGCCGGAGGAGGGGGTAGAGGACGGAGGGGGGAAGGGTGGCGGCATCGGCCCCGGCGAGCATGGCCTCGAGCACATGCCGGGGGTGCCGGAGGGAGGCGGCGAGGATCTCGGTTTCGTACCCGTAGGTCTCGTACACCTGGCGGATCTCGGAAATGAGCTCCATTCCGTCGTGTCCCACGTCATCCAGGCGCCCCACGAAGGGCGAGATGAAGGTGGCCCCCGCCTTGGCCGCCAGGAGCGCCTGCACGGTGGAGAAGCAGAGGGTCAGATTCGTGGCGATTCCCTCGTCGGTGAGGGCCCGGCAGGCCCGGAGTCCTGCCTCCGTCACCGGGAGCTTCACGACGATGTTCTCGTGGAGTCCCGCCAGCTCCCGCCCCTGGGTGATCATTCCCTCGGCATCGGTGGCCACCACCTCGGCCGAAATGGGACCGTCCACGAGCTCGCAGATGGCGGCGAAGTGGGCTTTCGGGTCACCGTCGCCCAGCGACTTCGCCATGAGGGAGGGGTTCGTGGTGATCCCGTCGATGAGGCCCGCCTGGGCGGCCCTCCGGATCTCGTCCAGGTCGGCGGTGTCGAGAAAGATCTTCATGGCGTTGGCAGGGGGTTGGAGGGGGAGGGCGGGGGTGGGTCCGGGGCCAGGGCGAAGGGCTCGGCCTCGTAGCGGACCCGGGCCAGGAAGAGGCCTTCCGGGGGTGCCGGGGGGGAGGTGACGAGTTCGCATGCCGGATCGGCCAGGAGCCTCGCCAGCTCCTCCAGGGGGCGCATCCCCCGGGCCACCGCCACCTGGGTTCCCACGAGGTACCGGACCATGTGATGAAGATAGCGGTTCGCGACGATCCGGAAGCGCCATCCCAGGGGCTCGCCCTCGAAGCCGGTCCAGGGGGTCCACCCCGCCTCCATGACATGGCACCGGTCCCCCCGCTCCTCCTGCCCGGAGCGCGCGAAGGCCTTCCAGGAGCGGTCGCCGGGGAGGAGGGCTGCCGCAGCCCGGAGAAGCTCCGGGTCGGGGAGGGGAGGGGCGAGGGGCCAGCAGAAGGGGCGGAGGAAGGGGGAGCGGGTCATCGCCTCCATTCCTACCCGGTACTCGTACGCCCGCTCCCTGGCATCGAAGCGGGGGTGGAAGCCGGGCGGCGCCAGGGCGGCCCGGGCCACCCAGATCGCCCTGGGGAGGAGGGCGTTCAGCGCTTTCCGGAGTTCGAAGGGGGTCCAGGAGGGGGGGAGGTCCACCGCCGCCACCTGGCCGGTGGCGTGGACCCCCCGGTCCGTCCGCCCCGAGCCGTGCACGGGCACCCGCTTTCCCCCGGCAAGGCGCTGGAGCGCCTCTTCCAGCGCCCCCTGAACCGTGGGCGCATGGGGCTGGAGCTGCCACCCGTGGAAGGCGGCACCGTCGTAGTGGACTTCGAGGGCGAATCGCACGGCATCCGGGGCGTTCACCGCCGAAAGCTACCGGGGGGGGAGCGCAAGTCAACGCCGTTCCCGGGCGAGCTCCCTTGACCGACCCGCGGGACGAGGGAAGCTTCCGCTCCACGCCAGCGGCCATGCCACCCCTCCACGCCGCCGACCCTTCCAGCCCTCCTCGGGCGCTGCGTGCCCGGCAGGGCCTCGCCCCCTTCCCGTTTCCCGGCTCCCACCCTCGCTCCCATGTCCGATCCCCGGTCCATCCCCCCCTCCCCCCGGCTTCGGGACGTCCTGGGCCGCCTGGCCCACGGGCATGTTCTCACGGCCGACGAAGCGGAGGCCGCCTTCCGGATCGTCATGGCCGGGGAGGCCTCGCCGGTCCAGATGGCGGCGCTCCTCATGGGGCTTCGGGCCCGGGGTCACGCGCCCTCCGAGGTGGCGGGTGGGGTGCGGGCCCTGCGGGAGGCGATGACCCCCGTCCCGGTCCGCCAGGGCCCGCCAGGCGCTCCCCCCCTGGTGGACACCTGCGGGACCGGTGGGGGGCAGGTGGGGACCTTCAACATCTCCACCGCCGCGGCTCTCGTGGCCGCCGGGGCCGGCGCCCGGGTGGCCAAGCACGGGAATCGCTCGTTCACCTCGCGGAGCGGGAGTGCCGATGTCCTGGAGGCGCTGGGGGTCACGATCCAGCTCTCGCCGGAGGGGATGGCCCAGGTCCTGGAGGGGGCCGGGATCGTCTTCATGTTCGCCCCCCTCCTCCACCCTGCCATGCGCCATGTGGGGCCGGTTCGGCGGGAGCTGGGGGTGCCGACCCTCATGAATCTCCTGGGCCCCCTCACGAACCCCGCCGGGGTTCGGCGGCAGGTGGTGGGGGTCTCGGACGAGGCCCTCGTTCCCCTCGTGGTGGAGGGACTCCGGGAGCTGGGACACGACCACGCCCTCGTGGTGCATGGCCTCCCGGGAATGGACGAGATGAGCCCCCTCGCACCAACCCGGGTGGCCGAGCTCCGGGAGGGCAAAGTGCATCACTTCGAGGTCACGCCGGAGGCCCTGGGGTTCCCGCGGGCCTCGGCGGACGAGCTCGCTGGAGGCACCCCGGAGGAAAACGCCCGGATCGTGGAGGGGGTGCTCCGGGGGGAGATCCGTCATGGAGCGCGCTCCGCCGTTCTCCTCAATGCGGCGGCGGCCCTCCGGGTCGCGGGGCTCGCCGATTCCCTCGAAGCCGGCGTGACCCGGGCCACGGCGGCGCTGGAGGGGGGAGACGCCCTTCGGACCCTCGAACGCCTGCGGGAGGCGAGCGCCCGGGCGGGAGAGGCCCCCGAATAGTCGGGCGAGCCCGCCCGCTTCAGGGCGCGGTGTCGCTTCCGGGGCGGTGCGCGGGGGTGGGAGAAGGGGGAACACCCGAGCCCGGGCCTTCGCCCCGGGAACCGCCGCCAGGCCCGGTTTCGTCGGGGTGTGGCTCTTCGGAGGTGGACGCAGCGGGAGCCTCGGCGCTCCCCTCCCCCCGCACCACGGCGCGAAGGGTCCAGGGCCCGGGGAAGGGGCGCGGAACACGCCCTTCGGCCACGAGGAGCTTCCGGCGCTCCGGATCGTCGTCGGGGGAACGGCCTCCGGCCAGGAAGGGGATGCGCATGGGGCGGACTCCGGAGGAGGGGAAGGAGGGGGGCGCTCGGGGAGGCGGCTACGCCCTCACGGGTCGGGCGCGGCAGGCCCCCGGGGGCCCGACCGCGTTCCCGGGATCAATACCGCCGGATGACCCCCACCACCACCCCCTGCACCTGGACCTCGTCGGGGTCGTGGAACATGGGTGCCATGGTGACGTTGGCCGGCTGGAGGCGGATCCGGCCATCGGGCTCGCGGTAGAGCTTCTTCACGGTGGCGGCCTCGCCCCCGATGAGGGCCACGACCATTTCGCCATTCTCCGCGGTGGGGCGGGAATTCACGATGATGTAGTCGCCGTCGCGGATCTGCTCCTCGATCATCGAATCCCCCACGACGCGGAGCACATAGTTCTCCCCCTGCTTCCGGAGCAGGTCGGGGGGAACGAGCACCGTTTCCCGCTGCTCCACCGCCTCGATGGGGAGTCCGGCGGCCACCTCTCCCAGGAGGGGGAGCTCCACGGCGCCGGGGATGGCCTCTCCCCGCACCACCTCGATGGAGCGGCTCTCGTTGTATGCCTTCCGGATGTACCCCTTTCGTTCCAGATTGCTCAGGTGCTCGTGCACCGTGGCCAGCGACGAGTACCCGAAGGCCTCGGCGATCTCCTCGAAGCTCGGGGCGTACCCATGGGCCTCGATGTAGGCCTCGATGTGGTCGAGGATCTGCTTCTGTCGGCGGGTGAGGGGCATGCCGTCCTCCCGGCGGGGGCCAGGGCTGCGGGGGGCCGAAATCGAACTCCCCGCGAGGGCCAGGGCCGATGCGATGGTGGCGGGAAGGCGAAGGAGCCCGACCAGGAACCTCGCCTCCCGAAGATCTCCCGAATCAAGCTACCCGAAGGTTGCCCGAAGTGCAAGAGAATTCCACTGCCACCCCGATCCTCGAGCGGATCGTGGCCACGAAGCGCGAGGAACTGGCCGCCCTCCGCCCCGGGGCCCGCGAGATCCGGGCCCGGGCTTCCCACGCCCCTCCCCCCCGACTCTTCGAGGCCGCGCTGGCCGATCCGTCGCGCCTCTCCCTCGTGGCCGAGGTGAAGCGGCGTTCCCCGGGGGCCGGAGCCATCGATCCCTCCCTGGATCCCCCGACCCTCGCGGCCCGCTACGAGGCCGGGGGGGCGGCGGCCATTTCCGTGCTTACCGATGGTCCCTGGTTCGGGGGCCGGCTGGCCGATCTGGAGGCGGTGCGGGAGCGGGTGAACGTCCCCTGCCTCCGGAAGGACTTCACCCTCGACTCCCTGCACCTCCACGAGGCCCGGGGTGCAGGGGCGGACGGGGTCCTCCTCATTGTCCGGATCCTCTCCGACACCGCCCTCCGGGAGCTCCGCGAGGAGGCCGAGTCGCTGGGGATGGGGGTCCTGGTGGAGGCCCACGACGCAGAGGAGGTGGATCGGGCCCTCGCGTCCGGTGCCCGCATCCTCGGGGTGAACAACCGGGATCTCTCCACCTTCCGCACCTCCCTCGAGACCACCTTCGGCCTCCTGGAACGGATCCCCGACTCCGTGACCCTCGTGTCGGAAAGCGGAATCCGGACCCCGGACGATGCGGCCCGGCTGGCCGCGGCCGGCGTCGATGCCCTCCTGGTGGGGGAGGCGCTGGTCCGTTCCGGAGATGCCACCGCAGCAGCGCGGGGACTCGCCTCGCACCGGCCCACGGGGCGGGGGAGAGGGGCGTGACGGACCCCGGAGTCCTCCCCCCACGCGTCAAGATCTGCGGACTGGTCCGGGAGGAGGACGCCCGGGTGGCGGGAGAGGCCGGCGCCGACCTCGTGGGGGTGGTCCATGTGCCCCGAACCCCCCGCTTCCGTGAGGTCGAGGAGGCTCGGGCCCTGGGGGAGGCGGCGGGACGCCCCCTCGCCCTCGTGGTGGCGCTGGGGGCGGACGAGCTTCGGGGAAGTGCGGAGGAGGAGGCGGCGGCGGACCGGCTCCTCGAAGGCGCGCTCCGGGCAGGGGCATGGGCCCTCCAGCTCCATGGCGAGGAAACACCCTCCCTCGTCTCCCGGCTCCGGGACCGCGTGGCCGCCAGGGGCGAGGGCCCCCGGGAACTCTGGAAGGCTCTCCGGGTCCGAGACGAAAACCGGATCCTCTCCGAGGCGAACCGATGGGTCGGAGTGGCGGATCTCCTTCTCCTCGATGGATGGCACCCCGTGCAACTCGGGGGGAGCGGGGTCACCTTCTCCTGGGAGGCCCTGGCGGCGGTCCGGGGGGCGTGGCCCGCCGGACTCCTCCTGGGCGCAGCCGGGGGCCTCCGGCCGGACTCGGTGAAAGAGGCCATCACCCGCTTCCGTCCCCACCTGGTGGATGTGAGCTCGGGGGTCGAGGCCGCGCCGGGAATCAAGGACCCCGACCGGGTTCGGGCCTTCGTCCAGGCCGTGAAGGGCGACGCGTCTCCTCCTCCCGGGACGCGTGTCGATCCCTGACACCCCATGACACCCCTTGCCGGTCTCCCGGTCCCCCCCTTCCTTCCTTCCGTCCTTCCTTCCTCGCTGCTCGCTGCCTCCCTGCCTTCGCTCCCGACCGCGCACGCCCCGACCATGAACCCGCCCACCGACGCCCCGACCCTCCCCGCCGCCCCCTCCGCCGATCCCTTCCGGTTCGGGGTCTTCGGGGGGCGCTTCGTTCCCGAAACCCTCATCGCCGCCCTGGACGAGGTGGAAGCGGCCTATGCCGGGGCCCAGGCCGACCCGGCCTTCGAGGCCGAGTTCCAGGCCCTCCTCCGGGACTTCGTGGGGCGTCCCTCCCCGCTCTACCGGGCCCGAAGGATCGAGGAGGTCATCGGGGGGGGACCTGTCTACCTCAAGCGGGAGGACCTGAACCACACCGGGGCCCACAAGATCAACAACACGATCGGGCAGGCGCTCCTGGCCCGGCGCATGGGGAAGCGGCGGATCATTGCCGAGACCGGCGCCGGGCAGCACGGGGTGGCCACGGCCACCGCCTGCGCCCTCTTCGACCTGGAGTGCGTGGTCTACATGGGCGCCGAGGATGTGGAGCGGCAGGCGCTGAACGTCTTCCGCATGGAGCTCCTGGGGGCCGAGATCCGTCCGGTCACCTCGGGCACCCGGACCCTCAAGGATGCCACGAACGAGGCCATTCGGGACTGGGTCACCCATGTGGAGGACACGCACTACATCATCGGTTCGGTGGTGGGTCCCGCCCCCTTTCCCCGCATGGTCCGGGACTTCCAGGCCGTGATCGGACGCGAGGCCCGGGCCCAGATGCTCGAGGTGGAGGGGCGCCTCCCCGGGGTGGTGGTGGCCTGCGTCGGGGGAGGCTCCAATGCCATGGGAATCTTCCATCCCTTCACGGGCGATGCCGGGGTCCGGCTCCTGGGGGTGGAGGCTGCAGGCGAGGGAATCGACTCCGGAAGGCACTCGGCCTCGCTCTCGGCGGGAAAGCCCGGTATTCTGCATGGAGCGCTCTCCTACCTTCTCCAGGACGACGACGGGCAGGTGGCGCCGGCCCACTCCGTCTCGGCGGGGCTGGACTACCCGGGCGTCGGTCCGGAACACAGTTTTCTGAAGGATAGCGGGCGGGCGGAGTACGTGGCGGTGGACGATGCCGCCGCCCTGGCGGCCTTCCACCGCCTGGCGGAGCTCGAGGGGATCATCCCGGCGCTGGAGACGGCCCACGCCATTGCCTGGGTGCTCGCTTCGGGGGGGGAGGCCGTGGCCGGTGGCCCCATCCTCCTCTGCCTGAGCGGGAGGGGAGACAAGGACGTGGCCCATGTGGCGCGGGTCGAGGGACGGGGGTCCATCCTCTGAACCTGGACGCGCGAAGGCAGGGCCCAGACCCATCCAACCGGCGGGACGAGGGAGGCACGGGACCTTGAAGGAGGAGCGACGGGGAGCCGGAATGCTCGACGAGACCGCCCATTCCCCCCTGGGGGAAGGGGAGGAGGCGTGGGAAGACCCGGAGGTCCTCCCCCTTGGCGAGGTGCGCGAGCTCTTCCTGAGTCTGGGGAAGGCCCTCCGGGCGTACCAGCTCTACGATCGCCAGAACCCGGTCTACCAGCGGTTCCGTGAGGCGCTCGCCGAGGCCTTCCGGGAGGTCTGGAAGTCGGAGTCGGCCCTCCACCTCGTCGTGGACGAGAACCGGATCACCTGGCGGGGCGAGGAGGTGTACCGGAACGATTCCCGCTCCGAATCCCTGGCCTTCCTCCTCTACCGCGACGGGGTCCGGGAGCTCGTCCCCCTGGCCGGGATCGAGGAGAAGGAGCTCGAGGGCCTCCTCGACGTTCTCCACCGGGCCCGCCATGCCCGTACCGAGGCCGACGACCTGGTGACCCTCCTCTGGGACCAGGAATTCGACCTTCTCCGCTACACCGTGGTCGACCTCCTGGCCGAGGGGGTGGAGGTGCCCGAGCCCGGGGAAGGGATCCTCGAGCTGGAACCGCTCTCCATTCTGGGCGCCGAAGGGTTCACCCTCATGGACCCGGAGGTCCGGGGAGAGGCGGAGACGGGCGCGGAGGAGGAGGCCATGCCCGGGGAGGAGGGGGATGCCCCCGGGGCGCCTCCCGAGGGGACGGTCCGGGTAGAGGACTTCAACCCCACCCTCCATGCCCTCGAGCCCGACGACCGGGCCTACGTGGCCGAACTCATGGCCGAGGAGGAGGACCGGAATCTCCGGATCGCCGTCCTCACCGCCCTCTTCGATCGCTTCGAGGAGGCCGGGCGCCCCGACCGCCAGCGCGAGATTGCCGCGATCCTCCGCCAGCTCCTCCCCAACCTCCTCTCTCGCGGGTACATGCGGGAGGTGGGCTTCATGCTGGAGCAGCTCGAGGAGATCCGGAACCGGGGGGTGGTGGACGAGGAGGCCTCGGCCCAGGTCGACGAGGCCCTGGCCCTCCTGGCGAGCCCCGAGTCGGTGGCGGAACTCGTGCGGGCCATGGAAGACGGGGCCCTGGTGAGCTCCTCCGGCGAACTCGCCGCCTTCATCCGCCAGCTCCGGGGGTCGGCCCTTGCTCCCCTCCTCTCGGCGGTGGAGACCACCCCCCACCCCCAGGTGCGCAGGCGCCTCCAGGACGCCATTCGGGAGATCGCCCGCTCGAGTCCCGAGGGGGTCCTGGCCCTTCTCCGATCGGACGACCCCACCGTGGTTTCGGGGGCGGTACGCCTCGTGGGGACCCTTCGCCTCCCCCAGGCCTCCCGCGCCCTGGGGAAGCTCCTCCTCACGGCACCCCTCGCCGTGCGACGTGCGGTGGTGGAAACGGCCTCCGAACTCCCGGCCCCCGAGTTGGCCGAACCCCTGGGTCGCATGCTCTACCACGACGATCGGGATCTCCGGATCGGGGCGGCCCGGGCCCTCGGGAACACGGGGCACGGACCCTCGGCCGGAATCTTCGAGGAGATCCTCGCGAGCCGTGAGTTCCGCGACACCGATGTGGCGGAGAAGGTGGCCTTCTTCGATGCCTATGCCCGGCTCTCCGGTCCCAGGGCCATCCCCCTTCTGGATCGGATGCTGAACGGACGGGGGCTCTTCGGCTACAAGGAGACCCCGGGGAACCGGGCCGGGGCCGCGCGGGGGCTCGGGGTCATCGGAACCCCCTCGGCCGTCCAGGCCCTCCAGAAGGCGGAGCGAGACGGCGACCCGGTGGTCCGGAGCGCGGTGGGTCGCGCCCTTCGGAGCGGAGAGGAGGAGGCATGAACGAGTCGTCCCCCTCCAGCGCCGGGGTCCAGGACCGGGGACGCCGCGTCCTCGTCGCCCTCTACGCCGCGCTCCGCGCCGTTCGGTTCTACCCGGTGGACAACGAGACGGTGCAGCGGGCCCTGGAGGACCTTCACCGCACCGTGGAGGAGGTCCTCCAGGCCGACGAGGGGATGTCCTTCCGGACCGTGGGGGAGTTCTTCTTCCTGAACGAGGTCCGCCTCCGCCTCGATCTCCGGAACTTCTCCACCTTCGGCGCGGTGGCCAGGGCGCTCCAGCAGCACGGGATCGGCGAGGTGGAGGTGCTCCCGGGAATGGAACGGTCCGAGTGGACCCCCTTTCTCTCTCTCCTCCTTCGTGCTCCCGCCGGAGAAGACCCCTACGAGACCTTCCTCGAGGGGCTCGCCGGGACCCCTGTGCAGCACCTCCGGACCCAGCCCGAGCAGGAGGTTCGGGACCTGGACCTGGAGGAGGAATCCATGGAGGGGGCGCGTCGGACCTATGCGCAGTCGGTACAGACGGCGAAGGAGGTCCTTACCGATATCCGGATCGGAAAGGCGGTGAACGTCCGGAAGGTGAAGCGGGCCGTCCAGTCCATCGTGGACCAGGTGCTGGCAAACGAACCCTCCATCGTGGCCATGACCCACCTGCGGGAGTTCGATGAATACACCTTCACCCACTCGGTGAACGTCTGCATCTTCTCGGTGGTCATTGGCCAGCGCCTGGGGCTGGAGCGCAGGCAGCTCTACGAACTGGGACTGGGTGCCCTCTTTCACGATGTGGGGAAGATGCGGGTGGAGTTCCGCATCCTGAACAAGACGGGCGCCCTCGACGAGGAGGAGTGGGGGGCCATGAAGGAACACCCCACCGACGGGCTCCTCCAGCTCTTCCAGCTCCACGGCTTCAACGAGATCCCCTACCGCCAGATGCTCATGGCCTACGAGCATCACATGAAGACGGATCTTTCCGGGTATCCCACCACCCGCCGGGCCCGGGCCCTCTCCCTCTACTCGCGGATCGTGGCGGTGGCCGATGCCTTCGATGCGGGGACCTCGCGGCGCTCCTACCAGTTCCGACCCTGGCCCCCCGATGCCGTCCTCCGGGAGATGCGCGACAACCCCGCCCGGGGGTTCGACCGGGTCATCGTGAAGGCCCTGATCAGCGCCACCGGGGTCTACCCGGTGGGGACCCTGGTCGTGCTCGATACCTACGAACTGGCCGTGGTGACGCGGGCCAACCCCAACATCGAGCGTCTCCACCAGCCCGAAGTGAAGATCCTGTCCGATCCCATGGGGGTTCCGGTGGCCCGCCCCTACGCCGTGCGCCTCGATGCGCTGGATCCGGATTCGGGGCGCCCCCGGCGCTCCATCATCAAGACGGCCGACCCCACACGCTACGGGATCCAGGTTTCGGACTTCGTGACCTGACCCCTTTCTCCTCGCTCCCCTCCTTCCGACCCCATGCCCTCCCCCTCCCCCTCCACCCTTGCCCCCGCCGCCCGTATCACCGCTGCCATCCGAAGCCGGAACGAGGCCGGCACCGCGGCACTCATTCCGTACATCTGCGCCGGGTACCCCGACCGGGAGGCCTCCCTTCGGCTCCTTCTTGCGGCGGCCGATGCCGGAGCCGACGTGCTGGAGCTGGGAATTCCCTTCTCCGATCCCCTGGCGGACGGCCCGACGATCCAGAAGGCGACCTTCGACGCCCTGGCGGCGGGAATGACGGTGCGCGGGGTGCTGGGCCTTCTCCGGGAGTTCCGGAGCCTTCGTGACACCCCGGTGGTCCTCTTCACCTACCTGAACCCGGTCCACCATTTCGGCATCGAGGCCTTCGTGGCGGAGGCGGTGGAGGCCGGGGCCCAGGGGCTCCTCCTCACCGATCTCCCCGCCGGGGCCGATCCGGCGCTGGAAGGGGCGGCCGCCCGGGGCGGGCTCGCCCTGATCCGGCTCCTGGCTCCCACCACGGCACCGGGACGGATCGCCACGGTGGCCGAGGGAGGCGACGGCTTTCTCTACTACATTTCGCGCACCGGGGTCACCGGCACCCGGACCGAACTCCGTGATTCCCTGGCCCGCGAGGTGGAAGGGATTCGGGAGCAGGTCTCGCTCCCCGTGGCGGTGGGGTTCGGGATCTCCACCCCCGATCAGGCCGCCGCCGTGGCCGGGGTCGCCGACGGGGTGGTGGTGGGGAGCGCCCTCGTGGACGCCGTGCGCGAGGGCGGCGTCGAGGGGGGGGCGCGGTTTCTCGCTTCCCTCCGGGAGGCGCTGGACGGCGTCACGCGGGAGGGGATGGGGGGGTGAGGAACCGCCCCGGGGGGCTTCATTCGGGCGGGCGCGGTGGCCCGCGCACCCCTCCCCGAGCCTCCCGCACCGCCCGCATCCCCCCCGCCCCGACCCCCCGCCCCCGCCTCCTCCCTCCGGCACCTCCCTCCGGACCCTTCATTCCGTAGGGGCGAGACGGGCCGGGAGCCCCGGGTCCGGGGTCACGAAAAGCGTCGTCACACGGTCCGGAAGAACGGCGCCGGGCGCGGCCTTCCGGGGTTTCCGAACGTACTTCCGCCGGGTCCAGTCCACCGGAACGGTCCCGCTGTGCCGGGCCTCGGAGTGGAGCGCCGCGAGAATGGCGGCCTCTTCCAGGTCGCGGGCCGGGGGGTTTCCCTCCCCCTTCCAGCGCAGCACGACATGGGCTCCCGGGGCCTCCCGCACGTGGAGCCAGATGTCGTCCGGGGCGGCGTGCCGGAAGGTGAGGGCATCGTTGGCCCGGGCCCCGCGCCCCACCCGGATTTCCATCCCCCCCGGACTCTGGTAGCTCCGATAGGGGAGGGAAGCCCCCTCCGTTCCCGGCCGGTTCCCCCGGCGACCTGCGGCTCGCCCGCCTCCCGGTTGCCCGTCCCTGCCGGGGCTCCATCCCACGGCCCGGGCGAGCGCCTCGGGCGGAGCTGACTCCGAGGCCACGCGGGCCAGAAGACTCCGGAGCGCCTCCGCCCGTGCCCGGGCCTCCTCCAGGCGCTCCGGAAGCAGCTCCCGGGCCCGCTCCGCCCGGGCCGCCCGGTCATACCACCGCCGGGCATTCTCCTGCACCGGAAGCGCCGGATCGAGGGGAATCTCCACCGGGGCTCCATCGAATCCCTCCAGCACCACCCGGTCCTGGCCGGGGGAGACCTGGTGAAAGCGCGCCAGGAGAAGGTCCCCCGTGGCGCGGAGGGGACCGGGATCCGGGGCTTCCACGAGCTGGCGGGCGAGGGCCCGGGCCTTTCGATCCAGCGTCTCGAGCCGGTCCTCTCCCCGGGCCAGGAGCGCGGGGTCCACCCGGAGGGCGCCGGCGGGGTCCGCCCCGTCCTCGGCTCGGAGGCGTGCCATCCCCTCGAGGAAGGACGGTTCGCGAACCGGTGGGGAGGCCTCCTCCCCCGGGCTGCGTTCCCGCGGGCCGGCGGGAGCGTGGGGTGCGTGCGCGAAGGGGGAAGGATGCGAAGGGTCGGGCGGGTGCGAAGGGTGCGAAGGGTGCGAAGGGTGCGAGGGGGCCAGGGGAAGGGGGTAGAGGTACGACCCCCGGGGCCCCTGGATCCGCCAGGGGGCCCACGCTTCCGGGGCCTCCATGGCCTGGCGCCAGCGCCATCCATCGTCGGAGAGGAGCGCGTGGACGTTCAGGGAGGAGGCCAGGGAGACCTGTCGAAGCAGGAGCTGACGCCCCTGCGCACGGGCTTCCTCGAAGCGATCCCGGTCCAGGGGGGGACCCTCCGGGGCCCCGGCTCGCCCCCCGGTGGGGAGGGGGACCCAGGGGGCGCCGGGAACGAGCTCCCTCCCTCCCTTTCCCCCGCTCCGGGGGAGGAGGACATGCCGGATCAGCCGGGATCGATGCCCCACCAGCAGGGCATTTCCCCGGTTCGCGGAGAACTCCAGGATGAGCTCCACGCCCTCCTCCTTTCCGCGGATGCGCGGGAGGGAGAGGCGGAGGGCCGACTCGTCGGGGAGGGCCTCGACCACCCGGACCCGGGCCGGGAGGGGGCGGGCCTCCACCGGGAGGGCGTCCGGGGGGTCGAGGAGGGAAAGCCATCCGGCGGTGGGGTGCAGTTCGGCCACCAGGACCCCGTCGCGGAGAAAGAGGTGCACCCGCCGCTGGTCCCCGTCGAGGAGGAGGGCCCGCACGCGAGCCCCCTCGAGGCGAGTGTGGAGTTCCCGGGCCACCGCCCGGGCCAGAAAGGGATCCCATCGCATGGCCATGGGGGAAGATCGGTCCGGGAAGGGGCGAGGGGAACCGGGGGGCCGCCGACGAGAGACGCAAGGGCGCCGGGGCCCCCGCCGCAACGGGCCCCGGTGGGACTTCACAGGCGCCTCCCACGCCTCCGGGGGTTTGACACTCCCTCCACTCCGGCTCTATCCTCCGGCGCCTCCCCGGGCGCGTCCTCAAGGGCAGCGCTCGCCCTTCCGCGCACCCCTCGGCACACCGGTCGCGGGGCCCCTGGTGGCCTCCTCCGGGGGGCGCACCCGGAGCGCGAGCCCCGAGGTGCCACCCGGCCCCCCGTTCCGGGGTATGCCCATCAGGGCCCCGGCCCTCTCCCTGCATCCCTCCCCCCCTCCGCTCTCCTCCCTCGTGTCTGCATCTCCCGGAGGCCCCACGTCCGCTTCTGCCGGCCCCCCGCGCAGGCGGCCCACGATCCGCTCCTTTCTCCGTGCCAGGGCGGAGGGGCGGAAGCTCACCGTGCTCACCGCCTACGATGTCCTCTTTGCCCGGATCCTGGAGGAGGCCGGGGTGGACATGATCCTCGTGGGCGACTCCCTGGGGCAGGTGGCGCTGGGATACGATTCCACCCTCCCGGTGACCCTCGACGACATGATCCACCATGCCCGCGCGGTGCGCCGCGGGGCGCCGGGGAGCTTCCTCGTGGTGGACCTCCCCTTCCTGAGCTACCAGGTCTCTCCGGAGGAGGCGCTGCGGAGTGCAGGGCGGGTGATGAAGGAGACCGGGGCCGAGTCGGTGAAGCTCGAGGGGGGAGATGCCGGGACGGTGGCCACCGTGCGTCGCCTGGTGGGGGCCGGGATCCCGGTCATGGGGCACCTGGGGCTGACCCCCCAGTCCGTGCACGCCCTGGGAGGGTACCGGGTGCAGGGTCGAGGTGCGGAGGCCGGAGCGCGTCTCCTCGAGGAGGCCCGGGCGCTGGAGGAGGCCGGCGTCTTCGCCCTCGTCCTCGAGCTCATTCCAGGGCCCCTCGCCGAGCGGGTCACGGCCGCCCTTTCCATACCCACCATCGGGATTGGCGCAGGGCCGGGATGCGATGGCCAGGTCCTCGTCCTGCCGGATGCCCTGGGGCTGAACCCCTCCTTCTCCCCCCGCTTCCTCAAGCCCTTCGCCGATCTCCACGGCGCCGCTGCCCGAGGCGTGGCCGACTTCGTTCGCGAGGTGCAGGAAGGGAGTTTTCCCGGTCCCGAGCACACCCTTCCCGACGACGCCCCATCCGAGGAGGGGGCGTGAGGTCCGACCCCGGAGAGGGGAGGGGAGTCAGCGTCTCCGGCGTCCTCCCCCGTGTCGTCCACACCCGGGAGGCTCTCCTCCCGGCCCTGGCGGCCCTCCGGGACGGGGCGGTGGGAGAGACCCCGAGGTCGGTGGCCCTCGTGCCCACCATGGGCGCCCTCCACCGGGGGCACCTGGCCCTCCTCGACCGGGCCCGGGAGGTGGCGGACCGCGTGGTGCTCAGCATCTTCGTGAACCCCCTCCAGTTCGGTCCCGGGGAGGACCTGGACCGGTACCCGCGCACCCTGGAGCGGGACCTCGCCCTTGCGGCCTCCCGGGGGGTGGATCTCGTCTTCGCCCCCCCGGTGGAGGTCATGTATCCCGAGGGTCCCCCCGTCGTCCGTGTCTCCCCCGGGAGGATGGGGGAACCCCTCTGCGGAGCGGGGCGGCCCGGGCACTTCGAGGGAGTTCTCACCGTGGTGGCGCGTCTCTTCGGGATCCTCCGTCCGGAGGTGGCCGTGTTCGGGAGGAAGGATGCCCAGCAGGCCGCCCTCATCCGTCGCATGGTCCGGGACCTGGCGCTCGGGGTGGAGATCGAGGTCGCCCCCCTGGTCCGGGAGGGTGACGGGCTCGCCATGAGCTCGCGCAATGTCTACCTCTCCCCCGAGATGCGATCCCGTGCCCCGGGGATCTTCCATGCGCTTCGGGAGGCGGCCGAGCGCTTCGCCGGGGGCGAGCTCGACCCAACCGCCCTGGAGACGGCCTTCCGGGCGGCCCTGGACCGGAGGGTCGAGGGAGGGGGAGATGCGCCTTCGGGAGGAACGGGCCTCTTCCGCGTGGAATACGCCCAGGTGGTGAACCCGGAGACGCTGGCGCGCCCGGAAGAGGCCTCGCCCGGGGACCTCCTGGCCGTCGCGGTCCACCTGGGGTCTACCCGGCTCCTCGACAACGTGGTGCTGGGCGCCCCCGAGGCCGATCCGCGCATGGAGGGGACGGGGGCGGAGGAAAGGACCATCGGTGGACCCCCGGGTGCGGAAGTGGCGACGACCCTCCCCTCGGAGGGAGCGCCATGACCGCGGTCATGCCTCTCCTTCCCGTGCTGGAGGAAGCGGCCCGGGGCCACTTCCCGCCGTGGGCAGCGGCCACCCCGAAGCGCCGGGCCCACGGGGAGCGGGTACGGGCCGTGCTGGAAGGGTGGGCCCGGGAGGGGGACCTCGCCGAGGAGGAGGTGCTCCGCTGGGGTGCCCTGGGCATCCTCCACGATGCCCTCCGGGATGCGCCCCACGATGCGCTGGCAGGGGACCTCGAAAAGGGCCTGGCCGGGACCCTTCCCGAGGGCGGCGAGCCCTCTCCTCCGGCGAAGGCCTTCCTCCCCCCCGATGCCCCGCGCCTCCCCGGCCCGCTCCTCCACGGTCCCGCCGCCGCACTCCGACTCCGGGACGAGGGGGTGAGGGATGTGGCGTTCCTTCGCGCCGTGGCCTTCCACACCCTGGGCCACCCCGACTTCGATCCTGCGGGTCGGGCCCTCTACTGCGCCGATGCGCTGGAACCCGGGCGTCCCGACCCGGAGGGGTGGCGAGCCCCCCTGCGAGCCCGGTTCGCCCTCGATCCGGAGGCGGTCCTGGCCCAGGTGATCCGCCGGCGCATGCTCTGGCAGGTCGAGGGGGGGCGGCACCTGCACCCCCACACGGTGGGGCTCTGGAACCGGGCCGGGGCCGTCGCCCCTCCGGCTCCGGGCGAGGGCGCACGGCCATGAGCGCCCGCGGGGGCGGTCGGGGGTCCGGTCGGGGGTCGGGCCGAGGGTCCGGTCACGGGTCCGATCGCAGTCCCGGCCGCGGGCCCGGATCGGGGCGAGGCCGTGGAAAGCGCTCCGTCCTCCGGACCCTGGCCGGGGGCGGAGTGCTGCTCCTTGCGGGCGCGGCCCTCTGGGTGGGGGCCGGCCTCGTGGACGAAGGAGGCCCCTTTGCCTCCCGGTCCCTGGAGCGGGAAGGCACGATGGACCGCCCGGGGATCCGCCCTCCCATTCCCGCACCGGGGGAACGGGTCCGGGTGGAGGTGCTCAATGCCGGAGGGGTCCGGGGGGCAGCAGGGCTCGCCCGCGATGAGCTCCGGGACGCGGGCTTCGACGTGGTCCACTTCGGGAATGACGGGACCTTCGACCTCGTGGTGCCCGAGGTGATCCTTCGTTCCGGGACGGTGGAGGCGGCCCACGCCGTGGCCCGCACGCTGGGGATCGAAACCCTCCGGGTCGAGCCGGATTCCCTCCTCCTGGTGGAGGTCACGGTGCGGCTCGGATCGGAGTGGCAGGACCGACGAGCCCGGGATGCATCCCGGGAAGACCCCGAACCCGGAAGTCGGTCCCCTCCGTAGGGGGGGCGAAGCCGGACTCCTTCGCAGGGCGGCGGAGCTGGATGCAGTGCCGGATCATCAGATTCCGGGGAGGGACCCCGGATCCAACAGCATGGAGAGACGACGTGGCGAGATCGGAGCGTGGGGGGCAGGCGCTGAGGGGAAGGGGAGCCCGCGGGAGGGAGGGGGCAGGACGCGGCCGGGGCGGACGCAGGGCGGAGGAGGCCCCCGGGAGCACCTGGATGGAGTGGGTCAAGTCCCTGGGGATCACCCTCGTCCTCCTCATCGTCATTCGCACCTTCCTCGTTCAGACCTTCGTCATCACCTCCGGCTCCATGGAAGACACCCTCCTCGTGGGAGACTTCCTCATGGTGAACCGGCTGGCCATGGGCTCCCGGATCCCGGGCACGAACATCCGGACCCCCGGCTACTCCGAGGCCCGGCTGAACGAGGTGGTGGTCTTCGACCCGGCCCATGAAGACGACATGAAGCTCGTGAAGCGGATCGTGGGGATGCCGGGCGACACCGTGGAGATGCGGGACAAGCACCTCTACCGGAACGGGGAGCGGGTCGTGGAGCCGTGGGTGAAGTGGGATGACTTCTCCGGCGACCATGAGCACCCCTGGATGGCCTGGCAGCGCAGCCACCTCCTTGTGGGGGACGATCCGGGGAGCTACCGCCCCACACGCGACACATGGGGTCCCCTCCTCGTGCCGGAAGGCCACTACTTCATGCTGGGCGACAACCGGGATTTCTCCCTCGATTCCCGGTACTGGGGCCTCGTGGAGGACTGGCGGCTCGAGGGGCGAGCCATGTTCTTCTACTTCTCCTACGACCGGGAGTCCCCCGCCTCCCTCTCCTGGGTCCGGGAGGTGCGATGGGACCGGATCGGTCGACGGATCCGCTGAGGGATCCCCTCCGCCGGAACCGGGGGTGCGGCGACTGCCGCGCAGTCCCTGCCCTCCCCTGACCGAGTTGACGGAAGGGAGTCGGGGGCGTACCTATGCCCTGTCCTTTCCATCGCCATCATCCGCCGCTGCCGCGGTCCGAAGGAGGCTCCATGAGGTGCCGTTCCCTCCTCCTCCTGGGCGCCCTTGCGCTCATTCCCCTTCCCCTCGTCGCCCAGACGGCCCCCACCGTCGGACTCCGGGACAACCCCTCCGGGCTCCATGCCCTCACCGGGGCTCGCGTGGTCGTGGCGCCGGGCCAGGTCGTGGAGAATGCCACCGTCGTGATTCGTGACGGCGTCATCGAAGCCGTGGGCCCCGATGTCTCCGTGCCCGCCGGCGCCCGGGCCTGGGATCTCTCCGGGCGAACCCTCTATCCGGGCTTCATCGATGCCTATGCCGATGTGGGAATGCCCGACGAGGTCACCGACGAGGAGGGCCGCGGTCCCCTGAACTGGAACCCTCAGGTCCGGAGCTTCGTCTCGGCTGCCGATGTCTTCTCCGACAACGGGAGCCGGACCGCCCAGCTCCGGAACCAGGGCTTCACCACGGCGCTCGCCATGCCGCGCCTTGGAATGTTCCGGGGGAACGCGGCCGTGGTGTCGCTGGGGAGCGGAGGGGCCGGAGGACGGATCGTGGCCTCCGACGTGGTCCACGGTCTCGCTCTCTCGCGCGACAACCGGGCCGGAGGGGGCTATCCCACCTCGGGCATGGGGGCCATCACCTTCCTTCGGCAGAATCTTCTCGATGCCGACTGGTATGACCGGGCCCAGGCCGCCTGGTCGGCGAATCCCGAGGGACTCCGGCGCCCCGAGCGGGACCGTGCCCTCCAGGCCCTCATCCCCGTGGCCCGGGGAGATCGACCGGTTCTGGTGGAGACCCGGAACGAGGACGACCTCCTCCGCGCCCTTCTCCTGGCCGACGAATTCGGGCTGGACCTCTGGATTCAGGGGAGCGGCTTCGAGTACCGCATTCTGGACCAGGTTCGCGACGCAGGACGCCCCCTCGTCCTCCCCCTCACCTTTCCCTCGATTCCCGACGTGAGCCAGCCCGACGCGGCCCTGGGGATCAGCCTCCAGCAGCTCCGGCACTGGGAACTGGCCCCGGAAAACCCGGGCCGACTTGCCGAGGCGGGGGTGACCTTCGCCCTCACCGCCGAGGGGCTCTCCAACGGAACCGACTTCCTCCGGAACCTGCGCCGCGCCGTGGAGCGGGGCCTCGACCCCGAGGTGGCACTGGCGGCGCTGACCACGACGCCGGCCTCCCTCCTGGGGGTGGACCGGACCCACGGCACCCTTGCCCGAGGGAAGATGGCCAACCTCGTGGTGGCCGATGGTGACCTCTTCGCCGACGGCACCCGCATCCTCGACGTGTGGGTCGAGGGCGAGCGGTTCGAGGTCAATGGCGATGCAGGGGTCGATCCCACGGGGCGCTGGGTCGTGGCTGGCCTCGGGCAGGCCGCCGCCCTCACGGGCGAGCTGGAGCTCCGGGGAGCTCCCGGCAGGCTCTCGGGGAGCTTCCGGGCCGCAGGGACCGAGGTGACCCTGGGCTCGGCCAACCTCCAGTCCACCCAGCGCCGACTCACCCTGACCATGCCCGGTTCCGTTCTGGGGCAGGAGGGAACGGTGCGGGTCACCGCCACCGTGGAAGCCGACCACCTCTTCGGGTTCGGGGAGCTCCCCGATGGGAGTCGGGTGAACTTCCGGGCCACCCGGGCCGGGGTCCCCGCCGCGGACGCACCGGCCCCGGGAACGGCCGAGAGCATGAACGGGCCCCAGGGGATGAGCGAGGACGCCGCCCATGGGACCCGGCCCGACTTCGAACTCCGGAACGTGGAGGGGCGCCTCTCCTTTGCACCGGTCAACTTCGACGAGCTTCCCCCGGCCATGGAGTACGGGCGGAACGCGATCCCCGACCAGCCCGAGCACGTGCTCGTCCGCAACGCCACGATCTGGACCCAGGGGCCCGAAGGCCGCCTCGAGGGGGCCGACCTCCTCGTGACCCGGGGGCGGGTGGCTGCCGTCGGCGAAGGCCTCGATGCGCCGGCCGGTGCCACCGTCATCGATGCCACCGGGAAGCATGTGACCCCGGGTCTCATCGATGCCCACCTCCACTCCGGCCTCTCCGGCGGGGTGAACGAAACGGGGAGCGCCATTGTCCCCGAGGTGCGCATTGGTGACGTCCTCACCGCGAACAACATCTGGATGTACCGCCAGCTCGCCGGGGGGCTCACCACGGCCCACGTCATGCACGGCTCGGCCAACCCCATCGGGGGGCAGAACCAGACGGTGAAGATGCGGTGGGGCGCCCTCCCCGAGGAGCTCAAGTTCGAGGGGGCCCCGCGCACCGTGAAGTTCGCCCTGGGCGAGAACGTGACCCGGAGCCCGAACCGCTACCCCAACACGCGCATGGGAGTGGAGCAGATCATCGCCGACCATTTCCAGGCCGCCCGGGAGCTCGCGGCGGCGTGGGAGGCGTGGGAGGCGAACCCCCGGGGGATCCCCCCGCGCCGTGACCTCCGCCTCGAGGCGCTCCGCGACATCCTGAACGGGGACATCTCGGTCCAGTCCCACTCCTACCGGCAGGACGAGATCCTCATGCTCATCCGGCTGGCCGAGGAGATCGGCTTCCAGGTCGATGCCTTCCACCACGGGGTGGAAGCCTACCGGGTCGGCCCGGAACTCGCGGCCCACGGGGCGGCGGCGGTGGTCTGGAGCGACTGGTCCTCCTTCAAGGTCGAGGCCTACGATGCCACGACCTACAACGTCCGGCTCCTCCTGGAGGCCGGGGTGGTCACCTCGCTCCACTCGGACAACTCCGAGATCGCCTCCCGCATGAACTGGGAGGCGGCCAAGCTCCTCCGGACCGGGGTGGCCGAGGAGGATGCCCTGAACCTCATCACCCTGAGCACGGCCCGGGTCCTGGGGATCGACGACCGGGTGGGATCCCTCGAGGTTGGGAAGGACGGCGACTTCGTGATCTGGAGCGACCATCCCTTCTCCACCCTGACCCGGGCGGAACAGACCTGGATCGACGGTCGCCGCTACTTCGACCTGGAGGAGGACCGGGCGCTGGCCGCCGAGGTCGAGCGGGAGCGTGCCCGCCTCCTTCAGAAGGCGCTGGCGAACCGCTGATGAACAAGTCCAAGTCCATGGTTTCCAAGGAGATGCACCCGATGCACCGGAACTCCGTTCCCCTCCGTGCCACCCTTTGCGCCCTGGCCGTGGCTGGGGTAGCCGCCCTTCCGGCCCTCCCCCTCTCCGGGGTGGCCCTGGAGGCCCAGCTTCCGGCGCCCCCGCAGGACCGCCCCGTGGCCCTCGTGGGCGGCACGATCCACCCCGTGTCCGGACCCGCCATTCCGGGGGGAACCCTGGTCTTCGAGAACGGGGTGATCACGGCGGTGGGAGCCGGCGCGACCGTACCCGAGGGCGCCACCCGGGTCGATGTGAGCGGGAAGCACATCTACCCCGGTCTCATCGACGGGTGGAGCCAGATGGGGCTCACCGAGATCGGGGGGATCGACGTGATGACCGACCTGAACGAGCTGGGAGTGGTGAACCCCAACGTGCGGGCTTCGGTGGCCTTCCACCCCGAGAGCCGGCACATCGGGACCACCCGTTCCAATGGCGTCCTCGTGACCCTCACCTCCCCTTCCGGGGGCCTCATTGCCGGGATGGCCTCGGCCATGATGCTCGACGGGTGGACCTGGGAGACGATGACGATCCGGGATCGGGCCGGCCTGGTGGTGAGCTGGCCGCCCACCCAGAACCCGAACGCCTACAACGAGGCGCTGGGGCTCCTCGACACGACCGTCTCCGAGGCCCGGGCCTACCTGGCAGCCCGCGATGCCGCCGAGGCCGAGGGGAGGATCTTCGCCACCGACCCCCGCCTCGAGGCCATGCGTCCGGTGGTCGAGGGGGAGGTCCCCCTCCTGGTGCTGGCCAACACGGTACGCCAGATGCAGGATGCCATCACCTGGGCCGGATCCCGCGACCTGGACCTCGTCCTCATCGGCGGAAGTGACGCCGGCTACATCGCCGAGTACCTGGCCGAGAAGCAGGTCCCGGTCCTCCTAACCTCGGTCCTCAGCCGCCCCGGGCGGGCCTGGGAGGCCATGGACCATGTGCACACCCTTCCGGCCCGACTCCATGAGGCCGGGGTCCGCTTCGGGATCGTGGGTGGATCAAGCGCGCCGTATGCGAACCGCCTCCCCTTCGAGGCCGGGGTGGCCATGGGGAACGGTCTCCCAGAACTGGAGGCCCTGCGTGCCCTGACCCTCTACCCGGCGCGCTTCCTTGGCATCGATGACCGGGTGGGCTCCCTGGAGGTGGGGAAGGATGCCACCCTCCTCATCACCACCGGGAATCCCCTGGAGTATGCCACCACCATCGAGCAGGCCTTCATCGAGGGGCGCGACATCGACCTCATGGATGCCCACCGACAGTTCTACGAGCGCTACGCCGAACGCCTTCGCCAGCTCCAGGGGCGCCCGGTGTTCTGATCCGGCGCCGCCCCCCTTCGGGAGCGGGCGCCTCTACCCTTCCGGCCCGGTCCTCGCACCTGCTTCCACGCGGGCACGGGGCCGGGCCGCGGTGCGTCCGGGTTCCAGGGTGACGAGGGCGTTGGCCCGAAGCTGCCCGCAGGCGGCGTCGATGTCGCGCCCCCGGGGCTCCCGGACCTGGCAGGCCACTCCGGCTCCCTCCAGCGTGCTCCGGAAGAACTCGAGGCGCTCGGGGGTGGAGGGGAGCCAGTCCCGGTCCGGAATGGGGTTGTAGGGAATGAGGTTCACGAAGGCGTGAAATTCCCGGGCGAGCTCGGCGAGCTTCGGCGCCAGCGTCTCGTCGTCGTTCACCTCGCGGATCATCGTGTACTCGAAGGTGATCCGTCTCCCCCCGGCATCGCGGAAGGCCCGGAGCGCGTCGAGGAGCTCGGGGAGGGGGTGGCGGCGCTCCAGGGGGATGAGGGTGCTCCGGAGCTCGGAGACGGGGGCATGGAGGGAAAGGGCGAGACCGAACTGCTCGGGGCGCTCGGCCAGCTCCAGGATCCCCGGCACCACCCCCACGGTGGAGACCGTGATCCGGCGGGCCCCCAGCCCGAACCCCCGGTTCAGAATGGAGAGGACGGGGTGAACGGCCTTCCGGTTGGCCAGGGGCTCCCCCATCCCCATGAAAACCACGTTCGTGATGGGGCCGTACCCCTCGGCCTCGGCCCAGCTCCGGCTCCCCCGGTACTGGGCGGCGATCTCGCCGGCGGTGAGCTGCCGACCGAACCCTCCCCACCCCGTGGCGCAGAAGGTGCACCCCATGGCACACCCGGCCTGCGAGGAAATGCAGAGGGTGAGGCGATCGGCGGTGGGAATGAGAACGGACTCCACGAGCTCCCCGTCGTGGAGGCGCCAGAGGTGCTTGGCCGTCCCGTCGCTGGAGCGGGAGAGGGTGGGAGCCTCGGGGGCTTCCAGGTGAAAGGCCCGGGCCAGTGCCTCCCGCTCTGTGGCCGGAAGATCCGACATCCCGTCGAAGCCGGCGACCCCCGTTTCGTAGAGCCAGCGGCGTACCTGCCCCACCCGGTAGCCGGGCTGACCCCGGGCCTGGAAGTGGGCCTCGAGGGCCGCGGTGACCTCCTCCGGAAGAAGGGAGAGGAGGTCGGGACGCCCCTCCGCCCGAGGGGTGGCGGAGCGGGAGGGCGTGGGGGAGGAGGGGATGGCGGTCATGGGGATGGTGGCGCGTTCCATGGGCACTGGCGCGGGCCCAGCCGCCAGAACGGCGGAGAGAGCCTTGCTTGAGGGGCGTGGGGGAGCCGGTTATCTTGCCCGGACTCGACTTCCCGGCTGCGCGGGTCCAGGCTGGCCCGGGCGTGTGTCACCCGGGGCCTGGTCTCCCCGGGCCTCGATCCATGGAGGAAGGGAACCCGCGAGCCGGCGCAACGCTGTCCCCGACCCCGTCGAGGTCGAGCGTGACCTGCCCGGAACCCGTACATGACCCGGAAGCCGTTCATGAAAGGTAAGGCCAACCGGCAGGGGGGAGGAAAGGCTGCCTCCCCCCGGGGGCGGCGGCACCGCCGCCCTGCGTCTTCCTTGGCTGCCACACGCCGGGTCCCGGACCCGCGCCTCGCCGCGGCGCCTGCCGCACCCTTCCTCGACCTTCAGACCCCGGGATTCCGTCGATCTTCCCTCGACGTCCAGCCGCAGCGACCCCCTCGCGGCACGCACCCGTCCACGTGCCCTCTCCCGTTTCGCACCTTCCCTCCGTGAACCCTTCCGTGCATCCCTCTGCCACCACCTCCTCCACCAGCACCGGCGCCTCCGCCGCCCCTCCGCCCCTTCCTTCCTCCGGGGAAGGGGGGGCGGAATGGGGGGGGACGGCGCTTCGCACGCGCATGGCCGGGAGTCTCCGGGGGGCGGACGAGGGGCGGGAGGAGGTCCTCACCGGGTGGGTCCACCGGCACCGGAACCTGGGCGGCCTCCTCTTCATCGACCTGCGGGACCGGATGGGGGTGCTCCAGGTCTCGTTCGGGCCGGACTGGACGGAGGCCGAGGCCCTCGTGGTGGCCCAGGCGCTGGGCACGGAAGACGTGATCCGAGTGGAGGGGACGGTGGTCCGCCGCCCCCCCGAGGCCCTGAATCCGGAGATGCCCACTGGCGAGGTGGAGTTCCGGGCCCGTCGCGTGAGCCTCCTGAACCGGGCCCGGACCCCCGAGATCCCGGTGTACCGAGGGCCCGAAGACGAACTCCCGGCCGAGAAGCTCCGCCTCAGGCACCGCCACCTGGACCTCCGTCGTCCCGAGCTCCAGCGAAACCTCGTTCTCCGCCACGAGCTCGTCCTGGCCGTTCGAAACCACCTTTCCGGCCTGGGCTTCCTCGAGGTGGAAACCCCCATCCTCACCAAGCCCACCCCGGAGGGAGCCCGCGACTACCTGGTCCCGAGCCGGGTGCATCCCGGGGAATTCTACGCCCTTCCGCAGAGCCCGCAGATCTACAAGCAGCTCCTCATGACGGCGGGGTTCGACCGGTACTTCCAGATTGCCCGCTGCTTCCGCGACGAGGACCTCCGGGCCGACCGGCAACCGGAGTTCACCCAGATCGATGTGGAGGCCTCCTTCGTGGGAGTGGAGGATCTGGTGGGGTGGATGGAGGGGCTCGCCCGGGAACTGGCCCGGGTGGCGGGGATCGAGGCGGCGCCCCCCTTCCCGCGCCTGACCTGGGCCCAGTCCATGGACCGGTACGGCTCCGATCGACCGGATCTCCGGTGGTCCCTCGCCATCGAGGACTGGTCCGAGGCCCTCGGCACCGCCGATGCGGAGCTCCTTCGGGGGGCGGTGGCCGGCGGGGGGCGGATCCGGGGATTCCGACTGGCGGGCGGCGCCACCCTCTCCCGGAAGGAGGTGGAGGGGATCGAGGCTGCCGCGAAGAAGGCCGGGGCCCCGGGACTCCTCTGGGCGAAGCGCACCGCCGAGGGGGGAAGCGGGCCTCTCTCCCGCTGGCTGGCGGAGGCGCACTGGGGGGCGGTCCAGGCCCGGGAGGGGGATCTCCTCCTCGTGGCCGTGGGGCCGGACCGGATGACCTCGCCCGCCCTCGATGCCGTGCGCACGGCGGTCATCGCGGCCCTCGGACTCCCGAAGGAACGAGACCATGCCTGGGCCTGGGTCCTGGACTTTCCCCTTTTCGAGGAGGTGGACGGGGTCCTGCACCCGGGGCATCATCCCTTCGTCCTCCCTCACCCCGACGATGCGGATCGCCTCGGATCGGATCCCGCCTCCGTCCGGGGCCTTGCCTACGATCTGGTGTACAATGGGTCGGAACTCGGCTCGGGGAGTCTTCGTATTCACGACCCGAGCCTTCAGCGCACGATTCTTCGCACCCTGGGCCTCTCCGACGAGGAGATCCAGGCCAAGTTCGGCTTCCTCCTCGAGGCGCTGGGATCGGGAGCCCCGCCCCATGGCGGGATCGCCCTCGGAATGGACCGGATCGTGAAGGATTTTCTGGGGGCTCCAAGCCTGCGCGACGTCATCGCCTTTCCCAAGACGACGGCGGCGCGGGCCCTCTTCGAGGGCGCACCGACCCGGGTGGACCCCGGGGACCTGGAGGCGCTGCACATCCGTCCTGCCATGCCTGGCAGGGCTCCGGAAGGGGGGGATGGCGCGGACTGACCGCGCTCCCCCTTTCCTTTCCATGGACCGGCCCGCACTCCCCTCGCGGGGGCGAAGGGCACGCACGGGAGGCGCATGGCGAACGGTACGCGCACCATCGTGGAACATCGACTCGATGCCGAGGGAGCCGACCCCCTCCTTCTGGCCGGTGTCAATGACCGGAACATGCAGGAACTGGCCCGGGCCTTCGGGATCCGGGTCGTCCTTCGGGGCGATCACCTCATCCTTTCGGGAGAGCTGGAGCGGCTGGAAGAGGCCGTCCCCGTGACCCAGCACCTCATCGAGCTGGCCCGTCTCCGGGCTCCCTTCGATGCCTCCGACGTCTCGCGGATGGCGGAGGATTTCCGCCGTCGCGGGGGAGAGGCCCCCCCGCCGGCCGAGCAGGATGCCCTTCGCATCGCCCTTCCGGGCACGCGGAAGGTCATCGCGCCCAAGAGCGCGGGGCAGGCCGGCTACCTCGAGTCCATTCGGGACAACGATGTGGTCATCGGGATCGGCCCGGCCGGAACGGGGAAGACGTACCTCGCCGTGGCGGCGGCGGTCCATGCCCTCTATCGGAAGCGGGTCAAGCGGATCATCCTGGCCCGCCCCGCCGTGGAGGCCGGAGAGAATCTGGGCTTCCTCCCCGGCGACCTGCAGGAGAAGGTGGACCCCTACCTCCGCCCCCTCTACGATGCCCTGGAAGACATGATGCCGGCGGAGCGGGTGGCCCGGGCGCTGGAGGAGCGGACCATCGAGATCGCCCCGCTGGCGTACATGCGGGGCCGGACCCTCTCCGATGCCTTCGTGATCCTGGACGAGGCCCAGAACGCCACCACTGCCCAGATGAAGATGTTCCTCACCCGGCTGGGGCTGAACTCCCGGGTGGTCATTACCGGCGACAAGACCCAGATCGACCTCCCCCGACCCACCGACTCGGGCCTTCTCCAGGTCGAGCAGATCCTCCAGGGGATCGAGGGGATCTCCTTCGTCTACCTGGACGGGGCGGACGTCATCCGGCACCGCCTGGTGAAGGACATCATCCGAGCCTACGCCGAGGCTGGAGAAGCCGCCGAGGCCGCCGAGGCCGCCGGAGCCGCCGAGGCCGCCGGAATCGCCGGGGCCGCCGGAGTCGCCGGGGCCGCCGGAGTCGCCGGGGCCGCCGGAGTCGCCGGGGCCGGGGAGGCCGCCGGGGCCGGGGAGACCTCCGGGGGCACGCCTGACTCGAACCCGGGGTCCGCGTGAGTCGCGGCAGGAACGGAAACCAGGGAGGTCGGGGCGATCGTTTCCTCGCCCGGCTCTCCACCCCGCCGGAGCAGCGATGGCCCGACGGCTTTCTCCACCATGGGGCCCGCCTCGCCATTCTTCTGGGGGCGGCCCTCGCCACCACCCTCTTCTTCCCCCCGTCGCCCGGGGTGCAGGTGGCCCGCTTCGAGGTGGGGACTGCAGCCGGGGAGGACGTGATCGCGGCCATCCCCTTCGATGTCCCCAAGAACCGGGATGAGCTGGAGCGGGAGCGCCTTGGCGCCGCCGCCTCCGTTCCTCCCACCGTCGTGGCCGATCCGGCGGCTGTGGACCGGATGGAGCAGGGGCTCGAAGCCTTCTTTGCCGAGGTCTCGGAGGCTGCGGCCTCCGACGACCCGGAAGGAACGATCTCCGCCCTCCTCCTCCTGCGGGGGATGACGGCATCCCCCGAGCGGCTGGAACGCCTCTCCGACGCGGAGACCCGTCGCACGATCCGGGAAGCGGCGCTGGGCGCCGTGCGTGAGCAGCTTCCCCGGGGTGTTCTGGATGATGCGGAGCGCCTCGCCTCGTCCGTGGGGCGGATCCTGGTGGTCGAGGCCGATGGGACGGAGCGGTACGTGATGCGCGACTCGATCCGGACCTCCCGGGAGTTCTTCGAAGGGGCCACCGACCGCGTCCCCACGAATGGACGCTCCGGGGTGGACGACCTCGTCCGCCTCACCCTCATCCACTTCTTTGCCCCCTCCCTGCGCTTCGACCCCGAGGCCACCGAGCGGGATCGGGACGCGGCCCGACGGGCGGTGCCCACGATCCGGACCTCGGTGCTCGAGGGGGAGGCGATCATCCGCACGGGGCAGCGGATCACCGAGGAGGAGGTGGACCGGCTCCGGGCCTACGAGGAGGCCCTTCGGGCCCAGGGGGGGTTCGAGGAACTGGGCTCCCGGTTCCTTCCCTTCGTGGGCGCCTTCGTGCTGAACCTCCTCCTCCTGGGGGTCTTCGGTGCCTACCTCTACTTCTTCCGCGCCGACATCTACGGGGAGTTCCGCTGGGTCCTCCTCCAGGGGGTTCTCGTGCTTGCCTTCACGGGAGCGGGGGGGATCCTTTCGTACCAGTCCCTGCCGGCCGAACTGCTTCCCATTGCGTTCGTGGCCCTGGCTTCGGCGGTACTCTGGGACGGACGCCTGGCCCTTGTCCTCGCGGTGGTCCTGGCGGCACTCGCGGGGGTGCAGCCCCCCTTCCAGTCAACCACGGCCTGGCTTCCCGTCCTTGCCGGGGGAGCGGCGGCAGCCCTCTCCGTACGGGCGGTTCGCCGGCGATCACAGACCTGGATCTTCATCGCCATCATCGCGGCCGCCTACGTGCTGGCCATCGGTGCCCTGGGACTCGTTTCCGGGCGGGAGGCGGGGCGGGTTTTCACGGCCATGGGGTGGGCCTCCGGGAATGCGGTCGTGAGCGCCATCCTCGCCATGGGATTCCTCCCTGTCTTCGAGTGGTTCACCCGCATCACCACCGACCAGACCCTCCTCGAATGGGCCGATCCGAACCGTCCCCTCCTCAAGCGTCTTTCCATGGAGGCACCGGGCACCTACGCCCACACGATCAATGTGGTGAACCTCTCGGAAGCGGCAGCGAATGCCATCGGGGCGAACGGGCTCCTCTGCCGGGTGGGGGTCTACTACCACGATGTGGGGAAGATGCTCAAGCCCCAGTATTTCATCGAGAACCAGCCCGGAGGGAGGAATCCGCACGACAAGCTCAAGCCCGCCACCTCGGCGGCCATCGTGCGGGAACACGTGACCGAGGGGATGCGACTGGCCCGGGAGGCCAACCTCCCCCAGGTCCTCCAGGACTTCATCCCCGAACACCATGGCACCCAGGAGATCGCCTACTTCCTGGACAAGGCGAAGCGCGAGATGGAGGAGGGGGAAGAACTCGATCTGGACGTCTTCCGGTACCCCGGCCCTCGTCCCCGCTCGAAGGAAACGGCCATCGTGATGCTTGCGGACTCCGTGGAGTCGGCCACCCGCACGGTACAGGACCCCACCCCCGAGCGGATCCGCGCCCTCATCGACACGATCGTCGAGGGGAAGATCCAGGCCGAGCAGCTGAACGAGGCTCCCCTCACCCTCCGGGACATCGGGATGATCAAGGAGGCCTTCCTGAAGGTCCTCTCCGGTCTCTACCACCAGCGGATCGACTACCCCCAGACCCGCCACATCACGGGGGCCCGGGGACCCACCACCCCGTCGGCCCCGCGGGCCACGCCGCAGGACGCGGCGGTGACCGCGGGGGCCGCCGCCCCCCGGGGTGGCCGGGGCGGGCCCCTCCCCCCGCCTCTCGACGAACCTCCTTCCCTCTTCCCTCCCGACAGTCTCGGGGAGGGAGAGCGCCTGCCGACGCACGAACGAGGCACGGGCGAGGACTGATGCCCCACTCCGGCAGCCGCCCTTCCGAGCCCTCCCCCCCCGGACTCGTTCTGAGCGCTCCCGGCGGGGAGCCCCTCCCGGAAGGGGCGCTTCGCCGCGCCCTCCTCCGGGTTCTCGAAGGTGCCGGGATCCGCGAGGGCGAACTCTCGGTGACCTTCCTCGCCGACGCTCCCATCCGGGCCCTGAACCGGGACTGGCTCGATCATGACTGGGTCCCCGATGTCCTGGCCTTCGAACTCGAGTCGCCTCTCCTGGGCGACATCTACGTGGGGTACGGGCAGGCCGAGCGCCAGGCCCGGGAGCATGGGATTCCCCTCGAGGAGGAGCTGGTCCGGCTCGCCGTTCACGGGGCGCTCCACCTGGTGGGCCACGATCACCCCGACGACCCGGAGGGGCGTGCCGCCTCGGAGCAGTATCGCCTCCAGGAAGCCCTGGTCCGCGAGGTCATGGGGGAGCGAGGGGAAACCGGGTGAGGCGGATCGGGCGGGGCCTCCGCATCCTCTGGGTCTTCCTGCCCTTCGTCTGGGCCTTTCTTCGCGACCGGAAGCGCTTCATCCTGCTGGGCTCCCCGGCGCGTCGGACGCCGGAGCATCATGCCCGAAGGGCCGATCGCCTCACCGAGCAGGTGGCCCGGCTGGGTCCGACCTTCATCAAGCTGGCCCAGATCTTCAGCGCCCGGGCGGATCTCTTTCCCGAACCCTACCTCTCGCGCATCGGGACGCTTCAGGACCAGGTACCGCCCGTCGGGTTCGAGGCCGTCCGGAGCGTGGTGGAGACCGAGTTCGGCCGGCCCGTGGATGAGGTCCTCGAACGCTTCGACGAGGCACCCCTTGCTGCAGCCTCCCTCGGACAGGTGCACCGGGCGCGGTATCGGGGGCAGGAGGTGGTGGTGAAGGTCCTCCGCCCCGGGGTGGAGGAGACGGTGGCGCTCGACCTCTCCCTCTCCTTCCGGATCCTCTTCTGGCTCAACGTCCTCTTTCCGAACCACCACGTGCAGGGGATCACGAACGTGGTCCGGGAGTTCTCGGTTCGGGTGCGGGAGGAGATGGACTTTCGCGCCGAGGCCCGGAATATGGCCCGCTTCCGGAAGGCCGGAGCCGGGATGCGAAAGGTCCGGGTCCCCGGGGTCCACGATGCCGTGTCGGGGCAACGGGTCCTCGTCATGGAATACCTGGAGGGAACGAAGGTGGACCGGCTCCAGGAACGCTTCGCCTCGGGGGAGCTTTCCTTCCGCGAGATCATGGAGCGGCTGGCTTCCCTCTACCTCCGCATGATGCTCCAGGACGGGTTCCTCCACGCCGATCCGCACCCGGGCAACCTCCTCGTGGACCCCCGGGGAAACCTCGTGGTCCTGGACTGGGGGATGGCGCTGGAGGTCCCCCGTGCCGTCCGGGAGGCCATTCTCTCGGTGGCGCTGGCGGTGGAACGCGACGATCTCGACGGGATGATCAACGGGATGTACCGCCTCGGCATGATCTCTCCCGAAGTGCCCCGGGGAGAGATCCGGGAGGCGGCGCTCGAGATCATGCGGATCATGGAGAAGGCCCGGACCTCCCACCGGGAGCGGGTCCAGGAGATCATCAACGAGGTCTGGGACACCTTCTACACCTGGCCCATCCTCCTCCCGCAGGAGCTCGTCTACTTCCTCCGGGCTGCGGTGCTCCTGGAGGGCATCGGGTTCCGGTACGACGAGGGGTTCAACGGGCTCCACCTCATTCGCCACGTGGTGGCGTCGCACCGGGCGGAGCTTCTCCGGGAAACGGCCCGGGAGCCCATGACCCTGGCCCGGGACCTCATGACCGAGGCGGCCCAGACCCTTCGCTCCATGCGCGATCTCATGGCGCGGCTGGAGCGGGAGGAATTCCGGGTCCGGGTCCATCCGAGAGACGCCCAGGCGCAGGAGCGGTTTCTCCACCTCCAGTTTCGCCGGCTCCTCCTCTCGGTGTTCGCCACGGCAACGGCCCTCATCACCGCCATCCTCTTCCTGGCGCTCCGGAACCTCTGGCTTCTGGGGGGTGGCATGCTCCTCGCGCTTTTCCTCTTCCTCCTCACCCTCCTCATCCCGACCCACCTGCTGGAGAACCCTCTCCGCCATGCCCGGGGGATTCGCTCCCCCTTCGAGTGAATCCACGGAAGGGAGAATCCGTATGGGAGATGCGGGTCCCGTCCCTCCCCCTTCCTTCCCTTTCCCGAGCGTCGCCATGCCTCTCCGTGCCCTTCTCCCTCGCGAGGGTCCTCTCCACACGGGGTCTCGCCGGATGCGTGCGCCCCGAACCCCCCGGGGCCGGGCTGCCCTCCTTCTTCCCGCCTCTTCCGCCCTGCTTGTGGGGGCGTTCTTCCTCCTTCCCGCCGGAGCCTCGGGGCAGGGGGGAAACCCTCTCGGGACAGGCGAATTCGAGGGGCCACCCCGGGCGGTGGTGGGGGGCGCCCTCCTGGTGGGACAACCCCTGGGAGAGTTTCGCGACTATGTCCCGGCGGGCTTCGGCCTCGACGGGTTCGGACGCCTCGCGCTCGACCCCGAGGGGTGGATCGGCCTCCGGGTGGATGTCGGGTTCCTGATCTATGGATCCGAGACGCGACGGGTCTGCCTGAGTGAAACCGTGGGGTGCCGGATCGAGGTGGAACTCACCACTTCGAACCAGATCTTCATGGGGGGGATCGGGCCCGAACTCCAGATCCCCCTGGGCTCCCGGGGCGGGGGGGTGTACGGAGGCCTTTCGGCCGGATTCTCCTGGTTCTCCACCGATTCCCGCGTCCGGGGAACGGGAAATGTCGGTGAGCAGCCCTTTGCCTCGACGGTGAACTTTTCCGACGGCGGGTTTGCCTGGACGGCTTCGGGGGGGGTGCGGGTTCCCCTGGTCGGCGGGTCGAACCCGGTGGCCCTCGACCTGGGGGTGCGGCGGGTGGGAAATGGACGAAGGGAATACCTCACCGAGGGGGACATCGTCGACCTCCCCGGGGGCGAGATCGAACTCAACGTCCGCCGTTCCGACGCCGATCTTCTCCTCTGGCGGGTGGGTGTTTCCGTGGGGGTTCGCTCGCACTGAGCCCGCCGCGTCCGCGCAGCTGGAGGAGGGAGAAAGGGGTGCAGGAAGGTCCGGACGGGAGGTGGTCAGGGCGACCGGGGAGGTCCGGGCCCTCCCCCATCCCCGCGCCCGATGGTAGCTTGCGTGGGAGGGTTTCCCCGGGCCGTTCGGGTACCGGGAAGGCCCACGACCCCGGCGTGCGTCCCCGGACGCGACCGGGGACTCCCGCACCCTCCCTCACGGGTTCCTCTCTCCTTCCACCCGCCTCACTATGGCTCAGAACCACTCCTTCGATGTCTCCACCGGTGTCGACCTGCAGGAGGTGGACAACGCCGTGAACCAGGCGCGCAAGGAAATCCAGCAGCGATACGACTTCAAGGGTGTGGACTGCTCCCTCGAGCTGGATCGGGCGGCCGGGAGGGTCGACCTGGAGGCCGACGACGAGTACCGCCTCAAGGCGCTCCACGAGGTGCTGGTTTCGAAGCTGGCCAAACGGGGGGTCCCCCTCCGGAACCTGGATCCTTCCGACCCGGAGACGGGTTCTCTGGGACGGGCCCGTCAGCAGGTCGTCTTCCGCCAGGGGATCGAGGCCGAGATGGCGAAGCGCATGGTCAAGGATGTGAAGGCCCTCAAGCTCAAGAAAGTCCAGGTCCAGATCCAGGGCGATGAACTCCGGGTGACGAGCCCCGACCGGGACACCCTGCAGGAGGTCATCGCCTTTCTCCGGAAGGGGGACTACGGCGTGGAGCTGCAGTTCGGGAACTTCCGCTGAGCCCCGCCCTCCCGCGAGTCCAGGATCCACCTCGCCTTCGCGGCGTCTGACCCTCCGGGGCCGATGGGCAGCAGCCCTGATGGACTCCGCACCCTACCGCCCTCATCCGGCCCGATTTCGCCCCGAGAACCCGCCTTCCCATGACCTTCTCCCGTTCGGACAGGCTCCTCTCTCTCGCCCTCCTCCTGGGTGTCATGGCCGCTTCCGCCGCCTGCGGTGCCAGGGAGAGCACCCCCCCCCGCCCCGATCCGCAGGCGCGGACCCTGGAGGGACGAGCGTTCACCGAGGAAGGGCGCAGGGACACCTTCATTCGACAGGGGCTCCGAATGGGGGCTCGAACAGGGGTGGAAGTCCGCACCCAGCTCGGAACGCCCACGGAGGTGGAGGCCCGGGCGGTGCCCAACCCCCATGACCCGGCGGTGACCGACAGCATCTTCCTCTGGCGGTACGACGGGCTCGATGTGGAGATCTACCGCACGGCCGATGGCCGTCGACTCCTCTCCAGGGCAACGGTTCTGGACAACCGTCACCTCCGTTTCCCCGAGGTTGGCGTGGGGGTGGGGGAGGAGGCGGTACGGCGGCTTCTCGGTACGCCCGACTCGGAGGCGGAGGAGGCACTTGAGTTCCGCTGCGCCTCATGCGAGGGCCCCCTCGAGCCCGTGCGATTCCTCCTCAGCGACGGGCGGGTCCGGCAGGTGGACTTCCTCTTCTACGTGGACTGAGGGGCGCCCGGGAGGGGGAGGGTCAGGCGCCCCTCGGCGTCCAGATCACCACGGCCCCGCACTGGGAGTTGAGGCCGGCGAACATGGCCGGAGGAGAGCTTCCAGGGTAGGCCTCCAGGGCGGCGATCCCCCACAGGCTCACCATGAAGTTGATCTGACGGAGGTCGCCCACGTCGAGACCGTCCACGAAGAGGGTGGGAGGGCAGCCCCTTCGACCCACGACCACGCTCACGTTGGCCGGACTCGGCCGGAATCCGGGAAGGGAAAGGACCAGCTCTGACGGCGTGCCGACCCCCCGACGCCGGATGTCGGCAGCCAGAAGGAACGAGCCGGACTCACGGCCGCGCCGGTCGTAGAAGCCTGCCACCTGCAACGGGTCCGGGCGGCCCAGGAGCTGGGCGGTGGAGAGGGTCTCGGCGTCGTCCTCGGCGGCGAGCTGGACCTCGAGGCGGACAGGGGGCATCCCCTCCAGGGCGAGCTGGGTCTCGAGCGACTGGAATCCCGACGCGGAGGCACGAAGGGTGTACGTCCCCTGGGGCGCAGGGTCGAAGCGAAAGGCCCCTGCACTGTCAGACCGGGCCTCGAAGACATCATCGCCATCGGCCGAGGTGATGGAGACCCGTGCGCCTTCGAGAGGGGTATCCTCCTCGCCCCCGGTCACGATCCCCTCCACCGCGAGCCGAACCCGCCCGCCGGGGCGATCCTCGTCGGCGCCCGGTGGACCCGAGGCAGACGTCCCGCCTCGGGCGAAGGGGTCGGAGGTGTCCATCCCGCCGGAGGTGCCGCACGCCGAAAGAAGGAAGGCCCCCGAAAGGAGCACCAGGGCCGAAAGGCGTTGGCCAGCGCGGGACGGTTTGGAGGTAGCAGGAGGGAGGAGCATGGTCCGGGGTCTGGAGCGAGGAGACGGGGTAGCGAACGCCCGACGGGAGGCGATGGATGGCGGAGAACGGCGAGCCGGGGAAGGGGAACGGAGCGGAGGGGGCCTCTCCCATGGGGGCCGCAGCGGGGGAGGGACCTTCCTCCACCCTCAATCCTGAACATTCGGGGGGGAAGGCGGGAAAGGAAAGGACACGCTCCCCCCGCCGCATGACCCTGGCCTGGACCCTCGGGCCCGTCCTGGTCGGGGTTGGAGCGCCCTCCCTCCTCATCGGATTCAACCCGTCGCTGCGGGCGGAGTTCCTCCAGGTGTGGCACCTTCTGTGGGCCGGAGAGCCCGAGGCGCTCCGGAACTGGCTCCGCGGATTCGGGTTCTGGGCGCCCCTCGTTTCGGCCTACCTGCAGGTGGCCACCTCCATCTTCCCCCCGGGCCCCTCCTTTCTTCTTGCCATTGCCAATGCAATGGTCTTCGGGGCGGTCCTCGGAGGCCTGCTCACCTTCGGGACCGCCCTCGTCGCGGCCGCTGCCTGCTTTGCCATCGCCCGGTCCATCGGTCGCCCCGGGGTCGCCCGGATCGTCTCGGCCGAGCGGCTCGATCGCATGGATCGCTTCATGGAGCGCCGGGGCATGATCGCCGTCTTCGTGGGCCGGATCGTCCCCTTCATCAACCCGGACCTCGTGAGCTACGCCGCCGGCGTCACGGGGATCCGGTGGCTGCCCTTTCTCGCAGCCATGGCGGCAGGCACCGTCCCCAGCACGCTCTTCTATACCCTGGTGGGGGCGTGGGCCCTGGAGGCCACCGGATGGGTTCTCCTGGCGGTGGGAGCCTCCACCCTCCTTCCCCTTCTCGGGCTCCTTCTCTATCGGCGGCGGCTCTATCGAAGGCGAGGGGATCCTTCGCGGCCCCCGGGGGGTTGAGGAAGCCCGCGCGGAATTCAGCTCCTGGAGGGTGCCCGATGAAGATGAAGCAGGAGCGCCCCGTGGCGGGCACCCTGGACCGGGAGCCGAAGGGGGCTTCGATCACATGGCAGGACCGCCCTCCCCGCACCCCCCAGGGTACGACAACAGGGTCTCGCACGGGTGCTCCGCGGGCTTTCCGCGCTCCCTGCGGCGCCTCTTCCCCCTTCTCCACCTTCCCGGCGATTCCCGATCGACCGTCCACCGCCCATCCGCCCCGGTCCTCTGCCTCCTCCCCCGAACCGAAGCCCGGTTTCCCATGTCCCGATCCCTTTCCTTCCTCTCGGGTGCGTTTTTCCTCGCCCTGTCGGCGGGGTGCGCTCCCACCGATTCCGATGGCGCCGCTCCCGGGGCCCAGCAGGGCGATCCCCCGCTGGCCGCCGACGGGCTTCGCTCCACCGCCTTTCCCGACCAGAGCCTCGACTGGGCCCGGATCCCCGGGGCTGACGCCCCGGAGGATCGGCGCGCCCACTTCCTCGTGACCCCGGAAGCCCTGGCGCAGGAGGTGGAGGAGGGGGGAGACCTGGTCGTTCTCGAGGTCGGAATGAACGCCCGGGCCTTCGAGGAGGAGGGTCGGGTCGCCGGTGCCCGCTTTCTCCCCTGGGAGGCGGTGGCCCTCCGGAGGGATGGTCTTCCCAACCGGATTCCACCCATGGAATCCATCGCATCGACGCTCGGGGCCCTCGGCGTGGGCGAAGAGACCCGAATCGTCCTTTATGACCGGGGGGCCGGGCTCATGGCAGGTCGGGCCTGGGCCGTCCTCGACTACGTCGGGCTGGGCCACCGTGCCCGCCTTCTGGACGGGCAGCTCCGGGGATGGGAGGGCGCGGAGGGGGCCCTGGAGACGGGACCGATGCCCGAACCGGTGGAGGGGCCGTGGCCCACCCTCCGGCCCCGAATCGAACTCCTGGTGGAAGGGGACCGACTCGCGGACCTGGTCTGGGCACGCGAGTCCCAGGGGGCCGAGGCCCTTCCCGGGCTCCACCTCCTCGATGCCCGCCCTCCCGCCGAGCACCGGGGCGAGGAGCCGGGGGACGAGGTCACGCGCCCCGGGCACATCCCCGGGGCCCGGAATCTCCCCTGGCGAAGCACGACCGGGCCCGACGATGCCCCCTTCCTCCTCGAGGCCGACGCCCTGCTCGCCCTTTTCCGGGAGGCGGGCGTGGAGGCCGGGGATCGCGTCCTCACCTACTGCCGTACCGGTGGCCAGGCGGGCCACCTCCATTTCGTGGCCAGGATGCTCGGCTTCGAAGTGCGCTTCTACGACGGGTCCTTCGTGGAGTGGAGCCGGACTCCGGAGCGACCGGTGGTTTCCCCCGATGGATCGATCAACCCCCGCACGTCCACCCTCGAGGATCGCTGACATGGAACTCTCCCTTCTTGGCATCCACCACCTCACGGCAGTGTCCGCACGCATCCGGGAGAACTACGCCTTCTACACAACGGTCCTCGGGATGCGCCTCGTGAAGCGGAGCGTGAACCAGGACGACGTGACCGCCTATCACCTCTTCTACGCCGACGCGGTGGGCACGCCCGGGACCGACCTCACCTTCTTCGACTGGCCCGTGCCCCGGGAGGGCCGGGGCACCCACGCCGTGGTCCGGACCGGACTTCGGGTGGCAGACGAGGAGGCCCTCGCCTGGTGGGACGATCATCTCCGGAAGGCCGGCCTTCCCCTTGCCCCGGAACGCCGGGAATCGGGAGGTCGCCCGACCCTCCTCTTCGAGGATCCGGAGGGGCAGCGTCTTTCCCTCGTGGTGGACGGGGGCACGGGAGACGAGCCGGTTCCATGGGAGGCGAGCCCCGTTCCCGCCGCCCACCAGATCCGGGGGCTCGGGCCCATTACCCTGAGTGTTCGGCACCCCGGGCCCACTGCCGAGGTCCTGGAGGGCGTGCTGGGGATGCGGAGGGAGGAGGTCTTCCGAAGCCCGGACTCGGTGGGGAGCGGCCGCACCGTGCAGGTGGAGCGCTGGGTCATGGGCGAGGGAGGGGGGCCCCATGCCGAGATCCTCCTCGCTGCCGAGCCGCATCTGGATCCGGTGCGGTCGGGAGCCGGAGGGGTGCACCATGTGGCGTTCCGGGTCCCCGACCTCGACTACACGGCCTGGGCCGACAGGCTCAACGAGCTTCGCATCCCGAACAGCGGAATGGTGGATCGCTACTACTTCAGAAGTCTCTACTTCCGGGAGCCGGGGGGGATCCTCTTCGAACTCGCCTCCGACGGGCCCGGGTTCGGGGTGGACGAACCGGTGGAGACCCTGGGAGAGGAGGTGGCCCTTCCGCCCTTTCTGGAATCGCGCCGGGAGGAGATCGTTTCCAACCTCCGGCCCCTGGACTGACTGCGGTCGAGGGCGGTGGATCGAAGGCACACCGCCGCCCCCCGCGCCGGTCTCCGATCGGACCTCCGTGAAACGCACCCTACAAGGAGCAGGAGAACCATGGATCTGGAACTCGCAGGAAAGGTTGCCATCGTCACCGGAGGGAGCCGGGGAATCGGGGAGGGGATCGCCCGAGGCCTGGCTGCCGAGGGCGTCCGCCTCGTGATCTGTGCGCGCGGGGCCGCGGCCCTCGAGGCTACGGCCGACGCGATCCGCGCCGAGGGCGCTGAAGTGGAAGCGCTGGCCCTTGATCTCGCCGACCCCGAGGCAGGCGCAACCCTCGTGGACCGTGCCCTCACCCGGTTCGGAGGGGTGGATGTCGTGGTGAACAACGTGGGGGGCAACCGCCGGAAGCCCTTCGAGGAGACCACGGACGAGGACTGGCGTGAACTCTTCGACCTGAACGTGGCGTCGGCCTTCCGGGTGACCCGGGCGGCCATCCCTGCGCTGCGCGCGAGGGGCGGAGGCTCGGTGGTCTTCATTGCCTCGATCTTCGGCAGGGAGGCCGGAGGGCCGGGGCTCTCCATCTACAACACGACGAAGTCCGCCATGATCAGTGCAGCCCGCATCATGGCCCTCGAACTCGCCCCGGAAGGGATCCGGGTGAACAGCGTGGCCCCCGGGTCCATCCGGTTTCCCGGGGGGAGCTGGGACCGACGGGTGAAGGAAGACCCCGAGGGGATGGCGACCTGGGTAGAGAACCACCTCCCCCTGGGACGCTTCGGCACGGTGTCGGAGGTGGCGAACCTCGTGTCCTTCCTCGCCTCGCCCCGAGCGTCCCTCCTGACCGGAACCTGCATCCCGGTCGATGGAAGCCAGGGGCACTCCCTGATCTGAGGGGGGCGGATTCCCGCTCCCCCGGCGGGCTCACCCGAGGAACCGCGAGACGAGGAGCTGGAGGCGGCACTGGCCGCCAGGGGACCCCCTGCGCTGGAGAAGGAGGGGGCTCTGGTAGATGCCCCGGAGGAGGGACGCCGTCTCCTCCGGGTCGGAGGCCAGGAGCCCGAGGCTCACCTCCCGGTGCAGCCGGAGAATCCGGGGGGAGGGAGCCGAAAGCGCGCGGTTCAGAATGCGGCGGGCCCGCGCGCCCGAGACCTCCATCGCTTCGAGTGCTCGAGCCAGGGCATCGTCCCCTCCCGAAGCGAAGCCCAACGGGTTCGAGAGGACGTGGGTCAGGTCTCGATCCACGAGGAGAGACTCGAACTCGTTTACGGTGATCCCCACCCCGGGAAGGCCGCGGGGTACGCGAAGGCGGACCCGACCGGCCACGATTCCCGCGGCCTGGGCCAGGGACTCGATCCGATCCTTCAGCCCCAGCGCCGGGTCGTCGAGTCGGACCACCGATGCGTCGGGGGGGAGGGGGATCTCGAGTTCGGCCCGCGCCTCCATGACTTCTTCCCGAAACCCCAGCACGGTGACCTGGCGGGTCCGTCGAACGAGACCCCCGGCCCGGTCACGATAGACGCCATCGAAGTCCACGAACCAGAGGGGGTCGTCGCCCCACGAAGCCGATTCGATCCCGTTCGTGAACCCCGCTCCGATGAAGGCCAGGTGAGCGTCGGCGTTGAGGGGCTCGTTCTCCTTCTGGCTGGCCGTCAGCTCGTGTCGGAGGTGGAGTCGGTCGTGGGCGTATCCGGCTTCGGGTGGAAAGACGGAGCGGAGGGCCTCGAGAAGGGCGAGCAGCCGATCCCTCCGGCCCCCTGTCCGCGCCCGCAGGCTCCGGTCCGGAAAGCCTGCGGTGGTGTGATGCGAAAGGAGGAGGAGGCGGGGCGGAACCGCCTGTCCGGCTTCCTCGATCGTTTCCCGGATACGGGGCCGCAGATCGAGGGCCTGGGGGCGCGCGGTGGGATGGATCTCGAGGCGGAACGCCTGGACCGGGAGGACGGAAGAGGTCTGCATGGAACCGTGAACCCACGACGGTTGTGTGCGTTCCCCTCCTGCCTCGCAGGGGTCCGCAGCCGAGGAGCCGGGGGGCATCCGGCAGGGGTCCGCACCGGAGGATCCGGGAGGCATCCGGCAGGGGTCCGGGAGCGTGTCAGAGGAACGGGGTGCGGCCGCGGGGGGGTCTTGCATGGATCAGCCCGGGAACGACGAGGAAGGGTGGCGTGACCGGCGGGGAGCGAGGAGAGACCACGGATCAGCCATGCGACCCCCGTGCGCCCTGCGGGTTGCGGGGAGCCCGGGCGTCACTCCTGGGCTGGAGCGCCTTGCCAAGGCGACCGCTGCGCCTGCGGCCCGCCGCGTAGGGTCCAGGCTCGGAGTGCCAGGAACGCGGCTCGCCCCCATCCTCGGAGATGCTCCCGGAGGCCCGTTCCCTTCTGCCATCTACCCGGTCCCCCCCGTCGAATCGGGTTGGAGGAGGAGGGATACCGCCTCCCGGTAGGCATCCGTGCTGAACGGCTTGACCAGAACCGGGACGACGCTGTCCTTCCCCCGGGCGCCGGCGCCGGGGGGGGCGGTTGACAGCACCTGCTCAAGCTCCGGATGGCTCCGGTCGCCGGTAATGAACAGAAAGCGCCGGGCGAGCGAGGGCCGCGTGAGGAGGAGTTCCCTGTACAGGGTCACCCCGGACCCCCCTGGCATCCGTACATCGGAGACGATGGCACGGACCTCGGACTTCCCGAGGGTCGCGCGCGCCTCCTCCGCGCTTGCGGCCTGCAGCACCTCGATTCCCATTCGCTTGAGGATCCTCGCCTGGAGATGCCTCAGGGCGGGCTCGTCGTCGACCACGAGGACGCGAGCGGGGAGGGAGTCCCCTGCCACCCCCACCCCATGCGAGCGGTCCGGTGCTTCCGCCGTTTCCACCGATCCCTCCAGGGGCAAGGGTGCGGAGGGGAAGGGGTCCGGAGCAGCGCCGTCCGCGGGCTCCTCCCCAGGTGCCGCCGGCGGAGGATCGATCCGAGGGGGGGGAAGGGTGGGAATCTCGAGGCGAACGCGTGCTCCTCCCTCTGCCCGGTTCTCCACCGATACCCCGCCCCCGAACCCCTCGACGAAGCGGTGCACAAGGGGGAGCCCGAGCCCGGTGCCCTTCCCGGGAGCCTTCGTCGTGTAGAAGGGCTCGAATGCCCGGTCCGGCTCGGTGAAGCCCGGGCCTTCGTCGTCAAAGAGGAGAACGAGGGAGGGGAGGGAGCCGACTCCCTCCTCCAGACGACCGTGGACCCGGAGTCGGCCCCCGGGGGTGCCCTCCATGGCATCGCGGGCGTTGCCGACGAGGTTCATGACGATGCTCTCGAAGAGGCGCGGGTCCGCGGGGATCCAGGCTTCCGGGAGGGGGCCAGCCTCCAGGACCAGACCGGCCCGCACGAAGGCCGGTGCCTGCCGTTCGAAGGCTCCGCCAAGCATGCTTCGCGCCTCCATGATCCCCTGTCCTTCCACGGTGCGGCGGGAGAACTGGAGGATGGTCTGGATGAGATCCCGGGCGCGGCGCCCTTCCTCGAGGACGGGCGTGAGGTACTCCTTCCGGAGTTGGGTCGCGGCCTCCGGGGTCGATGCCACCTCCCCCGGTTCGCCGAGGCGCTGGTCGAGAAGCTCGGCGAAGCCCAGAACCGCACCCAGGGGGTTGTTCAATTCATGGGCGAGCCCTGCCGCCATTCGTCCGAGTGCCGCCATCTTTTCGGCCTGGATCACTTCCCCCTGGGCCTGGCGGACCTCGGCAAGGGCGTCGGCCAGCTCCCCGTTCCGCCGTTCCAGCTCGGCCAGTGCCTCGGACAGCCGGTCCGCCATGCGGTTGAACCCGTCGGCCACCACATCGAACTCGGGGTCCCCGCTTCGGGGCACCCGGGCCGTGAGGTCTCCCTCTCCCAATTGCGCCGAGGCGTGCAGGAGGTTGTCGAGTGCCCGGGCCAGGCGACGGTACACCGAAAGGGCAATGGCCCCTCCAAGGAGGAGAAAGATTCCCACCGCCAGGCTGCGTGAGAGGAGGAGGAAGTGGAAGGTGGTGGCCTGCTGCTCCCGGATCCCTTCGAGTTCGGCGCTTCGCAGGGCGGCGAAGGCCTCGAGCTCGGCAAGGAAGTCCAGGGCGAGCCGCGCAGTCTGGGCGCGGGCCAGCGCCGCCCCCTCCTCCTCCTCCAGCCGGGACAGGATCGTGGCCCTTGCCGCCGCCGTTTCCACCACCTGGTGGGCCTCTCGGAGCCGTTCCAGGGTGCTCCGGACTTCCTCCGGGAGGGGACGGTCGAGGAGGGCCCTCAGCGCACGCTGCACCTCTCCCCCTTCCGACCCCATGGCCAGGGTCGAAGGGATCCCGGCCAGGTCGGCGTCCAGGTCGGTGATCCGGAGAATCTGGAGCATCACCGCCCGCCCCATCTGGTCCGAGAGGCGCTGGACTTCGGAGAAGGCCTCCAGCGCCTCCCCCAGCGCGGCCTCCTCCCGTTCCTGGAGGACCGCCAGGACGACGGAGACCCCGACGAGTCCGGCCACGATGAGTGCGCCCAGGAGGAGGACCCGGGCCCGCAGGGTGAGGGCCTGTCGGCCCCCCCTCCCCGATGCAGGGGTGGCACTCATGGGAGCGGGTCCCCGCCCCCGCCGGTCGGTGGGAAGGGCTCGGTGCGGCCGGGTCGGGAGAGCCCGGGGCCGGAACTCCCGATCCGCTCTCCCTCGATGGTCCCCAGGGGGGCGAGCTCCCCTCCCGGGCCGACCCGGACGGCGGTGTAGCGGATCGGCCCATCCCCCCCGTCGCCGAAGTGTGTGGGGCCAGCCAGGAGGCCGGCCGGCAGGGCCTCCGGTTCGTCGGCCAGTCGACGGATCCAGGCAGTGAGGGCCTCCGCGGACCGACCGCCCCGGGCCAGCCCCTCCACCAGGAGGAGACCGGCGTCGTGGGCCAGAACCTCGCCACTCGTGGTCCGGGGACGCCCGGTCCGTGCCCGGAACGCGGCATCGAACCGGTCCAGCGCCTCGGTTCCCGAAGTAGGCGCCAGGTCGAGGAAGACGACCCCTTCCCAGTCCGCGCTGGCGAGGTCGCCGCCTCCCCGGCTGGCGAGTCCCACCCCGTCCGACCCGAAGATGGGGAGGTCCCCCAGGGTCTCCCGGAGAGACGGGAGCACCCGTTCCAGGGACTGGGCCCGACCGAGGAAGACCATGGCCTCTGCCCCCGAGGCACGGAGGAAACGGAGGGTCTCCTGGGGGTCGAGGAGCCCGGCGCCGGTCTCGTCGTGGGGGAGGTCCAGGACCACATCGAGCCCGTCTCGTTCGGCGGCTTCCTGGAAGAAGGCCTCACGGAGCCCCTGCCCGTAGGGATCGTTGACCCAGAGGAGCGCCAGGGGGAGCACCCTGCCCGCACTTCCCGCCTCCTCTTCGACCACCGTGGCGAGAACCTGCCCCTGGGCCGCGTCGGAGGGGACCATGCGAAAGAACCGGGGGGCGATTCCCGAGAGGAGGGGAGAGGAGGCCGTCGGGGAGAGGTGGACGAGGCCGGACTCCCGGTACAGGGGTGCGGCGGCCAGGGTTCCTCCGGAGTTGGCATGCCCGATGACGGCGACGACGCGCGGGTCTTCCACGAAGGACCGGGCCACGGCCAGCGCCGCCCGGGACTCCCCGGTGGCCTCCACGCGAAGCAGGGTATCGAGGGCGAGCGTCGGGTGGGCGGCCATTCCGGCCTCGATCCCCATGGCCGCCGCCTCCAGCATGGAGGAGGAGGTGGCCACGGCCAGAATCACGGCCTCCTCCTCCCCCTGGCACCCCGCGATCCCGCACACCCCGAGGAGGAGCGCCAGCGCCATCCGGCGCACGCTCCGGCGCCGGGGACCGGCCGGGAGGGGAGGGGAAGAGAACATGGAGCTCCATTCGAGGTCGTTCGGGGCGGGGAGGAAGATAACGGGGCATTCCGTCTCATGGCGAGGGAAACGTCGCGCCCTCTCCCTGCGTTTGACGGAACGCCCCGGGCCAGGGAGCTTCCTCGCATGAACCCCCCGCACCCTTCCCCGTCCGGTGATCCCTCCGGCGAGCCTGCCGCTGCACCCTCCTGGGGGGCGTGGCTCCGGGGAGGGCGCAGGGGCCCCCGGGGCCCGGTCCGCTTCCTCTACCACCCCGACTACCGCCGGGGGCTCACGGGCGTCCCCATGGACGCGCTGCGGGGGGAACGGGTCCTGGCCTGGCTCCTTGACCGGAGATGGATCCGGGCCCGGGAGGTGGAGCGTCCCCGACCGGCGTCCCTCGAAAACCTGCATCGGGTGCACCCCCCGGACTTTCTCCGGACCCTGGAGGACCCGGCCGAGGTGGGACGGGTCCTGGGGCTGCCGGTGAGCCCGGAGGAGGCGCGGATCGCCCTGGCCATGCAGCGCCTGGCGGCGGGGGGGACGATCCAGGCGCTCCGCCTCGCGCTTCGCACGGAAGGCGTGGCCCTTCACCTCGGAGGCGGCTTCCACCACGCGGCCCCGACCCGGGGCATGGGCTTCTGCCTCCTGAACGACGTCGCCGTGGCCATTCGGCGCCTGCGTGCCCGGGGCTTCGAGGCGCCCATCCTCGTCGTGGACCTGGACCTCCACGATGGGAACGGGACGCGGGCCGCCTTCGCCTCCGACCCCTCGGTGCACACCTACTCCCTTCACAACGAGGGGTGGGACCCTCCCGAACGGGAGGCCGAGGCGGTGGCCGACACGGCCCATGCCTTCGGACCGGGCGTGGAGGACGGCCCCTACCTGGCGCTCCTCCGCGAGACCCTTCCCCCGGTGGTGGCCGCCCACAGACCTGGCCTCACGGTGTTTCTGGCAGGGGTGGACCCGGGGGCCGACGACGGGTACGGCGATGGTCGCCTGACCCGGGCCGGCCTCCTGGAGCGGGACCGCTTCGTCTGCGAGGCGGTGGGGGGGCCTCTCGCCGTGGTTCTGGCCGGGGGGTACGGACCCTCGGCCTGGCGTGCCACGGCCCGCTTCGCGGCCTGGCTCCTCACGGGCCAGGTGGAGGAACCCCCGGACGACGTGGAGGTGGCGCTCCAGCGTGCAAGGCGGTCGTGGGGTGTGGCCACCGAAGGCGGCGAGACCGGGCCCCGGGGACTTCTCGCCTGGCTCGGGGGGCGACGGGAGAAGGACCCCTCCCGCGATCCCTTCGCCTGGACCCTCGACCCCGGGGATCTGGCCGCCGTCGGCCTCGCTGCGCCTGCCTCCCTCCTCCTCCTCGACCGCCTCGACACCCGACGGGTGGAGGCTGATCTGGAGCGGTTCGGGATCCTGGCTCAGCTTCGGAACCGCGGGTATCCCCATCCCCTCATCGAACTCCGTTCTGCCACGGGACTCGGCCCGGTGGTCCGGGTCTGGGGCGAGGAAGGACGCCGTCACCTCCTGGTGGAGCTGCGGGTGGAGGTGGATCGGGCCACCCTCGCCGGGCACGCCATGCTCCGCGTCGAATGGCTGCTCCTCCAGGACCCCCGTGCCCGCTTCACCCCGGGCCGTCCTCCCCTTCCGGGACAGGAACACCCGGGGCTGGGGGCACTGGCCGACGTGGTGGCCTGGCTTGTCACCCTCTGCCGGGAGTTCGACCTCCAGGGCATCCTCTTCCGGACGGCCCACTGGCACGTGGCCGCCATGGCGGCACGTCATGCCCGCTTCCTGTCGCAGGCGGACGCCCTTCGCTTCGCCCGGGTGCGCGACGCCGCCGGGCGCACCCCCCTGCGCGAGGCCCCCCGGCTTTCGGGGGAGGAGCTTGTCATGGTGGTCCCCGTCGGTCCGGCCCTCGAGAACCGGACCGTGGCGCCCCCGCCTCCCGCCATGCCGAATCCCGATCCGCCCCCTCCCCGCCGGGACCGGGGGTCGCCGGCGACGTAGGGCGCAGGGTCCGCGGAAGGAGGTGTGAGCGCGCGCAGGGGTCCTGCGTGGTTCAGCCCGGGAACGACGTCGCAGCGTGGCACCACACCAGGGGAGCGGGGAGAGACGACGGATCAGCCAGGGAATCCCGCCGGGACCTGCGGGTTAGGAGCAGCGCAGGCTCCTTCTCGTCGTGGGCCCGCCCTGCCGCGGCGATTGCCATGGGTTCGGCACTCCGCCTAGAATCCAGTCCCGGCGGTGCCCGCAATGCGGCTCGCCCCTTCCCTCGGACACGCTCCTGGCCTTCAGGCATGAACTTCGTTGCCCTCACCCAGTCCATGGCGACCCTTTCCCTCGTGGCCGGCGCCATGGGGATCGGCCTCCTGGTGGCCCTCCTCCTCCCTCCCCTCCGGCGCCCCCTCCTGGCGGCCGCGTCGGGGAGCGAAAACCTGCTCGTGGGGGCAGCGGCCGCAACCGCCTTCCTGGCCTCGGCCGGGAGCCTCTACTACTCCGAGGTCGTGGGGTTCGTCCCCTGCATCCTCTGCTGGTATCAGCGGATCGCCATGTATCCCCTCGTCCTCGTCCTCGGGGTCGGGGCCCTGCGGCGCGATCGGGCCGCCTGGACCTACGGCGTACCCCTGGCGGCCGTCGGGCTCCTCATTGCCCTCTACCACATCACGATCCAGTTCCGCCCCGCCCTCGACGTGGGGGTGTGCACCGCAGGGGTCTCCTGCACCGCACGCTATCTGGCCATTTTCGGCTTCGTCTCCATTCCCGTCATGGCGGCCGGTGCCTTTTTCCTCGTTCTCGGACTCCTGGCGCTGGCCGCGACCTCGCAGCGGGCCGATCCCGCAGGGCCTGCCGCCGGAGCCTGACCCTCGGCGCCCGGGGTGGGCACGGAGCGTGCACGAAGCGCGCCCGGGTCGGTGCCCGGAGGCCATCCGGTCTCGACCGCGGTTCGCACGCAGCGCTCGCCCGGGGGCCCCACCTGAAGGGGTCCGACGTGGCAGGAACAGGGGCGGAAGGCACCGGGGATCCCCCCGTGCGCCGGGAGCACCTTCAGAGAGAGGAGCGTTCGGGAATGCAACGGCATGCGGTCGGAATCCGCTGGGGAGGTGCGGCGCTTGCCCTGGTTCTGGCGTGGGTCGCCAGCCCCGCGGCGGGGCAGGGGCCCGGGCCCGCGGCGAGCGCCGCTCCCGGTCCCGGATCCGGACCCGGCGTCACGAGCTGGATCGAGATCGGGGGCGGGGCGGGGTGGGGGCGGCTGGACTGCAGCATCTGCCAGGAGACGCGCCCATCGGGCGGCGAGGTGCGCTTCAGCGTGGGTGCGCGCCTCCGCCCGGGCTTCGGATTCGGGGTGGAGACCACGGCCTGGGTCACCCCGGAGGACCCTGTCCGCCAGGCCATCGGTACGGTCCACCTCGTGGGGCGCCTCCATCCCGGGGGCGGTCCCTTTCGGGTGCAGGCCGGGATCGGGTCCGGGCACTACCGGGGCTTCGAGCCCGGGGGAGATGATCTCCGCATGCGCTCCCTGAGCACCCAGGTCGGGGTGGCCGCCCATCTCCCGCTGGGGGGAAGCTTCCGCCTGGAGCCGGGGGTTTCGGCCGTGTTCGGGACCCTCGGGACCCTCCGCCGGGGCGAGGGCGTGGTGCAGGACCGGGCCGGGTTCCACCTTCTTCGGGCCGGGATCGGGTTGGCCCGGCACGGGGGGAGATAGCCCGCGCCGTCGGACCGGGTGGCGGACACTCCCGGCAAAAGCTTCCCGCGAGAGGAAGAGAATTCCCTCCGGAAAGGAGAGAGGAGAAGAAAGGGCCTTCCCCACCGGGCTCTGGACGGGGTCTCGGAGAGGCCCGGATCTTGCGCTTCAGGCGGGAGCGGATCCCCCCCTGGCGGCCGCCTGCCCAGGACCCTCCCCCGGAGCTTTCCATGCCCCCGCCCCGCGCCTTCCCCACCCTGCGCTTCACGCCGGGACAGCTCCTGGCACTGGCCCTGGCGGGTGCCCTCATGTCGCTCCTCCCCGGATGCGACCGGAACGAGGGCCCCTTCGTTCCCCACGCCCCCCTCGAAGCCTCGGGGTGGAGTCAGGCCATGTACGCCTGGACCCCGGGTCCGGGGGATACCTGCTCGCCGGAGATCCATGCCCGGTACTCCGTGGTCGGGCCAGACGGGCTCCTCTACCCGACCTGGCATCCGCCGGTGGATCCGGAAACGGGATGCTCCTTCGGACACGAACATGGACGGGACCCGCGGGGCTCGGCCCTGCATGCCGAGGTCGGTGACATTCCCTTCGGGTATGCCAGCTCCGTCCTCGACATCTGGGACCCCCTGGGCGCCCGGCACGAGGACCATGTGGGGCACAAGGTCGAGTGGCAGGACAATGTCCCCCTTCGCTTCGGAGGCGCGCGGGGGGCCGTGCTCGACATCCGGTGCCACGTCCTGACCAAGCTCCACCAGGGGACCCACTCCGCCGACGCCTTCACGAACAACCTGCACGAGCTGGTCTACCACCTCTCCTGCAACGACGGCTCGCGCCTCCATGTGACCCTCATGTCGGCCATCGGGAAGCCGGGAGAGTTCGTGGTCTCGTGCGACCGGGACCGGGTGGTGCATGCCGGGGCCCCTACCCCCCTCAATTCCCCCCCGGGAGGAGGGCGAAGGGTGATCCCCGATCACACCTGCGCCCACCGCATCGCCACGGAGCACGGAGGGAAGGCGGACTTCGGCCTCCTGCGCGAAAGCTGGGAGACTTCGAACCACATTCGTCGCGAGGGAGGACGGTCCCTCGCCTTCTTCAACCCGTACTACCAGGTCTTCCTCCCCTCGCGGTACCACGACCCCTCGGTACCTGGCGGCGTGGCCCGGCCCCTTCGCATCTGCCTCCCCGACAGCCCCTTCGGCGGCATCTACACGAGCCAGGGTGCCTGCGGGGTGGCCAGTGGCGGCGGACACAACCACCAGCTCACCTGGGATCACCCCCACTCCCCCTTCAACGGGGTGCGCCGGATCGTCGACATCAACCAGAACCGGATCACGAATGCCGACGGCCCGGAGGTCTGGTACACCGATCCCTTCGGTCAGAACGCCCGCACGGCGCCCTTCCCGGGCTCCATCCGGCAGTTCATTGCCCGGGTGGACAATTCCGCCCGCAACGGGCATGGCCCCAACATCGGGCGGGACCGGGATTACGGGGGGCCGGGGGTTCGGGCTCCGAACTGAAGGCGGAGGCCGTGGGCCCATGGGAGCGTGATCGTCCTGACCGTCAGCGCACCGACCCGGGGAAGCGGGTGTTGACCACGTTGGCCGAGGAGGAGCCCCACCGGTATCCGAACCCAACGGAGGCCTGGTAGCGGTATCCCGAGGGGAGGTTCACCCGTCCCAGGAGGATGTCCTCGTCCGAGTAGTTCGAGGCCGCCACATGGACCTGGTCGGCCTCCCGGGACGCGCTCCCCGAGAGGTTCAGATCGAGGCCCCGGCTGATCCGGTAGCTGATCTCTCCATTCATCCCGAAGGAGTAGAGTGCGGCGTCGTGGAGGTACTGGGACGAATCGAAGCCGACTCCGGCGTTCCCCCAGGCCTCCCGCACCCGGTACTGGATCGCGAATCGGTGGGTGGGGAGGGTTTCCCGCTCTACCCCGAACACGGTCTGCTCGAAGTAATCCGAGTATTCGAGCCCCACCCCGTAGTGGGCAATGAACTGCCGGCGGTTGGCCATCCGGTAGGGGAAGTAGTTCCACTCCACCGCCGGTCGGAGGGCCAGACGCGTCCGCTGGTTCTGGGTGAGGGCGTTTCGGCCTCCCGCATCGAACCCCACGGAGACGTGATCCGTCACCGAGCGAACGACGAGCCCGGAGGCCCGCCAGCTGTCGGTGTCGTTCCGGACCTCGCGCCCGTCGGAGAGTTCGATCCGCTGGCGCCGATGGTTTGCCCACAACGAGAAGTCCATCTTCCAGTCGTCGGTGGTCCGGTTTGCCGAGAGGGAGGGGTTGATCCGCTGCTCGGAGCGCCGCTCCTGGAGGTCCAGGTTTCCGCTCAGCCCGAAGCGGAAGGTCCACGCATTCCAGGGGTCACGGAAGGGGTCTCCGTTCGCCCCCCCCGCGTCCTCTTCTTCCCCTTCACCGAGGAGGATCGGGGCCTGCCCCCGGAATCCCAGGTCGAACTCGCTCCCCTGACCCCGCTCCACCGCGTAGCGGAGGAGACCGAGCTGGAAGGTGTGGGTCAGCCCGTCCATGGTTTCGGTACGGACATCGGATCCGGCCGAGGTGTAGGTGAGGCGATCGTCTCGCCCGGCCATTTCCCGGAGTCCCAGGAAGTCGAAGGTGTAGCGCACCCCTCCCCCGCCGGTGCCCTCCGAGGTGAAGATCACGTGAAGGTCGGCGTCGGCCCGGTCCCGGACCCAGTTCACCCACCCGATCTCGGTGCGGAAGTGGGTCTGGTCGCAGTCCCGTCCCTGGCAGTCCAGGAAGACCCGGACGCGTGCGGTGGCGCCATTCATCATGCCCGGCGAGAGAAGCTGGGCCGCGAGGGGGGCGGCGCCGGCTCCACGGGTCGCGAGAGGGGAGGGGAGGGGGGGCAGGGCGGCCAGGATCAGGGCCCCCGCCAGGAGGATCCACACGGGACGTGGCCGGACCCCCTCGTGCGCGCCCCCTCCAGCGCCCCGGGGTTCCACCCCCGGGCGCCGGGGTGCGGGCCCTCGCCCCCTCCGCCTTCCAGCCTTCCCCTGATCTCCCGACATCGACCGCACCTCCCGTAGTCCGGACGTGGCCCCCTTCCCGGGCGTTCCCGGGTCCGTTGCCCCGCCCCCCCGTTTCGATCTATCCTTCGCCCCGCCGCAGGAACGCCTCCTTCCCATCCCTTCGCGGAGCCCTCCCTTCCTTGGCCACCGACCGCGTGACTCTCGTCGAGCAGAACCTCCTTGGCTACCTGCAGTCCGCGTCGGCCGAGCCGGGGAAGGACCCCGGCGCCGCTCCCGGAGCAGAGGAACGCCATTCCCCCTCCCGACTCGACCGGGCCGATCCCCTCCGGCCCGGCTCGGCCCTCACAGCCGGGGAGGCGCTGACCCTCTGGGAGGACCAGCTCCTTTCCCGGTGTATCGACGCCGAAGCCCGGCGACTCAAGGCCACGAACCGCTCCTTCTACACGATCTCGAGTGCCGGACACGAACAGAACGCCGTGGTAGGCGCCCAGCTCCGGACCACCGATCCCTGCTTCCTCCACTACCGTTCCGGGGGCCTCATGATGGCCCGTTCCCGGAAGGATCCGGAGGTGGATCCGGCCCTCGATACCCTTCTTTCGATTTGCGCCCGGGCAGACGATCCCATAAGCGGGGGGCGCCACAAGGTGTGGGGGAGCCGGTCCCTCTGGGTTCCTCCCCAGACCTCCACCATCGCCTCCCACCTCCCGAAGGCCGTGGGGATGGCCTTCGCCCTCGGGCGTGCGCGCCGGCTCGGACACGACACGGGAGACCTCCCCGACGACGCCGTCGTGTGCTGCTCCTTCGGAGACGCCTCGGCGAACCACGCCACCGCCCTCACCGGGATCCATGCGGCCCGGTACGCCTCGCGGCGCGGGAACCCGGTCCCCATTCTCTTCCTCTGCGAGGACAACGGACTGGGAATTTCCGTTGACACCCCGCCCCGCTGGATCCGGGAAAGCTTCGGGACCATGCGGAACCTCCGGTACTTCGAGACCGAGGCCGAAGCTTCGGTGGACGAGGTGTGGGATGTGGTGGAGGAGGCCCTCCATCTCTGCCGGTCCCGGCGTCTCCCCGTCTTTCTCCGCCTGGGGACGGTGCGCCTCTGGGGACATGCCGGAAGCGACATCGAAACCGCCTACCGGACCCCCGCCGAGATCGCGGCCACCGAGGCCCGGGACCCGATTCTTCGCAATGCCCGTCGCCTTGTCGAGACGGGCGCGGCGGAGAAGGGCGAGCTCCTTCGCATCTTCGAGGCCACGCGAACGCGGGTGCGGGAGGCGGGAGAGGAGGCGGCAGGTCGGCGCCCCCTTGTTTCGGTGGAGGAGGTCATGGCTCCCCTTGCGCCCTGGAACGAGGAGGCCATCCGGGCGGCGGCTTCGGAGCGGGTGGATCCCCTGACGCGGGAGGCCTTCTGGGGTGGAGACCTCCCGGAGACGCAGGCAAACCCGGTGAGGCGGACCCTGGCAGCCCACCTGAGTGCGGCGCTGGCCGACGAGATGCTTCGGCGCCCGGAGATCCTCGTCTTCGGCGAGGATGTGGGGAAGAAGGGGGGGGTCTACTACGTCACGGCCGGGCTCCAGAAGCGCTTCGGAAGTGGCCGGGTCATGGATACCCTCCTCGACGAGACCACCATCCTCGGGGTGGCGCAGGGGGCGGCCCTCGCCGGGTTCCTTCCCGTACCCGAAATCCAGTACCTGGCCTACCTCCACAACGCCGTGGACCAGCTTCGGGGGGAGGCCTGCTCCCTCCAGTTCTTCTCGGCCGGGCAGTTCCGGAACCCCATGGTGGTCCGGGTTGCGGGGCTCGCGTACCAGAAGGGCTTCGGGGGCCACTTCCACAACGACCACGCCATCGGGAACCTGCGCGACATTCCCGGTCTCCTCCTGGCCACCCCCTCCCGGGGGGACGATGCCGTGAAGATGCTTCGAGGATGCCTGGCCATGGCGGAGGCGTGCGGCCGTGTGGTGGTCTTCCTCGAGCCCATTGCCCTGTACCACGAGCGGGACCTCCACGAGGAGGGCGACGGCGGCTGGCTCACGGATTATCCCGAACCGGGGATCGCCCTTCTTCCGGGCGAGGTGGGGACGTACGAAGCACAGGTCGGAAAACGCGCCCCGCTCCTCGTGCTCAGCTACGCCAACGGCCTCCGGATGAGCCTTCAGGCCCAGCGCATTCTCCGGGAGGCCCATGGCCTCCTCGTGGACGTGGTGGACCTCCGCTGGCTGAATCCCCTTCCCGAGGCAGCCATCCTGGACGCAGCCCGGGGGCGCGGCGGGGTCCTCGTGGTGGACGAATGCCGGAGAAGCGCCGGGGGGATCGCCGACGCCGTGGTCTCCCTCCTGGCCGAATCCGGATCCTCCGCCCGCCTCCGTTCGGTCCGGGCCCCCGATACCTACGTGCCCCTGGGTCCGGCGGCGAACCTCGTGCTCGTCCAGACGGCGGACATCGTCACGGCCCTTCAGGAGTTCCGGTCATGATGCGCCCCTCCGGCCCCCTTCGCTACGAGGTCCGGGCTCGGGTGCCGGCGCCCCAGGCCGAGGCCTATGCCCGTTACCTGCGCGAGGAGCACATTCCCGATCTCATGGACACGGGGTGCTTCGTGGAGGCCACCTTCGCACGCCTCACCGACGACGCCCGGCCAGCGGAGGCCACTGACGCTCGTGCAGGAGGGAGCGAGGAGGGGAAGGCAGCGGCTTCCGTCCTCTTCCGGAGCGCGTACCTGGCTCCCGATCCGTCCGCCCTGGCGCGGTACCTGGCGGAGCATGCCCCCCGCCTCCGGGCCCATGCCCTCGACCGCTTCCCCGGGGGGCTCGCCTTCGAGCGGGAGGTCTGGGACGTGCTCGAACGGTGGACCCAGGAGCGTGTCCGGGAAAGCGTGTCCGAGTAACCCGGCTCGACCCTGTACTCGGACACGCCCCAGGAGGGTGTCCGACCCGCGCAGCCGCATCCCTCCACGCGGACACCCTCCGGGAAGTCCTGGAAGGGCCGGCCCCTTCAGCTCCTCCAGGGCGGGGACCTGGGTCCGGGCCGGGCCGGATCGACCGCCGTGCCGGAGTTTGGGGTGCGGAGGGCCGGGGGTGCCGGGACCGCGCCGATGCCCGCCACGCCCCCGACACGGCGGTGCCGGGACAAGCGTCCCCCGTACGCAGGGGAACGGCGCCGCGCTCCCCCCCCGAGCCCGGCACTGGACCCACTCCCCTCCTGTTGGCGATGTTTGGGGAGCGCCCCCTCTGCCGGTCATCGGGTTGCCGGTCGTCGGGCCGAAGGGCGTCCCCGTTCCTCCCCATCTCCCTGCAGGAGCCGTTGCCGTGTCGCCGTCCCCCCAAGGATTCGAGTCCATCTTTCTCGAGGACCTGACCTGGACCGAGGTCGAACTCGCCATGACCCGGGGCATGACCGGGGTTGTGGTTCCCCTGGGTGCGGTGGAACAGCACGGGCCCCACCTCCCCCTCAGCGCCGATGCCGATCGGGCCATCGCCCTGGCCCTGCGGGTGGCCGAGAGCCTGGGGGATTCCCTGGTGGCTCCGGCCCTGCGGGTAGGATGCTCGGAGTTCCACATGGCCTACGCCGGAACGGTGAGCCTCCGACCCGAAACGCTGGAAGCGGTGTGCACCGACTATGCCGTGAGCCTTGCACGCCACGGGTTCGAGGACATCCTCTTCCTCTCGGCCCACGGGGGGAACTTCGCCCCCCTCAGGGACGCCCTCCCCCGGATCCGGGAGGCCGTGGCCCGGCTTCGCCCGGAATGCCGGGTGGATGCCTATACCGATCTGGTGGAGCTCATTTCGGTGGCTCGGTGGGTGGTGGAGGAGGAGACGGGACAGGGGGCCCGTGTGGGGGGCCACGCCGACATCGCCGAGACCTCGGAAATGCTCCATCTCCGCCCCGAATTCGTTCACATGGAGCTTGCCGTCGAGGGCACGCTGGGGGAACACGACGAAGCCGAGCTCGAGGGGATCATCGCAAGGGGGTTCCAGGCCGTGACGCAGAACGGGATCCTGGGAGATGCCCGAGGGGCCCACCCCGATCTGGGGGAGAAGCTTCTCGATGCCACTGCCCGGGTCATTGCCCGGGGGTTCATCGAGGACGAATCCCCGTCCTGAGGCGCGGACGTGGTCGGGCCACTCCGGGGTTGCCTCGCCGTCGCTGAGGGAAAAGGGCCTCGGCGGTGATCGCCCTTCTGGAGCTCTACCTGGTGGCGGTGGCCATCAGCCTCGACACCTTCGCCGCTTCCCTGGCCCTGGGAACGAAGGTCCCCCCGCGGGGATGGCTCCGGGTGGCCGTCATCTTCGCGATCATCGGCGGGGCCTTCCCCGTGGCAGGCATGGCCATGGGGCTCCTGGCCTCCGGGGCCATGGCCCAGGTGGCAGGGGGGATCGGCGCCCTCGTCCTGGCCGGCCTCGGGGGCTGGTTCCTCCACGGGGCGTGGAAGGGGGAAGGAGCGATCCCACCGGCCCATCTCACCGGGATCGCCCCGGATCGGGCCCGGCTCCCCACCGGGGGCCTCATCCTCCTCTCGATGGGGCTCTCGTCGGACAACCTCCTCGTGGGACTCGGGGTGGGGCTCCAGGGGGGCACCACCCTCCTCCTCGGGGTGCTTACTTCCTTCTCGGTCTTCGGAGCCACCCTCACCGGGCTCTGGCTCGGACGCCGCAAGCGCCTCCGGTTCGGACGCTTCGCCGAGGGACTGGCCGGGGTCCTCCTCCTCCTTCTCTCGGCCTGGATCCTCGTGGACTGGCTCAGGCACATGGGCGCCTGATCGCACTCCACCGCGAAAGGCGGGTGCCTGAGACCGGGTCCCCGATGGCGGATCCCCCGGCCCGGTGCCCGAGCGTGGTCCACCCCTCCGGATGAGGGGAGCGGGGCTCAAGCGCGGCGCCGGGGCGTCCGATACCCCTGAAGATCGACCCGGACCTCGTTTCCGGAGTGCGACGTTTCGCCGGGACCCTTCCGAACGCCCCTCGAGCACCAAGGGGACGGAGGACAGGGGGGTACGCTTCTGACCCGCCCGGGGAGGACCGCGCCCGGGGCCGAGGGTCCGGCCACCCTTCCCTCGACCGGCCTCGCCACGGCCTCGACCCGAGAAAGGATCGGACCTCCATGAGTCTCCGCGCCCTCCGCTCCAACAGTGTCTACCTCTCCATCCTGGCCGCCGCCGGGGTGATTGGGTTCTCCCTCTACCTGGTGTGGGATCGCACCGAGACCCTTACCGCCGCCCAGGAAGAGCGGGCGACGATGGTGGCCCTCTCGGCGGATCTGAGGGGGGCCTCGGACTTCCTCACGGATCACATCCGACGCTACGTCCAGCTCGAGGATCCCTCGATCCTGGAGGCTTACTGGACCGAGGTGAACGAGATCCGCACCCGGGAGCGGGTGGTGACGAGCCTCGAGGAAATGGACGTCCCCGCCGAGGAACTGGCCCTGGTCGAAGAGGCCGCCCGCCTCTCCAACGGTCTCGTCATCATGGAAGAGATGGCGATGCAGTTCGTGGAATTCGGGGAACTGAACGGGGCGCGCCAGATCGTCTTCGGGGCTGACTACGATGCCGAGAAGCTGCAGATCGATGCCGTCCTCGACCGCTTCGATGCGGCGGTGCGGGATCGGACCGGGCTGGCCGTGGCCCAGGCCCAGCAGGATGTCCGGACCTGGTTCCTCGTGCTGGTCCTGGTCATCGCCCTCGTTCTCTTCGGAGCCACCTGGGGATACCGGACCTTCATGGTCCGCTTCTCCGATCCGCTGCAGCAGCTTCGCGGCGCCGCCGAGGCCATCGGCGCAGGGCGCACCGACGTGACCCTCTCCATCGACCGAAAGGACGCCATCGGCGAACTGGCCGATGCCTTCCGGACCATGGTGGGCGGAATGCAGGAGCAGGCCGGATGGATGGAGCGCCTGGCCGCCGGCGACCTGGCGGTGGACATTCAGAGCCGTTCCGGAGATGATGTGGTGGGACGGAGCCTCCAGGGGCTCCGGGACTCCCTCCGGATCCTGGCCGACGAGATCGAGGGGCTGGCCAACGCCGGCCGCGAGGGGCGGCTGGACCACCGGGCCCAGGCGGACCGGGTGAAGGGGACGTACCGCGCCTTCCTCGAGGGGATCAACGAGACGATGGAGGCCACCACCGCGCCCCTGGAAGAGGCAACCCAGGTGCTCGAGCGGGTGGCGGAGCGCGAGCTCTCGGCCCGGATGACCGGGACGTACCGGGGCGACCACGACCGCGTCCGGAAAGCGCTGAACAAGGCCGTGTCCAACCTCGACGAAGCCCTCGCCGAGGTCTCCACGGCCGCGGACCAGGTCGCGTCTGCCGCGGGGCAGATCTCCGGCGGGAGCCATGCGCTGGCCGAGGGGGCCACGGAGCAGGCCGGAAGCCTCCAGGAGGTGTCCGCCAGCCTCCAGCAACTCGCTTCCATGACGACCCAGAACGCCGCCAACACGTCCGAGGCCCGGAAGGTGAGCGAGGGGACCCGTCGGGTCACCGACGAGGGTGCCCAGTCCATGCGTCGCCTGGGTGACGCCATGGACCGCATCAAGGCGTCGAGCGACGACACCTACCGGATCGTCAAGACCATCGACGAGATCGCCTTCCAGACCAACCTCCTTGCGCTGAACGCGGCGGTGGAGGCCGCCCGGGCCGGAGACGCCGGGAAGGGCTTCGCCGTGGTGGCCGAAGAGGTGAGGAACCTGGCCATGCGGAGCGCCGAGGCGGCGAAGAACACCGCTGAGCTCATTGAAGGGGCCGTGCGGAACGCCGAAGAGGGGGTCTCCCTCAACGAGCGGGTCACGGCGCAGCTCGACGAGATCCGCACCGGAGTGGCCCGGGTGGAGGACGTCATGACCGAGATCGCCGATTCCGGCGATCAGCAGCGGGCCGGGGTGGACCAGATCACCGGTGCCGTGGAGCAGATGAATGGCGTGACGCAGAACACCGCTGCCAGCGCCGAGGAAAGTGCCAGCGCGGCCGAGGAACTCTCGGCCCAGGCCAGCCAGCTTCAGGGCCTGGTGGGGCGGTTCCAGCTCACGGCCGTGCGTCACACCGCCTCGGACGGGAGCCAGACGGGAATGTCCGGGCGAGGATCCGCGCGACGCTCCGGCGTGGGGGCCGGAGAACCCGGGGCCGGCACGGGAAGCCCGGCGCCGAGGCGCGGAGCCACGAACGGATCCCGCGGGACGAAGGGTGCACCTCCCCGGAACGGAGCCAGGGAAGCCGATGCCGGAACGGGTGGAGGGGCGGGGAGCGATCTCATCCCGTTCGACGAGGAAGCGCTGGCAAGCTTCTGAGCCGACCCGCTCCGGGAGGGGCCGGTCCGGGCTGGCCGCGCGCGGCCCCACGTGGGGGCGATGCAGGGTTCCGCCGGGGAACGAGGGAGCCGGGTCTGGCGCAACGCGCCGGGCCCGGCTCCTTTCGTCTGCATTCTCCCCACCCGCCCTCGCTCCCCTTCCTCCAGGCTTTCCGGTGCACGATCGCCCTCTCCTCCGCCGTTTCACCCTGGCGAACCGGCTCCTCCTCGCCATGGCCTTTCTTCCCACCGGCCTGGTCAAGCTCCTCGGGAGGCCCTTCACAACGCTGGGGCTGGAAACCCCGGTAGGGTTCTTCTTCGAGGCCATGTTCCGAACCGGGCCGTGGTGGGTCTTCCTCGGCGGGGTGCAGGTGGCCGCGGCACTTCTCCTCCTCATTCCGCGCACGGCGTTCGTGGGAGCCCTTCTCTTCCTTCCGGCAGCCTGCAGTATCGTTCTCATTACCTGGGGGGTCGGCTTCGGGGCCACGACCGGTATCGCCTTCGGGATGCTCCTCTCGGTCGCCTGGCTTCTGGTCTGGGATTCCGAGCGTCTGACCCGTATCGTTCGGGTAGCGCTCGGGCTGGCCGACGAGGCGTACAGCGGGGCCCGGGCACCGGCGCTTCTCTCCGATTCGACCCCCCTGGAGCGGGCCGGGTGGTGGGTGGGAGGCATTTCCGGGATGGCGTTCTGGCTCGCGACCCGCTCCCTGTTTCCCGCCGCATTGGGCATCACCCTCGCCCCTGCGGGAGTGGTGGTGGGAGCCCTCCTCGTGGTGGTGGGGGCCTGGCGGGGGCGCAGCAGCTGGCGAGGCAGGTCCGGGGAGGACCAGCGATGGCACCCCGCCCCCGCATCGGCCACCGGGAGGGACGCGAGGTGAAGGCCGGTCGTGTCGAATTCAGCCCGGCCCGCTCGACAAGTGGGTGAGGCCGTCTCCTCCATCACGTTCACCCTTTCCCCGGGACCCCCAATCATGTTTCACTCCTTCCCAACGAGCACAGGGGATGACCCGCTTTTCCGAGACACCATTCCCGGACGGACCGGAGGGGGCAGCTCCACGCCATGGATGAGGGCACCGGTGGCATCTTCCGGAGTCACCCCATGACGCCGGAGATGCCGGCGACCGGCCGGGGACGCAGGGGGGCGGGGGCCGGCCTCCTGGGGCTCGTGGCCCTCTTCCTCCTGATGGACGGTGGTGGAAAGGTGCTGAGGCTCGCGCCCTTCGTGGAGGGGACGGTGGAGCTCGGTTTCGAGGCCCACCAGGTGCCCTGGATCGGGGGGCTCCTCCTCGTGCTTCTTCTTCTCTACCTCGTTCCCCGCACATCAACCTTCGGTGCCGTGCCCCTCACCGGGTACCTCGGGGGGGCGGTGGCCATTCAGGTCCAGCAGGGGAATCCCCTGCTCTCCCACACCCTCTTTCCGATCTATGTCGGGGTGGCGGCATGGGGGGGGCTCGCCCTACGGGACCCCTCCCTCCTCCCCCGTCTGTTCGGGCGCATCCCCACGAGACCCGGATTCCCGGCGACCCCCGCGTCCGGGGACGCCCCGACGCAGGATCCCTGAAGTCGGCTCCCGTGCATGGGGAGGCCCCCTGGATGCGACGAGGCCCCCTCCACCCGCAGGGGGAGAGGGCCTCGAGCCCGGATCGGGACCTTCTCCCCGAGGCTGGTGGCAAGCCGCCGGCCTCGGACCTCGGCGAATCAGCCTCCGAAGAGGACACCGAAGGAGAGGGTGAGCGCCCCGGCGCCGGAGGTGCTGTACTGAAGCTCGGCGAAGGCCGGAATGCTCCCGAGGGGGAGTTCCACGCCGCCGAGAAGGTTCAGCCCCGACGACGAGCCGGAGAACCCGAAGGAGCCGATCCCGGACCCGGAAAAGCTCGTGGAGAAACGGGTGTGGTTGATCCCGGCTCCAGCGTAGGGGGTGACCGCAGCCTCCACCTCGAAGGGGACGATCGCGTTCACATTGATGAGGAACCCGCTCCAGCTCCAGGTCTCTCCACCGATGGACTCCGAGTCGCCGAAGATGTAGCTGGCGTTCACCGATCCGGCGAGGTTCTGGAAGAATCCGTCATCGATCCCGAAAGCGTCTGCCAGCCCGAAATTCACGCGGGCGCCGATCGCCGGCTCGTCGAGGTCCCACAGAACGATCTGGGGTCCGAACACTGTCTGAGCTTCGGCCTTTTCCACCGAGGTCATCATGACGGTCACGAGCAACGCCGCCAGAACTCCGCTCCACTTCTTCACATGAGGCTCCTTTTCCGGGAAGTTGGAAACACCGTTGAAGCGCCCGAGGCATTGGAATCGGGCGAAGCAAGGCTACCCAAAACGTAACGGCGATGCAATGCAACGGAGCGAATGGGTGCTCCCGGGTTCCTCCCACGCGGTATCGAAGAGGCGGTGCGGCCTCGCGTCCGCAGCGGCCCGAAGGCGCGTGTGGTGCACGGGGGCAAGGGATGCAACGGCTGCCGCAAACCCGCCTTCCGCGCTGTTCGCACTTCCCCCTGCGTGGCGTCGCGAGCCCGCCGGTATCGCGGGCACGCCGGGCATGGGTTGGGAGGTGTTCGACCAGAAGGTGGGAAGGTTGCAGGAGCACGCCTCCCTCGCGGAAGCCACGAATGCGAAGGCACGCTGACGGAGGAACGGTCACTCCCTCCGCGGGAAGCTCCCCGCCCGGTGGTGAGGATCCGCCACGTTGCGTACCTTCCGGGCTCCGGGGGGTTCACCGAACTCCCCCGCCGGTTTCCGGACCACGGACCGGGCGATGGTGAGAACCGGATCAAGTCGTTGCCGTTGAACAGAAAGGCCGGGGTGGCGAAACGGTAGACGCAGGGGACTTAAAATCCCTTGGGAGCAATCCCGTGTGGGTTCGAATCCCACCCCCGGCATGGTACTCGAAGACTGGCCCCGTTCCTGGGGTGGGATCAACGGAGCGGAGCGGAGATCATCCCACCCCCGGCATGGTATTCGAAGACTGGCCCCGTTCCTGGGGTGGGATCAACGGAGCGGAGCGGAGATCATCCCACCCCAGGCATGGTACTCGAAGGCTGCTTCCTTCCCGGCCCCAGACCCGAGGGACCCATGTCCTCGACCGCACCCTCCCTCCTCATCCCCCTCGACGGTTCCCGGGCCGCCGAGGCGGCCCTCGAGGTCGCCACTTCCCTCCCGCTTCCGAAGGAGGGGGGTACGCTCCATCTCGTGTCGGTGGTGTCGCCCTTTCCCTTCTTCCGACCCTCCGACCCCTATACCGACGAGACTCCGGGGTGGTTTGCGGAGGAGGGGGCGCGAACGCGGAGCTACCTGGAGGAGGTGGCCGCTCGAATCGAGGAAGCGTCGGAGGGACGGACGATCGAGGTGCATGCTCCGGTGGGGCGTCCGGTGTCGGGGATCCTGGAGGTGGCGGAGAAGGTGGGCGCGGACCTTCTCGTGATGACCCCGAGCGGTCGGAGCGGGCTGCTCCAGGCCTGGGTGGGGAGTGTGGCTGACCGGGTCATGCGGGAAGCCCCCTGTCCGGTTCTGCTTCTGGTGGGCGGGGGGGACGCGCCGGAGCTGTCCTCCCTCCTGGTGGCTCTCGACGAGGACGAGGCCTCGGAGAGGGTGCTGGAGGAGGCGGTGGCCCTGGTCCGTGGTTCCCGGGGCAAGCTCACCCTCGCATCGGTGATCCCCCGCCCCGACTCCATTGCCGTTCCGTATCTCGATCTTTCGGCCGAAACGGAGCGGATACGGATGGATCGGGAGGCGGCCATGAGGGATCAGCTCGAGGCCCTGGCCACTCCGCTCCGCGAGGCGGAACTCCCGTGTTCGGTGGTGACCTCGCGGGCCGACGAGGTTGTTCCCGGCCTCCTCCGGATCCGGGAGGAGGTCGGGGCCGGGCTCCTCTGTCTCGGAACACGAGGCCAGGGGGGGCTGAGTCGGCTCGTTCTGGGGAGCGTGGCGACGCGCATGGTCCGCGCCTCCCCGGTTCCCCTCCTCCTCGTACCACCCCCTGCGTCCTGAATCCCGGGAAGGGGCGCCCCTTCCTCCGAGGGACCCACCGGACCGACCCCCACGGAAAACCCCCGGGGCGCCGCGCATTGCGCGAGGCCTCCCCGGGGGTTCGTGCCCGGCAGGAGATCATGCAGGGGCTGCAGGTTCAGGTCGAATCCCGCATCCGGCCGAGGATCTCCTCCTGCTGGGCAACCGCCAGGAGGGGGGACGATGCGAGGAGTCGCGCCTCCTCGATCCAGGCCTCCGCACGTTCCCCCTGACCCTCGCCTGCCGCGAGCCATGCCGCGTCGAGGTACGCGTGGGCCGCCTCCATGAGATCCCCCTGCCGGAGCGCCGCCTGCGAGGCATCGTGTGCGTCGCGGATCGCAGCCGCGGTCCGTCCGGCATAGTAGTTCATTCGGGATGCGTGGCGGAGATTCGTCACCCGCTGCGGATCGTCTGCGGGGCGGAGGTCCGCGGCCTGCCGGTAGAGGCGAGCGGCCCGGGCGCGCCGGTCCACCCGATCCTTGAGTGCGTCGGCCTGGGCCTCGATCCGCTCCGCTTCCCCGGTGTCGGGCGTGGCGAGCGCGGGGAAGGAGGCCGTGGTCAGGAGGGCGGACCCTCCCTGGAGGTGCGGGGTGAAGGGAGCGGACGTCGCAGCCTCGCCGTCGGCAGCGGAGATCCCCAGGGCCAGGAGGGCCGCCGGAACCACCGGGAAAAGGAACCGCGGACGTCGGATACGGAGGGAGTGCGTGCGTGTGGACATGGTGAAGCTCCTTTTTCAAGCCCTTCGGCAGGCCGGGGCCGCGGCGGGGCGTGGGTTCGTTCGGGATGTCAGGTCCGGAAGGGTGAACACCGACAGGGGCGTCGCACTCCTTCCGGTTTCGGTGTGGGCTCCTCCGGTGGACCCGGGGAACCCGAGGGAAGGCCTGTTCCTCGAGTGTCCCTACGGAGCCTCGAGGCCGGAGGATTCATGACGCGGGGAGGATTTCTGAAACGTGTTGCAGCCCTTGGAGTTACCGGCATGCTTGTGGGTGGCGGCGTGCTCTGGGCGGGTGCGCGGCGGGGAAACCGGTACTACGCGGGACCGATCCGCGAGCACTTCGACGGGGTCCGCTTCCACCTCCCGGGTGCTCCGGAGCCGGGGGGGTTCGGGGACCTCCTTCGCTGGCAGCTCTCGGGGGAGCGGGTGGCCTGGCCGGACCGGGACCCGAGCCCCTACCGCGACCGTCCCCCGCGGAGGGTGGAGGGGCGGGATCTGCGGGTGAGCTACGTGGGGCACGCCTCCGTCCTCCTCCAGACCGGAGGGCTGAATCTCCTCTTCGATCCCGTATGGTCCGAACGGGCGAGTCCCGTGCGCTTCGCCGGCCCCCGGCGGGTGAACGCCCCCGGGATCTCCCTTGCCGATCTCCCTCCCATCGATGCGGTTCTCGTCACCCACAACCACTACGACCACCTGGACCTGGCCACCCTCGCCGCGCTCCACGCCACGCATCGTCCCCGCTTCCTCCTGCCCCTCGGCAACGACACGATCCTGCTCCGGGAGGTGCCCGGCGCCGGGGTGGAAGCGCTGGATTGGGGCGACGCCGTGGATCTCTCCCCCCGGGTCCGGGTCCACCTCGTCCCCTCCGTCCACTGGTCGGCCCGAAGCTGGAACGACCGTAGGCATGCGCTCTGGGGGTCCTTCGTGGTGGAAACGCCGGGGGGGCCCCTCTACCTCGTGGGGGACACGGGGTTCGGCGATGGCGAGACCTTCCGGGAGGTGGGCCGGCGCTTCCCCGGCATCCGCCTTGCCCTCCTTCCCATTGGCGCCTATGAGCCCCGCTGGTTCATGCAGGGGCAGCATGTGAACCCGGCGGAGGCCGTCCGCGCACTGGAGCTCTGCGGGGCCGAACGCGCCCTGGCCCACCACTGGGGGACCTTCCAGCTCACCGACGAGGGAATCCATCAGCCCGTGTTGGCGTTGGAGGAGGCCCTGGTCGCGCGGAAGGTGGACCCGGAGCGCTTCCTCGTGCTCAGGCCTGGCCAGGTCCTCGACCCGGGGCGGGGGTAGGCGCGAGGAGGAGTCGGTCCAGTTCCTCGGGGCGAAGGTCCCGGATCGATGCGGAGGGAGCGGGCGTGGACGCAGGCGAGGCACCCGGGGCCCCTCCTGGCGCGGCAGGGAGCGCGACGCCGGGGGTGGCGTGGGGCGCGGGGGCGGGGAAGGGGACCGGAGCGAGAAGTCCCTCGATCCGAAGCCCCGTCTCGAGCTTCGAGAGGGGCCAGGGGACAAGACGACTCCCTGCGGGGAGGGGAAGGGAGTGGGCCGCGTCGAGAAGGGCGTCGCGCAGCGACTCGAGGAGCGCAACCGGCTGGGCCCGCGTCCCCGTGCCCTCCCCTCCGCCTTCCGCCCCCCGGGCGTCGCCCATGGTCCGCTCGATCTCCACCTCGTGAAATCGAACCCGCGGCCGACCCGTCCGACTCGCACACGTCCCGCCGGGCGCGCTCCGCCTCCCTCCTTCACCGCCCGTGTCTCCTTCCCACCCTCCGTCCGACAACGCGAGGGTCACGGTGTCGAGCACGAGCTCGGCCACCTCCGTGCCTTCCCCCTCCGGCGCGTCGGGTTCCCGGCGGTGAACGGTTCGGGGATGTCGCAGGGTCTCGCGGACCTGCATCGTGGGGAGGGCATCGAGATTCGCGACGACGACCCCCCGGGCAGCCAGCGCCTCCAGGATTTCGCCTCGTCCCGTGGGATCGTCGGGCCGCTCGAGTTCGAAGCGCGCCGAGATCCCCCCCTCTCCCCCCCGTGGGTCGACGCCCTTCAGGGTGTAGACGGAAGTGGATCCGGGTTTCGGGCCTCCGGTCTCCACCCTGCGCCTCCGGAGGGCGATGCCCCCGGATGCCGTGCAGGCCCGGATCGAGGTGGCGCCCGCAGGCTCCGATACACCCGCCCCCGCTCCCCCGAGGGCACCCGAGGCGGCCGGGAGCGTGAGGTAGTGGTCCGTAATCCGACGGGTGGGCCGAGGCTCGAGGCGGAATCCCCCCGGAAGGTGCCGGAGCCCCGCCAGGGCCTCCATGACCGATTCGGGGGCGTGGCTTCGTACGGCGAGCTTGACCTCCAGCTCGATGGTCGAATCCGGGGCCGGATCGGTCGGGGCGGCACTCGCCGTGGCGGCACTCGCCGGGCCGGCGTCGTGCGGAGTCGGTGGGGGCGGGGAAGGGGTCATGGGGGAGGGGGCGGTGGGTCGGGGGAATGCTTCGAAGAGTGGGGCGGGCCATGGGTTCGACCGAAGGGTCGATCGTGGAGCAGCTCGTGGAGCAGGTCAGGGAGCGGGTCGTGGAGGCCACCGTGGAGCCCATCGTGGAGCCGACCCGGGAAAGGTACCCTCCTTCGGTGCGGGGCACGCCCTCGACAGCCACCCGCCTCCGTACCAGCTTGCTGAACCCCGCACGGTCCGCCCTTCGGCCCCCCCGATCCGCCCCATGCCCCCCTTCGCCGACCCCACCCATCGCCCCGAAGTGGAGGAGGCCCGCGCCCTCGCGGCCCGCGCCCGGACCCTCTTCTTCCTCACCGGGGCCGGGGTGAGCGCCGAGAGCGGGGTCCCCACCTTCCGCGCGGCCCTCGACGCCGCGGCCGCCTCCCCGGCGCCCGATCCTGCAGTCGCACCCCCGGGCACCCCGGCCCCCCACTGGGCCCGCTTCCGCCCCGAGGATCTGGCCACCCCCGAGGCCTTCGCCGCCGACCCCCTTGCCGTGTGGGGGTGGTACGATGCCCGCCGGGCGTCGCTGGCCGAGTGCCGCCCCAACCCCGGGCATGTGGCGGTGGCCCGGACGCTGGAGCGACACCCCGATGCCCACCTGGCCACCCAGAATGTGGACGGCCTCCACACCCGCGCCTCCTCCGCCCTGGGCTCCCCCGTCCCCCACCCCCTCATCCACGAGCTCCACGGCGCCATCTCCCGCCTCCGCTGCTCCGATCCCCAGTGCGGATGGGAGGCGGAGGACCTGCGCCGCGTCGACGCATCCTCCCTGGCATCGCTCCCCCGATGCCCCCGGGCGGGGTGCAGCCGCCTCCTTCGTCCCGGGGTGGTCTGGTTCGGGGAAATGCTCCCGGAAGAGGCGCTGGAGCGCGCCTTCGAGGCAGCCTCCCGCGCCGACCTCTGCATTGTGGCCGGGACCTCGGCGGTGGTGCACCCGGCCGCATCCCTCCCCCTGGCCACCCTGCGCGGCGGCGGGATCGTGGTGGAGGTGAACCCCGAGCCCACCCCCCTGAGCGAGCTGGCCCACCTCCGGGTCCCTCTCCCCTCGGGGGTGGCCCTCCCGGCCATTCTCTCGCCCTGGACCCCCGAGGGCGGGCAGGAGGGGTGACCCGGGCGTGGAACGGGTGGCCCGGGAGCGGTGGCCCGCAAGCGGAGGCCCGCCAGCGGTGACCCGCTCAAGCTGACCCGCAACGGGTGACCCGGGGTTCGCGCTTCCTACCCCCCGTCGCCATTTCCGAAGGCCTCCCGGAAGGCCTCTCCCCCCTCCGAGGTCCCCACCATGATGAGGCGGGACCCCTCGGGGAGGACCACGTCGGCGCCGGGCGTCCGGTGGATCTCTCCGCCCACCTCAAGCCCCACCACGTTGAGGCCGGTGCGGGCCCCGATCTCCGACTCCCCCAGTCGCTTCCCCACCAGCGACCCGGGCGTCCGGATCTCCACGAGCTCCACCCCCTCCCCCAGGAGGACGAGGGGACGCCCCCGGGCCAGGGCGGAGACCGTCTCCACCCCCAGGGAGTCGTAGCTCAGGACGAGGTCCGCTCCGGCGCGCTGGAGCGAGGCGATGTTCCGGGCCCGGGTCACCCGGCTCACAATGCGGAGTTCGGGGTTCAGGCGGCGGCAGTACACCGAGAGGTAGGCGTTCGTGGCGTCGTCGTTCGTCGTGAGGAGCACGGCGGGGGCCTCATGGATTCCGGCCTCCTCCAGGAGCTCCCGGCTCGCCGCATCTCCCACGAAGACCCGGTCCGCCACCGACTCCCACCGCTTGGCCAGGGCGGCATTCCGCTCCACCAGGTGCACCGGGACCCCCCTCCGGCGCAGGGCCCGGGTGGCCGATCGCCCCACCTTCCCCCCCCCGATCACGAGCACGGGGTTCCAGTTCGTGTCGTAGATGTAGAGAAGTTCGTTCAGCTCCTGGAGCTGGGCCTCCGTTCCCACCACCACCGGCACGCACTGGTCCGAGAGGCGGTGGTCGGGCTTCACCGGACGGAGTTCGGCGTTCTCCCAGATCCCCACCATGCTGAGCCCCAGGAGTTCGCGAAGGCGGGTCTCCCGCACCGTCTTTCCGGCCAGGGGGGTGTTGTGCACCGGGAACTCGGCCACGACCAGATCGCGGATCCTCCCGATCTCGTGGGACTCGGCGTGCCCGGCATTGAGGCGTCCGGCGAGCTGTTCCCCGAGCTGCCGGCGCAGGGGAATCACGTGGGTGGCCCCGGCCAGCTCCATCACATCCACCGCATCTTCCGACGAGGCAACCGAGACCACGGGGACCTGGTCACTCACATCGCGTACCGTGAGGATCACATTCGTGTTGTCCACATCGGTGAGGTTCGCGAGAACGAGGCAGGCCCGCTCCACATGGGCCCGCTCCCAGGTGTCGCGGGAGTCGGCCTCGCCGGTGAGGACGGTGTGTCCCTCCGAGGCCAGGCGGGCCGCCCGCTCCGGGTCTTCCTCGATGAGGAGGCAGGGGATCCCGAACCCCTCGAGACGCCGGACGAGTCCCCAGACCAGGGTGTCGTTCCCGGTGAGAATGACATGGTCCGTCATCCCGTCCTTCACCTCGCGGGGGGCCTGGAGGCGAAGGGAGGCCTGCACCCAGGGAATCGCGATGTAGTTCAGGAAGATGTACGGAAGGACAATGAGGAGGAGGACCACCCCGGAAAAGAGAACGAAGAGGGAGTAGGCCCGCCCGAGGTCGGTGTGGAAGACGATGTCCCCGTACCCCAGGGTGGACATGGTCACGAGGACCCAGTAGAGCCCTGCCACGAGGGAGTACTCCTCTCCCTCCACCACCCGCATGAGGAACTGGAAGCCCACGCTGAAGGCGAGGATCACGAGGACCAGCAAGCCCATGAACTTGAGGAAGGGCTTCAGGTTCTGCCGGGTTTCGCGCTCCTGGAAGAGCACGGTGAGCTGGGCGCCGAGGGTCTTGATCACGGGAGGAACGTGGCACCGGGGGTGCGCGGGAACAAGGCCACCCGGAACGGTCCCCTCCATCCCCTCTGCTTCCTTGCCCGCCTGCCTCCCACCCCCGTGCGCGGCCGCACCTCCTGGCGCGAACGCGCTCCCGGGCGCTTCCTACTCGTCTTCCGCCGACTCCAGGGTGAGGCGGGGAATCTCCCGCACCCCCTTGAGGGCCGTTCCCCGTCCGGAGAGGGAGGGGTTCTCCATGAAGTAGCGGTGGGCCGAGAAGGCGCGCTTCTTCGGGATGCGACGCTTCCACCCGCCGTCGGAGAGCATCTCCCAGCTCTGCACATTGTCCTTCAGGTTCGCCATCATGATCTGATCCAGGATCTGCCGGTGCACGGTGGCATTCTCCATGGGAACGAGGACCTCCACCCGCCGGTCGAGGTTCCGTGGCATCCAGTCCGCCGAAGAGAGGAAGACCCGGGCCTTTCGTGAAGGCATCCGGCGCCCGTTTCCGAAGCAGACAATGCGCGAGTGCTCGAGAAAGCGCCCCACGATGCTCCGGACCTGGATGTTCTCCGAGAGCCCGGGCACCCCCGGGCGGAGGCAGCAGATGCCCCGGACCACGAGGCGGATCTTCACCCCGGCCTGCGAAGCCCGGTAGAGGGCATCGATGATCCCGCCATCGACGAGGGAGTTCATCTTTCCCCAGATCGCCGCCGGACGTCCGGCCCGGGCATGCTCGATCTCCGCCTCGATCATGGCCTCCAGCCGCTCCCGGAGGTCGAAGGGGGCCACCGCGAGCTTCTCCATGGTCTCGGGGCGGGCGTACCCGGTGAGGAAGTTGAAGAGGCGCGCCGCCTCGAGGCAGACGGCCGGGGCCGAGGTGAAGAAGGAAAGGTCGGTGTAGATCCGTGCGGTGACCGGGTGGTAGTTCCCCGTGCCCAGGTGGGCATAGCTCCGGAGCCGCTTCCCCTCGCGCCGCACCACGAGGGACACCTTGGCGTGGGTCTTGAGCTCGATGAAGCCGTAGACCACGTGGACCCCCGCCCGCTCCAGATTGCGGGCAAAGCGGATGTTCGCCTCCTCGTCGAAGCGGGCCTTGAGCTCGACCATGGCGGTCACATTCTTCCCCGCCTGCGCGGCCTCCACGAGGGCACGCACGATGGGGGAGTCCTCGCTCGTTCGGTAGAGCGTCTGCTTGATGGCCACCACGTCGGGGTCGGCCGTGGCATCGCGGAGGAACTGCACCACCACATCGAAGCTCTCGTAGGGGTGATGCACGAGAATGTCCTTCCGCCGGATCGCTGCCAGGGTACTCCCGCCATGGTCCCGGATTCGCTCGGGAAAGCGGGGATGGTACTCCTCGAAGACGAGGTCCGGACGATCGTCCACGATGAGCTGGGAGAGATCCCCCAGCCCCAGGAGGTTCCCGGCCTCGAAGACGTCGTCCGGGGTGGTCCCCAGCTCGTTCATGACGAAGTCGCGGAGTTCGGGCGAGATTCCGGGCGAGACCCGGAGGTGGATCACCTGCCCCCGGCGCCGCCGCTGGAGCGCAACCTCGAACTCCCGCATGAGGTCCTCCGCCTCCTCCTCGATCTCCACATCGGAGTCGCGAATGACCCGGAAATACCCCCGTTCCGCCACCTCGAACCCCGGAAAGAGCTGATCCAGGTGGAGGGAGAGGAGTTCTTCGATGCGAAGGAAGCGGATCTCCCGACTCCCGGGCCGCTTTCGGGTCCCCCCTCCCCCCGAGGCTGATCGCGGAAGGCGCACGAAGCGGGGGACCTGGGAGGGAATGGGGAGGAGGGCGGTCATCCGCCGGGCTGCCCCCGTTCCCGGTGCCGACCGGAGGGTGAGCGCCATGGCGTACCCCCGGTTCGGGAGAAAGGGAAAGGGGTGGGCCGGGTCGCAGGCCAGGGGGGTCAGGACGGGAAAGAGCTGCTCGGTGAAGTACCGTTCGGCCCAGCGTTTCTCCTCCTTCGTGAGTTCGGTGGGGGCGAGAACCCGGAGCCCGGCCTCCGCCAGCTCTCCCCGAAGGGACCGCCACCGCGACTGCTGGCGGCGCATGAGGCGACCCATGCGCTCGGCAATGGCCTCGAGCTGCTCGGCGGGTGTCCTTCCGTCCTGCGTGCGTCGGGTCACCTCGGCCCGGAGCTGCGCCTTGAGCCCCGCCACCCGGACCATGGTGAACTCGTCCAGGTTGTTCGCCGAAATCGAGAGAAAACGGAGCTGCTCCAGGAGGGGATGGGAGGGGTTGTGCGCCTCGTCCAGGACCCGGTCATTGAAGTCGAGCCAGGAGAGCTCCCGGTTCAGGAAGCGCTCGGGACCGAAGGCAGAGGCCGGCGCCGCCAGTGGGGATTGGGCCTCCCCGACCGGGGGGGCGGGCGTCCCGGATTTCCCCTCCATGGTCTCCGTGCCCCTCGTCTCCATTGCGTTCGATACCTCCATCTTGCCCTCTGCCACCTCGGCCACGTAGTCTCTCCCGGTCCGGAATGGACCTCAGGGCGTTCGGCTCGCGCCTCCGGCCTCGACCGGACCCGTCCGCGTCCCGTGCGCCCCGCTCCTGAGCCTACCCTTCTCCGGGCCCCCACGCACCGGAACCTCTGTAACAATTCCTGCAGGCCGCTGCTTCCCCGCCGGGGATTCACCGCGCGTTCGCACCTCCGCCAGGACCCTCGCATGATCCCGAACCCGTCGTTGCCCCCTGCCATCGCTTTCGGCCGAGTCCTCCCCTTCCCCCGGAGGGCCGGTCTTCCGGGGAAGCCCAAGGCCGCCGCCCTTGCGGCCCTCCTCTTCGGTGGGCTGGGTGCACTTGTCCTCCCGGGTTCGGCCCACGCCTCGTCCGAGGCGCCAGGGGTCGTGCTGGAAGCCGGGGTGGTCTCGGTGGCCGACACCACGGAGGCGGTCCCGGTCCGGCGGACCCTCGTTCCCGACGACTACGCCCGCTTCGAGACGCTGGGAATGGTGACGCTGTCCACGGACGGGCACTGGGTCGGGGTGGCGGTGAACCGCTTCGACGACGACGGCGAGCTCCGGATCCTCCGGGCCGATGGCGCGGGGGAGCCCCGGGTCTTCCCCAATGCCTCCCTCCTCCGCTTTGCCGAGGGAGGGCGCTGGGCCGGCCTCCTCGTGGGCCCCGGCCAGGAAGAGCGTCGGAGAATGCAGCAGAGCCGGACCCCGGTCCGCACCGACCTCCTCCTGGTGGCCCTCGAGGGGGGAGAGGAGGAGGAGGTCAAGCTCCCCGAGATCGCCTCCTACGACTTCTCTCCCGATGGACGCTGGGTCCTCCTCCGGCGCTACCCTCCGGCCAATGGAAACCGGGACCACCGGGGGAATGACGTGCTCGTGCGGGAGCTTTCCACCGGGGCAGTCACGAGCTTCGGCAACATTGCCGAGGCGCGGTGGGCCGAGGAGGGCGCGCTCCTGGCGCTCGTCACCGATGCCCAGGGGCAGGCCGGAAACGGGGTGCGGCTCTTCGATCCCGCCTCGGGCACGCTCCGGACCCTGGTGGCCGAGGAGGCCCGCTTCCAGAGCCTGGTCTGGCGCGACGGAAGCCGGGACCTGGCCCTCTTCCGGGTGGACCCGGACACGGTCCGGGGCGACACGGTGCACACGATCCTGGCCTTCCGCGACGTGGGGCGGAGCGGGGTCACCCCCCTCGTTCTCCCCGGGGGGCACCACCTCGAGGGGGAGCGCCTCCGGACCACCCCCCTCCGGGGGCTGCGCTGGTCCGACGACGGGAACCGCCTCTTCTTCGGGGTGCAGGCCCGGGAGCCGGTGGAGGGCGACGACGAGGAGGGGGCCGAGGGGGAAGGGGAGGAAAACGAGGAGGACGCCCCTCCCCGCCCCCGGGGCGGGGGCGGAGGGAATGCCACCGACTCGATCCCGGGGCTGGAGATCTGGCATGCCCGCGACGTGGATCCCGTTCCCCAGCAGCGGCTCCGCGCCGCACAGGAGCGCCAGCGGAACGCCCAGGCAATGTGGGACCTCTCCGGTGACCCGGTCGTTCTGGGTGGAGAGCGGGGGGGGGAGAGCCTCATCCTTCTCCCCGGGCAGACCCGGGCCCTCCTCTTCGATGACACCCCCTGGGGTGCCGACCGGATGTTCGGTCCCATCTACCAGGACGTGTACGCCGTCGAGGTGGCCACGGGGGCCCGTACCCTGGTGCGGGAGCGGGTGGAGTTCTACCGCCAGTCCAGCGCCACCGGGCGCTACCTCCTCTTTTTCGAGGCGGATCACTACCACGTTCACGATCTCGACACCGGACGGAGCTGGAACCTGACCGAGGGGATCGATGCCACCTTCACGAACCAGGAGGTGGATGTGGTCGTGCCCCAGAAGCCGCCCTACGGGGTGGCCGGGTGGACGGAAGGGGACCAGCACGTCCTCCTCTACGACCGCTTCGACGTCTGGCGGGTTCGCCCCGACGGGAGCGGAGCCGAGCGTCTCACCCGGGGAGCGGAAGAGGAGGTGCGCCACCGCCTCCTCCGGCTCGACCCCGACGAGGATGCCTGGCCCCGGAATGGCCCCTGGATCGTGAACCTCTTCTCCGAGGCGACGAAGGCCAGCGGGTGGGGGGAACTCCGGCCCGGCCGGGAGGTGGAGCGCCGGGTGTGGGATGACCGCGGTCACGCCCGCCTCGCTCGCTCCGACGACGGGAGCCGCACGGTCTGGGTCTCGCAGCGCTACGACGATCCCCCCACCCTCTTCACCGGCGATGCCCGGATGGGGAACCCCCGCCCTCTCCACCAGGCGAACGCCTTCGTGGCGGACGAGTTCCTCTGGGGCCGGGCCGAACTCCTCGACTTCACGAACGGGTGGGGGGTGCCCCTCCAGGCCACCCTCCACTACCCGGCCGACTTTCAGCCCGGGGAGCGGTACCCCATGGTGGTCTACCACTACGAGCGCCTCACCCAGGGGCTCCACAACTGGGTGAACCCCTCGGACCGGAGTGCCTACAACATCACGGCCTTCACCCAGAACGGGTACTTCGTGCTTCAGCCCGACATCGTGTACCGCCCCCGGGATCCGGGGCGCTCCGCCATGGCCTCCTTCGATCCGGCCCTCGATGCCGCCCTTGCCACCGGGCACATCGACCCGGACCGGGTGGGGATCCTGGGGCACTCCTGGGGCGGGTACCAGACCACCTTCGCCGTGACCCAGACGGATCGCTTCGCGGCGGCGGTGGCCGGGGCGCCGCTCACGAACCTCATCTCCATGTACCTCTCCTTCTACTGGAACTCGGGCAGCACCGATGCCCGGATCTTCGAGATTTCCCAGGGGCGCATGGAAGTCCCGTGGTGGGAGGACTACGAGGCGTACGTGGCCAACTCCCCGGTGCACCACATCGAGCGGATGAACACCCCCCTCCTCATGGCCTTCGGGACGGAAGACGGGGCGGTGGAGTTCAACCAGGGGGTGGAGTTCTACAATGCCGCCCGGCGGGCCGGAAAGGACTTCGTTCTCCTCGTCTACGAGGGGGAGAACCACTCCCTCTCCCGGCGCCCGAACCAGCTCGACTACCACCGGCGCACCCTGGAGTGGTTCGACCACTTCCTGAAGGGGGCGGAGGCGCCGGCCTGGATCACCGAGGGGGTCCCCTACCTGGAGCAGGAGGAGAAGCGCCGCCTGGGGCCCGCCGCCGGGCGCGTGCCGGCCTCGGCTCCGGCCCCTGCCGTCGATGCGCCCGGGAGCACCCCGAATTCCGCGGGGCCGGCGAAGATGGGACGGGGGGGAGGGGAGGAGGCCGGGCCCCGGATCGTCATCGAGCCCATCATCCCCCTGGAGGTGCTTCCCCCGGCTTCGCCCCGGCCGGGAGGGGAGGAGGGGTAGGCGCGTGCCGGCCAGGTGCGGGGCCGGCCAGGCGTAAGGCCCGCCAGGCACGTCTGCCGGGCGATCCGGGGGGCAGGTGGGGTGCGGATCGGGGGCGCGCACGCGCTACCGTCCGCAGGGAAGGGCCCCATGGGGGTGGCGCCAGCGGGGAGGTTGTTGCAGAATGGTGCAGGGCGGTCTCGCCAATGCACCAGAATGGTGCACGCTGGACCTCCTGCCTCCCCCGGTGCGCCCCTCTCCCCGCCCCACCTGCTCCCCATGGCTCCTTCCCGGTCCTCCCCCGAAGCGGCTCCCGTGCTCCTCCTCGTACCGCGTCCCACCCCGGGCGACCCGGCGCACGAAGCGCTGGAGCAGGCCCTCGAGGAGGCAGGCCTCTCGCCTGTGCTGACGCACACCGGGGGAGACCTTCTCGCCGCGCTGGAGCGGGATCCCGGGTGGCGCCTCGTCCTCCTCTCGTGCAGGAGCCTGGAGGTGACGCGGGTCCTGGTGGGGAGGGTCGTGGAGCGGGCCCCCGACGGGGTCCGGATCCTGGTTGCGGCTCCCGAACTTTCCATGGAGGCCGTTCTCTGTGCCCGGCAGGGCGGGGGCGGCCCCCTCCTCATGGAACCGCTGGCCCCCGACGCCCTCCTTCGCTTCGCTCCGCGCCGGGACACGCCGGCCGAGGGGCTCCGGATCCCGGAAGAGGACCCGGGCCAGCGGCGACAGGGGGGGCCCCGCGTGGTGGGGGCGAGCCCTGCCCTCGTTTCGCTCCTGGAGGTGGTGGGTCGGGTGGGGCCCACCTCCGCCTCGGTCCTCCTCCAGGGGGAGTCCGGGACCGGAAAGGAACTCCTGGCGCGGGCCCTTCACGAGGCGAGTGGGGTGAGCGGCTCCTTTCTGACCCTGAACTGCGCGGCACTCCCGGAACGCCTCCTCGAAGGGGAGCTCTTCGGACAGGAGAGGGGAGCGGGCTTCGGAGACCCGGGAAAGAAGACCGGCCGCCTCCTCCGGGCCACCGGAGGGACCCTCTTCCTGGCCGAGGTGGATCGCCTTCCCCCGGCCCTCCAGGCTCGTCTCGCCGACGCCCTCGACGAGGGGAGGGTCACCCCCCTCGGGGCCGACACCCCCCGCTCCTTCCGGGTCCGGGTGGTGGCCGGTTCCTCCCGGGCGCGGGACGCATCGGGCGAGGTGGGCGGTCTGGCTCCCCGGCTCGCCGAGCGGATCGGGGAAGTCCGCCTTCATCTTCCGCCCCTGAGGGAGCGGAGCGAAGACCTCCTTCCCCTGACTTTCCACTTTCTCCGGCTCTTCGCGGAGCGGTACCGGCGGCCGCTGGAGGGGATCACCGAGGAAGCGGTCCGACTTCTCGCGTCCCATCGGTGGGCCGGAAATGTCCGGGAGCTCCGCAATGTCGTGGACCGGGCCGTGCTTCGCTCGCGAAACGGGTGGGTGGGGACGGAAGACCTGGGTCTCGAGGATGGGTCCCCCCATCTTTCGGCCTCGGACGGAGCCGAGACGGGGTATCCTCCCACGCGCTCCCTGGCCGAGGTGGAACGCGACCACATGGCCAAGGTCCTCCGCTACACCGGGGGGACGATGACGGAGGCCGCGCGCATTCTCGGGATTCACCGGAACACCCTGACCCGACGGGTGGACCAGCACGGGCTCCGGGAGGTCCTGGCCGGCGAAGGCGTGGTGGTGGGAGGGCAGGGGGGCCCGGACGAATCCGCCGGAGGGGTCCGTTGAGCCCGCCGGAAGCAGGGCGGGCAGGGGAGGAAGAGGTCACCCTCCCTTCGGTGCCGGCCACGAACGAGCGTCCCCCGGCAGGAGGCGATCTCTCGGTGGCCCGGGCCCGGGCGCTCCTTCCCCGGGTCGAGGCCCTTCGCCCCCTCCTGGATCACCTGGTGCGGGCGGCCACTCCCGACCCGGCCATGCGGTGGGCCGCCTCGGGGGAACTGGCCACCCTGGTGGACCGCCGCGTGGACCCGCACCGGCTCGGTCGGGATCTCCCGGCCCTGGTGGAGGCGAGTCGGGTCCAGGCCCGGGAGGCCCTGGCCCTCGGCGTGGAAATCCTGGGGCTGGAGGCCGGGGGGGACCGGGTGGAGGCTTCCCTCCGCATGGCCCGTGAGGGAGAGCGGCTGGCCGCCGCTGGGCGGACCCGGGAGGCGGAGGGGTGGGTGGAGGCCGCGGTGGGGGCGGCGGAGGGGGTGCCCGACCGGACCCGGGTGCTCCCCGTGTTCCTCGCGGCGGCCCGGATCGCACGGCTGCGGGGGGCGCTGGACCGGGCCACCTGGGCGTACGAGGAGGCCCGGACCCTGGCCCGGGAAGGGAAGAACCCGGGTGTGGTCCTCACCGCCACCATCGGGCTCGGAAATCTGGAGGTGGACCGGGGGCGGTGGGCGATGGCGGAGGCCCGCTACGCCGAGGCCGAGGTGCTCCTCGACGCATGGGAGGCCGGAGAGGCCCGGGGGAAGGACGCGGCCGGGAGAGAGGAAGGGTGGCCCCCCTCGTCGGCCCGCTCCCGTGCGGAGTCCTCCCCCCGTGCGGAGCCCCACCCCCGTGCGGAGTCCCTCTCCCGTGCGGAGTCCCGTCCCCGTGCGGGGTCCCGCCCCCGTCCGGAGCGGTGGCACCTGGCCCTCAACCGATCGATCCTGGCCCGGGAGCGCGACGACCTGGAAGGGGCATGGCGCCTTCTCCTCGAGGCCGACGAGATCGCCCGGGCCCTGGGGGCTGCAGGCGCCCGGGCCATCGTGGAGAACGCCCGGGGCCAGATCCTCCTCGCCATGAAGGAGCCGGAGGCGGCGGAGGTGGCCTTCCGTCGCGGACTGGCGGCTGCGGAGCACCCCGATGCCCGGGTCACCATCGGGGTCAACCTCGCCGAGGCCCGCCTCGCCGCCGGGCATCCCCTGGCCGCCGGCGAGACGGCCCGGGCCGCCGAGGCCGAGGCACTCCGTGGGGGGGTGGTGGCCCGTCTCCCCGAGGTCTACCGCGTTCTGGGGGAGATTCTCGCTGCCGGCGGGGTGCCCGAGGCCTTCGTGCTCTTCGAGCGGGCGCTGGAGCTCGTGGAGGCCTTCGCCCTTCCCCGGGTGGAGCGGGCCCGGGTCCTCGAAGCCTGGGCACGGGTGGAGGAGGTGGGGGGGGAGGCCGGCCACGAGGGCGGGGGGGCGGGGGAGGGGGCTCGCCTGGCCCGGAAGGAGGCAGAGGAACGGGCCCGGGAACGCCGGGCCGAGGCTCGAACGATTCGCGAGGCGCTTCATGGTTGACCCACGACGCACCGCCCGGCCGAGGATCCGGCCCGGCGCACACACGCTCGCTCCCCTGGCGCTGGCAGGGGCAGCCCTCGGCCTGATCCTGGCCGGGTGCGGGAATCTCACGGCCGGTGGCTTCGGTGAAGTTCGGGCCGACATGGTGGGCGATGGGGGCGGAGAGAGCTTCGTCGCCGAGTCCGCCCTTCCGGGGATCCAGCCAGGGATCCAGCCAGGGACCCAGGGCGCCAACCATGGCGGCGGTGCCTTCCAGGGCGACGTCACCGTCGAGGTTCAGCTCCTGGTGCGGGACGGGTCCGGGGCGTGGGTCGAGGTCACGGACGGTCCCCGGACCGTGGAGCTCGATGCCCGGGGCGACACCCCGTCGCCTTTGCCACGGCCACCCTCCC
>JBJHCG010000009.1:69783-138057 GCA_050485885.1 Gemmatimonadales bacterium | reverse complement strand
GATCTGCTCTGGCGTGTGCTTCTTTCCCTTCATTTTGGTCCTCCGTTTTCGGTTCACGTAGGACTCTCATTCTACCTGGTCCAGTTCTCGGGGGGCACTCCAGTCCAAGCCTTCTTGGTCTGCAACTGCCCAGCGAGGTAGAGGCGTACAAAGTGTAGCGACCGAACCGAAGGTTGATCACCCATGAGTGCCGTCGCGTTGATCTTGAGCGTCAAGCCCGCCGCAAGACGCCTGCGGAACTCCCACACATCGCTGGTTAGGTCAACTTCCTGGCCATCTGGGGTCCTGACCTTCTCAGGAATAGGCGGAAGGTCGGAGATGTCGTCGAGATGCAGCCCAAGCGGGCTCGACTGCGGGCTAATCTCAGGCATTCCGAGAGACCTCGGCGTACGTGCGATCATTGAACTGCCTGAGCATAGCGTTCGCCTTTTGGCTGAGTGCGTTCTGGATGTAGTGGAAGGGGGTTTTCGAGCGGGATGACCAGCCGCCCGCTTCCCTCAGGAGTTGGAGCGCTTTCTCCTCGCCTTCTGCTTTCAGGAGATGCACAGCGAATGATTCCGCCCATGTATGCCGAAGCACGTGAGGGTGGAGCTTTCCGATTTCCGGAGAAGCCTTCCGCGCTCGGGCCCACATGTCATCAAAGGCAGCGATCGAGAGGGGGTCGCCTTTGGAACTCGTGATGAGGAAGGGATACCGTCCACGTCGCCGCCGACCTTCGTGGTTCGACGATGTATAGGCTCTGATCGCCTGCCTGAGAGCGTCGTGAATCGGAAGCGCTCGCTCGCGAGTCTTCACCTTTGGAATAGGGTTTCGCGGGTCCGGATCGTTCGTCCTGCGGCGCACCTTGAGCATAGCCGCATCGAGATCCTCCAAGGTGAGCTTCAGAACTTCCCCCTTCCGAAGGCCGAGGTCACGCATAAGGAGGTAGCAGACCCAAACCCTGAGCTGAAGTTTGGGAGAAAAGGGATTGGTGTCAGGGAACCGGAGGGGCCATAGGAGGGAGCCCCCAGGACCGAGCTTGGGGCGGATCAGCTCCCGGAGCAGTTGGTCTTGACTCGGGGAGAGAGGTTCGGGGCGAGGGCTGCCGGGCGATGTCAGTTGATTGCGGAACGTCTCCTTCAGTCGGTTCTGGTAGACGTTCAGTTCTGCGGCCGGGATATGGACTGAACCTCCCCAACCGTGGACGTTGGCCCCCCACTCGAGAAACCGGACGACCGACCGGATCCGTTGCGAGACGGTACCCTGCTTACGAAATCTACTCAAGAATCCAAGCTTCACCTCCTGCATAAGGACCCAGTCTCCAAGCTGGAGGAGTTGGCTCGGACTGAGGATCCCACCGGAGGCAAGGAAATCATCAAGGTCGTCGGGGGCAGAGCTGGTGGCCTCTGCCCAGCGGTACAGATCGAGGACTCCATGCAGGTTTGCCAAGAGGGTGGCGTACGATCCAACAGCAGACCGACGAGTCTGCACAACCCAGCGCAAGGGCATGCGAGCCGGAAGTCCCTGCCCATCCACAATCAGGGCGATCTCCTCGACGTCGGAAAGCCGAAAGCCGTGGATCCGGTACCTGCTGGAGTCAGCCGGTTGCGTGGACAGAGAAAGCAGCTTGATACCTATGCTTGACATGGTTCATGAACAGGATCGATGACACCATATCTGAGCGCAGGCACGAGCGCAAGAAGAGGGGGGAGCAAGATGCCTCCCCCCTCCTCTTGTTTTGGCTTGGATGTTGGACTTCAGGCGATCTGGACGATAGTTAATGTACAACCACCAAGGACACCTGTCTCAGAAGGGCAGGTCGTCGTCGGGCTGGGCCAGGTCGGGCTCAGGCGCCCGGGACCCGCCGCCGCCCCCGTGGGAGCCCCCGCCCCCGCTGCGGAACCCACCCCCGCCGCCCCCGCGGGGTGCGCCCTCTCCGGTGGCTCCCAGCATGACCATCTCGTTCACGATGACATCGGTCCAGTAACGCACGTTCCCCTGGCCGTCATCGGTCTGGGAGTACTCGATGCGCCCCTCGATGTAGAGCCGGTCACCCTTCGAGACGTACTGCTCCACGATGTCGGCCAGGCGAGCCCAGAAGGTGAGCCGATGCCACTCCGTCTTCTCCTGGTTCTGACCGCTCCGGTCCTGGAAGGTCCGGTTCGTGGCCAGGGAGAGCTTGGCCATCTTCGTGCCGGAGGGGGTGGTCCGGATCTCGGGGTCCGAACCCACATTTCCGATCAGCATGACCTTGTTCAGGGACCGACTCATCGTGGGGCGCTCCTTCAGTGGAGGAGGAGGGGGATGCAGAAGGGGACAGTTCCTCCGGGCCGAGGGGATGTCCCCTTCGCAGGAGGCGACCCGGAAGGTAGTGAGAAGGCCGGGGCGGGGCCATGCGGAAGGGGGTCATCTCCCGGGGAGGGGGATCCTCGCCTTGGCACCCCGCCCCCGCGTCGGATAGCTTGGAGGGTCCCCCCGCAGCCTTCCACCTCCACCGCCTCCCGCCCTGCCCTCATGACCGAATCTCCCGCCTCCGACCTCGTGCTCCATTCCGTCGACGAGGGGATCGCCCTGGTCACGGTGAACCGCCCTGACAAGCTGAATGCGCTGAGCCGCGCGGTCCTGGACGCCCTCGATGCCACCTTCCGCCACCTCGAGACCCGGGACGACGTGGCCGTGGTCCTCCTGACCGGGGCCGGGGAGAAGGCCTTCGTGGCCGGCGCAGACATCGGCGCCCTCGCCACCATGTCGCCCCTCGAGGGGGAGGAGATCAGCCGCCACGGTCAGGAGGTCTTCCGGCGGATCGAGCGCTTCTCCCGCCCGGTCATTGCGGTGGTGAACGGGTTCGCCCTGGGGGGCGGATGCGAACTGGCGCTGGCCTGCCACCTTCGCATCGCCTCCACGCGGGCCCGCTTCGGGCTCCCGGAGGTGGGGCTCGGGATCGTGCCCGGGTACGGGGGGACGGTACGTCTCGCCCGCCTCGTGGGCCTGGGTCGGGCGGTGGAGATGACCCTCACCGGTGCGCAGCTTCGTCCCGAGGAGGCGCTGGCCATGGGGCTCGTCACCCATGTGGTGGAGCCGGACGAGCTCGTTGCGAAGGCCCGGGAGCTGGCGGGGCAGATGGCCGCCAAGGGCCCCCTCGCCCTGACCATGGCGCTCCGGGCCGTCTACCACGCGCAGGACGTGACCCTCGACGCGGCGCTGGCCCACGAAGCCTCCCTCTTCGGGCTCCTGGCCTCGTCCGCCGACATGACGGAGGGGATGACGGCCTTCCTGGAGAAGCGGAAGCCCGCCTTCCGAGGCGTGTGACCCCTCCCTCTCCCCTCGCCCGCCTTCGCCTCACCGGCTTCCGGAATCTCCACGACACCGTTCTCGAGATCCCCGCCGAGGGGCTGGCCCTGGTGGGACCCAACGCCCAGGGGAAGTCCAATTTCCTCGAGGCCATTCACTACCTGGAGATCTTCCGGTCCTTCCGGGGTTCGCGCGACACGCGCCTCATCCGCTTCGATGCGGAGTACTTCCGCCTCGAGGCGGAGCTGGGCGGCGAGCCCCCGCGCCGGGTGGGGGTGGGGGTCACACGGGCCGGGGGACCAGGGGGAACGAAGCGGGTCCAGGTCGATGGCCAGGTCCCGCCCCGGATCGGTGATGCCCTGGGTGCGGTGGGGTCGGTCCTCTTCACCCCCGACGATGTGCGCCTCGTCTCCGACGGACCCCAGGAGCGGCGTCGCTACCTGGACATTGTCCTCTCGGTACATGAACCCGGGTACCTGGAGGCGCTCCAGCGCTACCGCCAGGTCCTGAACCAGCGGAATGCGGCCCTCCGGGAGCGGTCTCCCCAGGCGGCGGTGGAGGCGTGGGACGGCCTTCTGGCCCGGGCCGGCGGACAGGTCCTGGCCTCCCGCGCAGCCTGGGTGGCCCGGGGGGCGGGAACCTTCCGGGAGGTGGTGACGGAGATCTCGGGAGGCGAAGGGGCCTCCCTCACCTATGCCCCGGCCCTTTCCGAACACCCCGGCGCCGCCGAAGGAGGGGGCGAGGCTTCGGTGGAGGCATGGGTCGAGGCGCTGGCTGAGGCCCTTCGGCGAGGGGTCGAGCAGGAGCGGCGGAGGGGGACGACCCTCGTGGGCCCTCATCGCGACGAACTCGAGCTCCATGCCCACCCGGCCGAGGGGGGGGCACCCCGGGATCTCCGGGAGTTCGGCTCCGGAGGGCAGAAGCGCACCGCAGCCCTGGCCCTCCGGATCCTCGAGGCCGAGACGGTGCTCCGCCGCCGGGGCCGGCCGGCCCTCCTCCTCCTGGACGATGTCTTCGCCGAACTCGATGCCGCCCGCTCCGAGCGGGTGCTGGGCCTTCTGGACCGGACGGCCACGGGGCAGGTGATCCTCACCGCGCCCAAGGACGCCGATGTGCGCCTCCGCGAGGGCCGGCTTCCCCGGTGGCGCATCCTGGGCGGGCGGATCGAGGAGGGGGCCGGGGCCGGCGGGGCCTCCGCCGAAGCCGCCTCCGCCGCCGGGGAGACGGGCGGATGAGCCAGGGGCGTGGGGGCGGGCCGGGAGGCCGGCAGGGCGGAGGTCGACGAGGCGCGGGCCGGGGCCCCGATCGAGGAATGGGAAAGGTCGACGAAGTCCTGGACGGCCTCCTGGACCGGCTCGGGATTCGCGAGGATGTGGCGCGGCAGGCGGCGGTGGCCCGCTGGGGCGAGGTGGTGGGCCCGGGGATCGCCCGCGTGACCCGGGCCCGGGCCGTGGCCCGGGGCGTCCTCTATGTGGATGTGAGGTCCAGCGCCTGGCTCAACGAGCTCACCTTCATGCGCCACGACCTCATGGCCCGGATCAATGCCGGGGCCGGGGAGGGGCGCATCGAGCGGATTGTCTTCACCCTCGGGGGGGAGGGCGGCTTCGAGGAGGACTCCCCGGGCGAGGAGGAGGCCTCCGGGGAGGAAGGCGTCCCGGGCGGGTGAAGGGGCGCCCGGCGGGGCGGCGGTCCCCTGGGGCCGCGTCTAGGTAAGCCTGCGACGCGCCCCGCTCCTGTCCCCTGCCCCTGTCCTCCTTCCCTGCCCCACCCCTCGTCCCGCGCCCGTGTTCGCCCCGGAGTTCGCCTCGTCCCGCGCCCGTGTCCGCCCCGGAGTTCGCCCGCGCGCCTGCGTCGGGCGGGCCGGCCTCCTGCCTCGAGTGCATCCGCATCGGGAATGGCCTCGAAGGGGCCCATGGGCTAGATTTCAGGGTCGCCCCGGTGCGTGCACGACGCGCCTCGGGCACCCTCTGCAGCCGGCACGACCGGTCTCCCCCGGAGACCCGGTCGGCCTCGCGAACCGCCGAGGGGAGATCCCCTCCCCCCGGCCGAACTCCACCCGAGCGAATCCTCGATGGCGGAAGCCCCCCGGAACCCCCAGTCCGACTCCTCCTCCGGCGAATACGGTGCCGGTCAGATCCAGGTCCTCAAGGGGCTGGAGGCGGTGCGCAAGCGCCCCGGGATGTACATCGGCTCCACCTCGGCCCGCGGGCTCCACCACCTGGTGTACGAAGTGGTGGACAACTCGGTGGACGAGGCCATGGCCGGGCACTGCACGGCCATCGAGGTGACGATCCACCCCGACAACTCCATCACCGTGGTGGACGACGGGCGAGGCATTCCGGTGGACATCCACCCGGTGGAGAAGCTCCCCGGGGTGGAGCTGGCCCTCACCACCCTCCATGCCGGGGGGAAGTTCGACAAGCAGAACTACAAGGTTTCCGGCGGTCTTCACGGGGTGGGTGTGTCCGTGGTGAATGCCCTCTCGGAGTGGCTCGAGGTGGAGGTGCGGCGAGGAGGCCGGACCTGGCACCAGCGCTATCACCGGGGGATCAAGCAGAAGGAGCTGGAGGATGTGGGCCCGGCCCAGGGCACGGGGACCAAGGTCTCCTTCAAGCCCGACGGGGAGATCTTCACCGAGACGATCTACAACCTGGAGACCCTCACCTCCCGCCTCCGGGAGATGGCCTTCCTGAACAAGGGCCTTCGCATCTCCCTCCGGGACGAGCGCCTTCAGCCCGTTGCGGACGAGGTCTTCCAGTTCGATGGCGGCCTGGCCGAGTTCGTGGCCTTCCTCCGGGGGAACCGGCAGGCCGTTCATGACAACATCCTCTACTTCCAGGCGGAGAAGCCCGAGGCCGAGCTCGAGCTGGCCATGCAGTACGACACCGGCTTCTCCGAGAACACGCACACCTTCGTCAACAACATCAACACCCACGAGGGTGGATCCCACCTCACCGGGTTCAAGGCGGCGCTGACCCGGACGATCAACGACTACGCCAGAAAGAACGGGATCTTCAAGAAGGCCGACGAATCCCTCTCCGGCGACGACGTCCGCGAGGGGCTGACCTGCGTCCTCTCGGTGCGGGTCATGGAGCCCCAGTTCGAGGGGCAGACGAAGACGAAGCTCGGAAACTCCGAGGTCAGGGGGGCGGTGGAAGCGGCCGTCAACGAACACCTCTACACCTGGCTCGACGAGAACCCGAAGGCGGCGAAGTCCATTATCGAGAAGTCGCTGCAGGCGGCCCGGGCCCGGGAAGCGGCCCGGAAGGCCCGGGACCTGGCGCGGAAGAAGAATGCCCTGGAAGGGGGCGTCCTCCCGGGCAAGCTGGCGGACTGCTCCCTCTCGGACCCCTCCATGACCGAGATCTACATCGTGGAGGGAGACTCCGCCGGCGGTTCGGCCAAGCAGGGGCGCGAGCGCTCCTTCCAGGCCATCCTCCCCATCAAGGGAAAGATCCTCAACGTGGAGCGGGCGCGGATCGACAAGATCCTCTCCAACGACGAGGTGCGGGCCATCATCACCGCCATCGGGGCCGGGATCCGCGACGACTTCGACCTGGGGAAGGCTCGGTACCACAAGATCATCATCATGACCGACGCCGATGTGGACGGCGCCCACATCCGCACCCTCCTCCTCACCTTCTTCTTCCGGCAGATGCGGGAGCTCATCGAGGCGGGGTACGTCTACATTGCCCAGCCCCCCCTCTACCGGGTGGCCAAGGGGAAGGAAGAGATCTACGCCTACTCGGAAGACCAGCGCGAGACGATCATCCGGCGTCTCACGAACGGGAAGGGGGAAGATGCGAAGGGGCTGAACATCCAGCGCTACAAGGGGCTCGGCGAGATGAACCCCGAGCAGCTCTGGCGGACGACCATGGATCCCCAGACCCGGACCCTCCTCCAGGTGACCATGGAGAGCGCCGCCGAGGCCGACTCCATCTTCAGCCGGCTCATGGGCGACGAGGTGGAGCCCCGCCGGGAGTTCATCGAGAAGAACGCCCGCTACGTCCGGAACCTGGACGTCTGATCAAGGTGCCCGGGCGCGCTCTCTCCCTCGTCGGCCTCGCGGTCCTGGCCGGGTGCGCCTCCGGCGGGAGCGGGGGCGCCTACCCGGGGTTCGATCCGGCGGCGGAGGCGCCTGCGGCGGGAGCCCGACCTGCAGGGGATGCCGGCGCGGCCGCCGGCGCGCCCGCCGGCGCGCCCGAAACCGGGCTCGAACGCTGGGGGGACCTCCCACCGGCCGCACCTCCCCCCGGGGTCCGGGTCCTTACCGGGAGCGGCGAGCCCTCGTCCTGGGAGGCTCTCGTGGAGGCGGCGCACGAGGCCCGGGTCATCCTCCTGGGCGAGCTCCACGATGACGTCCGGGGCCACCGCACCCGGCATGCCCTCGTCCGGCGTCTCGCCTGGGGGGGAGAGGTCCCTCCCGAGGCGGGATGCGTCCCCCTCGTGATCTCGCTCGAGATGCTCGAGACCGACGTGCAGCTCGTGGTGGAGGAGTACCAGGCGGGGCTCATTACCCGGGAGCACTTTCTCCGGGCGGCCCGCCCCTGGGACAACCACCTCCGCGACTACGAGCCCTACCTGGAGGTCGCCCGGGGGTGTGACGCTCCCCTCGTGGCCGCCAACCCCCCCCGACGCTACGTGAATCGGGTGGCTCGCCTGGGGGAGGCGGGGGTCGAGGGGCTGGCACCGGAGGCCCTGGCCACCCTCCCCCCCCTCCCGGTGGCGCCGCCTTCCGAGGCGTATCGGGCAGAGTGGCGCGCCCTCATGGGGGGGATGGGGCACGGGGATGGAGGGGGCACCGGGCATGGAGCTGCCGGAGGCCATGGCGCCGGGGGCGATCACGGGGGGGCAGCCCCCTCCGACGACCCCGTGCTCCTGGCCCAGAACCTCTGGGACGCCGGGATGGCGTGGGCGGTGGCCCGGGCGGCCCGGGCCCACCCCGAGGCCCGGGTGGTCCATGTGGCCGGGGCCTTCCATGTGGCCCAGGGCACCGGGATCGCCGAGCACCTGGCCGAGTACCTCCCCGGAGTGAAGCCCCTCCTCGTGGTGGCCTACCCCGTGGCGCCGGGAGCGTCGTTCGACCCCGAGCGCCACACCGGGGCCGGAGACTTCGTCCTTCTCGTGGACCGCTGAGCGGGGAAGGGGCCCGCGGCGAACGGAGGGGAGAGGCCGGCGCGGAGGAGGGGCGGCCGGTCCGAAGGGGAGGAGGAGAGGGAGGTGGAGAGGAGGAGCGCGGGACGCCCTCAGCGCCCCGCACCCCGGGCCGCCTCGATGCGGCGTCCCAGGACGTCGGGGAAGTCGGAGAAGATCCCGTCCACTCCGAGGGCAAGGAGCCGGTCCATCTCGTGGGCCTCGTTCACCGTCCAGGGGTGGACGAAGAGCCCCCGGGCCCGGGCCGCCTCCATGAAGCCCGCATCCACGAGCGCCCGGTTCGGCCCCACCCCCACCGCGTACTCCGCCACCCGGTCGAGCACCTCCGGAAGGGTTTCGGGGGTGGCATCCCGCACCCGAAGGAGCTGGACCAGGGGGAGCCCGGGGTCCAGCGCGTGCATGCGCCGGAGCGAGGCCGGGCTGAACGACTGGATGAGGACGAGCCCCTCCGAGGCCGCCCGATCCCGGAGGTCGTGGGCGTGGAGGAGGGCCAGGAGGGCCTCTTCCATTCCCGGGGCTTCTTCCGGCGACTTCGTTTCGGGGTACCAGCGCACCGAGGCGCCGTAGCGGGTGAAGAGCTCGTCCAGGGTGGGAATGGGGAGCCCGACGAAGTCCGGGTTGGCCCGGTCCGGATGGCGCTCGTTGAACCAGCTCCCCACCTCGCACTGGCGCAGCTGGGCCAGGGTCCGCTCCCCGATCGGGCCGGTGCAGAGGGGGACCGGGCCCCGGGCCGTCCGATCCAGGGTGGCATCGTGAAAGGCCACGAGGATCCCGTCGGCCGTCATCTGGAGATCGGGCTCCAGGACATCGGCCCCCATCTCGATGGCCAGGTCGTAGGCCGCCACGGTGTGCTCCGGGGCATGCCCCGAGGCTCCCCTGTGGGCAATGTTCAGGGGGGGCTCCGGGTCGTGGGGCACGGCGGCCGGCGGCTCGTCCGGTGGGACGGTCAAGGCCGTTGCATTCCCCCCCTCAACGCCCCCCAGGGCGAGGAGGGCCAGGGCGGAGGCGGCGAGACGGGAGAGGGCGGGAAGGGAAGGCATCTCCCAACGTGGGCGGGAGGGCCCGCCTCCGTCCAGTGGGAGGGCGTCACGATCGCGTCACCGGCCCGGGGTCAGCGCCGGTACCGGATCTCCCCCCCCACCACCGTCATTTCGACCTGGAGGTTCGGGAGCTCCGCCTCGTCCACGGTAAGGGGGTTCCGGTCCAGGATCGTGAGGTCGGCGAGCTTGCCCGGGGTCAGGGTGCCCAGGAGGTCCTCCTCGAAGACGGCGTAGGCGCACCCGATCGTGTAGGAGCGCAGGGCCTCCATTCGGTCCATGGACTGCTCGGGGAAGAAGCGGTTGCCATTGGCCATGAGGCGTGTCACGGAGGCATGGTACGAGGCGATGGGGGAGATGGGCTCCACCGGGACGTCCGTCCCGTTGCAGATCACGGCATCGGCGTCGAGGAGGGAGCGCCAGACATAGGCCCGGCGGCGGGCCCGCTCCTCGCCCAGCCGCTGGGGCACCCAGGGGCCGTCGGAGGTGGCATGGATCCCCTGCATGGAGGCGATGACCCCCATGCGGGCGAAGCGGGAGACCTCGTCGGGGTGGAGGTTCTGGGCGTGTTCGATGCGCCAGCGCAGGTCGTTTTCCTCGCCGGCCTCGGCGAAGATGGCCTCGTAGATGTCCAGTGCCTCCCGGTTTCCCCGGTCCCCGATGGCGTGGGTGTTGAGCTGGTAGCCATGACGACGGGCGATCTCGGCCGTTTCCCGGAGGCTTTCCAGAGAGATCTGGGGGAGCCCCGAGGTGGAGGGCATGTCGGTGTACGGGTCCAGGAGCCAGGCGCCGTGGGTGCCCAGCGCACCATCGATCTGGCGCTTCACCGCCCGCACCGTGAGGAAGTGGTCCGCGTGCCCCACCATGCGGAGTTCGGAGAGGCGCTGGTCCATGGCGGCGTTGGACTCCCCCCGAATGGCCAGGTGGAGGCGGATGGGAAGCTCTCCGGCATCGGCCAGGGCCCGGAGTCCTTCCACATCGGCGAAGCTCGAGCCCTGGTCATGGAAGGAGGTGATCCCGTGGCGGAGGGCTTCCTCTCCGGCCAGCTCCACCTGCCGGCGGAAGCGGGCCTGCCGCTCCTCCGTCGACATTCCCTCCTCGTGGCGCGTGAGGGCCTGGCGGGCGGCCCCCTGGGCGGCCTGGCGGAGGAAGCCGGTGGGGTTGCCCTCGTCGTCGCGGACAATGGTGCCTCCCTCCGGATCCCGGCTCTCGGCGGTGATGCCTGCCGCTTCCAGGGCCAGGGCATTGGCGAAGGAAGCGTGTCCGCTCCGGTGGGTGAGGAGCACGGGATTCTCGGGGCTCACCTCGCTCAGGGCGTGGTGGGAGGGAACGCCGTCCCAGGCCGGGGAGGGGGCCGGATCCCAGTTCTCCTGGTGCCATCCCCGCCCGGTGATCCAGGCGCCGGGCTCGGCCTCGCGGGCCGCCTCGGCCACCATGGCCACGATCTCGTCCCAGCTCCCCGTGTTCATGAGGTCGAGGGTCATCCGGGCCTGGCCCAGGCCGAGAAAGTGGCCGTGCCCCTCGATGAAGCCGGGGAGGACCACCCGGCCGTCGAGCTCCACCACCTCGGTTCCGTTCCCCCGGTGGGCGCGGATCTCGTCGTCGCTCCCCACCGCGAGGATGCGTCCATCCCGAAGGGCCAGCGCCGTTCCCTCGGGGACCTCCGGGTCCACCGGGATGACCGTGCCCCCCACGAAGATCAGGTCGGCGGCCTCGCCGGGTGCGGCCTCTCCCCGGTCCTCGGCCTCGCCACAGGCGGCCATCGCAAGGGCGAAGGCCAGGGAGAGGAGGAGGGGGCGGGGAGTCCGGAGGGAGGAGGGAAGGGGACGGGCGTCGGTACGGTGCATGGGTCGGGCCAGGGGGAGGGATCGGGGGAAGGGAAGGCCGGGAGGCGGACCCTTGCCGCGCAGGGCGACAGGGAGGAAGGGGGTGCGCCGGGGCGTACCACTTCAACTCCGCGTGCGAAGAGGTAACCTTTCGCATTGGCGGGGGTTTCGCCACCCCCGCCTGATCCGGAGGAACGCGGGAGGGCGCGACGGGAGGGCTCGGGGCGGACCGGCCTGCCTCCGTCGCGCATCCCCTCCCGCGCGCTCCTCCCACGGCCCTGGCCCGCCCTTTTCAATCCACGTCCACCGCCGCGCCGCGCCCATGGAACGACCCACCTACATTGTCGGTCACCGGAACCCCGATGCCGACGCCATCTGCGCCGCCCTCGCCTATGCCGACTTCAAGCGGCGCACCGACGAGGGGACCTTCGTGGCCGCCCGGTGCGGGAACACGAATGTGCGCATCGATGCGATCCTGGACCGCTTCGGCGTACCCCTCCCCCGCTTCATCGGCGATGTGACCCCCCGCCTTCGGGACCGGATGGCCCGTGAGCCCATTACCGTTTCGCGGGATGCCACGGCGGCGGAGGTCCTGGAGCTCATCGACCGCCACGACATCCAGGTCGTCCCGGTGGTGGAGGAGGACCGTCGCCTCCTGGGGTCCGTTTCCATTCACCAGCTCGGGCAGTCCTTCCTTCCGAAGGCGGGCCCCGCCCGGGACGTGCGAAGGGTGGACACCTCCCTCGACGCGGTGGTGAAGGTGCTCGAGGCCTCGGTCCTCCACATGGTGGAGGGAGATCGGGTAGGCCGCCTCTACATTCGCGTGGCGGCCATGGACCTGGGCTCCTTCGATCGCCTCCAGGACCGGGAGGGGATCGCCCCCGAGGAGACGGTGATCATCGTGGGCGATCGCCGCGACATCCAGCTCCGCTCCATCGAGCGCGGGGTGCGGCTCGTCGTGGTGAGCGGAAGCCGGGAGGTGGACCCGGAGGTCATCGAGGCGGCGATGGCGGCGGGGGTCTCCGTGATCTCCTGCGCCTTCGACTCGGCGAGCACCGCGTGGGCCATTCGCTCCGCCGCCCGGGTGGAGGGGATCATGACGCCGGAGGAGGAGACGTTTTCCCCGGAGGAGACGGTGCGGGGGGTCCAGAAGCGGACCACCACGCTGGGGCCTGCCGTCTTCATGGTCACCGACGAGGACGGGCACCTGGTGGGGGTCTTCTCCCGCCGCGACCTGCTCCGCCCCGGATCCACCCGCCTCATTCTCGTGGACCACAACGAGCTCTCCCAGGCCGTGCCCGGGGCCGAGGAGGCCGAGATCGTGGAGGTGGTGGACCATCACCGTCTGGGAGACCTCCGGACCCAGGAGCCCATTCTCTTCCTGAACCGGCCGGTGGGCTCCACCTGCACGATCATCGCGGACCTCTACCGGAGCGCGGGGCTGGAGGTGGGGCGCGAACTGGCAGGGGTCCTCATGGGGGGGCTCGTCTCCGATACCCTGAACCTCCGGAGCCCCACCACCACGCCGGTGGACACCGAGATCCTGGCATGGCTCGAGGCCCGGGCCGGCATGACGGGGTCGGAGCTGGCGGAGACGATCTTCTCGTCGGGGTCGGTGGTCTCGACCCGGGAGCCGGGCGAGGTGATCGGGCTGGATCGGAAGGTCTACGAGGAGGGGCGCTTCCACTTCGCCGTCTCCCAGGTGGAGGAGCTGGGGTTCGGGGAGTTCTGGAAGCGGGCCGGGGCCCTGGGCGAGGCCCTGGAGCGGAGTCGGGAGGCCGAGGGCCTCGATTTCGCCGCCCTCCTCGTGACCGATGTGAAGAGCCAGGACTCCCTCCTCCTGGTGCGCGGAGACGAGGACGTGATCCGCGACATCCCCTATCCCGCCGAAGGGGAGGTGTACCGGCTCGACGGCATCGTGAGCAGGAAGAAGCAGCTCCTCCCCTTTCTGACCCGGATCCTGCGCGGGGGAGGGGAGTAGCCGGAGACGGTTCGGTCGCGTGGCCGGGCCAGGGGGCGGAACCCCTGTCGCGTGGCCCGGCCAGGGAGCGGAACCGCGGGCGCGTGGCCCGGCCGTGAGGCGGAACCCTGCGGCGGAGTGCCGCTTCGGGGAACGGGCCTCGCCTCCCCGGCCTCCGCTCTCTCCTCCCCTCCTCGACCGTTCGCTCCCCTCGTCCCCCCGCCCTGGAGGCCTCGTGCGCATTCTCGTGACCGGTGCCACCGGCTACATCGGGGGACGGCTCGTCCAGCGGCTCCTGGATCGGGGGCACGAGATCCGGGTGCTGGCCCGGGATCCGCGTCGGGCCCGGGGAAGGGGGTGGGGGACGCGTGTGGAAGTGCGACAGGGAGACCTTTCCGATCCGGACTCCCTCCAGGGGATCGCAGAGGGGATGGATGCGGCCTACTACCTCGTGCACGCCATGTATGGGGGCAAGGACTTCGCCCGGCGCGACCGGGAGTCGGCGGAGCACTTCGTGCGCGCGGCGGCGGGGGTCCCCCACTGCATCTACCTGGGAGGCATCCTCCCCGACACGGAGGCCCGGACCCGCTCCCACCATCTGCGGAGCCGAGCCGAGGTGGGGCGCATCCTTCGGGAGGGGCTTCCCACCACCGAGCTTCGAGCCGGGCCCATCATCGGTTCCGGGTCGGCCTCCTTCGAGATGGTGCGCTACCTCACCGAGCGCCTTCCGGCCATGGTGGCACCCCGGTGGATCCGGAACGAGGTCCGCCCCATCGCGGTGCGCGACATTCTCGCCTACCTCATCGGGGCGGCCGAGGGAGGAGAGCCGCTGGGGGTCCTCGACGTGGGCACGGAGGTTCTCACCTTTCGCGAGATGATGGAGGGGTATGCCCGGGTGCGGGGCCTCCGCCGCCTCATCGTACCGGTGCCCGTCCTGGCACCGAGACTGGCCGGGCTCTGGGTGGGGCTCGTCACCCCCATTCCCAACGAGGTGGCCGGACCCCTGGTGGAGGGGGTGGTCCAGCCGGTCGTGGGCGATGTGGCCCGGTCCCGGGCCCTCTTTCCCGAGATCCGGCCCCTCGCCTACGGGCGCGCCGTGGAGCTGGCCCTGGAGCGGATCGAGACCGGAGCCGTACCCACCCGGTGGAGCGGGTCGCTGGGGAGGGCCGAGACCTTCGAGTACGAGGACCGGGAGGGGCTCGTGCGGGAGGTGCGGACCCGGAAGGTGGAGGCACCGCCCGAGGCGGTATACCGTGCCTTCACCTCGATGGGCGGGGATCGCGGGTGGCTGATCTGGAAACCGGCGTGGCGGGCCCGGGGGGTGCTGGACCAGATGGTGGGAGGGCCCGGGCTGCGTCGGGGCCGGCGGCACCCCCTGGAGCTCGAGGTCGGGGAGGCGGTGGACTTCTGGCGCGTGGAGGCTCTGGAGCCCGGAAGGATGCTCCGACTCCGCGCCGAGATGAAGGTCCCGGGGCGGGCCTGGCTCCAGTGGGAGGCGATTCCCGAGGGAGAGGGGACCCGTCTGGTCCAGTCGGCCATCTTCGCCCCCTCGGGGCTCCCGGGCATTCTCTACTGGTACGCCCTCTTCTTCGCCCACGCCTTCATCTTCTCCGCCATGGTGGATGCGGTGGGACGGCTGGCCCACCGGATCGAGGCCGGAGAGGACCCTCTCGTGCCCCGGGCGGAAGGGCGAGGAGTGCCCCGTCCTCCCGCCCCGACGGGTCCCGGAGGTCGGCCCACGCCCGGTCCCCCGGGAGAAGCTCCACCGGGTGACTCCCCGTAAAGCTCCCCCAGGACGGGAGGACAAGGGCCCCGTTCCGGAGGAGGAAGATGGGAGGGCGAAGACGTTCCAGCCCCAGGCGGAGCCGCGTGGCGGGGTGGAGGTGCCCCGCCAGGTGCGGCGCGGCCCCCGGGGAGAGGTCCGGAGCGTGCCGGAGGACGAGAGCGGGTGAACGGGGCGACGCCGATGGGAGGGCCCCCTCCAGGGCCGAGCCCTCGGGGAGGATCCGGAAGGAAAGGGAGGCGGGGGGGAGGGCCCGGTCGTGATTCCCGGGCACGAGGGTGCGGCGCGGGGGGAGGGAGCGAGCCAGACGGGCCTCGAGTTCGGGCGTCCACCCCTCGGGGCCATGGACCAGGTCTCCAAGGACCACGAGGTGCGTGACGTCGAAGGCCCTCACCCACCCGGCCAGGCGAGCGAGATCGGCTTCATCGTCTCCCTCGGGGAGGGGAAGGCCCCTCCTGCGGAAGACCTCGGCCTTCCCCAGGTGGAGATCGGCCACGAAGAGGGTCCGGCCCGCCCCCCAGAAAACCGCGCCCCCGGGAAGGAGGAGGAGGTCGAGGCCGGCCCACGCCAGGGATACCGTGCCCTCCGGGGGGCGGGAACGGGGGGAGGTCATGGCGTGGCGGCCCGCTCGAGCACCTCGGCCATCCGTCTCACCCGGTCGATCCAGCGCTCGGTGGAGACCCGGGCCTGGATCCGTTCGGCCCAGAGGGGAAAGGCGAGGGGGGTGAGGCGCGGGGTCTTCACCTCGACGATTTCGCCCCGGACCAGCCGGTCCAGTCCCCCCCGGAGGGCCTCCACCTCGAGCTCGGCCTCCAGGACCTCCTGACGCGCCTGGAGGAGGAGGAGGTTCTCCGGGTCCCATCGGGCAAGCACATCGTGCAGGAGCCCGCTCGAGGCCTGGAGTTGCCGAACCGTTCCCCGTCGCCCCGGGCCCGTGACCAGAAGCCCCGCCACCCGGGCCACCTCGCGAAACCGTCGACGGGCCATTTCGGCGGCGTTCAGCGCCTGGGTCAGCTCCTCCGCCACCCCCTCGGGCGAGAGGAGGCGGGGCCAGGGGGGAAGGTCGTCGAGGGGGTCGGGAGAGACCACCTCGATCCCGTAGTCATTGACCGAGAGGTGAAGGGAGCGGGGTGCTTCCCGGGTGATCCGATGGGCCAGGAGTGCGGCGAGTCCCTCGTGCACGAGACGCCCCAGGAAGGGGTAGAGGAACCGGTGGTGGCCGTCGCGGCTCCGGGTCTCCTCCACCACCAGGACTCCCGGGCGTGGAAGCCGGGACCAGCGGCCCTGGAGTTCGAGGAGGTCGGCCATGGCGATCGCCTCGGGGTCGGCGTGAACCTTCCGCCCCCACCGCTCCAGCGTCTCGAGCGTGGCGTCGGCCAGCTCGGTGGAAAGGGGAAGACGGCCCCCCATCCACCGCGGAGTCCGGGGCGTCCCGCGCCTTCCGCCGGCGGTACGGACCCAGGCGGTGAGGTCTTCGAGTGCCACGAGCTCCAGGTGCTTCCCCGCGAAGAGGAAGGTGTCGCCCGGTCGGAGCTGGGAGAGGAAGGACTCCTCCACCCCTCCAAGGGTCCGCCCCTTGCGAAATCGGACGCGCAGCTGGGCATCGTCGGAGATCGTCCCCACACTCCACCGATGGCGGCGTGCCACCGCCGTGTCGGGGACGCGGAAGACCCCGTCGGCTTCCACCACCCGCCGGTAGCGTGGGTATGCCTGGAGGGCAGCCCCTCCCCGGGTGACCAGATCCAGGACCCCGCTCCAGGCCTCGTCGGGGAGGGTGCGATAGGCATGCGTCGTCCGGATCTCGTCTCTCAGGTCGGCCTCCCGGAATCCCCCTCCGAGGGCCACCGTCACGAGGTGCTGGGCCAGAACATCGAGGGGGGCGCGCAGCGGGGCGCGGGGCTCCAGTGGGGGGGGATCCGCTGCAAGGGCCCGGCGGGCCGCGGCGAACTCCACGATCTCGAAGGCATGGGTGGGAACCCCCACCACCTCGCTGCGCCGCGCCGGGTCATGCCCGCTTCGGCCGGCGCGCTGCAGGAGGCGTCCCACCCCCCGCGGGGAGCCCACCTGGAAGACCAGGTCCACCGCCGGGAGGTCCACCCCGAGGTCAAGGGTGGAGGTGCAGACGGCGCACCGGACCCGGCCGCTCCGAAGCCCGCCCTCCACTCCCTCCCGGGTCTTCCGGTCAAGGGATCCGTGGTGGAGTGCAAGGGCACCGGCCTCGGCCCACGCCGGACGCGCTCGGGCGAGGGCTTCGTGCCATCGCTCGGCCTGGGCCCGCGTGTTCGTGAAGAGGAGGGCCGACCCGCCCTCGGGGAGGGCGTCGAGGCGTGCTGCGACCTGGGGGAGCATGGAAAGGCCCAGATGACCTCCCCAGGGGAACCGCCCCATGGCCGAGGCAAGGGGGAGAAGGGTCTCGAGGCGGGGGGGAGGGCGCCGCGGGCCCTCCACGATCCGTCCGCCTCCCCTCCCCAGGAGCGCGGTGCAGGCCTCCTCCGGGTTGCCCAGGGTGGCCGAAATCCCCCAGGTGCGAAGCCCCGGGTTCCACCGGCGCAGCCGTGCCAGGGCCAGCTCGGTCTGAACCCCGCGCTTGGACCCGAGGAGCTCGTGCCACTCGTCGACGATCACCCCCCGGAGCCGCCGGAGCCGGGCCGCCGACTCGGGCCAGGAGAGAAGGAGGGTGAGGGATTCCGGTGTCGTGACCAGGACCTGGGGGGGGGAGGTGCGCTGGCGCGCCTTCCGGCTCGAGGGCGTGTCGCCGGTTCGAAGCTCCACCTGCCACCCGAGACCCAGCTCCTCCACGGGGCGGCGAAGCTGGGCCGTGGTGTCCCGGGCCAGGGCGCGAAGGGGGGTGATCCAGAGGTAGCGCAGCGCCGCCTCCTCCCCGATCGTGCCCCCGTTCGGGCGCTCCGACCCGACCCGGTGGAGCCCATCGAGGAGGGGCCCTCCCCACACGGCCAGGGTCTTTCCCATTCCGGTGGGTGCGAGGAGGAGCCCGCTCTCTCCTGCCCGCCATGCCTCCCAGACCTCCTCCTGGAAGGGGAAGGGCGACCATCCCTCCCCGGAGAACCACGCCTCGAGGCGCGCGCGAGGCGGGCGGGTATGCTCCGGCGGAACGACGGGCTTCAAGGCGAGGCCTCCCGAAGGAGAGCCCGGACCGTGTCCAGGGAGTCGGCATCCTTCGGGGAGAGGTCCCGCCGCCACCGCTTCATCCGGGGAAAGCGGAGCGCCACCCCCGAGCGGTGCCGGCGAGACGCCCGGATTCCCTCGAAGGCGATCTCGAAGACGAGCCCGGGCTCCACCCCCCGCACCGGTCCGAAGCGCTCCGTGATGTGGCGGCGGATCCACCGATCCACCTCCCGGAACTCGGCGTCGGTGAGCCCCGAGTAGGCGCTGGCCACCGGGACGAACCCCTCCTCGGCCCGGACCCCGAAGGTGAAGTCGGTGAAGATCCCGGCCCGACGACCATGTCCCTTCTTCGCATAGAGAAGGACCACGTCGAGGGTGTGGGGGGTCACCTTCCACTTCCACCAGCCTCCCCGGGGACGACCTCCCTCGTAGCGCCCTTCCCGGTTCTTGAGCATGAGGCCCTCCACCCCCCGGTCCCGCGCCTCCTCCCGCCATGCGCCCGCCTCGCCCCAGTCCCGGGGGTTCAGAGGAGGAAGAAGGAGAAGGGGGGATCCGGAGATGCGAAGGGTGGGGGCCGGCCCTCTCGCCCCCGGTGCGGCCCGTGGCCCGGGTACCGCTTGGGCACCGGCCTCCCGCCAGAGATCCTCGAGAAGGGTTCGCCGTTCCCCGAGGGGGAGCCCCCGGAGGTCCTCCCCCTCCCGTTCCAGAAGGTCATATGCGAGGAAGACCACGGGGACCTCTTCCAGGATCTTCCGCCCGGGTCGCGTTCGGCCCAGTCGCCGCTGGAGTTCGCCGAAGGGGAGGGGGCGTCCCTCCCTCCAGGGGAGGAGCTCCCCGTCGAGGACGGTTCCGGAAGGGAGGGCGGACCCCCCCTCCGCCACCTCCGGAAAGGACGGCGTGATGACATCCTCCCCACGGGACCAGAGGAGGACCTCGCCTCCCCGGTGAAGGAGCTGGGCTCGGATGCCGTCCCACTTCCACTCCACGAGCCACGCGGAAGGAGAGGAGAGCCCCTCCGCCTCCGGGCCCTCCTCCAGGGGGTGGGCGAGCATGAAGGGATAGGGACGCCCCGGGTCCGGGAGGTCGGCGCCGGGGGTGATGATCCGCCGGTAGGTCTCGGCGTCGGGGTCCCATCGGCCGGCCAGGCGGTGCGCCAGGGTGGAGGGGGGGATCCCTGCCACGGTGGAGAGGGCCCGGGTCACGAGGCGCGCCCCGACCCCCACCCGAAATCCCCCGGTGAGGAGCTTGTGAAAGAGGAAGCGTTCGTCCAGGTCGAGGTGGCTCCAGGCCTCCTGAAGGTGGGCGCGCCGTGACTCCGGGGGCATCGCCCGCAGGGGGAGAATCCACGCTTCCATGACCTGGTGGAGGGGCGGGGGTGCCCGGTCCGAGGTCCGTTCCGGAAGAAGGAGGGCCAGCGTCTCCGCCAGATCGCCCACCGCATCGTACGATTCCTCCACGAGCCAGAGGGGGAGGTCGGCGGCTTCCGCCACCCACCCCCGGAGGTCGGCGGTGGACACCGGGCGGCGCCCGCGGCGACCGGTGAGGGCTGCCAGCGCCCAGGCGGCGTCCTCCGGGGGGGCCTCTCGGAAGTAACCCTCGAGGGCCGTCACCTTCGCCGAGGTGCGCGTGGTCCGGTCGAGGGCCCGGAAGAGGGCCGTGAAGCGTCTCACGCAGACGCCTCCCCCTCGAACCGGGTCGGGAGGGACCAGGCGTCGATCCCCCGCTCCTCCCGGAGATAGCGGACCGCAGGCCCCGTGGTGCCATGGGTGAGCCCCACCCGCTCGGCGCCCGTCTCCTCGATGGTTCGCATGAGGTCGGGCCAGTCGAAGTGGTCGGAGAGGACGAACCCCCGGTCGGCGCCCCGGCGACGCCGCGTGCCACGCACGCGCATCCACCCCGAGGCGAGGGCCAGGGAGAAGGGTTCGAAGCGGCGGGCCCAGGGGGTGCCGGCTGCGGAAGGGGGGGCCACCACGAGGGCCCGACCCCCGGCTTCGGCCACCGACGCCTTCGTGACGCGTCGCGTGGTCGGGAGGCGTACCCCTTCACGGCGGTAGGCCGGAAGCAGGCGAAGCACCGATCCGTGCAGGAGGATGGGGCCCGGGAGTTCGCCTGCGGCCTGGAGGGGGGCCAGGTGGGCCAGAACCCGCTGGGCCTTTCCCAGGGCGTACGCACCCAGGAACGCGTTCCGCCCCGCCCCCGCCTCCTCCTGCCACCAGGCCACCACCTCCGCCAGGACCTCCTCGGGGTCGGGCCACCGGTATACGGGGAGCCCGAAGGTGCACTCCGAGATCAGGGTCCGGCACGGGACGACCTCGAAGGGCTCGGCAGCGGGGTCCGCCTGACGCTTCGCATCGCCGGTCACGACCCAGACACCCCTCCCCGGGACCTCGATCCGGACCTGGGCCGACCCGAGAATGTGCCCCGCGGGGTGGAGGGACAGGAAGGCATCGCCGACCCGCCGTCGCTCCCCGAAGGCGACCCCCTCCACCGAGGCCTTTCGCCCGAGCCGCGCCCGGAGGATCCCCACCCCGGAGGCCGCGGCCAGGGCGTGCCGGGTCGTGCCGCGCGCATGATCGGCATGGCCATGGGTCAGGATCCCCCGGTCGGAGGGCCCCCAGGGGTCGATGTGGACCCCTGCGGAGGGCACGAAGAGGCCCGAGGGCGAGAGGGTCACCACGGGGTCGGGAGGGGAGGGGTTGGTCATGCATCCCGTACTCCGGAACCCGCGAAAAGATCAGGGGTGTCCATGGGTTGTACACTGCTTGTACAGATAACATTGACACGGTGCGGAACCGACCGTATTGTCAGTCATGATCGTTACGCGGTGGGAAGGTCCCGCTCCAGGAGGCGCCAACCATGCAGGGATTCAACTCCGAACTCTTCCTCACCACCTCGGATGTGGCCGCACTCCTCGAGGTGCACCCCTCCACCGTCAAGCGCTGGACCGATGCGGAGGAGCTGGCTTCCCAGAAGACCGACGGCGGTCACCGGCGGATCTACCTCCACGCCGTGCTTGCCTTTGCCCGGGCCCGGGAGGTCGGGACCTATCTCGACCTCTTCACCCCCTTCGAGTCCCATGTCTGGCTGGCGGTTCGGGACGCCGTTCGCCATGATGACTTCCGGCGGTGCGTCTCCCTCGCCATGGGATGGCTGGTGCGCGGGTATCCCCGCCGGGTGACCTCCCTCCTTCTTCACCTCGGGATGCGGGAGGACCTCTCCTTCCACCGGGTGGCGGATGGTTTCGTTCAGCCCTTCATGGCGGAGGTCGGAACCTCCTGGCGGGAAGGTCGGCTCCGGATCGGTGAGGAACACATGGCCAGTCAGGCGATCATGGAGGCCCTGGTTCGCATCGCGGCACCCCTCGAGCGAACCGGCGAGGCGGTGGAGGTGCGCCGCCCCTCCGCGGTGGTGGGGTCCATGGTCGGGGATCACCACCACCTGGGCGCCATGTGCATCCGGGTCCTCCTGGAGCGCTCCGGGTGGGAGGTCCACTACCTCGGGGCAGACACCCCGGCCGAGGAATTCGCGGCCCTTCAGCGCGCCCGGCATGCCGACCTCGTCTGCGTTTCCTTCTCCCCCCCTGCCTCCACGGCGCACATGCGCCGGTGTCTCGACGTCCTCCTCGAGTTCTACCGTCCGGGGCAGCCCTACGATCTCGTCTTCGGCGGACAGGCCAGCCCCCTCATCGAGGCCGGGTCGTCCGACCTCCCCTTCCGGTCCTTCCAGATCCATCCGTCGGCCGCCTCCTTCCATGCGTGGCTGAAGGGAGGGGAGCGGGAGCCCGGTACCGCGTCCACCGTCCGCACGCCCGAGCCCCTGAGAGAGTCGGCATGACCCGAGGCGAGGGGGAGCGACGGCTCCCTGCACGGTGGATGCGGTCACCGGGATGGTGGGGGGTCATGGGCCTCCTCGCCTTCACCGTGGTGGCCCTCCTGGGATACGGGATCTTCGGGCGGAACCCCCAGCTCATCCCTCCCTCCCTCCTCGGGTTCTGGCAGGTCTCGTACTCCTTCTTCGCCCGCTTCCACATTCTGGTGGGAGGGGCGGCGCTCCTTCTCGCCCTGCTCCCCTCGGCGGGGCTTCGCTGGGTGCCCGCCGCCCTGGCGGTCTACCTCCTCTCGCTGGCGGCGGAATACGTGGGGACGGGGTGGGGTCTCCCCTTCGGCGCCTACGAGTACACCGCGCTCCTGGGGGCCAGAATCGGGGACCGGGTTCCCTGGGTCATCCCGCTCTCCTGGTTCCTCATGGTCCTCCCCTCCTGGATCGTGGCCCGCCAGACCTTTCCCCACGCACCCGATGGGGGGAGCGGGGGCTGGACGGTTCTGGCCGCACGGCTGCTCTTCGCCGCCGCGATCCTCACGATCTGGGACCTGGCCCTCGACCCGGCCATGGCCTACCAGGCCCCCTTCTACTGGGTCTGGGGTGACGCAGGGCCCTACTACGGCATGCCCTGGATCAACCTGGCGGGGTGGCTCGCCACCGGAGTCGTCCTCATGGGGGCCCTGGAACTCCTGGGCGCCCGTCGCTGGGGACGCGACCTCGATGCGGGGTGGGCGCTTGCCTACTGGGCCGTGACCGTGCTCATGCCGTTCGGGATGCTCATCATCGAGGGGCTCTGGCTGGGGGTGGGGGTCACCCTCCTGGCCTGCGGGGCCGCCTGGGGCGTCCATCGGGCGGTGGTTCGGCGGAGGACGCCCTCTGCGCCGACGCACCTTTCCCAGGCCCCCCTGGGGGAGGGAGCCCGATGACCCCCGACGCCTTCCGGGAGGCCATGGAGGCCGGGGCGGCACGCCTCGAGGCGGAGCTGGGAATTCCCCGCCCCCGGGTCGGGGGAAAGCTCCTCCGGCCCCGTGCGGCCATGGCCACGGCTCCCGGGCCGGAGGCGCTGGAGGACGCGCGCTTCGTGGCAGGCACCCTGGCCATCCAGATGGTCCACGAGGCGTCCCTCCTCCACGATGACATTCTGGACGGGTGTTCCGAGCGCCGGGGAGAAGCCTCCTTTGCGGCCGAGGCAGGGATCGCCGCTGCGCTCGTCGAGGGCGACCATCTCCTCACTGCGGCCTATCGTGCGGCTGCCGCCACCGGGTCCATGGGCTTCATCGGGTGCTTTACCCGGGCCGTGGAGCGGACGGTGGCCGGCGAGAAGGCCCAGGCCCGGGCCGCAGGACGCTGGCTCACCGAGGCCGAATACCGGGAGATCGTCTGCGGGAAGTCGGGGGAGCTCTTCGGATGCTCGCTCGCCCTTTCCTCCCACCTGGCGGGCGATGCCGCGGGGGCGGCCCGGGACCGGGCCCTCGGGGTGCGGCTCGGGCAGATCTACCAGATGGTGGACGACTACCTGGACCTCTGCCCCCGTGCCCAGCTCGGCAAGCCCCCGCTCCTCGACCTGAGGCAGGGGAAGTGGACCTGGCCCCTGGCCGAAGGGGAGGCCACGGCCTTTCCCGAAGCGGGGGAGGAAGAGGCCTTCGTCGACGCCCTCTTCACCCCATCGGGCGGAGGTGCGGACGCGCCTTCCCCCATGGTCCGTGCCTTCCATCGGCTGGAGGGCGAGGTTCGGGCCCTCGAAACCGCCTGGAGCCAGGCGCACCCCGGCGACACCCTCCTCCCCGAACTGCTCTCGGGGTGGATGCACACCGTTCGTCGCACCCTCGAGGTCGAGCTCGAAGCCCGGGGCCTGGGGTCGTTCGGCGCGGCGGGGCGCGTTTCGCCCCCGGGAGGAAGTTCACGGGGTGGGGCCGGGGTGCTGGAGGTGGTCCGGGAGGAGGCCCGGGCACTGGGAGGGGTGGGGGGATGGGAAGCCTCCTTTGCCCGCCATGCCCGGTCCTTCCGGTTCGCGGCGCGGCTCTTCCCGCCGGAACCGGGACGCCTCGTGGCCGGGGTGTACGCCTTCTGCCGCTTCACCGACGACCTCGTGGACCTCGCGCCTGACCCGGATCCGGCGCACCTCCGGGCGCGACTCGATGCCTGGTCAGGCCTCGTTCGGCAGGCCTGGTCGACGGCCGACACGGGCGTCCCTCTCCTGGACGAGGTCCTGGGTGAAACGGCACGGCGAGGGGTTCCCGTCCTCTACGCGGAGGAGCTCATCCGGGGGGTGGGCATGGATCTCGAACCCCGGGAGTATCCGGATCTGGATGCGCTCCGGCTCTACTCCTACCGCGTGGCCTCGGTGGTGGGTCTCTGGCTCACCGAGCTCTTCGGCACCCGCAACCCCACGATCCTGCGGCGTGCCGAAGCCATGGGGCACGCCATGCAGCTCACGAACATTCTTCGCGATGTGGGAGAGGACTGGGAGCGGGGGCGTCTCTACCTTCCCCGGGACCGGATGGCAGCGCATGGCGTGACTCCGGAGGCCCTGGCGGCGGGGGTGCGCGGGGGGGCGCTTCCCGAGGGATGGGTCCCCCTCCTCCAGGAGCTCATTGCCACGGCCGATGCCGACTACGACCTGGCCTTCGAGGCGATTCCGGCCCTCCCCCCCTTCTTCCAGCGTCCGGTTGCGGTGGCCGCCCGGGTCTACCAGGGAATCCATCGGGAGCTGGAACGGTCGGGGTTCGACTCCCTCACGCGGAGGAACTGGACCGGACTTCCCGCCAAGCTTCGCCTGGGCGGCGCGGCCCTTCTCGAGCTGCGGCGGGCACGGCGTCGGTACCGGTCTCCCTCGGCCCTTCAGCCCCTGGTCCCCCCCAACGCACTCCCGCGGGGCCGCTGACGCGGCCCGAACTCAGCGCACGGGGGCGAGGAAGGGCTCGGGGATGCCCTCGGCCCAGGCCTGAGGCTCGAGCATGGCGTGAAGACGGTGCTCGAAGGTCCCCTCGTCCCAGGTGAGGTTGTACCCCCAGTTCGCCTGGGGAGGCATGCTCATGAGGACGCTCTCGATCCGGGCATGCGTCTGGAGCCCGAAGCGAGTCCCCCGGTCGTGGACCAGGTTGAACTCGGCGTATCTCCCACGCCGGACCAGCTGGAGCTCCTTTTCCCGGGAGCCCCAGGGTTCCTGCCGTCGTCGCTCCACCAGGGGCCCGTAGGCCACCCGGAGGGCCAGGCCCACATCGCGCACGAAGGCGAAGGCGGCCTCGGGGTCCAGGTCGTCCCCCTCCCCGGGACGGAGGTTGTCGAAGAAGATCCCCCCCACCCCGCGGTTCTCCTCGTTCCGGTGAACGTTCACGAAGTAGCGGTCACACCAGGCCTTGTACCGGTCGTAGTAGGCCGGGTGATGGGCCTGGCAGATCCGTCGGAGCGTCCGGTGGAAGTGGACGGCGTCTTCCGGGAAGGGATAGGTGGGCGTCAGGTCCAGCCCTCCCCCGAACCAGTGGTCCACGAGGGCGCCGTCGGCGTCGGCCAGCTGGAAGTACCGTACGTTCATGTGGATGATCGGGACCATGGGACTCCGCGGGTGGCATACCACGCTGACCCCGGTGGCGAAGAAGTCCACCTCGGGCGAAGTCACCCGATCAGAGCCCAGCCGCGATGCCATGGCCGCCGGAATGGCCCCTCCCCCGGCGAACCGGTTCACCCCCACCTTCTCGAAGGTCATTCCGTCGGTCAGGACGCGGGACACACCGCCGCCGCCTCCCGGCCGGAGCCAGGCATCCTCCTGGAAGCGGCCACCCCCGTCCCGGTCCTGGAAGAAGTGCGTCAGGTCCTCCTGGAGGAGCTGCATCCACCGTCCCACCCGGGGCCGAAGGGGCTCGGGGGTGGGCAGTGCCGCGGGGACGAACCGGTCCGGGAGGATGCCGGCGGAGCCGCGGACTCCGGGAAGGGTGTCGGGAGAGGGGGCGTGGGAGGACATGTCACGAAGCTCCGTGCGGGGAGGTGGGAGACGCGGCGGCAGGGTCGGAAAAGAGATGGGCCAGGGCCCGTGTGAAGGCGGGATCGGAGGGGAGGGCTCCCTCGTCCCCCTCCTCGCGGAGGCTTCGGAGGGCCATCATGGGGCGGGAGAGCACCCGGGCCGCGATGCGCCGGGCGGCCCGCTCCGCCAGCTCGTCGTCGCCCCCGGCCACGAAGCCCACCTCGCGCCGGCAGATCTCCACGACCCACTCCTGAAGGGGCCGGAGGGCCTGGCGTGCGTCGGCCGCGGCCACCCACTCCTCGAAGGCCCGGGCCTCTTCGTCGAGAATGGCCTCGGCCTGCGGAAGGGCATCCTGGCGGGCGGCCTCGACGGCCGCCGTTTCGGGATGCACATCGTCCAGATCCGAGAGGAGGACCCCGGAAAGGAGGCCGACGGTGGGGTCCACATTGCGTGGCATGGAGAGGTCTACCACCGGAAAGCGCCGTCCCGGGGGGAGGGAAGCCAGCACATCCCGGTCGATCCATGCCCGGGAGGCACCGGTGGCCACGAGGAGACCCGAGGCCCGGGCGAGCTCGGGAGAGAGACGATCCAGTCCCCCGGCATCCCCGCCCCACTCGGCAGCCAGCTCCACGGCCCGGTGGGCGGTCCGGTTCAGGAGGACCACCTCCACCCCCGTCCGGGATGCCAGGGCCCGAGCGGCGTGGCTCCCGACCTTTCCCGCACCGAGAACGAGGATGCGCCGTGGGGCACCCGCGGGAAGCTGCTCCAGGAGGTGGCGGGCGGCTTCCGATCCCACCGAACGGTGGGCGGCCATGAGGCTGGTCTCGCGGCGGATCCGCTTTCCGCCCCGGATGGCGGCATCGAAGAGGCGGTGAAGGTGGGTCCCCACCATGGCACCGTCCCGGGCGTCCCGGTAGCCGCGGCGGACCTGTCCGAGAATGTGGATGTCTCCCAGGATCTGGGACTCGAGTCCCCCGGCCACGCGCAGAAGGTGACGGACGGCCATCCGGCCCCGCCGAAGGTGGAGGGGGTGAGGGTCGGGGTGGGCATCGGCGCCCACGGTTCGGGCCCAGGCTTCGGCCAGCTCCCGGGGGTGTCGACCAGGATCCGAAGACCAGGCCAGGAGCTCCACCCGGTTGCAGGTGCGGAGCATGACGAACTCGTCGAGGAAGGCCAGCGCGCGCCCCGAGAGGATGCGCGCCGCCTCATCGCCGAGCGCCCATCGCTCCCGTACGTCCACGCGCGCCGTGCGAAAGTCGATTCCCAGCGAGAAGAGAGCCTCGGGCCCCGGTCCCGAACCCGGTGCCACTGCGGGCGTCCGTTCCGATTCCGACCGTACATCCATCGATTCCATGGCTCCTTCGAAGGTTCGCTTCATCCCCATCGGCGGGCCTCCTTCGCTCCGGGGAACCCCACCGCCCGCAGTGCCAGGGCTTCCAGGACCTCCTGCCCCCGTGGGTCGAGCCCCGGGGCCGAGGTCAGGTGGCGCAGGGCTCGACGCAGGTACCGGCGAGAGGCCAGGCGGGCGCGATCCCCTGGCATGGCCTCGGTTCCCGGCGTCACGGCCGGGCTCCCCAGGCGGCCGTCCTCCCGCCAGTCTTCGGCATCGTCGGCGAGCTGGTAGGCCCACCCCATGTGGTTCCCGAAGCGGATCAGGGCATCGCGCGCCGCGGGGGTGGCGCCCCCGGCCCGGGCCCCTCCCTCCATGGCCAGGGCCGAGAGGGCCGTGGTCTTCTTTCGGTGGAGGCGTCGAGGGGCACCGCCCAGGGTGAAGGTACCCACCAGGTCCACGGCCTGCCCCCCTGACATCCCGAGGATTCCGAAGGCCTCGCCCCAGCGGGCCGCAAGCGGAGCCCCTTCCGGCATGGCGGCCAGGAGTTCGGCGGCCCGTCCCAGGAGGGCGAGGGCCACGAGGATCGCCCCGCCGGCGCCCACCGAGCGGTGCGTGGCCGGGATCCCCCGCCGCTCTGGGGAGTCATCCATGCAGGGGAGGTCGTCCAGGACGAGGGAGGCGGCATGGGTCAGCTCCACCGCCACCGCCGCCGGGATGGCCGGGCCTTCGGCGCCTCCCACGGCCCGGGCCGCCGCCAGGGTAAGGAGGGGCCGCCAGCGCGAACCCGGTGCCCGCCCCACCCCCACGGCGTCCCGTACGGCCTCGGCCAGCGGGGTGGGGAGTCCCGGAGGGAGCGCCACGGCCGCGGCCAGCGCCTCCTCGAAGGCGGGGAGGGTCCGGGCCGCGAAGGCCTGGTCCGGAGTCAGGCCGAAGGCACGAGGACCCGGCGTGCCCGTGCGGGGTCGAGCGGGGCGGAGAGGGACGACCCGGGGATCGATCATGGGGACACCAGTCCGGTGAGGTGGCCCAGGTTCTTGAAGAAGATCCGGGCGTGGGCCATGGGGCGCGCCTTCACGAGCTCCTTCTGCATGTAGCCCTCGAAGGTCAGCTCCTGGACATCCCGATCGCGACAGATGGCCACGAACCGCTCCCGCCGGTCGTCGGTGGTGTACCAGAAGTCCTGCATGATCCCCAGAACGCGGAACACCATGCCGTGCGTGCGGAGAAAGCGACGCCGGGCCCGGGCCAGGGCCCGGGGCTTCCCCGTGGCCAGGGCTTCGTGGGCGGCGTCGGCGGCCACCCGGCCCCCCGTCATGGCGTAGAAGATGCCCTCGCCGGAGGAGGGGGCCACGACCCCGGCGGCATCGCCGGCCAGGATCACGTCGCGGCCGTTCTCCCAGCGGGGGAGCGGGCGCAGGGGGATGGGCGCCCCCTCGGTGCGGAGGGTTTCCAGCCCATCGAGCCCGGTGCGTTCCCGGAGCGTCCGGATGGCGCCGCGCATGTCGAAGCCCCGGATCTCCGTGCCCGTGCCGATGCTCGTCGTCTCGCCGTGGGGGAAGATCCAGGAGTAGAAGTCGGGGGAGTACTGCCCGTCGTAGTAGACGTCACACCGGGCGGGGCCGAAGACCTCGGAGGCCGCCTCGGGCGAGCGGACGATCTCGTGGTAGGCGAAGACGTGCCGGGCCTTGTGGGCGCCTGGCACGGCTTGCCGGGCCACCTGCGAGAGGGCCCCGTCGGCCCCCACCACGAGGCGGGCCCGCACCCTGCGCTCGGCGCCGGAGCGGGAGCCGTCGGCGGTGTAGGTCACCACGGGCCGGCCCGTTCCCGCGTCCTCCACCCCCTTGAAGTTCCCGCGAACGCGATGGGCGCCGCGGGTCTCGGCCCGGGTCCGGAGCCACTCGTCGAACGGGCCCCGGTCCACCATGCCCACGAAGCCGTCGCCCACCGGGATGTCCACCTTGCGCCCCGTGGGCGAGAGGATGCGGGCCGTGTCGATGCGGGCCACCAGCATTTCCTCGGGTACATCGAACTCCTCGAGGAGGCGGGGGGGGACGGCCCCTCCGCAGGGTTTCGTTCGGCCCTGCCGGTCGAGGAGGAGAACGTCCAGCCCCTTTTCCGCCAGATCGGCGGCGGCCGTGGCACCGGCGGGGCCTCCGCCGACCACGACCACGTCGTACGCATCCATCAGGGAACCTCCGAGGGTTCGGGGGTGAGGCCGTAGCGCGCCGCCAGGGCCCAGACATGCGGGGGGATCATCCGACGCATCCGCCGGGGGCGGTGGCGCCGAAGGTGGAGAACGGTCTCGAGCGCCTTCATCTCCACCCGGGCCCGGGCGAACTCGAGCCCGCGGGGACCCACCCGGGGCATGAGCCAGTTCACGAGAGGACGAAGGGCGCGGGGGGTGCGGCGGAGGGGGAGGCCGCCGGAGGCCCGGGAAAGATTCGAGAGGAAGCCCCGCACGGCGCGGGTCCGGTCGCCCCGGCTCTCGGGTGCGCTGCTCCGGAGCTCCTCGCCCAGGAGGGCCACGAGTTCCTCCCCCCGGTGGTTCCGGACCAGGAGCCACTGCTCCCCCGACCCTCCCATGTAGCCCACCGTGAGATCGGCCAGCGTGTTCGTGTAGTCGACGCAGCTCCGGCAGGTGAGAGGGAAGAAATCGTCGGGGAGCTCGGAAATGGGGAGGTCCAGGAAGGGGATCTGCCGCATCGAACCGTCCTCCCGTCGGACCTCCACCCGGTAGTCGGCCCGGAACTCCAGGTAGGTGACCCCGTCCGGGTCGTCGTCCAGGAGGCCCAGAAAGTCGTGGAAGTGCTCCGTGGTGGTGTTGTCGGAGCAGGGGATCCCGACCACGTAGAGGCGCTCGAGCCCCAGCGTTTCCTCCAGCGCCCGAAGGGCGTGGACCTGGCAGGGGATTCCGATCACCGCCAGGCGCCGGAGGCCCAGGGCCGCCGCCGGCTCCAGAAGGGAGAGGAGGGGGGCGTACCCCATGCGCATGCCCCGGCAGGCAGCCATCCCCTCGGGGCGGGTCACGAGCACGGGGACCGGGCGCCAGCGGTCGTCCGGATGGGGGGCCACGGCAAGGACCGCATCCACGGCTCCCGTTTCGAGGAGGCGCTCCCCGATGCGGGTGGTGATCCCGGTCCACTGGGCCCCTTCTCCGGCGCGGGAGGGGACGAGGGAGCCTCGGAGGATGCGACGGTGGGGCCCGAAGAAGCGCTCGTCGGGCCGGTCATCGGAGCGCGTTCGGCCATGGACCTGGCGCTCCAGGGCCGGATACCGGGGGTGGATGAACTGGCAGGCGATCCCGCACCGCGACGGATCGGAGGAGCGCGAGACCCCGCAGTCGGTGCAGAGGTCGCGAGAGCGGGCCGGGCCCGGGGTGGGGAGGAGGACCGACGGGTGGCCCGGAAGATGGGGGAGGTCGGAGGAGGCGCGCGGAAGGGGCGTGCCCGCGGCCAGGGCGCGGTCCGGCTGCGCCGGGTCCACCATGGGAAGGGCGAGGGGGCTCATGCCGGCTCCGAGAGGGCCAGGCCCTGGCGAATGGGGCGGAAGCCGCGGACCCGCTCCGCCGCCGTGATCCCGAGAACGATCCGGGCCGCAATCACGAAGAGAACCGCTTCCAGGAGGAAGACGAGGACATACCCGGCCGAGGGACTCCCGAGGAAGGCGCGGGCCAGATCGGAGAGGGCCGCCCCGAGGAATCCGCCGGCCCCGTAGGCCATGGCCTGCGCCGCGCCCCAGAAGCCCATGCGGAGCCCGGCACCCCCGGCCTTCCCCTTCACCGTGAGCCCCATCATGGCCCCAATGGCGGCAACGGCGAAGACCCCGTTGGCCACCCCGAGGGAGAACACGGAGATCTTGACCCCTGCCACCGAACCCAGGGCCGGCATGGCGGCCAGGGCGAGAAGGGCCAGGGCCGATCCCACGCACCCGGCGGCGGCCCAGCGGGGGAGGGTCCCGAAACGGGAGGCGCCCACCGCCCCCAGGAGCATTCCCAGGAGGGCCCCGCCATGCTGCATCCCGGCCACCCGGGTGCTCTCGCCCGGGGTCATCCCGAAAACCGCCCCCGCGAAGGGCTCGAGAATGATCTCCTGGGCCGAGTAGGCCAGCATGGAGACGAAGACGAAGACGGCGAAGCGGCGGGACTGGGGATCGGACCACATGGCGGCGAAGGTTTCCTGGAAGGAGGCCCTGGCCCCGCTCGCGCCTCCGGCTCCGGAGACTCCGCGAAAGGCATTCACCACCACCCCGTCCCGACGGCCCCAGACGCCCACGAGGGCAGCAAGGAAGGCCACACCGCACACCCCGGCCGTGACGGCCAGGAGGCGCTCCATGGAGAAGGGGTCGAGGAGGGTCCCCGCCACCCCGGCAGTGAGGATCATCCCGGCGATCATGAGGATCCAGAAGAGGGCCGCCGCCCCGGCCATCCGGTGTTCCTCCACCCGCTCGGCCAGGTAGGCCAGGAGGGGGGTGGAGGCGGCGCTGATCCCGAGCCCCAGGAGAAGGAAGGCCCCCACCGCCGCGGCAATCCCCAGCCGGGGGTCATGGGCCATGAGCGCGGTGGCCCCGGCGGCCCCGAAGGCGGAGAGGGCAACGAGGGCCATCCCTCCGATCATCCAGGGAATCCGGCGACCGGCGGCATCGGACCGGAAGCCCATGCGGGGCCGGAGAAGCTGCACGGCGAAGTGGAGCGCCACGAGGGCCCCCGGAATGGAGGCGGCGAGCCCGAGCTCCACCACCATGACCCGGTTCAGGGTCGAGGTCATGAGCACCATGACCGACCCGATGGCCACCTGGACGAGGGCCAGGCGGGCAATGGAGAGCCATCCGAGGGAAGCGCCCGGGGTCGTCATGGCCTCACCCTCCTCCCAGGGCACGAAGCCCGGAGGCGGAGATCATCATTCCCGACACGAAGAGGGGAACCCCGAACCCCGAGTACCAGAGGGCCCGCTCCCGGGGGGCCTGGAGGAAGCGCCGGAGCATGGGGAGCTGGACCAGGAGGAGGGCGGCGACCCCCAGGGCGAAGCTGCCGAGCCCCCAGGCCAGGAGGACGGCGATGACCAGGAGCTGGGCCCCTGCCATGATCCCCGCCGCCACCTGAGCGGCCCGTTCGGCCCCCAGGGAGGCCGGGAGGGAGCGGATCCCCATGGCCCGGTCGCCCTCCATGGACTTGAAATCGTTGAGGGTCATGATCCCGTGGGCGCCCAGCGAGTACAGGAGCGCCACCACGAGGACGGGGAGGGGAGGGAGCGCGCCCCCGAGAAGCACCGCTGCCCCCGTGACCCAGGCCAGTCCCTCGTACGAGATCCCCACCGAGAGATTCCCGATCCACCCGTTCTCCTTGAAGCGGAGAGGGGGGGCCGAGTACCCCCAGGCCAGGAGGAGGGCCACGAGGGTGGCCACGAAGCCCCAGGTGCCGAGGAACCACCCGGCCCCGATGGAAACGCCGGTCCATGCCACGGCGATCCCCAGCCCCCAGCGTCCGGGAATCCGGCCCGAGGGGATGGGTCGATGGGGTTCATTGATGGCGTCCACATGTCGGTCGAACCAGTCGTTCACGGCCTGGCTCGTGGCGCAGACCAGGGGGCCTGCCACGGCCACTCCGAGGAGGACCACGGGCCACCGTTCCGCCCCGGTGGCGCCCGAGGAAACGGCGCCACAGAGGAAGGCCCACATGGGGGGGAACCAGGTGACGGGCTTGAAGAGTTCCAGCACCGCCCCGGGCTGGGGAGCGCGCCGGTCCGAGGCCATCGAGACCTGGGCATCCCCGGGCTGTAATTGCGAGTGGACGTGCATAGGCGTCAAGTAAAGTGGACACTTGACCACAACATGATGGGGGCAACCCCGTTTGCGCCAGTCCCGCGTTTCGGAGTGCCCCCGTTCCGGAGGGAAACGCCCCTCCTCCCTGCCGCTGATCGTGCCCGGCTCCGGGCGGCATTCGCGCCCGGGCCCCGGCCTCCCTGCTCCCTACCCCGCTTCCGGAGCGTCCACGTCGTAGCGGCGGAGCTTCGTGTAGAGGGACTGCCGGCTCACCCCGAGGATCTCCGCCGCGGCAGTCCGGTTTCCGTCGGTGAGCTTCAGGGCCGACTCAATGAAGTGGGCTTCCACGAGCCCCACCGTGTCCTGGACGAGCTGCTTGAGGGAAACCTTCCCCACCTGGTCGGTAAGCTGTTCCACCGCCCGTGAGAGCTCCCGGTGGGCCACCACCGTCCCTTCGGTCCAGATCCTCCGGCTCACGTTGCGAAGGGTGATCCCGATGGCGGGGGGATCGGACCCCTCGATCGGAGTGGCCGAGAGCTCGACCTCCGACTCGAGGTCCAGGGCTGAATGGAGGGTGGTGGGGAAGAGGCGGACCTCGCCGAACTTGTCCAGATTGGTGAGGAGCACCGTCACATCGGCCCCCGGCCGACCGAGCCATCGCCCAAGGCTCTGCCCCAGGACCTCCTCCTGGGCCGGGACCTGGACCAGCGTTCGGAACCCCCGGTTCGCAAGGAGGACGCGAGCGTTGTGGTCCACGACCACGAAGGCGTCGGGGCCCTCCTCCAGGAGGACGGAAGCGTCGAGCCCCTCTCGCAGGGGAGGGCTCGAAGGGGAGGCGGCCCCATCCATCTCCTGCAGGTGCACGAGGAGGATTCCGTCGCGTTCCTCGCGGATCGCGGTGGCCTCGAGGCGCCAGGAGCGGCTCCCCTCCAGCTGCAGCGTCACCGTCTCGGCCCGCCCCCGGTCCCGGACTCCCACCAGGTGGCCACGGACCGCGTCCATGAAGGTGTCATCCAGGACGAGGTCCTGGGGGAAGGCCCTCCCGATGAGCTTCCGGGGCGCGACCCCGAAGGCCTGCCCCGCCGCCCGATTCGCATCGAGGATGCGAAGGGAGGCAGCATCGACCACGAGGAGGGCTTCCACGGCCCGCTGGAAGAGGAGCCGGTAGCGGGTCTCCATCTGACGCAGACGCCAGTAGTCCCGCTCCAGCGCCTGCTGGGCCTCCACGAGGCGACGCTGGAGGTCGGAGAGTGCCCGGAGGTTTCGGCCCAGGATCAGGAACCCGCGATCTTCCTCCAGAAGCACGGCCGTGCAGGCCACGGGAAGCTCGGTTCCCCCCGGAAAGCGCTGGTTCAGCTGGCGGGCCCGGGAGACCCCTTCCGAGCGGGCCTCCTCCAGAAGGGCGGTGAGCTTCCCGCGCGTCTCCGCGAGGACGGTTTCGCCCCACGGACGTCCCACCCAGCCCTGAAGGTCCTCTTCCATCCGGGCCGGGTCTCGCCAGCTCTCTACCAGCACCCCCTCTCCGTCGACGCGGAGGACCAGGTCCGAGGACGCCCGCACGACCCGGTCCAGCACGGGTGTACTGGTGCCGGTCAGGGCGGCCGTCGGTGTGGTGGGTAACCCGCTCACGTGGTACCAGACCCGGAGGCGGCGTCGGCAGCGACGGTGTCCGAGGGGCGCAGGGGAGCGCAGGACCCGTCCGGGTGTCGACTCAGAGAAGGGATCGCGCCAATTCGGGCACGAGACGAGCGTCGGAGGTGCCGGCATCGGCCTCCACCAGCTCCACGAGCTCGGGGCGAAGGGCCAGGGCCGGTCCGCCCACAAGGACGCTCAGGGTCGGATTTCGAGACCGGCGCCGGAGCCGCCGGATCTCCTCTCGCACAGGCTCGAAACGTTCGGTGTCGGAGAGGGAGATCCCCACCGTGTGCGTGAAGCGGGATGCCACGAAGTCGCTGCTCGTCCCCTGTTCGAAGGGGGCCCCGAGGGCGACGGCCCAGCGGTCCGCATGAAGGAACTCGGCCACCATGAGAAGACCGAGGGTGTGTCCCTGCCCCGCAGGAACCGTGAGAAGCATGAGGGGAGGAGAGCCGGCCACCTCGCCCGCTTCGGCTGCGGAGCCGGACCGGACCAGCGCGGGTCCCAGCTGCCGGACGATCCGGGCCAGGCGCCCCGATGCCAGGGTCACGTCGACGAAATCCCATCGATCCTCTTCCCATGCCTCCCCGATCTGTCGCGCGGCGGGCGCCACCAGGTCGACCAGGATGCGGGCCGGGCCCAGGCCTCGCCGCATCGTGGCCGAGATGTAGGTGTCCAAGGCCGATTCGTCGAAGCCCCCCAGTACCGTGACGAGACGCTGAACCTCGGCAGGGTCCATCTCCCCGGACTCGGGAGAAGGGGAGCGGCGCACGAAAGGTGTCCCTAAACGCTCAACCGGGAAGCTACGCACGTTTCTGGGGGAGGACAACCCACGGGGAAAGGAGAGGGAAAGGGGGGGCTGGGAGAGGGTCTGTTGCTGCATGGCGGCTCCCGGTGAGGAAGGGAACGGGGCCGGAAGAGGCCCGAAAGCGTCGCGGCGCAGCGGGTCGACCTCTGGCGGGTTCTCCCCCCTCAATAATGTCTCGGAAGCTGGACGTCAATATTTCTTGACAGCTCGCGTCGCCCGCCCGTATGTTGCCGCCATCCTCCCCGGGGTCCGTCCGCCGCTCCACCCGGCGCGCTCCCGCCTCCTCCTCCAGCACCGGAGTCCGCCTGACCCATGGCCGAACCCCATGACCGCCGGAACGGGGGCCTCTACACCCCCGAAGAGCGGGTGCGGCGCGACGCCTCTCCATGGACGCTCGTGCAGGGCGTGCTCGCGCCACTCCAGTTCGTCGTCATGCTGGGGAGCGCGGCCCTCCTGGTCTGGTTCCTCCGCACCGGCGAACTCCAGGGGTGGGCCGAGGTCTCGGTGGTGGTGAAGACCGCCCTCCTCTACCTCATCATGATCACCGGTTCGATCTGGGAGCGGGAGGTCTTCGGGAAGTGGCTCTTCGCCGGCCCCTTCTTCTGGGAGGATGTGGTGAGCATGGGGGTGATCGCCCTCCACACCGCCTACCTGGTGGGTCTCTTCGGAGGGTTGCTGGGTGCGGCTCCCCTGGCCTGGCTCGCCCTGGTCGCCTATGCCGCCTATGCGGTGAACGCCGTCCAGTTCGTGCTCAAGCTCCGGGCCGCCCGGCTTCAGGAAGCCGCCGGCCGGCGCGCTGCCGGCGAAGGGGACCCGCGCTCCGGGCCGGCGTCGACGGACGCGGGGAGGGTGCCGGCATGACCACGCTCCCCCAGGTCCCCACCGGGTCCACCGGGTGCCGGGACCTTCCCGTTCTCAAGGAGCGGGGGCAGCGCGAGGTCTTCTGCGGCCTCACCGGGATCATCTGGCTCCACCGGAAGATGCAGGATGCCTTCTTCCTCATCGTGGGCTCGCGCACCTGCGCGCACCTCATGCAGTCGGCGGCGGGGGTCATGATCTTCGCCGAGCCCCGCTTCGGCACCGCCATCATCGACGAGCGCGACCTGGCGGGGATGGCCGACGTGCACGAGGAACTGGACCGGGTGGTGAACCGCCTCCTCTCCCGCCGCCCGGAGATCCGGACCCTCTTCCTCGTGGGGTCGTGCCCCTCCGAGGTCATCAAGCTCGACCTTTCCAGGGCCGCCGAGCGGCTTCACGGGATCCATGCCCCGGACTGCCGGGTCCTTGCGTACTCGGGCTCCGGAATCGAGACGACCTTCACCCAGGGGGAGGACACCTGCCTGGAGGCTCTCGTCCCCCGCATGCCCCCGGCGCCGGAGGATGCACCCCCCTCCCTTCTCGTGGTGGGGACGCTGGCCGACATCGTGGAGGATCAGTTGCGGCGGACCCTGGCCGGGGTGGGGATCGAGGCGGTGGATTTCTTCCCCCCGCGGCAGAGCGCCGAGCTTCCGGCCGTGGGACCCGGGACCCGGGTCCTCCTGGCCCAGCCCTGGGTGAACGAGACGATGCACGCGCTGGAGAAGCGCGGGGCCCGCCGCCTGGACGCTCCCTTCCCCCTGGGGGTCGAGGGCACCCTGGGCTTCCTCCTCGCCGCCACCCGCGCCTTCGGCCTTCCCGACGGGGCCCTCCTCGAGGCCACGGCCTCGGCCCGGGAGCGGGCCAGGGTGGCGCTGGAGCGCCATCGCCCGGTCCTCGAAGGGCGTCGGATCTTCTTCTTTCCCGACTCCCAGCTCGAACTCCCCCTGGCGCGCTTCCTTCACCGGGAGCTGGGAATGATCCCCGTGGAAGTGGGCATGCCCTACCTGCATCGGGCCCACATGGACCGGGAGCTGGGGCTCCTGGAAGGGGAATTCCTGGACGAGGGCTTCATCCTGAGCGAGGGGCAGGACGTGGACCTCCAGCTCGACCGGTGCCGCGCGGCGCGCCCCGACCTCACCGTGTGCGGGCTCGGGCTGGCCAACCCCCTGGAGGCGGAAGGGCTTCCCACGAAGTGGGCCATCGAGCTCGTCTTCTCGCCCATTCATGGCTTCGAGCAGGCGGCGGACCTGGCCGAGCTCTTCGCTCGCCCCCTCCGGCGGAGGGCCGCCCTCGCCGGGATGGTGACCGGGATGGAGACCGGGGTGGACACCGGGATCGCCACCGGGGTGGTCGAAGATGCCCCGGCGCCTCACGCCCCCGGGGTGGTGCCATGAAGCTCACGATCTGGACCTACGAGGGCCCCCCCCATGTAGGGGCCATGCGGGTGGCCACCGGGATGCGCGACGTCCACTACGTTCTTCACGCACCCCAGGGCGACACCTACGCCGATCTCCTCTTCACCATGATCGAGCGGCGGAATCACCGGCCTCCCGTGACCTACACCACCTTCCAGGCCCAGGACCTGGGGGGCGACACGGCGGGGATGGTGAAGGAGGCGGTCCGGGATGCGTACGAGCGCTTTCGCCCCGGCGCCCTTCTCGTGGGGGCGTCGTGCACGGCGGAGCTCATCCAGGACGACCCCGGGGGGCTCGCCGAAACGCTGGGTCTCCCGATCCCGGTGGTACCCCTGGAGCTCCCCTCCTACCAGCGGAAGGAGCACTGGGGTGCGGCCGAGACCTTCTACCAGCTCGTGCGTGCCCTGGCCCTCCCCCACGCCCCTCCCCCGGGGACAGAGCGGGCACCCGTGGCCGAGCGGGCCCGGGAGGCCGGGCGCCGCCCCACCTGCGCCCTCCTCGGCCCCACGGCGCTGGGATTCCGGAACCGGGACGATGTGACCGAGGTCACTCGCCTCCTCGATGCCCTGGGAATCGAGGTGGCCATCACCGCGCCGCTGGGCGCCGGCCCCGAGGATCTGGCCCGCCTGGGGGAGGTGGACTTCCACGTCCTCCTCTATCCCGAGACGGGCGGGCAGGCCGCCACCTGGCTGGCCCGCACCTTCCGCCAGCCCGTGGTCCGCACCGTGCCCATCGGAGTGGGGGCCACCCGCGACTTCGTCCGGGAGGTGGCCCAGGTGGCCGGCCTCGACGGGGAGGAGGCGCTTCGCACGGTGGAGGCCCGTCTCCCGAGCCGGATGCCCTGGTGGTCCGGGTCGGTGGATTCCACCTACCTCACCGGAAAGCGGGTCTTCATCTTCGGCGACGCCACCCATGCCGTGGCGGCCGCCCGGGTGGCCCGCGAGGAGATGGGGTTCGAGGTGGTGGGGCTCGGCTGCTACAACCGGGAGTTCGCCCGGGAGATCCGGGCGGCGGCGAAGAGCCACGGGGTGGAGCCCCTGATTACAGACGACTACCTGGAGGTGGAAGACGCCCTTCGGGAGGCGGCCCCGGAACTCGTTCTGGGCACCCAGATGGAGCGCCACATCGCCAAGCGACTGGGGCTCTTCTGCGCCGTGATCTCGGCCCCGGTGCACGTGCAGGACTTCCCTGCCCGGTATTCGCCCCAGATGGGCCCCGAGGGGGCGAACGTCCTCTTCGATACCTGGATCCACCCCCTCATGATGGGGCTCGAGGAGCACCTCCTGGGGATGTTCCAGGACGACTTCGAGTTCGCGAACGACCGGGGGCCCTCCCACCTTCACGCCGCGGCCCCCCACCCGCCTCCCGGCGCGACACCGCACCCGTCTGCCGGCGCGACTTCCCACCCGCCTTCCGGCGCGTCCCCGCATTCGTCTCCCGCCGCTGCGTCCGACCCCTCGGCCGGGACCGGCGCCGGGGGGGACTCGCATCCGGGCATGCGGGCGGGCATGCGGGCGAACACGCATGCGGGCACCAACGGATCCCCCGGCCGGGCGGCCCCTGCGGAGCAAGACGGGGCCCTCGCTCCCGCCGGTTCCGCAGCGCCCGAAGAGACCCGCTCCGCCGGTCCCACCCGGGCGGGGGCCTCTCCCACCTGGAATGCGGAGGCAGAAGCCGAGCTCCGGAAGATCCCCTTCTTCGTGCGGGGGAAGGCCCGGCGCAACACCGAACAGTGGGCGGCAGAGCAGGGGGTGGCCACGATCACCCTGGAGACGCTCTACGATGCCAAGGCCCACTTCGGGAGCCGCTGAGGTCGCCATGCGCTTCGTTCTCGTGACCCTCGACCACCACCTCTCCGGCGCCTTTGCCCGGGTGCGGGACCGGCTGGAGCGGGAGGTGCCCGGGCTCCACCTCGAGATGCATGTGGCCGCCGACTGGGAGGGAGACGAAGGGGCGGCCGGTCGGGTGCAGAAGGCGCTGGAGCGGGCCGACCTCGTGGTGGTCACGCAGATCTTCATGCCGAGCATGTCGCAGGTGATTCTCCCGGTTCTGAGGGCCCGGCGGGAGGACTATCGCGCCCTGGTCTGTCTCCTCTCGGAGGGCCCGGTGACCCGCCTCACCCGCATGGGCGGCTTCCGGATGGGGGGTGACGGGGAGAGCGAGGGGGACGGGGGCGGATGGATGCAGGGTCTTCTCCGGAAGCTTCGGGGGAGCGGAAAGGGAGGCGCAGGCGGGGGAGCGAAGCCAGGTGACGCCGGGCGGCGCCAGCTCCGCATGCTTCGCCGGATCCCGCAGATCCTGCGCTTCGTGCCCGGAAAGGCCCAGGATGCGAGGGCCTGGTTCCTGGCCCTCCAGTACTGGCTCTCGGGCTCGGAAGAGAACCTGGACGCCATGATCCGCTTCCTTCTCGCCCGCTATGGGGGAGAGGGGAACCCGGAGGTGGGGGCCGCCCTCGCCGGCGGGGGTGGGGCGCAGGCGCCCCGGGAATACCCCGAGAGCGGCCTCTACCACCCGGATCTTCCGGGCATGGGACTCACCGAGCGGGTGGCCGAGCTGCCGGGCTTCGGGGGAGACTTCGAGGGGGGCTTCGGGTCGGGTCGCACGCCGCGCCTCGGGCAAGGGTCGGGAGGCGACGGGGCTCCCGTGGTGGGGGTTCTCCTCATGCGCTCCTACCTCCTGGCCGGGAACACCGCGCACTACGATGCCGTGATCCGGGCGCTGGAGGCCCGGGGGCTTCGGGTGGTGGCCGGTTTCGCCGCAGGGCTCGACAACGCCCCCGTGGTGGAACGCTGGTTTCTCGAAGGGGAGGAGGGGGTGCGGATCGAGGCCCTCGTCTCCCTCACCGGCTTCTCCCTCGTGGGGGGGCCGGCCTATTCGGATGCGCCCCGGGCCATTGCCCTCCTGGAGCGGCTCGATGTGCCCTACCTCGTCCTCCAGCCCCTGGAGTTCCAGACGGCGGAGGGGTGGGCGGAGGACCCCCGGGGGCTCGTTCCCCTGCAGGCGGCCCTCAATGTGGCCCTTCCCGAGCTAGACGGGGCCATCGCGCCCACCGTCTTCGCCGGGCGGAAGCGGGAGGGGGGAGACGGGGCCATGGAGCCCCTCGTGGAGGAAGTGGAGGCGGCGGCGGACCGGGTGGCCGGGTGGATCCGGCTCCGGGAGACGCCCCGGGGGGAGCGGCGGGTGGGGGTGGTCCTCTTCAACTTCCCCCCGAACGCCGGAAATGTGGGGACGGCGGCCTACCTCGATGTCTGGGCCTCCCTCCACCGGACCCTGCGGGAACTCCAGCAGGCCGGGTATGACACCGGACCCCTCCCGGACGATGCCGACGCCCTTCGGGCCACCCTCCTGGGGGGGAACCGGGAGCGCTTCGGCACTCCGGCCCACGTGCATGCCCGGATCCCGGTGGCGGATCATGTGGCCCGGGAGCCCTTCCTGGGCGAGATCGAGGCGGTGTGGGGTGCGGCACCGGGGCGGAGCCTCACCGATGGAGAGGCCCTCCTCGTGCAGGGCTTCCGCTTCGGAAAGGTCTTCGTGGGGGTTCAGCCCCCCTTCGGGTGGGAGGGCGATCCCATGCGCCTCCTCTTCGAGGGCGGCTTCGCTCCGACCCATGCCTTCTCCGCCTTCTACCGCTGGATGCGGGAGGACTTCGGCGCCCACGTCCTCCTCCACTTCGGGACGCATGGTGCCGTGGAGTTCATGCCCGGAAAGCAGGTGGGGCTCTCCCGGAGCTGCTGGCCCGAGCGGATCCTGGGCACGACCCCCCTCACCTACCTCTACGCCGCGAACAACCCCTCGGAGGGGACCATGGCGAAGCGGCGGGGTGGAGCGGTCACGGTGAGCCACCTCACCCCGCCCCTTCTGAAGGCCGGACTCTACCGGGGGCTTCTGGACCTCCGGGGAACGGTGGACCGCCTCCGGGCTCTCCCTCCGGGCAGCGACCCGGCGGTGGTGGCCGAGCGAACCGACGGAGTGGCGGCCGCCCAGGCCCTGGCTTCCGAGCTCGAGCTCGTCCTTCCCGAGCCCGAGGGCGAGGGGTGGGTCGAGGCCCTCCACCTGCGCCTGGTGGAGCTGGAGCAGTCCCTCATTCCCCACGGCCTCCACGTGATGGGGCGAATTCCTCCCCCCGAGGAGCGGGCGGAGCTGGTGGAGGCGGCCCTGGGAAGGGAGCCGGACCCCGCGGCCCGAGCCGATCTGGAGGCACGCCTCCTGGAGCAGGGGGAGCCGGCGGGGATTCTCCGCGCCCTCGATGGGCGCTTCCTCCCCCCCGCCCCTGCCGGCGACCTCCTCCGCACCCCCGACCTCCTCCCCACCGGGCGAAACCTCACCGCCTTCGATCCGTGGCGCATGCCCACCGCCTGGGCCTTCCGCGAGGGAGCCCGGCAGGCGGAGCGGATCCTGGAGCGGCATCGGGCCGAGGGGAAGGGGACGCCCCGGCGGGTAGGGCTCGTTCTGTGGGGAACGGACACCCTCAAGCGGGAAGGCGCCCCGGTGGCCCAGGCGCTGGCCCTTCTGGGGGCCCGCCCCCGCTTCGACGGATACGGCCGCCTGGCCGGGGCCGACCTCATTCCCCTGGAAGAACTCGGACGCCCCCGGGTGGATGTGGTCATGACGGTGTCGGGGATCTTCCGCGATCTCCTCCCCCTCCAGCTCCGCCTTCTCGCCGAGGCGGCCTGGCTCGCCGCCACCGCCGACGAACCCCTGGAGGCAAACCCGGTGCGGGCCCATGCCCTGGCCCATGCCGAGGCCACCGGGGTCTCCCTGGACGAGGCCGCTCTCCGGGTCTTCTCCAACGACGACGGGGCCTACGGTGCCCAGGTCAACCAGATGGTGGAGGGGAGCACCTGGGGGGACGATGCCGAGCTCGGAGAGGGCTTCGTGGGGAGGAAGGGATTCGGGTACGGCCGCGATGGCCGGGCCCGGGAGGCGCGGGAGCTCTTCCGCGGGGTCCTGGCCGGGGTGGAGCTCACCTACCAGAACCTGGAGTCGGTGGAGACCGGGGTCTCGGACCTGGACCAGTACTTCGACTCCCTGGGAGGGCTCACCCGGGCCGCCCGGAGCGAGGCGGTGCGGGCGGGTCGTCTCGAGGCCGGCTCCGAGGGCGGCACCGAAGGCGGGGCGGCACCTCCCGCCGCCATCCCCGCTTACATCGGCGACGAGACCCGGGGCGAGGGGAAGGTCCGGACCCTGGAGGAGCAGATCGAGCTGGAGGCCCGGACCCGGACCCTCAATCCCCGGTGGACCGAGGGGATGCTCTCCCACGGCTACCAGGGGGTGCGGGAGGTGGAGGCCCGGGTCCTGAACCACCTGGGGTGGTCGGCCACCGCCGGCGCCGTTCCCGAGTGGATCTATCGCGACATCGGCACGACGTACGTTCTCGATCCCGAGATGCGCCGCCGCATGGCGGAGCTCAACCCCGACGCCGCCTTCGGGGTGGCCCGTCGCCTCCTGGAGGCAACGGATCGTGGGTACTGGGCTCCCGACCCGGAGATGCTGGACGCACTCCAGGATGCGGCGGACGAACTCGAGGATCGCCTTGAAGGCATTGAAACGGAGGTGGCGGCATGAGTGCGAGCGGAGTCCTTCCCACGATCCCCCCCGGTACGGCAGCCCCCGGCGGGAGTGCCCCTCTGGACGGGGCCCTCGCGGGCGATGGCGAGGGGAGTGTTCAGGTCCACATGGACGAGTCCCAGCACATTGAGGGGGCCCTCGTCCTGGCCATCTACGGGAAGGGGGGGATCGGAAAATCCACCACCTCCTCGAACCTCTCGGCGGCCATGGCCAAGCTGGGGAAGCGGGTGCTGCAGGTGGGGTGCGATCCGAAGCACGACTCCACCTTCACCCTGACCCGGCAGATGATCCCCACCGTGATCGACACCCTGGCCGAGGTGGATTTCCATACCGAGGAGATCCGGCCGGAGGACTTCGTCTACGAAGGGTATGCCGGGGTCATGTGCGTGGAGACGGGAGGGCCTCCGGCGGGCACAGGATGCGGAGGGTACGTGGTGGGACAGACCGTCAAGCTCCTCAAGCAGCATCACCTTCTCGACGACACCGACGTGGTGATCTTCGACGTCCTGGGCGACGTGGTCTGCGGGGGCTTTGCCGCACCCCTCCAGCATGCGGACCGGGCCTTCATCGTCACGGCCAACGACTTCGACTCCATCTTCGCCATGAACCGGATCGTGGCGGCCATCAATGCGAAGGCGGTGAACTACAAGGTGCGCCTGGGCGGGGTGATCGCGAACCGCTCCGAAGGCACGGACCAGATCGACCGCTTCAATGACCGGGTGGGGCTCGAGACCATGGCCGTCTTCCCCCTTCTCGATGCCATTCGTCGCAGCCGGCTCATGAAGCGGACCCTCTTCGAGATGGAAGAGAGCCCCGAGGTCCTCGACGTGCAGCAGCGCTACCTGGGGCTGGCCGAGCGGATCCTCGACTCCCGGAACAGCGCCTACGCCGCCGAGCCCCTGGGTGACACCGAGATCTTCAACCTCCTCGGCTTCGACTGATGCCTCCCGTGGCCCCCGCCGCCGTGCCCGGGAGACCGGAGCGCATTCGCGCCTACTTCGAGGGGCGGGCGGAGAACTGGATCCGCCTCACCTCGGGTGCCCCCCTTTCGGGGGTCCGGGCCCGGGTGCGCGCAGGGCGGGAGATCATGGCGGGGACCCTCGAGGGGTGGCTTCGAGACCCGCCGCAGGGGGAGGTGGCGCCAGCCTCCCCCCCCTCGGTTCTCGATGCCGGGTGCGGGCCCGGAGAGGTGGCGCTCAGGCTGGCCGCCCGGGGCTTCCAGGTGACCGGGGTGGAGCTTGCACCCTCCCTCGTGGCGGTGGCCCGGACCCGGGTGGCGGAGGCGGGGGCCGGAGACCAGGTCCGGATTCTCGAAGGCGATGCCACCCGACCGGAAGGGGGTCCCTGGGACCATGTCCTGGCCATGGACATGCTCTTCCACTACCCCCCGGACGAGGCGGTGGAGGCCCTGGCCCGTCTGGCCGGGGTGGCCCGATGCAGTGTGGTGGTCACCGTGGCGCCCCGTACCCCCTTCCTCGGGGCCCTGCGCGCTGTGGGAGGCCTCTTTCCCCGGAAGGACCGGGCACCCACCCTCCACCCCGTGCCGGTGGATGCCTTCGTGGCCCGGGTCCTCGCCCACCCGGAACTGCAGGGGTGGAGGGCCGGGCGGGCCCGGTTCGTCCGGTCGGGGGTCTACTTCTCTCACGCCCTCGAGTTCGTGGCCCCTGCTCCTGCGGTGCGCCCTGCCCCCGCGGTGGGCCCGGAGAGGCGAGCTCCATGAGCCCCCTCGGCGCACCCCCCGAGGGCGGGCCCCGCCCCGCCCCACCCGGCTCGGGCCCCCCCGGAGCGGACGCCCCCGAGCCGGGGCCGGGGAAGCGCACGGCCGCCTCCCGGACGGCCGCCCTCCTCAACCGGCTGGGAACGCGCTACCTCCCCTTTGCCGATGCGGCCTCGGAGGAGCTCCCCCTGGGGCGCCTCCTTCGCCTCTCCCTATTCCAGGTCTCGGTGGGGATGGCCCTGACCCTCCTGGTGGGGACGCTGAACCGGGTGATGATCGTGGAGCTCGGGGTGGCGGCCATGGTTGTGGCGGCCATGATCGCCCTCCCCCTCCTCTTCGCCCCCTTCCGCGCCCTCATCGGGTTCCGGTCGGACGTGCACCGGTCCGCCTTCGGGTGGCGCCGGGTGCCCTACCTCTGGTTCGGCACCCTCCTCCAGTTCGGGGGCTTTGCCATTCTCCCCTTTGCCCTCCTCCTCCTGGGGGGGGACCATGCCGCCCCGGCCTGGCTCGGGACCGTCTCGGCAGCGCTGGCCTTCCTCCTTGTGGGGGCCGGTGCCCACACCGTGCAGACGGCGGGGCTCGCCCTGGCCACCGATCTGGCCCGCCCTGCCCAGCGACCCCGGGTCGTGGCCCTCCTCTACCTCTTCCTCCTGGGGGGGATGATCCTCGGGGGGGTGAGCTATGCCTGGCTCCTCTCCTCCTTCTCCCCCCTCCGCCTCATTCAGGTGATCCAGGGCGCGGCCGTCGTCACCGTTCTCCTGAACGGGATCGCTCTCTGGAAGCAGGAGGCCCGCGACCGGATCCGGGCCACCGCGCCCCGGGAGCCCACCCGTTTCCGGGAGGCCTGGCGGGCCTTCACCGAGGGAGGGCGGGCCACCCGCCTCCTCGTGGCCGTGGGACTGGGCGCGGCAGGGTTCTCCATGCAGGACGTCCTTCTCGAGCCCTTCGGAGGCGAGGTTCTGGGGATGTCGGTGGCCGGAACCTCCTTCCTCACGGCGCTGACGGCCGGGGGGGCCGTGGTGGCCTTCGGGCTCGCCGCCCGGCGCCTCGAGGCCGGGGCGGACCCCTGCCGGATGGCGGCCATGGGGGCCCTCGTGGGCGTGGTGGCCTTCGTGGCCATTCTCCTCTCGGCCCTCCTCCTCTCTCCCCTGGCCCTGCAGATCGGGGCGACCCTCCTGGGGCTGGGTGGGGGCTTCTTCCTCGTGGGGACCCTCACCGCGGCCATGGACCTCCATGTGACCGAGCGGAACGGCCTCGCGGTAGGCGCCTGGGGTGCGGTGCAGGCCACCTCCATGGGGGTCGCCGTGCTCCTGGGAGGGATCCTGCGCGACGCAGCCGGCCTCCTCGCCCTCTCCGGGCGTTTCGGACCCGGGTTCGAGGGACCGGCCATGGGCTACCTCCTCGTCTTCCAGGTCGAAATCGTGGCCCTCTTCCTGGCCATGGCGGTTCTGGGCCCCCTCATCGTACGGGGGCCCCGCCCTGCACCGACCCCGGATCGGGGCCGCTTCGGGCTGGCGGAGATCCCCGGATGAACCTTCGATCGCTTCCCCTTCACCCTCGTCTTCGGGATCCCCCGCGCCCCCGCGGCGTCCGCTGGTGCTGGACCTTCCTTCCGCAGTTCGTGCGTTCCCCTCTCCAGGAGGTGCTCCCGTGGAGTACATCGACTTCGCCCAGATCACCGTCTACCTGTTCTGGTTCTTCTTCGTCGGTCTGGTGATCTACCTGCGCCGCGAGGACAAGCGCGAGGGGTATCCCCTCGATTCCGACCGGGCCGGGGTGACGGTCCAGGGCTGGCCCGCCATTCCCGGGGGCACCTCGGCCCGTTCCACCCGGCTCAAGCACCCGGCGCTGGACCCGGCCGATCCGGCGAACTACATGCCCGAAACCCAGACCGAACAGGGCCGGACCGGCCCCGAGGAGGCCCGATGACGATCCCTGCCCGCCCCACCGCACCCCACCCTGGCGCGGCCCTCGACCCCACCGGAAACCCCATGGTCGACGGCATGGGGGCTGCGGCCTGGGCCACGGACCGGGCTGACCGCCCCGATCTCACCTGGGACGGCCGCCCCCGCATCCAGCCCATGAGCCTCCAGCATGGATGGAGTGTGGAATCCCGCGATCCCGATCCCCGCGGCATGCCCGTGGTGGGCGCCGATGGAGTGGTGGCCGGGGTCGTCACCGACCTCTGGGTGGATCTGGCCGAGCCTGCCGTTCGCTTCCTGGCCACGGAACTCCCCGATGGAGGCGGAAACGTCCTCGTCCCCATCGGGTTCGCACGGATCCGTCGTTCCCCTGCCCAGGTCCGGGTGAAGGCCCTCCATGCCGCGCATTTCGCCGGGATCCCCCGGCCCCGGGAGGCCGCCTCCATCACCCTCCTGGAGGAGGACAGGATCTACGGGTTCTTTGCCGGCGGATATCGGTACGCCGATCCCTCCCGGCTCGACCCCCTCTTCTGACATGGGTACCCCGTCCGCACCGGGGGCCCGTCCATCGGAAGCCGGAGACCGCATCGCCGGGGTGGAGGAAGCACTCCCCCCCGGCGAAGCGCTCCTCTGGGAAGGACGACCCAACCTGGGGGCCCTGGCCTTCCGGGTGCTGCACCTGAGAACCGCGCTTCTGTACTGGGCCCTTGTCGCCATCGGGATCCTCTCCTTCGGCGCCCTGGGCGGTCGCGCCTCGGGGGACCTGGCCGCCGACTTGGCCTGGCTCCTCCTCGTGGCCGCAGCCGGAACGGGGATCCTCTTCGCCCTGGCCGCCTCGCTGCGACGAAGCACCACCTACGCCCTCACGGAGCGTCGGGTGGTCATCCGCATGGGGGTGGCCTTCCCCTCCGTTCTGAACCTCCCCCTGGACCGGATCGCCTCGGTGGATGTCCGGGTCACGGCGCGGGATGCCGACGGTCGGGAGGTGGGCGACCTCGTCCTGACCCCCGCCGGGGAGGACCGGATCGGTTGGCTCTACCTCTGGCCCCACGCCCGCCCCTGGAGCTTTCGGGACCCCCGGCCCGCCTTCCGGGCCCTCTCCGGGGTCGGGGAGATCGGGCGCGATGTGGCGGAGCGGGTGGCCCGGGCCACGGCAGGGAAGGAGGGAGGGGAAGGGAGGACGCCGGACGGCTCCCACGGGGGTCCGGACGGGGAGGTGGCCGCATGAGCGTGGTTCGATTCGAGGGTGAATCCCTCGAGAAGGAGCTCATTCCCCCGGCGGCCATCAAGGCCACCGGGATCTTCCTTCTCCTCGTCGTGGTCCTGGCCGGGGTGGCGCGCCTCACCGGGGTAGGCGCCCTCGAGGGGACCGCCGACCGGACCCTCGTGGCGGAGCGCTCCCTCGTCTTCGTAACCGCGGGCGGACTGGGGCTGGGCGTGGATGGGCCCCTCGAACTCCACGACGGAATCACGGGGGAACGGCTTCTCCAGCTGGAGGCAGGGGAGGGGGGGTTCGTCCGCGGCGCCGTGCGCCCCCTGGCCCGGGAACGGCAGCGGGCGGGCGTGGAGATGTCGGCGCCCTGGCAGCTCGTCCAGTGGTCGGACGGGGCGCTCACCCTGACCGACCCCCATACCGGCGTGGCCGTGGACCTCCACGCCTTCGGACCCACGAATGCCGGGGCCTTCGCGGCCCTCCTCCCGGCCGAGGGCGCCCCCCCTCTGGCGCCAACCCCGGGTTCGGCCCCACGATCTTCCATTCGGGATCGTCCCGGGCTTCCTTCGTCCCCTTCAGGATCCGTACCTCCATGACCCCATTCGGATGGGCGGGACTCGCCGCCCTCTTCGCCCTTCTCCTGGTCTGGTTCTTCTGGCGGCGCACCGAGCGGGTGCCCTGCCGGATCGACCTCGAACGCACCCACGAGCATCTGCACGCCCATGTGGAACTCCTGGGCTTCCTCCCCGAGCCCGGTGACTCGGTTCGGGTGGAAGACGATATCGTGACCATCGACTACGGCACCACCCAGACGCGGGAGGCCGAGGCGGTGGTGACCCGGGCCAGCTGGCTCCGGCGGGCCTGGACCCGCTTCACCGGTCGGTTCGAGTTCTACGAGCTCTACGACGTGGGATTCGAGTAGCCGTCGCCTCCCTCACCGGAATCGAACCCGGAACCCTCCGTACCGAAAACCGCTCCAGGAGAGCCACCCGATGTACCCAGCCACGACCCAGGCGCCCGTCAACGAACCCACCCGCCGCGCCCAGGAAGACGCCACCCTCGCCCCCCGCTTCTATACCACCGACTTCGAGAAGATGAACCGGATGAGCGTGGAGGGGGTCCGGGAGGAGTGGGACCGCCTCATTGCCGAATTCCGCGCCGACCCGAACAAGGGGCATTTCAAGCGGACCGAGGCCTTCGAGGGGGACTGGTCCCACCTGGAAGTCCGCGACGAGTTCATCGAGTTCCTCGTGAGCTCCATCACCGCCGAGTTTTCGGGGTGCATTCTCTACGCAGAGATCAAGAAGCGGGTGGACAACCCCGAACTGGCCGAGCTTTTCGGGCTCATGAGCCGCGACGAGGGGCGCCATGCCGGTTTCATCAATGGCACGCTCAAGGACCTGGGGATGGGGGTGGACCTCTCCTTCCTCACGAAGACGAAGAAGTACACCTTCTTCCAGCCCAAATTCATCTTCTACGCCACCTACCTGTCGGAGAAGATCGGGTATGCCCGGTACATCACGATCTACCGGCACCTGGAGGCGAACCCCGAAAAGCGTTTCCACCCCATTTTCGAGTGGTTCCGGGACTGGTGCAACGACGAGTTCCGGCACGGGGAGGCCTTCGCCGCCCTCATGCACGCGAACCCCGAGCTGATTCGGGGGCGCAACCGCTACTGGATCCGGTTCTTTCTTCTGGCCGTCTTCTGCACGATGTGGGTTCGGGACCACCTCCGGAGTTCGTTCTACGAGGCCATGGGAATGGACACCACCGAGTACGATCTCCGGGTCTTCGACATCACCTCCGAAGTCTCGAAGCAGTGTTTCCCCCTGGTCCTGGACTACCGGAACCCGAAGTTCATTGCGCGCATGAACCGGATGGTCGAAAACACGCGCAGGATGGGAGAGGCGAGGGAGAAGGGCGGTCTCCTGGGGAAGCTCCGGTACAACCGGCTGGCCCTGGCCAACGCCTACCAGTTCGTCCGTCTCTACGGGATGAAGGTCCAGAAGAACGAGATTCCCGCCGACTTCCGTCTCTCGCCGGCGTACTGAGCGGGGCGCCCCCCGAGACCCCTCCGGGGGGCGCACCCCAACCTCCGAACGCTCCCCCCGCGTCCGGAGGTCCCCCGACCCCCCCGGGGCTCCCGCTCAGCGCCCCCGGCGCAGGACCCGGCCCGGGCGGAGGTCCAGGAAGGCGCCACCGTCCACGGTGACGACCCCGTTCACGACCACCCAGGCAATCCCCTCGGGGTACTGGTGGGGCTCGGTGAAGGTGGCGCGGTCCACCACCCGCTCCGGGTCGAAGACCACGAGGTCGGCGAAGGCGCCTTCCCGGATGCGTCCCCGGTCCTCGAGCCCCAGCCGGTCCGCCGGGAGGGAGGTCATCTTCCGCACGGCCTCGGGAAGCTCCAGGACGCCGCGCTCCCGGACGTATTCGCCCAGCACCCGGGGAAAGGTTCCGTACCAGCGGGGGTGCGGGTGGCCGTCGCCCGGTTCCACGAGGCGCCCGTCCGAAGCGATGGCCGTCATGGGATGGCGCATGATCCGCTCCACATCGTCTTCGTGGAGGGCGTGGTAGATGGCGGAGAGTCCCCCGCGGCGGACGGCCTCCACCACGAGCTCGGCGCCGGTCTCCATGGTCCGGGGGAGCCCCTCCCGATCGGCCCAGTCCCCGAGGGAGCCACCCTCGAGAGAAAGGTCCCAGGGGACACGGGCGAGCTGCACCCGGTCCAGGTCGTTCCCGCCCCGGTCGTTCACCAGGTTGTCCCGGATCCCGGCCAGGATGGAGTCAGCGAGGGTCGGGTCCTCCATCCGGGCCAGGAACCCGGCGTTCCCCCCGCCCATGGCCCATTCGGGAATGAGAATGGTGATCCCCGTGTAGGTAGCCGTGTAGGGGTACTGGTCCAGCATCACGTCGGTCCCCGCGGCCCGGGCCGAGTCCACCATGGCCAGGGTCTGCTCCGAACTCCCCCACATGGGATAGCCCACGACCTTGTGGTGGGTGAGGACCACCGGGATCTCCGCCCGGCGGCCGATCTCGAGCGCCTCCCCCACCCCCTCCATGAGGCCCCGTCCCTCGTCCCGGAGATGCGAGGTGTAGATCCCGCCGGCCCGCGCAGCCACCTCCGAGAGGGCCACGACCTCGTCGATTCGGGAGAAGGCTCCGGGGATGTAGCGGAGCCCGGTGGAAATCCCGAAGGCCCCGTCGTCCATGGCTTCGCCCACATGCGCCACCATGGCCTCGAGTTCGCCTTCCGTGGGATCCCGGTCGTCGAGCCCCATGACGGCGCGACGAATCGTGTTGTGTCCGGTGAGGAAGGCGACGTTCATTCCCACCCCCAGGGCCTGGGCCGAGTCCAGGTACGGGGCCAGGGGGAGGGGGGCGGACCCGTCGGGCCCCCCGAGGGCCGTGGTCACGCCCTGCCGCACATGGCTCTCGGCATGAGGAAGGCGAAGGAGGGGGTCCAGGTGGGCATGGAGGTCGATGAACCCGGGGGCCACCACCCTTCCGTCGGCCTCGATCTCCCGGGTCCCGGCTCCGGGAGCGATCCCCCCGCCTCCCTCGACCCTCCGGGCCACGCGCTCGATCCGGTCGCCCCGGATTCCAACGTCGGCCGGACTGGCCTCGCTCCCCGTGCCGTCCAGGACCATCCCGCCCCGGATCACGAGATCGAAGGGTCCGGGGTCGGGGTCCGGCGGCGAACCGCACCCGCCCAGAAGCAGGAGGAGGGTGAGACCCAGGGCCAGGGGGAGCGTGCGGTTCAGGGGGAGAGCGAAAGGCATGGCGCCCGGCTCCGGCAGGAGGGGAAGGGAAGGCGTGGAGAGCGGGCGCGCCCGGTGTGCGGGCGGAGCCTCTTTCCCGGGGAGCTTACGCCCTCCCGTCTTCTCCTTCCAGCCCCCAGAGCCCTTCGAGCCGAAGGGGGAGGACCATGGCCAGGTGCTCCACCAGGGCCAGGGCCGAGAGGGTCCCGGTGAGGAGGAGGGTGGTCCGGAGCCCGGGGGCAGGGTGGAGGGCGGCCGCCACGAAGAGCCCGGCCGTGACCCCGACAATGAGGAGGACCGAAGTCAGGTAGAGGACCCCGGGATGCCGGCGCGGGACCAGGGCCGCCAGGTGCCGGAGACGGGGGGGGAAGAGATGCCGGTTCGGGTACGGGACGCCGGCAAAGAGGTTGAGCTTGGCACTCACCCGCATGACCCAGAGGAGGGCGAAGGCCAGAAAGGCCGAGGGGTTCGCTGCGCCCCACGAGGCCACGCCCAGGATCACCACGGTGGCCGCGAGGGCGAGCTCATGGTCCCGGACGGAGCGGAAGCCGAAGCGGAAGCGGGCCCACCCGCCCAGTTCGGGGGGGCAGGGACGCCGTTCCGGGCCCGTCACCACGCCCGAGAGAAAGGCGAACTCGTGCCATCCCCAGAGAAGGACCGCCATGGCAAAGCCCAGGGCGGCACCGGCAGCCGAGTCCACCGGGCGAAGGGCCAGCGTCACCGCCCCGGCAGCCAGCGCCACCACGGTGGCCCCGGCCAGGAGGGGGCTCGGATCCCCCCGGTGCGAGGCCCGGGCCAGGACGAAGAGGAGGCCGGTTCCAAGCCACCAGGCGAGGAGGGCACCCAGGAGGGGGAGGAGGAGATCCACGCTGCCGCCTCAGGAGAGAGCGGGGGCCGGCGCCGGCTTCGCACCGTCGGAGCAGCTCGAGACGGTGCTCCGACCGGCTGCCCGAAACCAGGGGTTCTCCCCCTCGGCGTGGACGGTGACATCGACCACGTCGGTGATGGAGGGAACGGCGCGAAGGAGGATGCGGCGGACGACCTGGTTCAGCGTTCCCGCCGCCGAGGCGCACCCCTGGCATCCTCCGGCCATGGAGACCCGGGCCACGCCCTCCCCGTCGACTCCCTCCAGCTGTACCCTTCCCCCGTGGCTCTCCACGAGGGGATTCACCCGATCCTCCAGCGCGCGGCGGATGGCCTGCGCCAGGGGCTCCCCCTCAAGACGGCCCCCGGGGACCTCGGCGCGCTCGGGGTCGGGGGTGGCGGAGGGGGCGGGCATGCCACCCTCCGGGCCCGTTCCGCCGCCCACGGGGGAGGGGCGCGGGCGTCGAGGGGCGAGCTGGACGAGGCGAGGAGAGGCTGGGGGCGGCGACGGTGCCGCAGGAGGGGCCGCCTGCACCGCCTCCGAAGGCGCGGCGGGAGAGGGAGGGCTCGGTGCACGCGAACCCGAGGGTCCGGCTGTCCGCACCAGAAAGCCCCGAACACCTCCCTCCCCACCTGCGTCCTCGAAGTCGATGATCTGCCCGCGCAGGGTGAGGGCGGTGGCGGCCTCGTAGCGCAAGGGGACGGGACGATCCCGGATCCGGTCTCCCCTTGCCTCCGAGGTTCCCCCCGGAGGGGCCGGGATTCCTGCCTCCGAATCGACAAGCTGGAGGCGAAGGGCCGGGGCTCCCCGGACGTCCTCGGCCGAAACCTCGACCTGGAGGGCGGGGCGCACACCGTGCCCCCCCTCCACCCAGGCCGCCGCGAAGCGATGCACGGCGGCCCAGGCGCGCGGGGTGAGGCGTGGGGGAGGGGGGGGTGAGATCATCGGCGCGAGCCCGGCGTGACGGGTCCCCCGATCAGGGGGTTCCTCCCGTGGAGGCGTCGGCGGCGGGCGCCGCGGCCGAGGTCCCGGCCGTTCCCTCGGGGGTCCCCATCATCGTGCCCGAACTTCCGGGGCTCGGGAACCCGATCCGGGTAATCGCCGGGTGTCCCTGGCCATGGGAGGCCGGGTTCCCGAACTGGGGCTTGTACGCCCCGATGTGGCAGGTGGCGCACTGCATCTTCGGCCCGTCCCCGAGGGGCCCCAGGAGGGTCTCCGGCCAGTCGGGCTGGAGGGGGAGGAAGTAGTCCGAGTTCATGGCGCGCACCATCCGCACGCCACGGAGCGCCTGGAGTCGCGTGGGGGGGCTTTCCTCCCAGTCGCTGAACCGGGCCGAGGTGTGGCAGTACGTGCAGTTGACCCCCAGCGCCTCCGACATCTGGAGCATGACCCAGTAGGCATGTCGGGTGTCGTTCGTCGAGATGGGGTTGTCCACGTCGGCCGTGAGCGCCTCCTGCGAGATGACCCGCATCCCCTCGTCGTCGAGGTGGTAGCGCTCGATCTGCCGGTCCCGCTCGTTCACGTAATAGCGGTGGAGGTCCGACCCCGCCCCGTCGGCGAAGTACCAGTAGTTCGTGGGGTTGGCCTGGCCCTGGTGGCAGGTCCAGCAGTTCACCCCGGTCTCCCCCACATGGTTGGCCCAGTTCACGTTCAGGTCCTGGGTCATGGAGATCATGTCGCGGGAGACGCGCTTCGTGTAGATGTCGTCGGACACGAAGTCCACCTGGCCATCGGGCTGGACCACGTGGCAGTAGTTGCACCCCTGTCCCGTGCCCTGGGCCACCCAGATCGTCATGTTGAGCATGAAGCGGTTGAACTCGGCCTCGCTCAGGTGCCCCAGGACCTGGACATTCTCCCAGGTCCCGTCGGGGGCGGGCTCCATGTCGGCCGGGGCTTCCCCGGAGATGTTCGGAGTCCGGGCCGCAATGGCCTGGACCGAGTCCTGGAGGGTGCCGGGGTTCCTGACATGCTCCATCCCCACCCCGCGAAATCCGAGCTGGACGGCGTCCACCGGGGGAAGCTCACACCCGGAAACCGCCAGGACGGCACCGAGGGCGAAGAGGCTCAGGGCGCGGGTCTTCATCGGGCGATCTCCTGCTCGGGGGCCGGATGGGCGAAGGTCACCTGGAGCTCCGTGCCCGGCACCGTCCAGGGACTGCCCATGGAGGTGTCGAGCCCCGGGAGGGCTCCGGAGGGGGGGGCCAGCATGGGGGCGTCAAGCTCCCCCGGTTCGGCCGGAAGGGCCGGATCCCCCCAGACCTGGGGGTATTCGGGGACAAGGCCGTGCTTCTGCCCCCAGAGGTACCAGTTGTCCACCGCGGTCCCGGTGAGGACGATCCCGATTCCCCCGGTGATCACGGTGAGGGCGGCGAACCACCAGGCCCACCGGTGGATGGACTCCATGGTGGCGTTGAATCCCATGGTCCACCGCCAGAAGAGCTGGCTGCGCTCGGCCGCCGTACCCCGGTCGGTGATCTGGTCGATCTCCCGCTCTCCCCCCATCTTCGCCACCGCGAGGATCGTGGCGGCATGCATGGCGAAGAGGAGTGCCGACCCGTAGAGGAAGGCAATGGAGAGCATGTGGAAAGGGTTGTAGAAGAGGTTCCCGTACCGGATGGAAAAGGCCGCCGTCCAGTCCAGGTGGGGGAAGATCCCGAAGGGAACGGCCTCGGACCAGGTTCCCATGAGGATGGGACGAATGAAGCCGAGAACGAGGTAGAGCCAGATGGCCGCTGCGAAGGACCAGGCCACGTGCGTCCCCATTCCCAGGCGGCGGGCCCGGGTGTACATCCGGAACCACCAGAGGAAGATGGAGACGGTGAGGAGGAAGCCGCACCAGATCCACCACCCGCCCTCGTTCAGGGGGGGGATGCGAAGGCCCCATTCCGCCGAGGGCGGCTCCACGCTCAGCCAGGGGAGCTGGCGCACGAACTGCACCGGATCCCACCCCACCGAGGCCAGCATGACCATCCCCATGAGGAAGATGGAGAGTCCCCCGGTAAGGAGGGCCAGCGTTCCCAGCCACCCGAGGTGGACGGGCCCGAGCTGGGCATCGCCGATCCGTCCGAGCCAGTAGGAGAAGCCCGAATCGGGAAGACGGTCGTGCCCGTCGGCGGTGGGGATCCCCGGGTCCGGCGCGTGTCGGACCTGTACCTGGGTGAAGAGATTCTGATACTCGGCCATGGGTCGGCTCCTCAGCTCCAGATGGGAAGGTTGAGCCACCAGGCCCACCACTCGGGCCAGCCACGGGTCCAGAAGGGACCGCTGATGACGATGCAGATGGCGCTCCAGATCCCGGCGTTGAGGGCGAGGAAGAGGCCGAGGCGGTGGATGCCGATGGCCCCGATGGAGTAGCCGATGGTGTCACGGAAGTAGGTGTTCTCGTGCTCCGAGGTCTTCACCGACTCTCCCTTCTTCGGATTCGTCACCGAGAGAATCAGGGAGCCGTGGAGCCCCAGCGCGAAGGTCGTGGTGAAGAAGAAGCTCACCGCGATCATGTGCGCCGGGTTGTAGTGGAAGTGCAGGTACTGGTACCCGACGTTGGAAACCCAGTCCAGGTGGGAGATGATGCCGTAGGGAAAGGCGTGCCCCCAGGCCCCCATGAGGACGGGACGGACCACCACCAGGGTCACGTAGGCGAGGATCGCCACCCCGTACGCCCAGGGGATGTGGTATCCCATTCCCAGCTTGCGGGAGATCTCGGCCTGCCGAAGCGCCCAGCAGACGAAGGCCCCGATGGCGCAGACCGTGATCGCCTGCCAGAGGCCCCCCTCGGTCATGGGCGCGAGTCCCAGTCCGTATTCGAGGGGGGGAGGCGCGATGCTGATCTGCCAGAGGTTCCAGGTCTGGGCGGCCAGCCCCTCGCCGATGGCGGCACCGTACACACAGAGGGCCGTGCCCAGGGCGGCGAAGAAGATCGTCGCCACCCCGAAGAAGCCCACGTAGAAGGGACCGATCCAGAAATCGAAGAGGTCCCCCCCGATCAGCGTACCCCCTCGGGTACGGTATTTCTTCTCGAAACTCAGCATTGCCATCGTCGTCTCTCTCCCGGTGGGGGCGGTCGGGCACCGGTCCGATCCCGGGGGGCGGGCGTGCCCCCCCGGGATCGTCGGTGTCACGGTCGGGTCAGTACCCGGGTGGGAGCGGGGTCATGTCGACCACCGCGCCTGCCGTGGCTCCGTCCCCACCGTCGATCCAGTTGTACCTGTCGGTGGAGAGGAGGATGAAGTGAATGGTGAACGCCAGGATGCCCAGGAAGGCGAAGAGGGCAATGAGCGTCCGCCTGGGGTCGAAGATCAACCAGATCCGGTGCATGGGATTCTCCAGGGGTTGCGGGGCGTCAGCCCCAGGGACGCCACATCCAGGCGAGCGCGTGGGCGATGATCGCGACGACCGTGAATCCGATGAAGGAGGTCATGAAGACGCCATGAAACTCCTTCGCCTCGTTCTCGGTCAGTCCCGACAGGCTCCCCGTTCTCTCGTGTTGCGACATGCGTACCTCCTTGGGCTGAATGTCAGGCGGCCGTTGCGGGAACCGACGGGACGCACCGTCGGGGAAACGTGCTTCCCCGTCGTCCCAGCCACCCATGGAGACGACCCCGCGCCCCGGGGGTCAGAGACGCCGAGGCATCTCCCTTCCCACGAGGTGAGACCGCTCCTTCCTTGTGACCCACCCCCGGACGGGAGTGTGGCCACGTGATTGCCCACGCCCCCCGGAGGGAGGCGGGGTCCTGCGATCGAGGGGACGAACTCCGGGTCGGAGCGAGGGGCCGGGTCGTCATCAGGCCGCCTCGTTCAGGCGTGCCCGGGCATCCCGGACCCGGGCCTCCGAGACCCGGGCTTCGTCGGCGTTGCGGGCCCCGACCTCGGCCGCGTCCCGGAGGCGCTTGGCCACCGAGATCCGGACGAGGGGGGCGAAATCGGCGAGCATGACCTCGAGGAGCTCCCGGGCGGCATCGTCCCAGGGGAGGGATTCGGCGCCTTCGCCCCGGGCCAGGGTGGCTGGAGCGCCCTCGTCCAGCCGTGTGCCGAGGGGGAGAATGTGGAAGAGGGCATCGAAGAGGGCGTTGCAGATCTCCTGCACCAGGTAGACGGCGCCGGAGTAGCCCATGAAGGGGGTCCCCAGGTGCCGACGCACCACGGCGCCGGGGAAGGAGGCCGGGAGGTAGGCGCACCGGAGCCCGGCCTCGGCGGCATACATCCGCTCGTTGTAGCTCCCGAAGAGGAGGAGGGGGGGCTTTCCCTGCAGCTCTCGACGGATCTCGTCGTGGTCCGTCTTCTCGCCGGGGCGCCGGGCCCGGGCCAGGGTGCAGGGCATCCCCAGGTCCTCCTCGAAGAAGTTCGAGAGACCGCGGGTGTAGGTCTCGTTCGCCACCACCGCGTAGGAGGAGGTGGCGAAGAAGTCCTGGGTCACACTCCGGTACAGGTCCCAGATGGGCTTGAGCGTGGTGTGCTTCTCGCGCTCGATGAAGGGCTCCGGGTCGATCCCCACCGCCTCCCCCAGCGCCCGGAGAAACCGGGTGGTGGAGGACATCCCGAGGGGGGCCTGCAGGAAGGGGACGTCCATCTCCTCGCACAGCTTCCGGCCGAACTCCCGGTAGAGGCAGATGTTCAGGTCTGCATCGGCGAGCTGGGCCACATCGTCCAGATGGCTTCCCAGGGGGAAGACCATGTTCACCTCGCATCCCACCCCCTCCACCAGCCGCCGGATCTCGTGGAGATCGGAGGGCATGTTGAAGGTCCCGTAGATGGCGCCCACGAGGTTCACGAGGGGCTTGTCGGAGGTGCGCTTCTTCCGGGTGCGGGCCTTCTTCTTCCCGAACTCGGTCCAGAGCCAGTAGATGGCCCGGTCGGCGCTCTCCCACTGGTCCTCGTCAATGGTCCGGGGGAGGAAGCGGAGGAGGTTCGTGCCCTCGGGCACCACGCCCCCGCCGATCATCTCGGCAATGCTTCCTGTGACCACCACGGCAGGCATGTCCGGGTCCAGGGCGTTTCGGGCCCGGCGGAGGGCATCCTCCGTGCCCGTCATGGAGAGCTCGTCCTCGCTGAGCCCGGTCACCGTAATGGGGAGCTCGTGGGGGGGGAGGGCGTCGGTGTAGTGGAGGACCGAGGTGACAGGGAGGTTCTCGCACCCCACCGGCCCGTCGATGACGACCTGGAGCCCCCGGATCGCCGTGAAGGCGTAGACCGAGCCCCAGTATCCCCCGGCGCGATCGTGGTCGAGAACGAGCATCAGACCGGCGCCTCCTGCTTCGCAGCGGCGGACCGTTCGGTGGCGACCCCCCCCGGGGGGGATTTCGCGCCCTTCCGGTCATCGCCGGTGACGGCTGCGCCCCCCCGGGCACGGGCATTCCGCTCCGTGGCCGAGAGCTTCCGTTCAGGGACCCCGGTGTGGCCATACCCGGTGGCGTGCCCCGTTCCCACGCCCTCGAAGAAGGCGCGCATCCGGCCCAGGCGTTCCCTCCCGGCCATGGCGCCCCCGATGACCTCGGCGATCCCCCCGGCCCCGGCGGGCCCGAAGATGGGGCGGGCCGAGATGAGGTTCGTGTAGTAGAGGGCAGGGGTCCCGGCTTCCTTCGCCGACTGGACCGCCGGCGTCGTGCCGAGGACGAGATCGGGGTTCACGTCGCGCGCGGCAGCCTGATCCTGCTCCAGGGAGGCCCGGTACTGGACATGGGTCCCCCGGGCCTCGAGCCACTCCCGGTCGGGGTCGCTCCAGCGGGAGCGGGGGAGGGCGGTTCCCACGTAGGGGACCTCGGCCCCGGCCTCGGTGAGGAGTCGGGCCACGAGGAGTTCCGAGCCCTCGTACCCCGACACCACGATCCGCCCCTCGATGCGCTGCTTCGAGAGGGCGCCCCGGGTGGCACCCACGGCCCGGTCCACCGCGGCACCCGTCTTCGCGGCCGGGATTCCCAGGGCCTCGCCCACCGCTTCGAGCCAGGCCCCCGTACCCTCGGCCCCCACGGGCGCCGATCCCACCACCGGGCGCCCCGCCGCCTCGAACTCGCGCACGGAGCGCACGTAAAAGGGGTGAACGGCGGCGACGAGGGAGGCGTCGAGGGCCTTGTAGAGCTCCCGCCACTCCCGGGGGGGCACCACCGTGCCCACCGCCACATCCATGGGCTCCAGGAGCCCGGCCAGGACCATGGGGTCGGCGGGGAAGAGTTCCCCCAGGAGGGTCAGGGTTGGGCGGTCCTTCACGAGCCCCTCGGGACGGGCCACCGGGCCCGACTCGGCCTCGGTACGGGCGTAGCGGAGAAGCGCTCCCGCCAGGACGTCCTTGGCTTCCGCATGGGTGGGGACGCCGAATCCAGGCACATCGATCCCCACGATCCGGACCCCGTTGATCTCCTTCGGGAGGAGATCGAGGGGCACCCCCGAGGCGGTGGGGATGCAGAGGTTCGTCATGACGATCGTGTCGTAGCGGGCCGGGTCGGCCAGCTCTTCCATGGCCGCCTTGATGTCCTCGAAGAGGGCCCCCGTGACGAGGGATTCGGAGTTGAAGGGGACGTAGCCCACCGTGCGCCGGGCACCATAGAAGTGCGAGGTGAAGGTGAGCCCGTACACGCAGCAGGCCGACCCCGAGAGGACGGTGGCGGTGCGGCGCATCCGGAGCCCGACCCGGAGCGATCCGAAGGCGGGGCACATCCCCTGGGGCTGATCGTGGGGCCCCAGGGGGTAGTCCTCCACGAGTTCCTGGAGGACCCGGGACCGCCCTTCGGCCGCCTCGGCCGCCAGGAGTCGTTCCCGGCCTCCGTGGCACCCTCCCGTGGAGGGTCCGTCCGACCCGGCGAGCGCAGGGGCGTCGGGCGACTCTGCCAGGGGCTCGGTCCGGGGCGAACTCCCTCCCACCACGGGAAGGGGGACGGAAGCGCGGGAAGACCCCATCGTCACACCGCCTCGTACACGATCTCGAGGGACTCCCGCAGAACGATCTCCCCTCCGTGCATGTCGGCGGGGGTGGCCGGGGTGAGGACCACGTGGCGCCCCACATCCTCTCCCTTGAAGAGGTCGAGGAGGCCGTCGTGGGTCAGGGGGGCGGGACGCACCGGGGGGGCCTCGGCCACCCCGAGTCCCAGCTCCTCGAAGAGGGGGGCCCAGACGCCGCCGGGGCGCCCCACGATCTCGTAGTTGGCGGACTTGCGACGGATGTCGTCGTCCTGGGGGATGGCGGCGAGGACGGGAATGCCCACCGCCTCGGCAAAGGCCCGGGCCTCGCCGGTGCCATCGTCCTTGTTGATGACGAGCCCCGCCACCCCGACGTTCCCCCCCATCTTCCGGAAGTACTCGACGGCAGAGCAGACGTTGTTCGCCACGTAGAGGGACTGGAGATCGTTGGAGCCCACCACGATCACCTTCTGGCACATGTCGCGGGCAATGGGAAGCCCGAAGCCGCCGCAGACCACGTCGCCCAGGAAGTCCAGGAGGACGTAGTCGAAGCCCCATTCGTGGAAGCCCAGCTTCTCGAGGAGCTCGAAGCCGTGGATGATTCCCCGGCCTCCGCATCCCCGTCCCACCTCGGGCCCGCCGAGCTCCATGGCGAAGACCCCGTCTCGAATGAAGCAGACGTCGCCGATGTCCACTTCCTCCCCGGCCAGGCGCTTCTTCGAGGAGGTCTCGATGATCGTGGGAACGGCCCGCCCCCCGAAGAGGAGGGAGGTGGTGTCGGACTTGGGGTCACACCCGATGAGGAGGACCCGTTTTCCCTGCTGGGCCATCATGTACGAAAGGTTGGCCAGGGTGAAGCTCTTTCCGATTCCCCCCTTGCCGTAAATGGCAATGATCTGGGTTTCCTTCCCTTCATCCGCCTCGGGGCGGTCGTGGGTGGATGCATCGGTGGGTGCAATCATGCCGTGCCTCTCCAGTCGAGAATCATCTTGACGCAGGTCGGGTCATCGAAGGCCACCCGGTAGGCCTCGGGGGCCCCGGCGGCGTTGGATCGGTGGGTCACGAGGCCGTCCAGGGAGAGACGATCCTCTCCCACGAGGGACAGAACCTCCCGGAGGTCGCCCGGGCGCCACTCCGCCGCCACCCGGATCCGGGCTTCCCGGAGAAAGGCGGGGGGGAAGCGGAAGTGCACGGGGTCGTGGTAGAAGCCTGCCAGCACCACCTCCCCTCCGTGCGCGAGTCGGGGAAGGAGCGCATCGAGGATCCCGGGATCTCCACTCACGTCGTAGATCGTGCCGTAGTCGCCCTCGCCATCGTCGTCGGGTGCGAGGACCGGGTATCCTTCGGCGCCCTCCATCCGGATGGGGTTCGTCTCCCAGACGGTGGGTGGGGGGCACTCCTCCCGGGTGCGGAGAATGCGGGCGAGAAGGCGGCCCAGGGCGCCATGCCCCACCACGAGGGTGCGCTCGGCCGCCGGGGCCCCGCGGATCGCGTGGGCGGCGGTGGCGGCCAGGGCGAGGAGGCAGGCCTGCTCTCCCATGCGCCGGGAAACCGGGACCACCCGGGCGCCGGGGGCCACGAGGCGCCGGGCGGCGGCGCCGAAGAGTCCGTGGGCGCCGTCGAAGCCCCGGGATCCGGGAACGAAGACCCAGTCGCCCACTGCGCGACCCGAACCGGGACCCGCCCAGCGGACCTCCCCCATGGCCTCGTAGCCGGGCACGAGGGGGTACCCCATCCCGGGAAAGGGGGGCATGGTGCCGGCGTAGAGGAGCCGCTCCGTTCCCGTGCTCACCCCCGTCCACGCCACATCCACCACCACGTCGTCCGGACCGGGCGATGCGAGCCCCAGACGCCGGAGAACCAGACGACCCGGTTCCTCGAGGACGACGGCCATGGTGTCCATTCGCGACGACGCTCCCACCCGGATGAAGGAGGCCGGACCCCATGTCCGGTCTCATGAGAAAGGGGCATCCCCACCCCCCGGCCCTCCTTCGAGGAACGGGGCTCGGCCCCTCCTGCAGCCGAGGGCGGGGTGCGCCTCTCGACCACAGAATGGGGCACGCCCGTCGATCCGTCAAGAAAAATCGACAATAGGTTACGTCAACAGATCTGGACACTCGTCCCCGGAGGGGTCCTGCACCGTCCTTCCTGCTCTCGTTCCTGACGCATCGTGCGAGGCCCGGGACCGCCGCCTCGCGTCTCCCTCTTCCTCCGCGCGTGGGTCGGCCGCCTCGCGCGGGTCACACGGGGAACTCGGCGACCGCCCCCCGGCCGGTGGCGACGCCGGAAATTGTATGCACTGCTGTCAGCTTTCCGAGAGGTTTCCCGGAAATCCCGGTTTCAAAGATGTTTCGGCCCTGGCACCCCTTCGCAACCCTCCCCCCCTTCCTCCCCCCAGTCCTCGAAACCCTTGCGGATGCAGCCTCGGGGCCGTATTGGTCATCCGCTTACCCCAAACCCGAGCTGGAGTCGTTCAAGCTGGATCGTCGGATCCGACGACCTGGCCGGGCCTGTGTCGACCAAGGAGAGACGCATGAATTCAACGCGCCGTACGGAAGGCAGCCGGAGCGCCGCCCAGCCCGCGAGTCGCGGGGCGGGCCGGTTCCTCCGCCGCTCGATGACCGCGCTGGCCGCCCTGGCCACCGCGGTTTCAATGGCCTGGGCCGCCCCGGCCTCCGCCCAGCAGACGGGCATCGTGCAGGTCACGGTGACGAACCTGGAGACTGGCGAGCCTGTGGCCAACGCCCAGATCCAGATCGTCAACACGAACATCGGTGGTACCACCGATGCCCAGGGTCGCTACCGGGCCACGAACGTGCCGGCCGGCACCCACACGGTGACCGCCACCTTCATCGGGTTCAACGAGGCCCGCCAGCAGAACGTCCAGGTGACGTCGGGGCAGGTCACGAACCTGAACATCACCATGGAGCGGGCCGTGCTCTCGCTCCAGGAGGTCATCGTGACCGGGACGACCGATCCCACGGAGGGCGTGAAGCTCCCCATGACGGTGTCCCGCGTGGGAACGGACCAGCTCCAGGTGCCCACCACGAACTCCGCCCTCGCCGCGATGCAGGGCAAGGTGGCCGGCGCCAGCATCGTGCGGGCCGGGGGCCAGCCCGGACAGGGCGTCTACATCCAGCTCCGTTCCATGACCGGGTTCGAGACGGACTCGTCCCCGCTCATCGTGGTGGACGGGGTGATCCTGGGTCGGTCCTTCAGTGGAACCACCGCTGACATCGAGGCCATGGACATCGAGTCCATCGAGGTGATCAAGGGGGCGGCCGCTGCTGCGCTCTACGGATCGCGCGCCGCCGCCGGGGTCGTGACCATCACCACGAACCGTGGACGTGGGCTTCCTCAGAACGTGACGCGGTTCAACTATCGTTCCGAGCTGGGTCGGGAGGTTCTTGCCAGCACCGTTCCGATCGCCGAGGCGCACCACTACCTCATGAACGATGCGGGCAACTCGCTGGCAAACGCTGACGGACGCGATACGACCTGGGCTGGCCGCACTCCGACCGATCTCCGCATTGCGGACCGGTCCTACCCCGGGGAGTCCTTCGACAACCTGCGTAACCTGTACCGCCCCGGGCAGTACCTCTCGCAGAACTTCTCGATGTCGCAGAACACCGAGACCACGACCTTCACCACCTCGATCGCCCGCCTCGACCAGGCTGGTGCACTGGCCAACAACAAGGGGTTCGAGCGCACCACCGGTCGCCTCACCCTTGACCACCGGGTCGGGGAGCGGGTGAATGTGTCGCTGGTCGGGTCCCACGTGCGGTCGTTCCGGGACAACATTTCCGGAAACCCCTATCAGTCGGTGCTCACCTACCCGGCCTTCGTGGACCTCTCCAAGAAGGATGAGAACGGGCAGTTCCTCCAGATGCCCGATCCCTCGGTGGAGATCGAGAACCCCCTCTGGCGCCAGGCCACCCGCGACAACAACGAGCGGCGCGCCCGGACCCTGGGCAGCGGAAACATCCGCTTCTCGGCCACGAACTGGCTCACGTTCGATGCCCAGCTCTCGTACGACCGGTCGGACATCAGCGAGCAGGTCTACGTGCCCCGGGGAACGCCAACCAGCGTGACCCTCGACGTGACCTCGAACGGTCAGCTCTCGTACTTCCACCGGCGGACCGACACCTTCAACGCACATGTCGGGTCCATCCTCCGGCGGCAGTTCAACGACCTCAACGTGCGCCTCACCACCCGGGCCCTGGCCGAGCGGGAGTCCACCTTCTGGTTTGATGCCGAGGGGCGCGACCTCGTGGTGCCCGGTGTGCCCCGCCTGAACGCGGCGGCTGACCTCTTCAACATGACCTCCTTCCAGTCCGAGGTCCGGGCCACGGGCTTCCTGGCCGACCTCGCGCTGGACTTCCGGGACAAGTACATCCTCTCCACCCTGATTCGCCGTGACGGCTCTTCGCTCTTCGGACCGAGCGAGCGCTGGCAGACCTACTCCCGCGTGGCGGGTGCGTGGCGCGTCTCCCAGGAGGACTGGTTCAACGTCTCCTGGCTCAACGAGTTCAAGGTCCGCTACGCCATGGGTGAGGCCGGTGGGCGTCCGAACTTTGCCGACCAGTACGAGCTCTGGAACATCAGTCGCGCCGGCGGAGTGACCCGGAATACGCAGGGGAACCCGAACCTCCGTCCCCAGTTCACGCGCGAACAGGAGGTCGGTCTCGACATCATCGGCTTCAACAATCGCGTCTCCCTGGAGCTGGTCTACGCTTTTCAGACCTCCCGGGATCAGATCATCTCCCTCCCCACTGCCACGATTTCCGGGTTCAACTCGGTGCGCGGGAACGGGGCCACCATCGAAGGGAGCACCATCGAGGCCACGATTCAGGCCTGGCCGGTCCGGAGCCGGAACCTCACCTGGAACATGTCCATGGTGCTGGACCGCAGCCGGAACGAGATCACCGAGTGGAACCGGGCCTGCTTCTTCGGTTCCAACGCCGGGAGGACGCACGAGTACACCTGCGTCGGCGCCTCCGCGGGTGACTTCTGGGTCTCCAGCCTTACCCGGAGCCACGATCAGCTCCCCTCCTGGCTCGTGGACCGGGCCGACGAGTTCCAGGTGAATGACGACGGCTACCTGGTCTGGGTCGGCCGCGATCGCGAGACGGGTCAGCCGCTCACCTGGCAGGACGGACTCTCGGACCGGTGCCGGACCACAGGGAACGGCGCCTGCTGGGGTACCCTCTTCACGTCGAACGGTCAGACGTACCGGTGGGGCGAGCCGTTCCCTGTGCGCGATGAGGAGGGTCTCCTCGCGCGTGAGTTTGCCGGTTCCTCGCTGCCGGACCTGAACTTCGGCTTCACCAACAACGTCACGTACCGGGGCTTCTCGGTGTACACCGCCTTCCGTGGGCAGATTGGCGGCAAGGTCTACAACAACGTGCGTCAGTGGCAGTACGCGCAGCTTCGCCACGGTGACTTCGATCAGCGCGGCAAGCCCGAGGGTCTGCAGAAGACGATCGACTACTACCAGCGCGGTCTCTACAACGGGAACAACTGGACCGACGACTTCCTCGAAGACGGAACGCACCTCAAGCTCGGTGAGCTCGCCGTGCGGTACCGGTTCAACGAGGGCCAGCTCCAGCGGGTGCTGGGCAACTTCGCACCCAGCAACCTCGGTGTTGGGTTGAACGGCCGGAACCTGTTCACGATCACGAACTACTCCGGGTTCGACCCGGAGGCGGGGCCGCAGTTCTCGCGGGTCGAGCCCATCAACTACCCGCACCTGCGCAGCTTCACCGCCACGTTCGACATCACCTTCTGACCGCCACCGAGTGAGCCTGATGAATTCCATGCACAAGAAGGCCCTGGTTCTGGCGGCGCTGGTCGGTACGACAGCGGCCTGTCAGGAGCTGGAGGTCACGAATCTGAACCTTCCCGACACGGAGCGAGCCCTCTCGAGCCCCGACGCGGTCCAGGCGGTCATCGAGAGTTCGTTCAACATCTGGTGGGGGCGTCTCCACAACAACGGAGACGTGTACAACTACTTCCCCGAACTCGCGGACGAGTTCACGCGCACGGTGGTGGCCCGGGGAGTTCAGCCCTCCTTCGAGCCCCGCATCGTCCTGAACAACGACCCGGAGGCGCCCTCGGTTTGGCTCCCCCGGGCGAGCTGGGACGGCTTCCCCTCGGGGGCAGCCAACACCAACGACGCGATTCGGGTGATCCAGAACGGGCTGCGCATTGTCGTGGCCGACGGCACGGACGACGAGGCGATCGACCAGACGGATCGGGCCATGACCTTCGCCCGGATCTTCCAGGGGATCAACCTCGGCTACCTGGCGCTGGTGCACGACCAGGGCGCTCCCGCCACCGAGGCCACGGTGATTGATGACCCGGTGAACTGGGAGCGAGAGAACATGACTCCCTACGGCGAGATCATGGCCATCGCCATCGATGCTCTCGAGGAGGGGATCCGGGTCGCCGAGCAGGGCGCATCCTGGCAGCTCGCCCCGTCCTTCGTGAACGGGCAGTCCTACAACAACGCGGAGGTCATCAAGTTCGCGCACACGATGATCGCCCGGCTTCTGGTCTACAATGCCCGGACCCCCGAGGAACGGGCCGCCGTGGACTGGCAGAAGGTTCTCTTCCATACCGAACGGGGGCTGGACTTCGATTTCGGCCCGAACCTTCAGTCCGGCGTCATGACGAGCACGGGCTATGCCCAGCGTGCGCACGGGGGCTGGACGTCGACGAACACGGCGTTCTTCCGGGTGGATCCCCGCATCATGGGGATGACCGATGCCTCGGGTGGCTATCAGGAATGGCTGGCCACCCCCCGGGACGATCGCGACAGCTGGACCGTGGACTCGCCCGACCGCCGAATCCAGGGCCCGGAGGGCCCGGGCGACCCGGGAGCCTACGTGCGTCCCGGCGCAAACAACATCCTTGCGGATCGGGGTACCTACAACCGATCGCTCTACGCCCTTTGGCGTCGGAGCAATGACCCCCGCGTTCCGGGGCGGCAGTGGGACAACGACTTCCATGCCATTGCCACCGCCGACGAGAACCGGCTCTACGAGGCGGAGGCGCACCTCCGCCTGGGGAACGCGGCACGGGCTGCTGAACTCATCAATGTGACCCGTACCCGAGGGGTTGACATCGCCGGGGTTTCGGTGGCCTCCAACCTGCCGCCGGTTACGGCGAGCGGGGTGCCCCAGTCGGCGGATTGCATTCCGAAGGCGAACTTCGGCATGGCCGCGGTAGGCCAGTGCGGCACACTGCAGGACGCGCTCTTCTATGAGCGAGCCATCGAGCTCATGGGAATGGACGGATTCCGAGCCTGGCTTGACTTCCGGGGCTTCGGATTCCTCCAGGCGGGCACGCCGAACCAGATGCCGGTGCCCGGACGCTACCTGGTGTCCATCGGCCTTCCCATCTACACCTTCGGTGGCGTGGGTGGAGAGTCGGCTTCGGCTGGACCGCCGGGACCGTTCGGATCCAACTGAGCACCCGTCTGGGTGAAAGGGTCTAGACCCGGGGGGGGGGGGGGGGGCGGGGCCCCCCCCCCCCCCCCGCGGGGCCCCCCCCCCGGGGGGGAAGAGGGGGGGGGGGGGAGTGGGGGGGGGTGTG
>JBJHCG010000009.1:0-69773 GCA_050485885.1 Gemmatimonadales bacterium | reverse complement strand
GATCAGCGCCACGCCCCCACTTTTCGGGATAACCCCCTTTTCCTTCAATCCTGGCAGGTGAGAGATGCGGTGGCTTTACCGTGCATGGCTTCCGGCGGCGTTCCTCGTGGCCACGGTGGCATGCGCCTCCAGTAGTGGTGGTGACGCGGTGTTCAGGGCAGAACTCGGGATGTCCACGGCCTCCCAGTCTTTGACGATCGGCGAGCGGATCTTCTCCCAGTTCCAGTACACGGTGGCCCGGACGGACGAGCCGCCGAATCTGCGCATGGAATCGGAATGGCGGCTCCGTCCGCCCTTCGAGGACGAGCGTGCGCTTGGCATCGTGGAGGCTGAAAGCCGGCTCGTCCTCATGGGGAGGCAGCGAATGGAGACGGAGTTGGGCTCCCAGTTCGCCATGACGCTCATGGTCGAGAACCGGGTCCGAGCCGGGACCGACGGCGACTGGGTCGATACGCAGAACACCCCTCAGTTCCGGGCCTATGCGCGCTCCATCGCCGAACGGCTGGAGCAGGAGTACCGGACGGTCGGCGTGCGAACGTTCTGAATGCCGACACTCGTCCGGGACTGCCGCGGCGGAACTCTCTGACTCGCGATCCGATGCGATCTCCTTTGTCCCTCCTCCGCCTGCTTTCACTCCTGCTACCTGTCTGGTTCCTGACTCCCGCAGGAGCAGGAGCACAGGGGGGGGAGGGGCAGGGGATTGTCGTGATCATCGCGGTGACGGATCGAATGAATGGGGCGCCTGTCACGGCAGCCCTCGTCACACTCACCCGGTTGGACGAAACCGGGGAAAGGGCGGGGCAGGCCCGGGTCCTGGGTCTGGACACCGACGGTCGCGTCCGCACGCCTCCCCTGCCCGGGGGGGTCCACCTCCTGGAGGTTCGCGCGCCGGGGTACCAGCCCCTGGACGAGCAAATCGAGCTCCGCGGGCCCTCACCCGCTTCACTCACGATCCAGCTGGCCCCTGAAGTCGTGGAACTCGAGGGCGTTGCCGCCCTGGCAACGCGCAACCCCTTTCTCGAGGAGGGGGGCTTCTACGAGAGGCAGGCACAGGGGTTCGGGGTCACCTTCACGCGCCAGGAGCTCGCACGCCTTGGCGTGTACCAGACGACCGATGTGATGCGAACCCTTTCAGGAGTGAACTTCGACTACGCGGGGTCCCCCACGGCCCCATACATCCTGTTCCGGCAGGGGTGTCGACCGGACATCGTGCTTGATGGCACGAATCTGGGCCCGGATGTCCGCCTGGATGACCTCGTGAACCCGGCGGATCTCGAGGGGCTGGAAGTCTACCGGGGAGCCACCGTCCCCGGCACGCTGTCGAGCAGCTCGTGTGGTGCTGTGGTCGTCTGGACGCTCTCCCGGACACCGGAGGGGGCTCGGCCCTTTTCCTGGAACCGGATCATCTTCGGGGCCGTGGTGCTCGGTCTGGCTCAGCTGATTCGACCCTGAGCATGCGTGGAGGGGCGGCAGTGAGCGGGAGCACCAATCCGCGGCCCTGGCGTCGCGAGTTCGACGGCGTGAGGCGGTGGAGGACGGCCAGACGGCGCCGTGCCTTCGTTGGCGCACTCGTCGCGTTCGGGCTCGGCCCTGGCTGTTCGAACGAGCCGCTCCCCCCCTCTGGCACCGCACTCCTTCAGGACAGCGCAGGGGTCCGCATCATCGATTCCGGGGCCCGGGAGGCAGCGACCCCGCCGATGCCTCTCCGAACGGGCGAGGTCCTCGGTGAATTGGGGCCACACTTCCTCGGAGGGCAACAGGAACTGACGGGTCTCCTGGGTGGCGCTTTCGAAGCCTCCGGGGCGCTCGTTCTCGTTTCAAGCCATCGTCCCCTCCTTCGTCGGTGGGCCCCCGCAGAGGGCCGGCTGCAGGCGCTCGAACTGGACCCGGAAGAACCGTTCGGGGACGGTCGCACGACGCTTCTGCACCCGCTCCGCGACGGCGTTCTTCTCTGGGATCGGAGTCGGGAACGGGGTGGCACGCTCGGATGGCGCAGGGGGCTGGGATGGGAGTCCTCGTTCCGGCTCCCCGACGGGGGCCAGGTGGTCGGACGCCTCTCTCGCGGCGCCTGGGTGTCCGTCGCAACCCTTCCCCCCGAGAGCGGAGAGCATGGGGCGGAGCGGGTGCGAGTGTACCTGCGAACTGGGGGGGCGGCGGAGTGGACTGTGCTTGGCGAGTGGCCCGGACGGCACCGTACCCCGGTCCAGGGACGGATCCGGGACTTGCCGTTTGCAGCGCCTCCGCCCGTTGCGGTCGTGGAGCAACGGGTCTTCGTGGTGGCACCGGACGGTGACGTGCATGTCTTCAGTTCCGAGGGACGTCGCGAGCGTCTCCTTCGGACCGGAACGACAGGAAGACCGGTTTCTGCCCAGGATCGGGCGGCGTACCTGAGGGTTGGAATCGCCGCCCTTGGTCCCGAGGCTCGTCCCTTGCTCGAGGAGTTGCTGGCCCAGGTGGACCAGGATGAACAGATCCCCGCCTTCGACCGGATTCTCGTTACCCCGGGCGGCCGGCTCTGGCTGCGACATACCCTGACCGACCCCGAACACCCTCAGGACTGGACGATCGTGGATACTCCGGGGCAGGTGTCCCACCGCGCCAGGACGCCGCCCGGCCTTGAGCTTCTTGCGGTGCACGAGCGTCGAGTCGCGGGGATGGCCCGCCACCCCATGGGCTTCCGGGTCATTCGGATGTATGAACTCGAACTGGCACACCTGGATGGAGGTTGAGGATTCTCCCTTCCGGGCCAAGGGGGACCCTGTGGCCACGCACCGGGAGGGCGCGCATGCCGGGGCGTTGCCCTCCCTCTCCTGGGGCGTGAAGGGCGGCAGGAGGGGCGCCGTCCTCAGCGGAGGAGCCGCCCTTCTCGCCACCATCGTCCCGCTCGTCTGGACGCCGACGATCATTTCCCTCGACCTGGCGAGCCACACGTATGGCGTCTGGCTGACGAGGCTTGTCCGGGAGGGGGACCTGACCGGACTCTACCTGGCAAACCAGTACACGAACGTCCTGCATGACTGGATCTTCGACCTCCTCGGCCTCCTGCTTCCGCTCTCACGGGTCGAGTGGATCCTCAAGCTGGTAGCCCTGCTCGTGCTGTCCGTCGGGTCGTACCGATGGATTGCGGTGGTGGGGCGCAACCCGGCCCCACGGATCATCGTACCCATGGGCGTCGCCCTGGCCCACGGGACCATCACGCAGGTCGGGCTCGTCAACTTCATGTTTTCGATAGGGTTGGCGGCACAGGGGGGGCATGGCTCCTTTCGGAAGGCCGACGGCGGTGGCTCTGTTTCCCCGCCATCGTGCTCGGGCTTTTGGCGAACCCTCTCGGGGTTCTCATGGTCCTGGGGCTGACCGGGCATGTCATGGTGCTGCGCCGCGTACCGGAGTCGAGACAGTGGATCATCACCGTCGGGGCGGGCGCCGGAATCATTGCCGTGGCGCTGTGGATCGACCACGCGCTGGATACGGTCCGAACCCAGCCCCCCTTTGGAGTTCTGGGGATCTATGCCCTTGTCCCATACCGCCCGGTGTACCTCCTGGCGGGAATCGGATGGGTCGTCGTTGCGGCCTCCAGCCTCCTCCTCGCTGGCCGAGGGTCCGGACTGCGCGGGATCTTCCGGCACCACGGCGCACACGCCACGGCCCTGGCCATGCTCGCCTACCTTGCCCTTCCGACTGGAATGCATGTACCCGGCCATGCGGCCTGGTTCACATTCATTTCCCAGCGGGTGGAGCTGGTTTTCGGGATCTCGCTTCTCGCATGGGTCGCATCCGTGAAGCCCGGGAGGGCCACCTTCGTCGCTGGATGCCTCGTCGGAATCCTGTACTTCGTGCCCCTCGCCTCCGATCATCACCTCATCGCGCAGCACGATACGCTCCTGCGTGAGGCGGTCCGAAGTGCCCCGGAAGGGTCGAGGGTCGTGTTCCCCTACCGAGCCCACGGATATGCCATCGACCCCCTGCGAACGGCGCTCGACCGGGCGTGTCTGGGCCACTGCTTCAGTTACGCCCACTACACGCCCTCGACGCGGCACTTTCGCCTTCGCGCCGAGACACCGAACCCGTACGTGATCGCACCCTACTCCCGGCTGGCGGGGTTCCATCGAAGGGAACTGATCGTGCGGGAGTTCGATCCTCCGCTTCTTGTTGTAACCCTTGGGGAGCGAGGGTACGAACTCCGGAGCATGGAGGAGGGAGACCGCGTGGTGCGGGAGTATGTCCAGCTGCGGCCCTGACCGAAGGACGCGCGTTCTTCCAGCAGAGTCCGATCCGTGCATGGTGCAAACTCCTCCCCTACGCCACCCCCGTCACCACTCCGGTGAGGACCGGGGAGCGGGGGCGGGGGCTTCGCACCTTCCGGAAGCCCGCCTCCCGGAGGAGGGCCCGGTATTCGGCCGGGGATCGGGGCCGACCCTGGCCCATGGCGAGGAGATAGAGGGAGAAGTAGGCGGCGCCCACCGTCTCTGCCCCCCGGACCCCGGCCATGGGTTCAGCCACCACGACCTTTCCCCCGGGAGGGAGGGCCGCGCGCACGGCCCGGAGGAGGGTCCGGGTCTCCTCATCATCGTGGTCGTGGAGGATCCGGACCAGGGTGATCACGTCGGCACCCCGAGGGAGGGGATCGCGGAAGAAGTCGCCGCCCGCCAGGTGCAACCGCGACGGGGAGAAGCGCTCGACCAGCCGCGCCCGCGCCCGGTTTGCCACGGCAGGAAGATCGAAGAGGGCCAGCTCGAGCCGGGGGTGCCGCGTCCCCACTGCCTCCAGGAAGGCGCCCTCGCCTCCCCCCACATCGAGGATCCGGCGATGCCGACCGAACGGGTAGGCGTCGAGGATCTCTCGCGAGACAAGGGGCTGGGAGGCCGCCATGAGGGCCGAATAGGGACCGACCTGCTCGGCTGTCAGCTCCCGCGCATCGGGGGACCGGGTGTAGGCCCAGTACCCCTGAAGGAGTCCGCCTTCAGCCGGACCCTCGCGAAGGAGGGACACCGGGTCCGCCAGGTCGTGGTAGAACAGCACGTTGTGCTCCACCATCCGGGACAGGGCTTCGTTCCCCACGAGGGGGGCTCCCAGGGGGCCGAGGGCGATCCGTCCCTCCCGGGTGCGGCGGACGAGGCGGAGCGCCACCGCCGAGCCCAGAAGGCGCTCCAGCCGGTCCAGGGGGAGGTCGCAGGCCCGGGCCAGCGCCTCGGGCTCCATGGGACCGCGGGAAAGGCGGGTGAAGAGGTCGAGGCGAATGCAGGCCAGGACCGTCTGCGAGTAGACGAAACCGGCACAGAGGTCGAAGACCCGCCGCGATCGGGAGAGGGCCACGGGACGGGTCAGGGGAAAGGCTGCGGCCCAGCGCTGGAATCCGGGGGCGGCGAGGATCCGGTCCCGCCATGCCAGGATCCGTTCCCCAAGCCCGAGGGAGGCGGGCGCACGGTCCGGTTCGTGGGCGGACAGGGTGGGTTCGGTGCGTCCTCCGTCGGACGCGGGGGACGCCTGGGGGGCGTTGGGGTCCCCTGTCGATGCACGAGGCGCGGACTCAGGCACGGCGGGGCTCCGGGGTCGAAGGGGCATCGAGGGCCCGACGGATCCGCCGGGCATCGGCAAAGGGAAGGTGGTGCACGGGTGCCCCCATGGCCTCTGCCAGCGTTTCGAGAAAGGGCTCGGGGCGGAGGCCGGTGTCGAGCACCCGGATCTCCAGCCCGCCCCCGCGTGCCGGCCCTCCCCCCGGGGTGCCGAGGGCACCCATGCGGCGGGCCACGCGAAGGGCGTCCTCCCGGGCGGCCTCCCGCCCCCCACGCCCCCGGGCGTCCACATTCGGTCGGCCATCGGTCAGGAGGAGGATGCGAGGGCGCACCCCCTGGCGGAGGGCCGCCTCCGCTTCCACGAGCGCCCGTTCGAGTCCCAGGGCAAGGGGCGTTCCCCCTCCCCCGGGAAGGCCCCGGAGGAGTCGCTTGGCGCGGGTGAGGGATCGGGTGGGGGGGAGAAGGAGGCGGGCCTGGCGGTCGCGAAAGACCACGAGCGCCACCTCCTCCCGGGCCCGGTAGCTCTCGGCAAGGAGGAGTTCCACCGCCCCCTTCACCTCGCCCAGTCGCCGGAGGGCCTGAGACCCGGAGGCATCCACAACGAAGATCGTGCGGCGGGAGGAGGGGCGGACACGGCGCTGAACGTGGAGGTCGCCCGGAGTCACCTGGAGGGTGGAATGGGGCGGCGCTCCCGCCCCGGACCCCGCTCCGGACCCCTCCCCGGATCCTCCCCCCGTTCCCGGCAGATCGCCGAGGACCACAGCCGCGTCGGAGGTCGCGGTGCCCTCGCGGCGGAGACGCTGCCAGGGGGCGGCCGCCCGGAGGGTGGCAGGAAGATCGAGGCGGCGGCCTCTCCCGGGGGCACCGGGTTCGGCACCGATCCGTCGCCCCCGCTCATGCGCCTCTACCAGAACCCCGCCCCTCCCCCCGGCACCTCCTCGAAGGGCACCTCCCCTGGGCCGGGGAGAAGGACGCCCCTCGCCATCGAGTTCGTCGGGGAGGAGGGCGGCCAGGGCGGAAACAAGGCGGTCGGGGAGGGCGCCCCGGGCTTCCGAGCGTTCGGAAGCCTCCCCGGACCCTTCCTCCAGAAGCGGGGGGGGAGGGGAGAGTGCCTCCACCGCATGCGGGGGTGCCCCTTCGGGCGGGGGCGAGAGAGGGGGAAGGGGAGCCGATGCGGCGTGGGCGGCGGGTGGTGGGGGTGCTTCCCCGGGGTCCGGGCCCTCCTCCGCCTCGTTCGACGTGGCTCCCGCCTCCGGGGAGGATGGGGGTGGGGGAAGGGGGAAGCCCCTGGGCCCCAGAACGAGCGCGGCGGCGAGCCAGGTGTCCATGGGAGAAACGGCCCTCTCCCCCCGGAGGGCCGCCAGCGCCCGGGCGGCCTTCAGGGCCAGGAGCCCGGGGCGGAGGGAGGGGTGGAGGGCCCCGGTGCCCCCTCCGGTCCCCGTCGAGAGGACCGCGAGGGCACCCACGGCGGCGTCGGGAAGGACCACCTCGGGGAGCCGTCGCCTGGCCCCCGCGACCAGCGCAGGATCCGGCGGGCCCGGGGGGGTCCACCGCGCCGGAAGGGGGAGGTGGAAGGCCAGGCGATCCCGGAGGGCCTCGGGGATCCCGGCCTCCTCCGGAAGGGCCTCGTCCAGCGCCACCACCCCCACCCGGGCAGGGAGATCGTCGGAGATCCCCTCGCGCTCGACCCGAAGCCGCCCCCGGTCCATCACCTCGAGGAGGACGGTGGCCACCTCCGGCCGGATCCGCTCGGCCGAGGGAAGAAGGAGAACTCCGCCATGCGCCTCGGCGGGGATTCCCGGAAGGAGGACCCGGCGCCCTTCGCGAAGGGTGGCACCCAGCTCGATTCCGCCGGTCATGCGGTCTGGGGTGACGCCCACGGGAATGCGTCGCCAGGGGGTCTCCCGGGGGAGGGCATCGCGCAGGTAGCGGCACCACCCTTCCGGCGCGGGCCCGCCGGAGCCGGCGAGGAGTGCCCCCCCGAGCCCCTGGGGATCCACGGCCAGGAGGAGGGCGGCCAGGGCGGGAGGGTCGGAGGGAAGCATGGGGGGGCGAGCCTGCGAAGGTGTCATCCCGCCGGGGCGGATGCGCCCGGCAGGAGGTTTCGGTCCCGGAGCACCCGTTCGATCCGCTGGGAGGACCCGCTCTCGTCCAGGGGATCCCGGCGCAGCCGGTGTCGAAGGGCTGGGGGGGCGATTCGGGCCAGTTGCTCCATCGAGACCGCCTCTGCCCCGTCCAGCGCCGCCAGCGCCCGGCTCGCCCGAAGGAGGGTCAGCTCCCCACGAAGCCCATCCACGCCCAGGGCCACGCAGAGCTCCGAAGACTCCCGGAGGACCGCATCGGGCACCTCCACTCCGGAGAGTGCCTCCCGGGCCCTGGCCAGGGAGTTCCGGACCCGGCCGTCCTGCGAGGCCCAGCGGCGAACGAACCCTCTCGGGTCCCGATCGTAGGCATCGCGCCGCCGAAGCACGAGGATCCGGTCCTCCACATCGGTCGGGGTCCCGACCTCCACGGAGAGCCCGAACCGGTCGAGGAGCTGGGGTCGCAGGTCGCCCTCTTCCGGGTTCCCGCTCCCCACGAGGACGAAGCGCGCGGGGTGGCGCAGCGAGATCCCCTCGCGCTCCACCACGTTCTCCCCCGAGGCCGCCACATCGAGGAGGAGATCCACCAGGTGGTCGTCGAGGAGGTTCACCTCGTCAATGTAGAGAAACCCCCGGTTGGCCCGCGCCAGGAGGCCGGGCTCGAAGGCGCGGGTTCCATCGGCAAGGGCCCGCTCCAGGTCGAGGGTTCCCACCACCCGGTCCTCGGTGGCGCCCAGGGGCATGTCCACCATCGGCACGGCCCGGAGGACCGCCGGAGGCAACCCCTCCTCCCCCGCACCCTCCCGGCCATTCCCTCCCGCACAGGCCGTGCAGAGCCCGACGAGGGCTCCCGGCAACGGTTCACAGGCGTAGGGACACCCCTCCACCACCCGAATGGGGGGGAGAAGCGAGGCCAGGGCCCGCACCGCCGTGGATTTTCCGGTTCCCCGGTCCCCGAAGACCAGAACCCCCCCCAGGGTCGGGTCCACGGCGGCAAGGAGAAGCGCGGTCTTCATCTCGTCCTGGCCGACAATGGCCGAGAAGGGAAAGGGTGCGGTCACGGGAGGTCGGGTGGGGTTCCGGAAGAGATGCGCGGGGCCCGAAGGCGGAGGTCGGCGTCCGACCCGAGGTGTCCAGCAGGGTGGACGACAAGGGGCATGGACGGAGGGGAGAGTAGGGCCCCGAGGGGAGAAGGGCAACGCGGGGTCCCCGTCCGGGGGGAGGTGCGGAGGTCTCCGGATCCGCGCGCCCCTCCGCCCCTCCGCGGGGTCGCACCCCCTGGCCCGGACAGCTTCTCGGGGAACCCGCGCTCCCGCCCACGGTACTCCCCCGCCCCTGCCACCCTCCACGCACCGGCCACCCCCTTTCCGGGTGCGCCTCCCCCGGCTACTCCAGCCCCACCCTGCGCGGGACGATGTCCCGCGGGAGCCCTCCTGCCGTGTCTCTCCCCTCGCCTCCCTCCTCCTCCGGGTCCACCCCCCCCTCTCCCAGTGCCGGAAAGCGCGCCGTGGTCATCGGCTCGGGCTTCGGAGGGCTGGCCCTCGCCTGCCGCCTCCAGGCCGCCGGGGTCCAGGTCACCCTCCTCGAGAAGCGCGAGAAGCTCGGGGGTCGCGCCTACCAGCTCCAGGACAAGGGGTACGTCTTCGACATGGGGCCCTCCCTCATCACGGCGCCCCACATCATCGATTCGGTCTTCCAGGCGGCGGGAAAGCGCCTGGCGGACTACGTCGAGCTCATGCCGCTCGATCCGTACTACCGCATCTACTTCCACGACGGCACCCACATCGACTACGTGGGCGACGGCGAACGGATGAAGGCGCAGATGCGGCAGTTCAACCCGAACGATGCGGATCGCTTCGACGACTTCATGGCGAAGACGCGCCCCATCTATGACGCGGTCATCGGCGAGCGCCTGGGCTCAAAATCGTTCGGCGACCTGAAGACCATGGTGGGCTTCATTCCCGACCTCGTGCGGCTCCAGGCCTGGCTCCCGGTCTCGCGCTTCGTCAACCGCTTCTTCCAGGACTTCCGCCACCGCTTCCTCTACTCCTTCCACCCCCTCTTCGTGGGCGGAAACCCCTTCCAGAGTCCCTCGGTCTACCTCATGATCCCCTATCTGGAGCGCCGGGGCGGGGTCTGGTTCTCCCGGGGGGGAATGTACGCCCTGGTCGAGGCCATGGAGCGCCTCTTTGCCGAGCTGGGCGGGGAGATCCGCACGAACCACGAGGTCACCCGGATCGGGGTGGAACGGGGCCATGTGACCCACGTCGAGGCCGCCGGCACCCGCTTCGAGGCCGATTTCGTCTGCTCCAATGGCGATGTGGGCCACACCTACCGCGACCTCATCGACCCGGCCCACCGCCGGAAGTGGACCGACCGCAAGGTGGAGAAGATCGACTACGCCATGTCGTGCTTCCTCCTCTATCTCGGCGTGCGGAAGAAGTACCCGAAGCTCGAACACCACACCCTCATCCTCACCGAGCGGTACAAGGGGCTCCTGGACGACATCTTCAGGAAGAAGATCGTCCCCGACGACTTCTCCATGTACCTCCATGTGCCCACCCGTACCGATCCCTCCATGGCGCCCGAGGGGTGCGAGAGCATGTACGTCCTCGTGCCGGTGGCGAACCTGCAGGGCGGGCAGGACTGGTCCGAGCTCCGCGAGCCCTTTGCCGACCGGGTCATCGACTACCTGGAGGCCTGGGGAATGGAGGGGCTCCGCGAGAACCTCGAGGTCCTTCACCTCATGGACCCGACGGACTTCCGGGATCAGCTCAACTCCCTTCACGGCAATGCCTTCGCCATCGTGCCCAAGTTCACCCAGACCGCGTACTTCCGCCCCCACAACCGGAGCGAAGACGTGAAGGGGCTCTACCTGGTGGGCGCCGGCACGCATCCGGGGGCCGGGGTGCCGGGCGTATTCCTCTCGGCCGAGACGACGTACGGCTGCATCGCGAAGGACCTGGGTCTTCCCGACCAGTGGGACTGGAACGAGCCGGGGCGTGTGGAGTGGGAGGATGCGGAGGGCCAGCACCTGGCGGCGGCCCCGGACTGAAGCCCCCGGCCCGGACGACGGAGCCGGACCTCCACTCCTCTCTCCGCGGCCGGGGGCACGCGGTTCCTCTGGCGGGGTGCACCCCCGTCCGAGGCCCCTGCGGCAGCGCCTCCCGAACGGCTGCCGGCGCCTACCGCAGCGCCTCCAGCACCCCCCGGGCGGCGCGCCCCCCCGAGGCAAGAGCGCCATTGAGGGAGGCGTTCTCCCGGTGATCGCCGCACACGAAGAGCCCGTCGGGGAGCCGCACGGGGCGGCGCGGGGGATCGAGGGCTTCCGGAGTCTGGAGGGGCTGGGCATGGGGGATCCGGTGGACCTCCACCGTCCTCCACCCTTCCACCTCCCCTCCGTACCACCGGACCAGGTGGGCACGAACGCTGGCTTCCAGTTCCCGGACTCCCCCCTCCCCCGGGGGATCGCCGAGCACGGTGGCCGAAACCAGGGCCTCCCCCTCGGGGGCGTACCCGGGAGCCACGTCCGAGAGGACGGCCAGGTTGTTCACGGGTCCGGCCGAGGCCCCCTCCCCGTTCAGGACGAGAATCCCCTCCCCGACCGGGGAGGTGGGCGCGGCGAACCAGAAGGCGGTGACGCCCCGGGAGCCCGGGTCCTCCATCGCGCCCCCGGCCAGGCGGGCCGCCTCCGGCCCCTCCACCGCCAGGACCACGGCCTCGGCCTCGATCCGGTCTCCCGCCTCCACCTCCACCCCCCGGGGCCCGACCTCCCGGACCCGGCGTCCAAGGCGCAGGGTTCCCGAGGGGAGCCCGGCGGCGAGCTGCCGGGGGAGGGCCTCCATCCCCCCGGCCGGGACGGCGGAACGTCCGGAGGCGAACATCCGGAAGTAGTAGCGGAAGAGGCGCCCCGAGACCCCCAGCTCCGGGTCCAGGAGGACCCCCCCGAAGAAGGGGCGGAAGAAGCGGTCGATCATCTCGCCCGAGAAGCCGGCCTCCTCCAGGGTGGCAAGGGTGGTTCCGGCGGGTGCGTCGAGAAGGGCTTCGGGGTCACCTCTCATGACCTCCTGCCGGAAGCGGGCAACCCGGAGCTTGTCGGTCAGCGACCCGACGGGGGCCATGGCGCCCATGAGGGCATCGGCCATCTGCAGCCCCGGGTCGGCCATCCGGTGGAAGGTGCCCTCGCTCCGGACCAGGGCCCCCGGATAGAAGGTGCCCAGCTCCAGCGCCTCCAGCTCCACCCGGCGCCGGAGCTCCGGGTAGGCGGTGAGGAGGACCTGGAAACCCCGGTCCATCCGGAAGCCGTCGGCCGTGTCGGTGCGGACCCGTCCCCCGGGGGCGTCACCGGCCTCGAGGAGGAGGACCTCGCGTCCGGCTGCAACGAGGTCGAGGGCGCAGGCAAGCCCCGCGAGCCCGGCACCCACCACCACCACCTCGGTCCGTTCGGTGCGCGGCGCGATCATCGGGCCCCCTGGCTGCGCACCGAACCCAGTCCTCCGTCCACGCCCACCACCTGTCCCGTGATCCAGTCGTGGGCCGGGTCCAGGAGGAAGGCCGCCAGGGCCGCCGGGTCCTCCGGTCGACCCAGACGCCCCAGGGCGTGGAGGGAGCGGGAGGCCGTCCGCCCTGCCTCGCTCCCCACGATCCGGGCCGCCATGGGGGTGTCCACCAGTCCCGGAGCCACGGCATTGAAGCGGAGCCCCTTCCCGGCATAGGTGGCGGCGGCCGCGCGAACGAGCCCTTCCACGCCCCCCTTGGCGGCGGCAATGGCCTCGTGGGAGGCGAGGCCCATCCGGACGGCGGCGGTGGAGAAGAGGACCACGGAGCCTCCTTCGCGAGCCAGGTGGCGCCCTGCTGCCCGCACCACGCTGAAGGCCGTGACGAGGTTCTGCCGGAGGGTCTCCTCCAGCTCCTCCGCCGAGGTCAGGTGGGCCGGCCGGAGGAGGATGGAGCCGGCGCAGTTCACGATCCCGTGAAGGCGCCCGCCTTCGTCCTCGGAGGCGAGCTCCCGTACCACGTCGTCCATGGCCTCGAAGTCGGCGGCATCGGTCAGGACCCGGCGGGTCACGCCGGAGACCGGCTCCAGCCCCTGGAGGCGCGCCTCGTCCCGCCCCGTGGCCACCACCCGCGCACCCCGCTCCGCCAGGAGGGAGGAGAGGGCCAGGCCGATTCCCGAACTCCCCCCGACGAGGAGGATCCTTCGCCCCGCCAGGGAGGGACGGTCCGGAGGGGCGGCCGCGCCACCGGTGCGGTCAGGAGGGGAAGAGGGCGATGCGGAATCGTGGGTCATGGTCGTGGGAGGAGAGGGATGCAGGTGGACGGAGGACCCCGGAAGGAGGTCGCGTTGCGCACGGCCCGGGGAGGGCGCACCCGTGCGTTGACCGACGAGGGCCCGGGCAGCGCGCCGGGTCGTGGACGCCCCGGCCGCGCATCGGGTGAGGGCCGCGGTGAGGGTCGCCGGGTGCTGCGCGCCGGGGGAAGACCCCCCAGGAGCACCGAGGGTCCGGGGCGAACACCCCATGGACGAACGGCCGCACCCGGGCAGGCGGCCCGGTGCCTACACCGTGCCCTTCCGCGCTTCCCGGACCAGCTCGGGGGTGACCCTCCCTCCATCCCCCAGGGCGCCCTGCACCGCCTGATGGACCCGGCGATCGGACTCCCGCTTCTCGTGTGAGCGCTTCCGGGCCGAGGCCAGGGGAAGGGCGAGGCGCCGGTTCCCCGCCAGCCGGTCGCGGTGGCGGTTCAGGAAGGCCCAGTAGAGATCGGAAATGGGGCAGGTGTCGTCGGGGTCCAGGGCGCACCCTTGGCAGTAGTCGCTCATCTTCCGGATGTAGGGGGTGCCCGAAACGTAGGGCTTCGTCGTCATGAGGTCGCCCACGGCGAAGGTTCCCATGCCCAGCACGTTGGGCTCGACCACCCAGTCGAAGGCATCCACGTACGCCACCCAGAACCAGTCGGTGAGGGCGCGGGGGGACACGTCGAGGAGGGTGGCCAGGTTCGAGAGGACCATGAGACGGGTGATGTGATGCCCGTAGCCCTCCTCCCACACCCCCTCCACCACGTGATCCAGACAGTGGAGTCCCGAGGGTGCATCGCCCCAGAAGGCCGGAGGAAGGGGGGCGGATGCCCCGAGAAAGGAGGGGGTGGCCCCGGCAGGGGGGCGGTCCGCCTCGGAATCGGAGGCGGCGGCCCCGACGGAGGGGCGGTCCACATCGGAGCGGAAGGAGTCGGGCCCGGCACCGGGCCGTGGTCCCGGCGCCTCCTCCCCCGGCAGATTGCGGAAGCCTTCCGTCGCCCGGTGCACATGGCGCACGAACTCCCGCCACCCGACGATCTGCCGGACGAACCCCTCCTTTCCCTGCAGGGGGATGTCGAGGGCGAGCGCTTCCTCCACGATCCGGCGCGGGACCAGGCGGTGGAGGTTCATGAGGGCCGAGATCCGCGTGTGGAAGAGGGTGCGGGATTCCACGCTCATGGCATCTTCGAAGGGCCCGAAATGGGGGAGGCATGCCTCCTTCGCCCACGCCCAGAGCGCCTCTGCGTCCTCCAGCGTCACGGGGAGTGCCTCCGCGTCCAGGGCCCCCGGGTGATCGCCGAAGCGGGAGGCCACGAGATCGAGCACCTCCTCCGTCACGGCCTCGAGCTCCCCGGACCCCCGGGGCGAGGCCGGGAACGCAGGAGGGAGGGCGGCGGGGGGCTCACCCTTCCAGAACTCCCGGTTCTCGGCATCGAAGGAGAACTTCCCCCCCACGGGCCCCCCCGCCTCCATGAGGATCCCGGTGCGCTTCCGCACGTGGCGGTAGAAGCCATCCATGCGCCAGGGGGGGCGGCCGGCACCCCTCCGGAAGTCCTCCTCCGTGGTGAGCCATCCCTCGTGGGGGACCACCCCGAGCGCACCCTCGCGAACCAGGGGGGCCAGCTCGGTCCGGAGCTCCCACTCGGCGGCCTCCATCATGAGGAGGAAGGATCCCGCCTCCCATCTTCGGGCGCGGGCGGGGAGCCCGGCGAGAAAGCCCCGGAGGGCGTCGGCGTACCCCCCCGAACTCACCCGGTGATGGACCGCCACCCCCCGGGCTGCCTGTTCCAGGGCGAAGTGCCGCAGATTCCCCAGCACGAGGGCGAGCTTCTGCCTGTGGTAGGGGCGTCGGCGAGCCTTGGCCAGCGACTCCACCACGACGATCCCCAGCGAGGTCGGATCCTCCCGCGAAAGGGGCCCCAGGGCGTCGGTGAGCTGGTCGTAGGGTAGAAAGAGCCAGCGTCGGCCCGCTGGATCGGGATTCCGGTGGGAGAGGGCGCGCCGGAAGGGGGAGGGAGGAGAAGGCATGGACGCGGGCTACCCGACCCCGATACCTTCGGGTCCATGTCCACCCCGACGCGGCGCCCCCGGGCGTCCCGCTCCTCCCCTTCGGGAGTCCCGCGGCGGGGGCTCTCCGGGGGCCTCCGTGGCTCGCTTCCGGCGAGCCTCCGGGGCCGCCTTCTCGTGCTGGGTGGGCTGGCCCTGCTGGGTGCCACCGCCCTCGTGGCCTTCCTCATCGCCACCGAGTACCGGACCCAGATGGAGGGTGCCCGGGCCGAGGTCCTGGACCGGGCGGAGGGGGTGGGGATGCAGGCGGCCGAGATGCTCCGGGGTGCCCAGGAGGTGGCCCAGCGGCTGGCCATACACCCGTCGGTCCTGGGCGGCGACGCCTCGGCATGCGTACCCTGGATCCGCGAGGCCGCCGCCCTCCTCCCCCATCTGGCCGATCTCCAGGCCTTCACCCTCGAAGGCACCCTTCTCTGCTCGGCCCGGGGGCTCGTGGGCGAGGTCGGGGAAATGGATCGGGACGTGGTGCCTCCGATCCAGGTTTCGGCGGTGGGGGCCGGAGGGGAGTGGGTGGTCCCGGTGCGGAGCCGGGCGGGGGTTGGCGGGGTCGAGGCCCGGGTTCTCCTGCGGACGCGGGCACTGTCGGGCTTTCTCACCTCGGTGGCCACGCGCCCCGGAGAAATCCTGACCCTGGCCGACTCCTCGGGCTTCGCAGTGGCCCGGTCGGCCAATCCCGAGCTCTGGGTTGGCCGGAATCTCCTCACCACGGGGGTGGTGGAGCCTCCCTCGGACCCGAGAGGGACCTTCGAAAGCCCCGGGGCCGACGGGGCTGCCCGGATCTGGGGGTACGTGCGGATCCCTGACACCCCCTGGATCCTCCTGGCGGGCTTCCCCACGGAAGCCGTGGTGGCTCCGGTCCGCTCGACGGCCATTCGGCAGGGGGTCTCCCTCCTCGTGCTTTCCACCCTCTTCGGACTCCTCCTCCTGGGTGCAGAGCGGACGCTCCGCCAGGCGCTGGCGCGGGTGGGGGTGGGGGCGGAGGAGGCCCAGGAGCGGCTCGGAGTCCGCCTCCCCGAGGAGGGACCGGAGGAGGTGGCGAAGCTGGCCCGGACCCTGAATCGTACCCTGGTGGCCAGGGATGCGGCGGAACGTGATCTGGCGGGAATGCTGGAACGGCACGAGCTCGTGCTTCGCGCCTCGCGCGACATGATCTGGGACTGGGATCTGGTGGACCGGAGGCTCCACACGAACGATGCCCTCCGGCGCTTTCTCGGAGACGCCGAAGCCCTGGCGACAAGCCCCCAGGCCTGGGTCTCCCGAATTCCCGAGCCCGACCGGTCCCGGGTGCGCACGGCCCTGGAAACGACGCTCGAAGGAGGGGGGACGGTCTGGATCCAGGAGTACCCGGTGGCGGGGCTCGATGGCGGTCGCCTCCAGCTCCTGGATCGGGGGTACGTGGTCCGAAGCGAGACCGGGGCGGCCATCCGGATGGTGGGGGTGCTCTCCGATGTGACCGAAGCCCGGCGGCGCACCGACGAGGTACGGCGGACCAAGGAGCGGTACGAGTCCATTCTCCGGAACGCCCCCTTTGCGGTCTTCCTCTGTTCGGAAGAGGGCCAGCTCATCGAGTGGAATCCGGCGCTCGAGACGGTTCTGGGAGAGCGCTGGGAAGGGAAGCCCCCCCGGCGCCAGGTGCCCGGCTTCTTCGCGAACACCGCCCATTTCCAGGACTTCGCCCTGGAGGCGCGCCGGCGGGGGGTGGTGATCGGGCGGGAGGCCATCTGGAAGAAGGCCGATGGGACGGAAATCTTCGTTCGCCTCACCCTCACCACCTTCGAGGAGGGGGGCGAGCGACGCCTGGAGGCCCTTGCCGAAGACGTGACGGATCGGCGGCGGCTGGGAGAGCAGGTCCGGCACTCCCAGAAGATGGAGGCGGTGGGGCGCCTGGCCGGAGGCGTGGCCCACGACTTCAACAACCTCCTCACCGTGATCTCGGGAGAATCCCGCATCCTTCTGGGAGACACCGGGCTCGATCCCGATGCCCGGGAGAGCGCCGAAGCCATTCTGGAGGCGGGAGAACGGGGGAGTGCCCTGACCCGTCAGCTCCTGGCCTTCTCCCGAAGGCAGGTGGTGGACCTCTCCCCGGTGAAGGTGAACACGGTGGTGGAGGGGGCCGAGCGGATGCTCTCCCGCCTCCTCGGCGAACAGGTCCGATTCCGGACGCACCTGGCTCCGGAACTCCCTCCGGTGGTGGCCGACGCCGGCGAGCTCGAGCAGGTTCTCCTGAACCTGGCCGTGAATGCCCGCGACGCCATGCCCGAGGGGGGAGAGCTCGTGGTCCGGACCTGGGTGCGCACCCTCCCCCCCGGCGAGCTGGACCAGCACCCGGGGCTGGGCGCCGGGGAGTACGTGATGATCTCCGTTTCGGACCAGGGATGCGGGATCGACCATGCGATCGTGTCCCGGATCTTCGAACCCTTCTTCACCACGAAGGCGGTGGGGAAGGGGACGGGGCTCGGGCTCTCCATGGTGTATGGCATCGTTTCGCGCCTGGGCGGGAAGGTGGAGGTGGAGACGGAGCCCGGCGCAGGGAGCACCTTCCACCTCTTCCTCCCCGCCGCCACCGAGGGAGCCGGGAGTCCGCCCCGAACCGCCCTCACCTCTCCCCGGGCGCTGGGGGGGGACGGGCGGGTCCTGGTGGTGGAAGATGAAGACGGGGTGCGCCGCATGGCCCTCCGGATCCTGGAGCGGGCCGGGTACGAGGTGGTCACCTACGGGGAACCCCGGGAGGTCCTGGAGCGGGTTCGGGCCGGGTCCGAACCGCGTCCTCACCTCCTCCTCACCGATGTACGCATGCCCGGGATGCACGGAAATGCCCTGGCCGACCAGGTGCGCCAGATCTGGCCGGACCTCCCCGTGCTCTACATGTCCGGATATCCGGAGGAGGCAAGCATTGCCGAACGGATCCGCCGCCGCGATGCCGACTTCCTGGCCAAGCCCTTCACCCCGGAGGCCCTGCTCAACGCCGTTCGGCACCTCCTGAACGTGAACTCCGCCGCCATTCCGGGCACGCCCACCGACCGGGCCCTGGGGCGGTAGCCAGCGCGGCACCCGGGCCTTGCCCTCTCCGGGGATCCTGCGGCAGCTTGGGCTCAGGAAGACAGTCGCACGAGAAGGGCGGGCATGCGCGACGGCGGGGCGGGGCACCGGCCTGTCCCCGGGTCTTCCCCCGCTCGCCCGTCCCTGCCGTGGGCCCCCTCGCAGCGAGCCTCACGGCCTCCCGTGGCGCCTCTCTTCCTCGATCGCCTTCCCTCGTTCCGCTCCCCACGCTCCCCACGCTCCCTCCGCGCTTCCTCATGATCCGACTTTCCTCCCCTCGCCTTCCCCTCCTCCTCTCCGCCGGAGTGGTCCTGGCCCTTGGCGCCCTCCTTTCACCCCCGGGGGTGGCCGGATCGGTGGCGTTCGAAGTTCGAGGAGTCATCGCTCCGGACACCCTTCGGGCGGACGGGGGTCGGGTCGCTTCCACCTTGGCCCTGCGGGAGGGGCTTCCCTCCCTCACGGCGTCGGACTACCAGCGGGCCGAGCGCTTCCTCTCGCAGAACCTGGTGTCGCGCCTCCATCGGGCCGATGTGAACCCGGTCTTCACCTCGGGCGATCGTTTCTGGTACCGGACCCGCGTCCCGGGTGGGTTCGAGTTCGTGGCGGTGGACCCTGCCGAGGGGACGCGGGGGCCGGTCTTCGATGCGGTGGCCCTGGCCGCCGCCCTCTCCCGCGCCACGGGAGAGAGCCATCAGCCCCTCCAGCTCCCCTTCAGCACCTTCACCTGGGTGGAGGAGGGGGAGGTCCTCGAGGTCCTGGTGCAGCAGCGCCTCTGGCGGTGCGACCTCGTGGAGGACCGCTGCTCGGTGGGGGACCGCCCGGCAGCGGCACCTCCGGGGGTGGCCTCGCCCGATGGCAGGTTCGTGGCCTTCCGGCGCGACCACGACCTCTGGGTTCACGACCGGGAATCAGGGGAGTCCCGGGCCCTCACCACCGACGGGGAGGACCGGTACGGGTACGGCACCGACTCGCAGGGGTGGCGGCAGGGCAACCAGCCCATCCTCCTCTGGTCTCCCGACTCGCGGAAGATCGCCACCTTCCGCCTCGACGAGCGCGAGGTGGAGGAGATGCACCTTCTCCGCACCGCCGAGCCCCGGCCCGAGCTCCGGTCCTGGCCCTACGCCCTTCCCTCCGACTCCATTGTCCCCATGGTGGAGCGGGTGGTGGTGCACCTCGACGGGGGGGAGGGGGCATCCCGGGTGGTGACCCTCGACACCCCGCCCGACCACCAGCGCTCGTCCTCCTGCTGCGGCATGGCCCGCGGGCAGGTCTGGGCCGATGTGCAGTGGAGTGAGGATGCCGCCACCCTGGCCTTCGTCTCGGTCTCTCGCGATTACCGCACCGCCACCCTCCGCGTGGCCGACCCGAACACGGGTTCGGTGCGGACCGTGCTCTCCGAATCCCACCCCGTCTTCTTCGAGTCCCACGCCGGGGAGCGTGGCCTCCCCAACTGGCGCCTCCTGGCCGACTCGAACGAGTTCCTCTGGTTCTCCCAGCGCGACGGATGGGGGCATCTCTTTCTCTACGACCTGGAATCGGGGTCCATGAAGGGGCGGGTCACCGGGGGGGACTGGAACCTCATCGATGTGCTGCATGTGGAGGAGGAGGCCCGGACCCTCCTCTTCACCGCCGTGGGTCGGGAGGCCGGGCGGGACCCGTACCTGGCCCACCTCTACCGGGTCGGGCTCGATGGGGAAGGGCTGACCCTCCTTACCCCGGAGGCGGCCAACCACGAGATCACCCTGACCCCCTCCCGGGAGTTCTTCGTGGACCGGGCCTCCACCTTCGTCGACCCCCCGGTCACGACCCTTCGACGCACCCGCGACGGCGAGGTGGTCCGGGTCCTGGAGGAGGCCGATGCCAGTGAACTCGAGGCCCTGGGGTGGTCGCCGCCCCAGCCCTTCACCGCCCGGGCGCGCGACGGAGTCACCGAGGTCCATGGCCTCATGATCCTTCCCTCGAACCTGGATCCGGAGGGTTCGTACCCCATCATCAACGCCATTTACCCCGGCCCCCAGGTGGGGAGCGTGGGGACGCGTTCCTTCTCGGTGAGCCGGCGCGGGCAGGCCCATGCCCTGGCCGAGCTGGGGTTCGTGGTGGTCCTCATCGACGCCATGGGCACCCCCATGCGATCGAAGGCCTTCCACACCGCATACCACGGGGACATGGGCGACAACGGCCTCCCCGACCATATCTCGGCCATGCGGGAGCTGGCTGCCCGCTACCCCTTCATCGACCTGGACCGGGTGGGGATCTTCGGGCACTCGGGCGGGGGGTTCGCCACGGCCGCCGCCCTTCTTCGACACCCGGACTTCTTCCATGTGGGGGTGGCCGGGGCCGGGAACCACGACAATGCCGGGTACACCTTCTACTGGGGGGAGAAGTACCACGGACCCTTCGTCCGGGAGGACGACGGGAGCCACTCCTACGAGGTGCAGGCCAACCATCTCCGGGCCGAGAACCTGGAGGGGCATCTCCTGCTTTCGTACGGGACCCTCGACAACAACGTGCACCCGAACACCACCCTCCTCCTCATGGACCGCCTCATCGCAGCCAACAAGGATTTCGACGTCCTCGTCATGCCCAACCGGGGGCATGGCTACGCGGGGGAGGCCTACGCCGTGCGCCGCACCTGGGACTACTTCGTACGTCACCTCCTCCACCGGGAGCCCCCGGCGGGGTACCGGATCGGGGGGTGATGCCGGGGCCGGAGCAGGTGGAAGGGGGGCCGCCCGGGCCCGGGCCTGAGCGGAGGGAAGGCGGGCCGCCCGGGCCCGGGCCTGAGCGGAGGGAAGGCGGGCCCCTGATGCCCGGGCCCGGCGAGATCGTGGTGGTCCGGGTCTCCCTGGCCCTCCCGGAGGCGCAGGCCCGAGCCCTCGCATCGCTCCTCACCCCGGAGGAAGTGGCGCGGGTGGATCGCAGCCCCATCGAGGCGGTGCGCAGGCGCAACACCCTCACCCGGGGGTGGGCGCGACATCTTCTGGGTCAGGCCTGTGGCACGGATCCCCGGGCCCTCCGCTTCGGGGTGGAGCCCGGAGGGAAGCCGACGCTCGAAGGTGCGGGGGCCGGGCCGGGGGAGGGAGAGGCGAGGGACGCGGCAGGCGGCAGACCCGTCTTCAACCTGAGCCACACGGGCGACCATCTCCTCCTGGCCCTGGCCCGGGAAGGGTACCTCGGGGTGGATGCCGAGTTGCACAGACCCCTCCCCGAGCTGGACGGGGTGGCGCGACGGGTCTTCACTCCGGAAGAGCGCGAGGCGCTCGCGCGCGCGCATTCTGAAAAGGAACGACTGCACGCCTTCTACCGCGGCTGGACCCGGAAGGAGGCCCTTCTGAAGGCGCTGGGAGGGGGACTGGCCATCCCCCTTCGGAGGTTCAGTGTCTCCCTCGAGCCGGGGAAGGAGGGCGGGGAAAGGGGAGGGGAAGAGGGCGAGTCCCCGGTTCGCGTGGGGGGGGAGGGCGCCCCGCTTCTGCGCCGCTTTCCTGACCCTGCCTCCCTCGACCTTCGTCGGCTCTCTCCCGGGGCCGAGCGCGTGCCTCCCGATGCCTGGTGGGTGGGAGACCTGGCGGAGGCCGCTCCCGACCCTGGGGAGGGCGCCCTTGCCTGGGACCGGATCCCGGCCCGGATTCGATGCGTCGTGGCGCCGGGGGTGTGAGTGCACGCAACACCCGCGGGGGCGCGCGGCACCGAGTGGAGGGGGGTGGGAAAAGGGAGGCTCATGGCGGTGGCAGCATAAGTCTTTGTAGAACAATAACTTAATGTTGTAGCCGTTGAGATACCATTCGCGGCACGCGCCTTGCGAAAGGATTCCGCTGCCGCACCGAGTCCCCGCTTGGTACTCTGCTCCACCGCATCGCCTCTCCCCATGACGCCTCCAGCTACGAACACACGCCGAAGCTTCGCCGGGCTCCCCACGGGGCGCGGCGCCGGGATGACCTACCCGGCAGGCGGAATCCTCCTCCCCGGTTCCGAGCGCCGCACCCTGGTCCTCCGCCCGCAGGTCGAGGGCGCCGTGCCTCGCTCCGAGGTGGCGGCCGCACCCCGCTGGCACGCTCCGGCGCGGCGCTCCCTCAATGTGCTCGCGTCCCTCTTCCTGATCCTCCTCACCGCTCCGCTCATGCTGGTGATTGCGGCGGCGGTGAAGCTGACCTCACGGGGTCCCGTCCTGTATCGGCAGGACCGGGTCGGACTTGATCGCCGGCGCGATGTTCCGGGGGCCCCTCCCCACCCGCGTCGGCGGCGGGATCTGGGCGGGCGGGTCTTCCAGATCCTCAAGTTCCGCACGATGACCCATCGTCCTCCCTCGGAGGAGTCGCAGGTCTGGGCCCAGGCGGACGACCCCCGGGTCACGAAGATCGGCCGCATTCTCCGGAACTACCGGCTCGACGAGCTCCCCCAGCTCTTCAACGTCCTCCGGGGTGACATGAACCTCGTGGGCCCGCGGCCCGAGCAGCCCGAGATCTTCGCCCGCCTGCGGGACGAGATCGACGGCTACCAGTATCGGCAGCGGGTTCTCCCCGGAATCACCGGGCTCGCCCAGGTGAATCTGCACTATGACCAGTGCATCGACGATGTGCGGCGCAAGGTCCGGCTCGACCTCGAATACGTCCGCTCCGAGTCGCCCATCGAGGACCTCCGGATCATGGCCCGGACCGTCCCCGTCATGCTCTTCCGGAAGGGAGCGCAGTAAGGGGAGGCGAGCGTAGGCGGGGAACACGCGGGGAAACAAGGGCCCCGGATACCGAACCAGGTATCCGGGGCCCTTGGCGTTGAGTTCCTGGAGCTTGCTGTGGCCCACACCCCACCAACCTGCCATAGCCGGATCGTGACAAGGCGCCCCAGGCCCGTGCCATCACGCTCGCCGGCGGCTTGCCTCGCCGAATCCCGCTCCCGACATTGCCTCCCACCTTGAGACACCCCTTGGACTTCCTGTTGACGAGGCAGCGGCGCGGACGGGGGTCAGCGACCCGGGGCTGCGGGAGCGGGGCCGGGGGCGATGAAGCGGAGAACATGGCAGCTCGAGGTGGCCCGCGATGCATCACCCTCGCGGGTGCAGATCTGCCAGGTGTCACCGGCGAACACCGGCACCCGCAGGGTGATCTCGTGCCCGTGGTCCGGGTCCAGCGACCAGCGATCGTGGAGCGCCACGAACCCCTCCGGATCGGGAGCGGTGAGCCCCAGTACCTCCACCGCATCCTCATGGTCCCGACTCAGCGAGAGCTCGGTCCACCCCCGGGGAACGCGAAGTCGGACCAGGCCCTCGGGCCCCTCGGGCTCCATGCGGAGCGCGGGGAGGTTCGGGTCCCCCCGGAGCCCGGCTCCATCGGCGACCGAGGCACCCGTCCCGTCCCAGTAGGTGGTGGCGGAGTTTTGCGCCGGCACCCACCCCTCGGCCGGGTGGAAGGCCGAGAGGCCCCGGGGAGGGTCCGTGGGCGCCGCGACCTCCCTCAGGGGGGCATCGGGCCAGGTCACGATGCGGGCGTCCATGGGCTGCCCCCAGTCGGCGGGCATCGTTCCGAACCCGAAGCAGGCCCGCTCGTGCACCTCGCCCTCGTCGATCCGCTCGAGGCAGGCGGTCCACGCCGCCCCCCTCCCGAGGAGGACGGAGGGGATCTCCACGACCTCGTCTGCCGCTCCACTCAGGGGGTGCTGCCGCGCCGGCTGGGCCGGGCTCCGGGTGTCTCTCAGCTCGAGCCGGTCCCAACCGGCACCGACCCGGAAGGCCATGCGCTGCTGCCAGAGGTGACGCCCCGGGACGAGGCGGGTCGCCGGCGCAGGATGGACCGTGATGGGGGGAGAAAAGCCGAATCGGCGCGCCCAGCACCGGGGGAGCTCCGGGCTCCGGACCAGGGATTCCTCCGGACGGCAGACGAGACGCATCCCGTCCACGAGCGGCGCCTCCATCCACGCCCCGGCCACCCGGAGTTCGAGGCGAGGGTCGGCGATGCCGCGTTCGGTGGCGGCGGCTTCGGTGGTGTCGGGAGCGGCCACGCCAGGCTGGAGGGTGCCGGGCTCGGCGCCGCTCACGTGGGAAGCGCGCACATCGGCGGGTGAAAGGGCGAGGGCCGCCAGGGGGAACGCGACCAGGGGAAGGCGTGCCAGAGCCCGGAATCCCGCGCGTCGGCCCCTCATCCGCGCACCGCCCGCGCCAGCCGTGCCACCAGCGCAGCCTCCACCCCAGAAGCGGGCATGATGGCACCCCTGGAAGTCACTCGGTTCGCTCTGGTCGGGCTGCATGAGGATTCTCCTCGGTCAGGGTGGGCGTGAGACAGGTGGCTTCTCAGCACTCTCCGTCCCAGAGTTACCGTCATCTGCGTCAATATGGCCACAGGAGCAGGTTCCCGCAGCCTGCACCGGACCGTGAGCGCAGGTAGAGATCCGGGCTCGGATCAGGGTTACTTGACGCACAGGTCGGAGCGGTAGGCCAGGGCGATGCCCTTCCCGCCATGGGTGGGGAAAGGGTCCACGCAGGTGGATACCTCCGTCCGCTGAAGCGTCTCCGCGGAGACGCCGCGGGAACGCTTCAGCTGAAACGTCTTCGCGGAGACGCTACGGTCGCCTCCCGGCGGGGCACAGACGAAACGGCCCCGGGTGCTCCATGGCACCCGGGGCCGCTTTCGTTGCGGTGAGGGTCCGGTCCCTCACCCCATGTGCGGGTACCGCCAGTCCAGCGGCGGCACGAAGGTCTCCTTGAGGGAGCGGGGCGAGAGCCAGCGGTAGAGGTTGAGTGCAGAGCCGGCCTTGTCGTTCGTGCCCGAGGCCCGGGCTCCACCGAAGGGCTGCTGCCCCACCACCGCTCCGGTGGGCTTGTCATTGATGTAGAAGTTCCCCGCCGCATTCCGGAGCGCATGGAGCGCCTCGCCCGTGGCCTTCCGGTCGCGGGAGAAGACGGCCCCGGTCAGGGCGTAGGGGCTCGTCTCGTCGACCAGGCGGAGGGTCTCGCTCCACTTGGCATCGTCGTAAACATGCACCGTCAGGATCGGTCCGAAGAGTTCGCGCTCCATCGTGTCGTACTTCGGGTCATCGGTCACGATCACGGTGGGCTCCACGAACCACCCCTCGGAATCATCCGTCCCACCGCCCACGAGAATCTCCACCCCGTTCGCCCCCCGGGCGGCCTCGATGGCATCCCGGTGCTTCGCGAAGGCTCGCTCGTCAATCACCGCCCCCATGAAGGTCGAGAGGTCGCCCACATCGCCCATGGTGATCCCTTCGGCAATGGCCACGAGCTCGTCGCGCACGGTGGGCCAGAGCGACCGGGGAATGTACGCCCGGGAGGCCGCCGAGCACTTCTGCCCCTGGTACTCGAACGATCCGCGGGCCAGCCCCACCGCCACCGCCTGGGCGTCGGCCGAGGGGTGCGCCACGACGAAGTCCTTCCCCCCGGCCTCTCCCACGATCCGGGGGTAGCCCCGGTAGTGGTCCAGGTTCGCGGCGGCCTTCTTCCAGAGGAGCCTGAAGACCTCGGCCGACCCGGTGAAGTGGAGCCCGGCGAAGTCCCGGTGGGCCATGGCCACATCGCTCACCATGGCACCATCGCCATGGACCAGGTTGATGACCCCGTCGGGGAGCCCGGCCTCGCGGAAGACCTCCATGGTGTAGTGGGCCGAGAGGGCCTGCTTCTCCGACGGCTTCCAGACCACCACGTTCCCGAGCATGGCCGGCGCCGACCCCAGGTTCCCCCCGATGGCGGTGAAGTTGAAGGGCGACACCGCCAGCACGAAGCCCTCGAGCGGGCGGTAGTCCGTACGGTTCCAGATGCCCTCGCCCGAAATGGGCTGGCCGGCCAGGATCTCCTCGGCAAAGGCCAGGTTGAAGCGGAGAAAGTCGATGAGCTCGCACGCCGCATCGATCTCCGACTGGAAGACCGACTTGGACTGCCCCAGGATCGTCGAGCCGTTCAGGGCGTCGCGGTAGGGCCCGGAAATGAGCTCGGCGGCCTTGAGGAAGATCGCCGCCCGCTCCTCGAAGGGCATGGCGGCCCAGGCGGGCTGGGCCTTCACCGCCGCCTCGATGGCCTCGTTCACCTGGGCGGCGCCGGCGGCATGCACGGTGGCCAGGGTGCGACGGTGGTGGTGGGGCGAGACCTGGGTGAAGGTCCCCTCTCCCGTCCGCTCCTTCCCCCCGATCACCATGGGGATCTCCACGGTCTGGTCTTCGTTGGCCGCGATCCACCGGGCCAGCGACTCCCGCTCGGGCGAGCCGGGCTCGTAGTCGAGAATGGGCTCGTTTCCGGGGAGGGGGATCTGGAAGATGCCGTCGGTCATGGGCGAAGCTCCGGAGGCGCCGGCGTCGGGCCGGTCGGGGAAGGGAGGGTTCAGAAGAGGATGCTCACAGGCGTGCGGCCGCGGCGTGCCCCGGGCGTGGCCCGGGCGTGGCCAGGGGCATGGCCCCGGGCGTGGCCAGGGTGTTCGCGGTACGGGCCGCCGCCGCAGGGCTCGCCGGGGTCCACATCCACAGGGCGAGCCCCACGAGGATCCAGCCCCTGAATCTGTGATGCGAAGGAGCCGGTGCAAACCCCGGGGCGGGTTTCCGGCCGCCCGACGCCGGACCAGGGACCCATGAGAGGACGGCAGGGCGGCCCCTTCGGCCGGCGTGGCCATGCGGATCACCGCGCGGGCGGCATGGCCGGACGGCCTCGCGCCCCCATCGGCCGCATCCATGGTGGGGTCGGTTGGCTTCGCGGGTTGGCGGGTTGCATGGGAGGCCTCCCCGGTGGCATGGTAGCTCCCGCTCGGGCCGTAGCTCCGCGGCCCGTGGTCCGCCCGCGCCCGGCCGGGCGCCTCCACCGCGCACCTCCCACGCCGCTCCCAGGGGGCCCACCATGCCACAGACCCATTCGCCCCGCCGAGCCTCCCGGGCGCGTCGGCTCCCCTCTGCCATCCTCTCGGCAGGCGCCGCCTTCGCCCTTCTTCCGGCCGGATGCGACGCACGCTCCGAAAGCGCCCCGACCGGCGTGGAGGCGCTCCCGGAGGCAGGGGTGGAGGAGGAGGTGGCCATCGGGCATCCGGACGACCCGGACTTCGCCTTCACGGCCGTGAGCGGGATCGTGGTGGGCCCCGACGGAACGATCTGGACCAAGCACCAGCAGGAGGCGGTGCTCCGCCGGTGGAGCGCGGAAGGGGTGCCCCTGGGGGTGGTGGGGCGGCGCGGCGAGGGGCCCGGAGAGTTCACGACGCCCTCGGCCATGGGCACGGTGGGCCCGCCGCCCGGGGACTCGATCTGGGTGCACGACCGGCAGCTCGCCCGCTTCACCTTCCTCGACTGGGACGGCGCTGTTCGCGCGTCGCGCCCGGCTCCCTTCGACATGGGAACGCGGGAGCAGACCGTGGCCGGGGCCCTCCCTCCCCGGCCCCAGGGGCTCTTCCTCGACGGGTGGGTGCACGCCAGCCCTCCCCTGATTTCCGATGCGGTGGCCCGTGGACTCATCGAGGGGGCGGACCACGTGGCGCAGGACCCGGCTGGAGGGGAGGCTGAACCCGTGGTCCGGGTCCCGGTGGGGACCACGGGGACCCTTGCCCTTCTCTTCGATGACGGGGGGACCTTCACGAGTCAGCCCTTTGGCGATGCGGCCATCGCCAGCCGGAGCGCCGACGGGAGCGCCTTCGTCCTCATGGACCGGACCGCCGCGTCGGAGCCGGGAGAGGCCACCTTCAGGGTCACCCGGATCGCCGCCGTCCCCCGGGACGAGGGGGTGGGGCGCGGCGACACCCTCTTCCATGTGGAGGTCCCCTACCAGGCCCAGGCGATTCCGGAGTGGGAGGTGGAGGTGCGGGTGGAGGCGCTCCGGGAATCGCTCTACGGCTTTGTCGGCGCGCGAACCGGACTCTCGGAGGCTGCCTTCGGACGCCGGGTCTCGGACGCCCTGTACCGACCCGCGGCCCGTCCCCCGGTGGGGGCGGTGCTGGCCGGGCGCGATGGGTCGACCTGGATCCGGATGAACGAAGCACCCGACCCCCCCGCCGGCGAGGAGGAGGACGACCCGGTCCCCCCCCGCGGTCAGCGCTGGATCGTGCTGGACGAGGGCGGAGAGCCGGTGCGGGCGGTTCGCCTTCCCCCCCGCACCCGGCCTCTCTTCGTGGAGCAGGACCGGTTCTGGGGGGTGCGTACCGACGAGCTCGGGGTGGAGTACATCGTGCGGTACCGGGTCCTGCCGGAGTGAGGCGGGACGGTGCGTGAGGCACGTCGGCGCGTGAGGTGTCACCCCTCGTGAGGCGTCACTCCGCGTGAGGCGTCACCCGTCCCCCTCCGCCAGCCGGGCCAGCTGCTCCTGGTCGATCCGGTAGGTGTGCCACTCGGAGAGCTGGACCGCGCCTCGCCGCTCGTAGAAGCGAATGGCGCCTTCGTTCCAGTCCTGCACCATCCACTCCATCCGGCCGCACTCGAGGCGCACGGCCTCCTGCACGAGGTAGGCGAACATGGCTCCTCCGAACCCGTGCCCGCGGTACTCCGAGAACACGAAGATGTCTTCCAGGAAGAAGGTGGGGCGGGCGAGGAAGGAGGAGTATGCCAGGTAGGTGATGCAGTAGCCCACATCCTTCCCTGCGATGGTGGCCAGGTAGGCCCGGTACCGGGGTGGGTCGGCAAGGGCATCGCGCACGAGCCGCTCCCGGGCCTCGGGGGTGGGCCGGTCCATGTTCTCGAAATCCGCATGGGCGTCCACGAGGGAGAGGTAGACCTCGGTGTCGGCGGCGGTGAGGGGGCGGATGCGAACGGTGGAAGCGGGCATGGGAGGCGGGATCCGGGCGAGGAGGATGCAGGGGCCGGGGGGGAGGTCAGGAGCGAGGGGTGCGGGCGGAGGCCGCGGGCCCGAAGGGGGTGGCCAGGCCCGGACGAAGGAACGTCCTCCCGGGCTCGTAGGGTAAGGGGAGGCGCGGTGGGGGCAAGGGGGAGTCCCCGATGGCCCCCCAGCCCATGGAGTCCGCCGCCGCGTGGAGGAGGCCCGCCGAGAGCTCCGGCGGTCGGCCCGGGCTCCCCTCCCGTTTCCCGCCTCCCGAGCCCCGGATCTCCACGATGAACCGCGACGACCCACCGTCTGCACCTCGGCCCCCGGTGCCCTCCTCCGCCCCCTCGGGGGAGGCGGCTCCCCCTGCGCGCATTTCCGAGGCCGAGGCCGCCCGCCTCTGGCAGCGCGCCGCCGAGCTCCAGGCCCGCACCCTTCACCAGCTCGAGGCGCAGAGCCGCGAGGGGGGTGGGGGGTCGGGGAACGAGCCCACGCACGAGGACCCCTTCCCGGAGGATGGGTACGCCCTGGCCGATGTGCGTCGGGCCGCGGAAGAGGCCGGGATCCACCCCGACTTCGTCGAACGGGCGCTGGGGGAGATCCGGGGCGAGGCGCGGGAGGCGGCGGGTCCCGAGGGGGCCATGGACCGGGTTGCGACGCGGCTCCTGGGCGGGCCCCACGGGAGTCTCGTGGTGCGCCAGGTGCTCACGGGGAAGGGAGAGGCGCTTCTCTCGGCGCTGGATCGGGTCCTCACCGGGCCCGGGCACGACTTGGTCCTGGTGGATATGGAAGGAGACGACCCCCTGGCAGGCGCGACGCTGACCTTTCGCGTCCCCTCCATGATGGCGTCGTCCTCGACGGAGGCCTACGCCTACCGCGCCGCCTGGCTCTGGGCCGAACTCCTCCTCGTGACGATCCGTCCTGCGCCGGGGCGCCCGGAGGGGGATCGGGAGGCGTGGGAGGTGGAGTTCCTCATCCCCCTTCGGAAGGGACGCCGGGTGAATGCCTGGGGCTCCCTCTTCACGGGGGGGGTCTTCGGCCTGGGGGGTGGGGCGCTGGGAGTGGCGGCCGGGTTCGGGGTGGGCGCCGCCCTCGGTCTTCCGGCTCTCGTGGCCGGCGCGGCGCTCGTGGCAGGGGGTGCGGCCGGCGTGGGTGGGGGAGGGTGGGGGGGCGCGGTCCTCTACCGCCTGGGATGGCGCCATGGTGCGAAGGAAATGGAGGCGAAGCTCAACGACACCCTCCGGCTCGTGTCCCTCCAGCTTCGGACGGGCGGGGTGTTCTCCCTCCCTCAGCGCAGGGACGACGACGGTTCGGGCGGATCGTCTTCCGACCTGGGGTTTCTCCCCGGGGCCATGGGGTGAGGCGTTTCGCCGGGGCCGGGCGAGGGGTGCGGCGCCCCTGACGCGAAGGGGGTGCGCCGGGGTGCCGGAAGATGCCGGCCCCGGCGCCGGTCCGGGGCCCCGTCCGGATCAGCCCTCGCCCTCGCCCCCTCCCTCGCCCCCGTTCGCCCCGTTCCGGGCCTCCAGGATCCGCTCCCCATGGCGGTCCACCAGGATCAGCATGTCGAGAATGGTCTCCACCGCCTCCAGGTAGAAGTCGGGGGTGATGTCCTCGTAGATGTCGGAGGGGTTGTGGTACCCCGGGTGGTCCTCCACCCCGAAGTAGAGAAAGGGGATACCGGCCTGGTGGAAGGGCCCGTGGTCCGAGCTCATGGTCCAGTCGTCCCCCGGGGGGAGGTCCGGCCGATCATGCCCCATGAGAAGGGAGATCCGGCTACGGGCGGCGGCCTCCTCCACGAGGGGAACGAGGAAGGGGTAGTGGAAGGTGCCGGCGGCGTAGAGCTCGTCGGCCTCGTTCCGGCTCACCATGTCGAGGTTCAGGTTCATGACCACCCGGTCCAGGGGAATCGGCGGATCGGCAATGAAGGCCCGCGCACCCTGAAGCCCCATCTCCTCGGCATCGAGCGCAGCCAGGATCACCGAGTGCCGGGGCGGATTGGCACGGAGCCAGGCGGCCAGGTGAAGAAGGGCCGCCGTCCCCGACGCATTGTCGTCGGCGCCGTTGTAGATCTCGTCGTTCCGCACGCCCAGGTGGTCGTAGTGGGCCGTGACCACGAGGTACCGCTCGGGATGCACGGTTCCGGGAATCACCCCGAGCACGTTCACCCCCTCGATCGTCTCGCTTCCGCCTCGGGGCGTGAAGGTGAAGGCGCGCGTCCGCTCTCCCTCGAGGGGGGGGATGCCCACCGCCTCGAAGCGCTCCACGAGGTAGCGCCGGGCCCGCTCCCCCCCCGGAGTCCCCGTGCGCCGTCCCTCCATGGAGTCGTGGGCCAGGGTCCGGATGTCGGTGAGGAGGGCCTCCCGGTCGATGCGATTCCGGGTGCCGACCGTGTCGAGGGGCGTGTCGAGGGCCGCGTCGAGGGCAGCGTGGACGACGGTGGCATGCGTCGCCCGGTCGAGCCCTCGTTCGTGGATGCCCGGGTGAGCCACCGGCTCGGCCTGGAGGGCGGGGGCGGCGGGGGCCAGGAGGAAGACCGAGCCGAAGACCCCGGCCATGGCGAGGGCAGGGGAGAACCGGCGGAGCGGGGAGGTGGGAACCATGGGGATCGCGGGGGCGAAAGGGGGTAGAACGGGAGAGGTGCGCGGCGGGGAGAGTGGCGCTGCCAGGGACCGGGGGCAAGACAGGACCCTGCCTCCATGCCATTTTCCATGGCATCCCGGTGCGCGGGATGCTTTCCGGGAGCCTCCGCGGTGCGTCGGGGTGCGTCGGGTACGCTGGGTTCGGCCCGTACGCGTCCCGGCGCCCGTCCACCTCCCGGCGTCGGATGCCCCTCTGGTACTCGCCCCGGCGCGCCATGGGTCCGCCAGGGCCCCCTGACTCGTCCACCCGGTCGCTCCCGCCCCTGTCTCCTTCGCCCCCGCCAGGGTGCGCGGCCCGACGCATGATCCTCCCCTTCGTTCGAATGCCATGAACCGAAACGCCCCCCGCCTTCGTGCTCCCGGGTTTCCCGCGGTCTTCGCCCTCCTCCCGGTTCTGGTCCTCCTCTTCGCAGGGGCGGCCGCCGCGGACCCGCCCGTTCCCACGGTCGATGCCGAGCCTCGCCTCCACGGCATTCCCGTGCAGGAGTACGACGACCGCCGCGCGGCGCTGGCCGCCGACCTGGGCGACGGGGTGATCCTGGCCATGGGGAGCGCGGCCCCGCCCCAGGACTACATTCCCTTTCACCAGAACTCCCTCTTCCGCTACCTCACGGGCTTCACCGAGCCCGACGCGGCCCTTCTCATTGTGGTCGCCGGCGGGGAGCGTACCGAAATGCTCTTCGTGAACCCCCGGGACCCGGCCCGGGAGACCTGGGAGGGACTCCGGATGGGGCCCGAGCGCTCCCTCCAGGCGACGGGGATCCCCGGGCGGAGCCGGGTCGATCTCCAGGGAGTGGTGGACTCCCTCCTCGTGGATCATGACGAGCTGCGGGTGGTGGGACCCTTCCAGCCCGGAGCCTCGGTCCTGAACGATGTGACGCAGCGGGTTCGCCAGCTCGTCGAGGGGCACGAGGGGGTCACCCTGACCCCGGTCAACGCCCGGGTCAATGCGCTCCGGGCCATCAAGTCCGAGGCCGAGCTCGAACTCCTTCGCCGCTCGGTGGCCATGACGGTGGAGGCCCACCGGGAGGCGGCGCGCTGGATCGCCCCCGACCGGAACGAGTTCGAGATTCAGGCCGTGATCGAGAAGACCTTTCGCCGCTACGGCTCGGAGCGCCCGGCCTTCGCCTCCATCGTGGGGTCGGGGCCGAATTCCACGATCCTCCACTACAACGCGAACGACCGCTTCATGGAAGAGGGCGACGTGATGGTGGTGGACATCGGGGCCAGCTTTGCCGGCTACGCCGCCGATGTGACCCGCACCTACCCGGTGAACGGCCGGTTCTCGCCGGAGCAGCGGGCCATCTACCAGCTCGTGCGCGATGCCCAGGCGGCCGCCGAGGCCATGGCGGGCCCGGGCATGACCATGGGCCAGATGAATGCCGAGGCCTCGCGCATCCTGGCTGAAGGGCTCACCGAGCTGGGGCTCATCGCATCGCCCGAGGCGACCTGGGAGACGGCCACCGGGGGCCAGGCCCTCCAGCTCCAGCTCTTCTACATGCATGGCCTCGGCCACGGGATCGGCCTCGACGTGCACGACCCGGCGCCCAACGTCCTCGCTCCCGGCGCCGTGATCAGCATCGAGCCCGGGATCTACGTGCGCCCCAACCTTCTGACCGAGGTCATTCCCGACACCCCGGCCAACCGCGCCATGATCGAGGCCATGCGCCCGGCCTTCGAACGCTTCGTGGGGATCGGGGTCCGGATCGAGGACAACTTCATCATCACCGGGAACGGGGTGGAGTGGATCTCGCCGGCGCCCCGCGAGATCGACGAGATCGAGGCCGCCCTTGCCGCTCCCCGGGCCGGGGAGGATCGTCGGAGCGAGTGGGTGGAGTGGTCCCGGACCGGGGGATGATGCCTCCGGAGCCCCCGGCGGCAGGCCCTCCGGAGCCGGCGGGCCCGCATGTCCGTACCCCCGGCCCGGCGCGTCCCCAGGGACCTCCCGCGCCTGTCCGCCTCCCCTGGAGGAGCACCCTGATCCTGGTGGGGGTGGCAGGGGCGGCCTGGGGCGTGGGGAGCCTGCTGGCGCGGTCACCGGACCGGGCCGAGCACCTCCTGGGATCGGGGCTCCACCCCGAGGTCCTTCGGGGGGTGGGCCGGGTGGCCGGGCTCCTTCCCGGACCGGTGGCGGCCATGGAGCTTCTCGTGGGGGGGGTGGTCCTCTGGCTCCTCGCCCTTCCGGTGCGGGCCCTTCTCGAGATGCGACGGGGGGGAAGGGCGGGTCCCGCCACCGCCCGGGCCGCCCTGCGCCTGGTCCGGGGAGCGGCCCTGGGCGTCGCCACCTTTGCCCTGGCCTGGGGGTGGCTCTATGCCCGGCCCGGGCTCGAGGCCCGGCTGGGGCTCCCCACCACCGGGAGTGCGCCCACCGCCGAAGTGGCCGCCCTGGCCGGGGTCCTGGTCCAGCGCACGAACGATCTCTACCTGGAGCTGCACGGATCTCCGGACCTGGGGGCCCCGACCCCGCCGCCCGCCGGGTGGCCGCCGGGGAACCGGGAGTGGGGCGAAACGCTGAACGAGGGGTGGGCGGCGGCGGTGGCGCGCTGGGGCCTCCCCGAGGCCATGGCCCGGTCGCGGCCGCCGCCCCGCACGCTGGTCCTCACGCCGCTCCTGCGCCCCCTTGGCATCCTCGGGGTGCATGCCCCCTGGACGGGGGAGGCCCTGGTCTTTGGCGATGTGCCGGGGGCCAGCGCCTGGTTCACCGGGCTCCACGAGTCGGCACACCAGCGAGGGGTGGCCCGGGAGTCCGATGCCAATGCCCTGGCCTACCTGGTGGCGCTGGAGATGCCCCCGCCCGAGCCCCGCTACGCCGCCGCACTCTTCCTGCAGCGGCAGGCGCTCCAGGCCCTTGCCCGGGAGGATCCGGAGACTGTACTCCGCCTGGTGGAGGCCCGGCATCCCGGGGTGCAGCGCGATGTGGAAGCCATGGTGGCACGGTCCCGGGCCACGGCGGGCCCCGTGCGCGATGCGGCCCGCCAGGCCAACGACGCCATGCTCCGGCGCCACGGAATTGCGGAAGGGGTCCGGAACTACGGGGGGAGTCTCTGGATCGCCCTGGCCCTCGTGCGCCGCGACGGGGTGGAGCCCCTGCTTCCCCCCTCGGTGCCCCTTCCTTGATCCCCTGCTCCGGTTTCGGGAGATTGGAGCGCCCGCCCCCGGCTCCGCCCTGCGGCGTTCGGGGTGCGCCCCTCCCTCGTCCCGTCTCCCCTTCATGATCGGCATTCTCGGCGCCGGCCTCACCGGCCTTTCCCTCAGCGTCTTCCTCGAGGAGCGTGGGGTGCCGCACGAGGTGCTGGAGGCGAGCGACCGGGCGGGGGGGGTGGTCCGCTCCGGTGAGGTAGAGGGGCGGGTCCTCGACTTCGGGCCGCAGCGCACCCGGGTTTCACCCCCGGTGGCCGAAATGATCCGCCTCCTGGGGCTCGAGGACCGCATGGTCCAGGTCCCGCCCGAGCTCCCCCTCTTCATCTACCGGCGGGGGCGGCTCCGGCAGGTCCCCTTCCGCCCGGGCGATCTCCTCCGCACCGACCTCCTGACCCTGGGCGGGAAGCTTCGCCTCCTCCTCGAGCCCTTTACCGGGCCCTACGAGCGCGACGAAACGGTGGGCGCCTTTCTCACCCGGAAGTTCGGGAAGGAAGCGTACGAAGGGGTCATGGGCCCCCTCTTCGGCGGGCTCTACGGATCGGATCCGGGAGAGATGTACGTGCGCCACTCCCTGGCCGAGACCATGGGAAGCTTCGGGGTCTCGAAGAGCATCATGGGGAGCTTTCTGAAAGGGCGCTTCAACCGGGCTGCCGCCCCTCCCGCCACCTCCTTCCGCACGGGGATGCAGGAGTTCACCGATGCCATGGCCCGGCGGGCCCGGCGGGGCGGGCGGCTTCACCTGGGGGTGGAAGCGGTGGCGATCCGGCCGGAAGCGCCCGGCCCCGATGGCCTGCCCCGGTGGGTGGTCACCACGGCCGGGGGAGAGGAGCGCACCTACACCCATCTCGTCCTGACCCTCCCCGCGGAAGGGGTGGCCGACCTCCTGGAGCCCCTCTCCACGGAGGCCGCCGAACGGCTGCGGAGCCTGCGCTACAACCGCCTGGCCATGGTGCACCTGGTGGGGCCCTCGGAGCTCCACGGGCTGGGGTACCAGGTGGGGTACGGCGAGCCCCTTCGCACCCGGGGCGTGACCTGGAATGCCTCGGCGCTGGGCCGCGACGGGGTCTACACGGCCTTTCTCGGGGGCTCACGGGACCCGGCCATGCTGGAGCGTCCCGATGCCGAGATCGGCGAGGTGGCGCGGGTGGAGTTCGAGCAGGTGACCGGGGTCAGGACGGAGGTGGCCGGGGTGAACCGGACCCGGGTACCCTCGTGGGACCGGAGCTGGACGGCGCTGGAGGGGTTTTCCCTCCCCGCAGGGCTCCACCTCTGCACGAACTACGAGTCGCGGGTGGGGATCCCCGGGCGTCTGGCGCGAACCCGGGGGCTGGCGGGGGAGTTGGCAGAAGCGGTGGGGATGGGAGGGGCAGGGGGAGAGACGGTGGTGGGGTCGGGGGCCTCCGAGGCTGACGGAACGGAGGTGACAGCCGCCTCCGGAGTGGCGGAACGGCCGGGGCGGTCGAGGGAGAGGCTGAGGTAGGACCTGCGTGACAGGCCCGAGGAGGGTCTTCGGAGAGCTGGGGAAGAGTACGGCTTTCGGTCCTGACAACAATTATGATTTGAATGTATTTAGAGTCTTAACGACCTAGCTTCCTTGACGGCGGCGGCGGGGAGGGAGGCTACCCTCCACGTGCCGGACCGCGCACACCGTCGGTGCGAAACGGCGGCGGTCGGCACGGCTGCAGCTGTGTCGGCCGCCCCGCCGGCAACATCCGTCGCGCTCTGCGTCGTCCTGGGCGCCGCGGCCTCATTGAAGCAATGTGTTGAGTGTCTTGACGACCACAGGAGCACTCAGCCTTTCCGCGCCCTCCGGGGCGCGGCCTCATTGATCGTGACCGCTGCCCCAGCACCGGATCCGCTTGAACGAGAAGTCGAGGGGCTGAGTCTCGCGGAACCCGTGCGCCCTCCCTATGGTGAGGTTCGCGGTACCCACGAACACAGACGGTTGTCACACCCCTCCGCGAGACTTGAGTCGTCCCCGAGGACCCTGTACTTCCCACAACCACCACCGCCCCGTGAGCGACTTCGCAGAGAGGTTCCGGCAGGCGACCGGCAACCGTCCGTATCCATACCAGGTCGAGCTGGCTGAACGACCCTGGCCCGATGTGCTCTCCGTCCCCACGGGCACCGGAAAGACCGCGGCCGTGGGATTGGCGTGGGTCCATCGGCGCCTCACGGATGACCCCGAGACCCCTCGGCGCCTTCTGATTGTCCTTCCCATGCGCGTGTTGGCCGAACAGACGGTGGAGAACTTCCGCGGCTGGCTCGAGCGCTTGGGCCTTCTCGGCAGGCCGGGCGAGGGAAAGATCTCGGTTTCGCTCCTCATGGGAGGTGCGGACGATGTTCGCCAGGCCGATTGGGCACGGTTTCCCGAAGAGAACGCCGTGATCGTAGGTACGCAGGACATGCTCCTCTCCCGAGCCCTCATGCGGGGGTATGGGATGAGCCGGTACCAGTGGCCCGTCCATTTCGCCCTCCTCCATACCGATGCCTTCTGGGTCATGGACGAAGTCCAGCTCATGGGACCCGCCCTTGCGACAACCGCACAGCTCGAGGCCTTTCGCCGCACCTTCCCGCCTTCACGCCCATGTCGATCGCTGTGGGTTTCCGCAACGCTCCGCCGTGAGTGGCTCGACACCGTGGATTTCCGTGCGTTCAGCCCGTCTCTAAAGGTTGCCGAACTCGGTTCCGGCGATCGGGAGTCGATGGCGCACCTTCTGGATGCCCGGAAGTCCCTTCAGCGGGCCGAGCTTCAGCTGGCGAAGGAGACGGCGGGAGAGCGGGGTCAGGGCGCAGCGGACATCGCTGCGTTGGCCCGGGAGAGACATGTCCCGGGAAGCCAGACCCTCATCATTGTGAATCGGGTGGACCGCGCCCAGGAGGTCTACAGGGAGCTGGTCAACGCCGCTGCATCCTCGGAAGAGGATCCTGATCTTCTCCTGCTCCACTCGCGCTTCCGACCGTCAGAGCGCAGGCGTGTCGAGGCTGCCCTCCGGACCCCCCCCGGCGCACGCGGGCGAATCATCGTTTCCACGCAAGCCGTGGAGGCCGGTGTCGACATCACCTCCACCACCCTCCTTACCGAGATCGCCCCCTGGGCCTCCATGGTCCAGCGGTTCGGCAGGAACAACCGGTACGGTGAGCTGCCGCAGGGGAGCGATATCGTCTGGATTGATATCGACCCGAACGCCGGACCCGAGCTCGCCAGACCCTACACGCTGGAAGAACTGGAGGACAGCCGATCAAGACTGGCGAGCCTCGACCAGGCCGGCCCTGCGGCCCTTCCGCCCTTTGATCAGCCGCGTTCCGCTGGGCCCGTGCTTCGCCGGAAGGACTTCGTTCAGCTCTTCGATACCGACCCGGATCTGTCGGGTTACGATGTCGATGTCGCACCCTACATCCGGGACAGTGGGCCCCCGACCGTTCACGTTTTCTGGCGCTCCCTGAAGGAGGCTCCTTCTCCGGACCTCCCGGCCGCCGCCCGCGAGGAACTCTGTCCGGTTTCGCTTTCGCAGCTCGCGAAGTACGCCGGGGGCCCGACACGCACCGTATGGGGTTGGGACATCGCCCGGGAGGAGTGGGTGCCGTTCGGCGGGAAGCGACGAGCCTTCGTTCCGGGACAGACCTATCTGCTCGACGCGGAACGCGGTGGGTACCTCCAGGATCTTGGTTTTGACCCGGGGTCCAGGCTCCCGGTGCCCGTTCTCGAGCCATCTGCCTCCATGGAAGACGTGCACGGCGCGGATCCGGAATCCCTGATGGGAGGGAAACCGGAGACCCTACTTGACCATCTCGAGGCGGTGGCTCATGAGGCCGAGGCGCTTTCGGGCGCGGTGGGCCTGAGCCCCGAGGAGCGCCGCGCGGTCGTCAAGGCCGCACAGTGGCATGACGTTGGGAAGGCCCATCCAGCGTTCCAGACGGCCATGCGGGACACGGTCGGTGAGCAGCACCTAGGCGGCGAAACGCTCGCCAAGTCGGGAGGCCGAGCAACCCTTCGGTATCGAGTTGGGGATGCAGGGGGTGCTTCGGTGCCGCGCCGCCACTTCCGCCACGAACTGCCGTCCATGCTCACCTGGCTCGCCCACAACGCCGGCCAGCCATCGGAGTCTCTGGTGGCTTTCCTGATCGCCGCGCACCATGGACGGGTGCGCATGGGGCTCCGGGCCCTGCCCAACGAGAAGGCCGTTCCCTCCGACGGGCGGAGGCACGCACGTGGAGTCTGGGACGGCGACATCCTCCCAGGCGTGAAGGTCCCGGGGTGGGGGGACACAGGGACGGTCAGGGAAGTGCCCGAGACGGTCCTGAGCCTGGAACTGATGGAGTTGGGGCGAACTGCGACCGGTCCCTCCTGGGCGGAGCGGAGCTGGGGGTTGCTGGAGGAGTTGGGACCCTTCCGACTGTCCTGGTTGGAATCACTCTTGAGGATCGCCGATTGGCGGGGTTCGGCGGGACCGCATCAGCCAACCTCATCTTCGGAGGAGGAAACATGACGCCCAAGACCGACGCGTCGGTGGGGGCGGTTGCTCTCAATGGATGCCTGCCTACTCCTCTGGCTTCCTACCTCAAGGCCGTCGGTGTCCTGCGTCTCGTAGGAGAACAGGCCGACCCGAACGCTTTGGGATGGTGGGACGACACGGGGTTCCGGGTCCTTTCACGCATGGGTGAGAAGGCGCTTGTCGAGTTCTTTCTGGAGCGCTACCGGCCCTCCCCCATCCTGGCACCGTGGAACAGTGGAAGCGGCTTCTACCCGGACAAGATGAGCGCCCGAAAGGGCAGCTCCGAAGGAGCCCCTCTGGGAATCGATCCCATCCGCTTCAGCGAGGCACCACGGTTCGAACCTCTCCGGAACACGATCGCGGAGATCCGGTCCTGTCTGAGAGACCTGGGGTTGGTGGAGGGTATGAGGTCCGAGCACAAGGACGAACTCCTCCAACGCCTGCGGGGCGAACTGAACGACGACGCCCTGACCTGGCTGGACGCGGCCGTGCTCATCGCGGACGGAGCGTCCCGCTACCCACCGCTCCTGGGTACCGGTGGGAACGACGGTAGGCTCGACTTCACGAACAACTTCCTCCAACGTCTGGTGGAACTCTTCGACCGCACCTCCGGGATGCCCAATCCCGGCACGGAGGCCCTTCTTCATGGAGCCCTGTTCGGGGAGGCCGTTCCCCATCTGGGCAGCTCGGCGATCGGCCAGTTTGCCCCGTCTGCCCTGGGTGGAACGAATTCCGGAACAGGGTTCAGCGGAGGTGGGGTCGTGAACCCATGGGACTTTGTCCTCATGCTCGAGGGCGCGGTCCTCTTCGCCGCCTCGACTTCGCGCCGACTCGAGAGTGCCGCGCCCGGTCGAATGGCCTACCCCTTCACTGTGCGTTCCACGGGGGCGGGGAGCGGGAGTACGTCCCTCGAAGACGAAGGGCCGGCCCGTGGAGAGATCTGGATGCCACTGTGGGGAAAACCCACGTCGCTTCGAGAGATTCGGACACTCCTTGGGGAAGGACGTGCCGTCCTGAACGGCCGTCCTGCTCGCGACGGATTGGACTTCGTGCGTGCCGTATCGAACCTGGGGGTGGACCGAGGGATCTCGGAGTTCATCCGTTATGGGTTCATGATGCGCAACGGCAAGGCGTTCTTGGCAACGCCCCTGAATCGGGTACGGGTACGGAGGAACCCTGGGGGTGAACTCATCAACGAGCTGGATCGGCGAGGCTGGCTTTCCGCGCTGAAGTCCGCTTCCAGCCCCACCGGGAACGCCCCAGCCCGCTTCGTCTCACTGGGACGTCAGCTTCAGGACGGGCTTTTCCGCATGGCGGGAGGGGAGGGAGGTGAAGCTGCAGTTCCCGGCAACGTCCAGCAGGTCCTGGTGACGCTCGGCCGAATTCAGCGGTATCTGGCATCCGCACCGAAAAGCCGGGAGGCACTGGGTCCGGTACCTCTGCTGGGCGCGGATTGGGTCCGGCGGGCCAACGATGCTACACCCGAGTTCCTGGTGGCCGTCGCCCTGGCCGGCTTGCGGGCCGAACGAAAGGAGCAGGGTGCCGCGGCGCAAGATGGGACGAGCGACGATCCCTCGAACGGGAAACCGTCTACAACTCCACAGGGCCTCCGAATGGCCCTGCACCTCGCTCCCGTGGCAGAAACCCCGATCGATCCAGGTTGGGACGAGGAAAGCCGGGAGGTGGTCTGGGGCAACGGAGACCTCCCCCGCTCTCTCGTGTCCGTTCTGGAGCGGCGGCTTCTGCGAGCCAGTCAGGAGGGTATCTGGGAAAAGCCTCTCATGGGCGTCTTCGGCGCTCCCTTGGGGGCCGTGTCCGCTCTCCTCATGGGATCGACCACCTTCGACCGTCGGGTGATGGAGCTTCTCCCCGGGCTCTGCCTCACCAGGACGCCTCGTTCGCTGCATGGCGCCGAAGCACTCGAGGCGAAGGGGGGAGAACCCCTCCCGATTTCCTACGCCATGCTCAAGCCCTTCTTCACCCCTGAGCGTGATCTGCACCGGGTTGGGCTTCTGCGCCTGACCGAGGAGGGGGGAGTGCGGGCGGTTCCCCTCACGCTCGGCCTCGTTCGCCAGGTTTGGTCCGAGCCGGCGTTTCGCCCGGGGAGCGACATCGCGTTTCTGCCCTCTGTCGATAGGCATCTGCGTCGCATGGCACTGGTACCCCCGCATCGGTTCCGCTCGTCGGGCCCGGATCTGCATGAACAGGCCTCGCCGGGGGTTTCATCCGCGATTCGAGGCGTGAACTCCCTTGGGGTCGACGGTCGACGACTCCTTGCGGCCCTGATGGTGCCGCTCTCTGATCGATCGCTTCGATCGGTCTCCGAACGCCTCTTCCCACCCACGGCCCACCTCCCGGGCGCACCATCGGAACCTTGAACCGAGGCCGACCCGGCCAACCCACTCGACAAGCCCACCATGAACCAGGAGTAGCCCCCATGCCCATCGACTTCGACGCACTCGCCTCCTCCCCTCGCCTTCTCATCGAGGCCAAGCTGCAGCCGATCCAGGGCTCGCGTTTTCAGCCCACGGGGTTCCCCGACCTCGGCGCTGCTACCTACACCGGGCCGGATGGGGGTCAGATGCTCCTGGTTGAGTCGGCCCAGAGCGTGGCGAACCGGTTGGAAACGGTTTGTTGGGACGAGCGGGCGGAGGACTGGGCGGAGCCGCTCAAGGGGCTTCCGTACGTTCGAATCGTTCGAGAAGACGGCACCTTCCTCTCGAGCTCGGTCCTCGAGGCCCACCGCCTGAATTCTCCCTACATCCTCGAAAGCAAGGACGATGGGGTCTTCAAGCTGCTCAAGGAGGAACTGGCCGACATGGAGGAGGGGCGGGTGGATATCCGGGCGCTGGCCAGGGTTCTCCTTAGCCTCGACGCCAACGCACTCCTCCACGGTGTGTTCCTCGCGAAGAAGCAGCTTGCCGGAGGCCGGCTCCGGCTGTCCCGATCCCTTTCCGGATTCATCGAGGCGTCCGACGTGCAGGTGGCCGGGAGCGGGGGGGTAAAGAACGATGCGGTGAACCCGAGCGGGCCCACGAAGGATGGGTTCGGAAACGTTCCGTTCTCTCGGGACGAGTTCGTGTCCGGAAACATCACGGCCTACTTCAACCTGGACCTGGCACAGGTTCGCGGGTTTGACCTCGGCGAGGCGGTCGAGCGGCTGATGGTGGTGCTGGCACTCTACAAGATCCGGAGGTTTCTCGACACGGGGCTGCGTCTCCGGACGGCGTGCGATCTCGATGCCGTGAGCGTCACCGCAACACGGCCCGCCGGGTTCGAAATCCCGGAGACGAAGGTTCTCGAGGAGGCGCTCCCTGCCCTCATTCGGGCGGTGGAGAAAGAAGAGAGGTTCGCCTCTCCCGCCGTCACCACCGTCGTCTTCCGGAAGTGACCCTTCGATGGCTACCGCGATCGAGTTCAGGTTTCTGGCCGGGCGCTACCACGCGACCCCATGGGATCGGCAGGTCAACGAAGGCGAGGTGGAGTGGCCACCCGCTCCGTGGCGGATCCTGCGCGCCCTCATCGCCACGTGGCACCGGAAGGTGTCGCCATCCGGTGCCGGGGAGGAGGTTCTTGCATCGCTCATCGAATCGCTCGCTGCCGATCTCCCCCGTTACAGCCTCCCGAGGGCTACCCGGGCCCACTCCAGGCACTACATGCCCCTCGGGAAGCCGGAGGAGATCCGACTGATCTTCGATGCCTGGGCGGCAGTGGAGCGGGAGGCGACCCTGGTGGTGGCATGGCTCGATGTGACTCTTCGCGCCCGGGAGCGGGAGCTTCTAAGCGAGTTGGTTCGAAACATGGGGTACCTTGGACGCGCGGAAGGTTGGGTCGAGGGTGGCCTCCTGGAGGGTGACCTTGATGACCGGGCCTGGGACTGCGTGCCAGCTCTGGTTGGAGATGAACTTTCCGGCGCTGCGTCGGAAACGGTCAGGCTTCCGGTGCCGATGGGGGCGGAAGGATACGCACGTTGGCGAGACAATCGGATCCACATGGAAGGGCTCGGGGCGGGGAAGCTGAAGGCAAGGGAGCGACGTCTCCTGGCCACCCTTCCGGCTGCCCTTGTCGATGCGCTTCGGGTCGATACGGACGACTTGCGCGGCCTCGGTTGGAGCGTTCCGCCGGGGTGTCGGTTCGAGACCTACAAGTCCCGCAACCCGGCAAGTCGGTTTCGCTCCCGTGCGGGGGCGACCGCCGGGAGCAGCTCCAGTTCGGGGCCCCCGCCGACGATCCTCCGCTTTGCCCTTGGTGGGAGGCCACTTCCAGGCGTGGAGGACTCGGTCCGCATCGCTGAGGTAATGAGGAAGGCCCTTGTCAGTAGGACGGACCAGGAAGGCACCCGATCCGAGGGCAGCCACCGCCTCGACAAGGGGCAGTCCTCCGCACTGAAAGGCGCACTTGAACTGCTCTCAGGGCATGACTTGCCTGACGGCGTGGTGCATGCTGCCTTCCTCCCGGAGGATACGAGCGGGGACGGCAAACTCGACTCCATCATGGTCCACCTTCCCGGGGGGTTTCCCGACGCCGCGCTCAGGGGGGCTGCACGCATCCGCGAGATCTGGAGGGAGCCGGAGAACCGATGGCCCACTGTGTTGGAATCCTTCGGAACGAGGGGCGACTTTGGGAGCCATCCCTACTTCGCGGACGCCCGCGTTTGGGAGTCCGTCACGCCGTACCTGCACCCGTGGTTCAGGAAGCGAGGGTTCGGGGTCGAGGAACAGATCGTGAAGGAGTGCGGTCTGCGGGGATGGCCGCCACCCTTGGCGCTCGTGCGCCTTGACGGCATCTCAGTGGGGGGAAGGAGCCGGAGGGCGGTTCACTTTCATCGCTTCCGAGACAAACCCGGACTGCGCCAACCGGATCGGAGGGGTAGCCTCTGGAGAATCACGTTTCCCTCCGAGGTGGCCGGTCCAGTGACCCTGGGTTTCGGGCGGTTCTACGGGCTCGGTCTGTTCCGCGCCGTTCCGGGCCGGCAGGACACCGGGCCCGCCGATGACTGAAGGTCACGGGCCTGTCCTCCCCGTTCGCATGCTCAACGAGTATGCCTACTGCCCGAGGCTCTTTCACCTCATGCATGTAGACGGGCGGTGGGCGGAGAACCAGTTCACGGTTGAAGGCACGGCCGTGCACAGGCGCGTGGACAGGATCGATCACGTGCTCCCCGATCCAGAGGCGGACTCCAAGCAAGGCAGCTCGGGGAAGGACGCGGGTGCCGCCGGTTCGGAAGAACCGCCCCGGGTCTCACGCTCCGTGAGCCTGAGCTCAGCGGTGCTGGGGCTCACCGCCAAACTCGACCTGGTCTCCACCGCGGGCGACGAGGCGGTACCCGTCGAGACCAAGCGTGGTCGCGTTCCCAGGAACCCCCGGCGAAGCTGGGAGCCGGAGCGGGTGCAGCTCATGGCCCAGGGACTCCTGCTTCGGGAGCATGGCTACCGCTGCGATCACGGCGTCCTGTACTTCGCGGCCTCAAGGACGCGGGTCGATGTTCCCTTCGATGACGAGCTCGAGTCCCGGACCCTTGGCCTGCTCGCCGAAGCGCATGCGGCGACCGGTGCCACGACCCTCCCCGATCCGCTCGAAGACAGCCCCAAGTGCGTGGGGTGCTCCCTGAACGGGATCTGTCTCCCCGACGAGACCCTGACGCTTCGCGCCCTGGGGCAGATCGAGGACCGGGGTGCGGAGGGGACGTCGGAGGTGCGAGGAACCCCGGAGGCCCCGGGTGCCACGGGCGCCACGGACATGCGGCGCCTCTATCCGTCGCGCGAACATGCGCTCCCCTTCTATGTGCAGGAGCAGGGGGCCCGGATCGGAAAACGCGGAAAGATCCTCATCGTCACCAAGGAGGGAGAGGAAGTCGGGCGGGCGAGGCTCAAGGACGTGAGCCAGGTGGTCGTTCTCGGGAACGTGTCCCTGACGACGCAGGCGATCCACATGTTGTGCGAGGCCTCGGTTCCCGTTGTCTATCTCTCCACCGGGCACTGGTTCTATGGCATCACCCAGGGCTCGGGTCTTCGGAATGCCTTTGACCGGGCAGCGCAGTTCGAGGTTGCTTCCGACCCGGAGCGCTGTCTTGCCTTTGCCCGGGCCATCGTTGCGGCCAAGGGGGCCAACCAGCGAACCCTGCTCCGGAGGAACGCGACTCCGAGGCCGGATGACACCCTCGCATCCATGAACACGCTTCTCGGAAAGGTTGAGCACGCACGAAACGCCGAGGCCCTTCTCGGGCTGGAAGGAGGGATTGCGGCGCTCTACTTCCGGTCGTTCTCCCTGGCGCTCCGGCCCCGGGATTTCGACGCGGAATGGGACTTTGATCGGCGGAATCGGCGGCCTCCGAAAGACCCGATCAATGCTCTTCTCTCGTTCGGGTATGCCGTTCTCACGAGGGAGTGCACCGTGGCCCTTCAGGCAGAGGGCCTGGACCCCTGGTGGGGCTTCTATCATCGCCCAAGACATGGCCGCCCGGCGCTGGCGCTCGACCTCATGGAGGAGTTCCGACCGCTTGTCGCGGACAGCGCTCTTCTGACTGCGGTGAACACGGGCATGGTGACGCGGCGGAGCTTCACGCAGTCCAACGCCGGGTGCATGCTCACGGATTCCGGTCGGAAGGGATATCTCCGGGCCTTTGAAGCGCGGGCGGACCAGCTCGTGACCCATCCCCTTTTCGGGTACCGATGCTCATGGCGCTCGGTGATCCGGATGCAGGCTCGCCTTCTTGCCAGGTGGGTTCGCGGTGACATCCCCGCCTATCTCCCCATGAGGACCCGCTGATGCCGGGGAATCGGGGTGGGCCCCCATGAGCCGTCGGGGGGGACGCCGGTACCTCGTGGCGTACGATGTGGCCGACGACAAGCGACGGGATGCGATCTACACGTCGTTGCTCGGATTCGGTGAAAGGGTGCAATACAGCGTCTTCATCTGCGAACTCACTGCCACCGAGTTGGCGCGCATGCGGGGGGGCCTCGACGGTCTCCTCCACCATACGGAGGATCAGATCATGATCCTTCATTTGGGGCGGGTCTCGCATCCGCTTGATGCGGACCTGGATGTACTCGGCAAGCCCTTCGAACCCACCGTGCGCTCCTTCATTGTCTGACGATGCGAGCGGCGGAGTGGTGCCGGATTCCCGGGGGGCGCGCGATGTTGTTTGACAACAAGGGTTTGGGACACCATCCTCGGCTACCTGCTGGGGATTTCTCGTCAACCGGTGACCACCGCTCGCATGTGGGTGTTCAACCTATTACGGCCCATGGATTTGCACCGCGGGCCGTCCTTCCCGTCCTTCGGGGCGGGCCTCATTGAAGCCGGGCGAGCTACTTCTACCCGGTCCTGAAGGAGTTGTCCTTCCCGTCCTTCGGGGCGGGCCTCATTGAAGCGAGGACGCCTACTCGGCGACGCAAGAGAACGCCAAGTCCTTCCCGTCCTTCGGGGCGGGCCTCATTGAAGCGCGCAACGCCTCCGCCGCACCCAAGGGGACGAAGGGTCCTTCCCGTCCTTCGGGGCGGGCCTCATTGAAGCTGGAGGGGGCGCCGGGAGTGGATGGGCGAACAGTTGTGTCCTTCCCGTCCTTCGGGGCGGGCCTCATTGAAGCCCCCAGGCCCAGGTCAACCGCCTTCGAGCGCGGGCCGTCCTTCCCGTCCTTCGGGGCGGGCCTCATTGAAGCGATTCGTGCTCCCAGGATGGCGGCGGGAGAAGTCGAGTCCTTCCCGTCCTTCGGGGCGGGCCTCATTGAAGCACGGCGCAGTCGAAGACGACGAGGTCGAGGGGCGCCGGCGTCCTTCCCGTCCTTCGGGGCGGGCCTCATTGAAGCATGGAATGGAAGACCTCATGACAGCACCCGAAGTCGGTCCTTCCCGTCCTTCGGGGCGGGCCTCATTGAAGCTCGGAGACCACCACGGCGGGCACCTGGATCGATCCGGGGTCCTTCCCGTCCTTCGGGGCGGGCCTCATTGAAGCTACTCCCGCCGGAACTTCGTCATCCACCCGCTCGGCTGTCCTTCCCGTCCTTCGGGGCGGGCCTCATTGAAGCGTCGGGGGCGCCCTCTCCACGTCGACCCGCAACGCGTCCTTCCCGTCCTTCGGGGCGGGCCTCATTGAAGCACGCCGGCATCGTCTCGACCTGGCCCGAGGCCACGTTGTCCTTCCCGTCCTTCGGGGCGGGCCTCATTGAAGCGTGCACCGCATCGTCTCGCACGAAGTTTTCCCCCGGCGTCCTTCCCGTCCTTCGGGGCGGGCCTCATTGAAGCACGCTCTGGAGGCGGTATGCCTAATGCCCTGGTGGTGTCCTTCCCGTCCTTCGGGGCGGGCCTCATTGAAGCGGGCGGGTATGGCCAGCGGGCGCGCGAGGCGTAAAGTCCTTCCCGTCCTTCGGGGCGGGCCTCATTGAAGCCCGACCAGACGCAAGTTACACCACCCTTGCGACACGTCCTTCCCGTCCTTCGGGGCGGGCCTCATTGAAGCGAGGTCCTGAGAAAGTGGGTCGGCGGCGTAGTCGACGTCCTTCCCGTCCTTCGGGGCGGGCCTCATTGAAGCTCGGCTCGCGGCGGAAGGCTGGTGAGCCTGTGAGCGCGTCCTTCCCGTCCTTCGGGGCGGGCCTCATTGAAGCACAGGGAAAGAGTCGCCCGCCTGGACGCGTGGCTGTGTCCTTCCCGTCCTTCGGGGCGGGCCTCATTGAAGCGAGGAACTCAAGCGCCGGAATGTCACCGTGTCGTCGGTCCTTCCCGTCCTTCGGGGCGGGCCTCATTGAAGCCGGAGGTCCTTGAGCTCGGCCTTGATTCCTTTCGTGTCCTTCCCGTCCTTCGGGGCGGGCCTCATTGAAGCGGGTCCCGGGAGACGCCACCCTCGTAGCCCTGGGTGTCCTTCCCGTCCTTCGGGGCGGGCCTCATTGAAGCGCCCGAAACACCGACTTGGCGAAGACCGATCCGTTTGTCCTTCCCGTCCTTCGGGGCGGGCCTCATTGAAGCCCCGCCTCCTCGGGCGCGTATGGGCGCGGCTCCGCCGTCCTTCCCGTCCTTCGGGGCGGGCCTCATTGAAGCACCCTCATGGCGCCTCCGCGAAGTCTACGCGCCGCTCGCGTCCTTCCCGTCCTTCGGGGCGGGCCTCATTGAAGCCGACCAACGAGGCGCAGGTGAGGCCGCTCAAGGGGCTGTCCTTCCCGTCCTTCGGGGCGGGCCTCATTGAAGCTCATCGCCGGGATCTATCGGCTCGGGCCTGGCGGTCGTCCTTCCCGTCCTTCGGGGCGGGCCTCATTGAAGCTCCTTCTTCTTCCCGTCATCCAGCTCGTGCACCGAGTCCTTCCCGTCCTTCGGGGCGGGCCTCATTGAAGCACCGCCGCGGCAAACAGAGCCGTACCCACCGCCGTGTCCTTCCCGTCCTTCGGGGCGGGCCTCATTGAAGCCCATTTCTCTCGGGGTGCCTCGCCGCCTGCAGCAGCCGTCCTTCCCGTCCTTCGGGGCGGGCCTCATTGAAGCGCTGCAACCCTCCCGTGCCATCTCCAGGATTCGAGGCGTCCTTCCCGTCCTTCGGGGCGGGCCTCATTGAAGCCTGCTGCCCGCCGTACCCGGATGGTGGCGTCAGGGAGTCCTTCCCGTCCTTCGGGGCGGGCCTCATTGAAGCCAGCGAACTACCGGCCATCCCGCGCCACGATCATGCGTCCTTCCCGTCCTTCGGGGCGGGCCTCATTGAAGCGACCTGGAGAAGAATGTCGCTGTTCGAGTGCGCGTGTCCTTCCCGTCCTTCGGGGCGGGCCTCATTGAAGCGACGAGGCTGCCCGCCGGGCAGCGCAGGCCTCCCGGGTCCTTCCCGTCCTTCGGGGCGGGCCTCATTGAAGCCCGTAGGCCCGGGCCAACTCCCGTGCCTGCTTCACCCGTCCTTCCCGTCCTTCGGGGCGGGCCTCATTGAAGCGAGGAGGGCACCCGGGTCATCTACCTCGACCTGGACTGTCCTTCCCGTCCTTCGGGGCGGGCCTCATTGAAGCTACATCACCCCCCGCACGGAGAAGTGACCATGGGAGTCCTTCCCGTCCTTCGGGGCGGGCCTCATTGAAGCGTGCTTCAGATGCGCGTATGCGACCCAGCCCAGCAGGGTCCTTCCCGTCCTTCGGGGCGGGCCTCATTGAAGCCTGTTGTTTGCCACGCTCCCCGTCTTGCCCACGGGGGTCCTTCCCGTCCTTCGGGGCGGGCCTCATTGAAGCGTCGTCGGTCATGTCCGCGAGCTCGGAATCGCCCAGTCCTTCCCGTCCTTCGGGGCGGGCCTCATTGAAGCTATGCCAGCGTGCTCTTGCCAGCACCCGGCACGCCACGTCCTTCCCGTCCTTCGGGGCGGGCCTCATTGAAGCTCGAGGCGCTGGGTCGGGACACTTTGGGCCTCCGCGTCCTTCCCGTCCTTCGGGGCGGGCCTCATTGAAGCGTGACCTTGCGATAGACGCCCGCCGACCTCTCTTCCGTCCTTCCCGTCCTTCGGGGCGGGCCTCATTGAAGCGAGCGCCATGGCAGACTCGGGCACGCTCGCGACCAGTCCTTCCCGTCCTTCGGGACGGGCCTCATTGAAGCCTGATCCGGCTTACGGGAAAAGGGGTATCCTATTGGCTGAACCACCCACTACATCTTGGGGGCTGCGTTTTGGGCCTGGTGAGGCCTCCGTAGGAGCGTCACCCTGCAGGTAGCAGTGCCCCGGGTCAGGGACGGATCCGGTGGGGAGAGCCGCGCGTCGGTCTGCTGCGAAATGGATGTTGCTGGTGGGGTGGATGAGACTACTTGAAGGACTAGGGGCATTGCTGCTTGGTCGGCGCACAGGCCATTTCCCGGCGGGTGCGGCGCCACGGGGATCTTACGCGGCGAAATGTCCCCTATGGCTTGCCTTACGCGGGGGAATGTCACATCCTCTTGGGAGGAGGGTGCTGTTACGCGGCGAAAGGTCCCAACAGGAGTTCTCGATGATCGTCAAGTCCACTACGGATACGAGGAAGGAAGTGCACCGGCGTGTCCTGGCCGGGGAGCTTCGACAGATCGCGTATGGCGTGTACACGACCCGACTCGATGGCCCCATCGAGGAAGCGGTTGTCGCCGACCTCTGGCAAGTCGTCGCCGCGGCCGCCCCGGGGGCTGTGGTTTCCTACCGGACTGCCCTCCAGATGGGTCCGTCCGAGGAGGGGACGGTTGAGCTCGAGGGAAGGGCCAAGATTCTTGAATTGCCCGGGGTTGTTCTTCGGGTGACGGAGGGACCTGGCCCGCTCGCCGGTGACACGCTTCTACCCGGTGGCCTCCACCGGGCCTCCGACGCACGCCTGCTGCTTCGGAACCTGACCAGCAGCCGAACATCCAAGTACGGGCGACGAACGGTCTCCGAAGAGGTGCTCGAGGAATGGCTCGACAAGAAGATACGTGCGATGGGCCCTGACTTCCCGCGCCGCTTCGTGAACCAGGCGGAGGCCCTCGCCGAACCGCTTGGGGCCAATGAAGAGTTGGCGAAGCTTCGTGAACTGATCGGGCGCGTGGTGGGCACCCGGGCAACCCGGGCGCGTACCCGGGCCGGCCGCGCTCGGGCTACGGGAGAGCCCATGGATCGTACCCGGATCGATCTCTTCGAGTGGCTCGCCTCGGAACTCAGGGCCTCGCCCACTGCGCTCGTGCTCCCCTCCCCCGAACCCACCCCCGAGGAATTCCGTCATGGGGCGTTCTTTGACGCCTACTTTTCGAACTACATCGAGGGCACCGAGTTCGAGATCGATGAGGCGGAGCGCATCGTCTTCCGGGGCCAGCTCCCCCAGAGGCGACCTGCGGATTCTCATGACCTCCAGGGCTCCTATGAGCTTCTCTCCAGCCGGAAGGAGATGCTCCTCGTCGGAGCCGCGGACTCCGCCGGGTACGAAGAATTCGAAGAGGTGCTCCGGGAACGGCACCGGATCCTGATGCGTGGACGGCCCGAGCAGGACCCAGGCGTATTCAAGGAGGTCCCGAACCGAGCCGGGAGCTACGTGTTCGTGAGTCCCGAGGACGTCAAGGGCACGCTGCGGGCGGGTTTCGAGATTCTGGTCTCCCTGGGAACTCCCTTCGATCGAGCCCTGTTCACTTCCTTCCTCATCGCCGAGGTTCACCCGTTCAACGACGGTAACGGGCGCATGAGCCGGCTGTTCATGAATGCCACGCTACTGAGCGGCGGTGGGGCCCGGGCTCTGGTGCCCACGTCGCTCAGGACGGACTACCTACTCGCCCTGCGCTCCCTTTCAAATCGGAACTCAGCCGAAGCGATGCGCCAGGTCATACTTCGCGGCCAGGACCTCCTGAAGCAGCTCCCCCTCGCGGACATCCAGGAGTCGATCACCGAACTTCGTCGGGTCGGCGCGTTCGACGAGCGGCCTGAAGCTGTCATTCTACCACCCACAGCCCAGGCCCCTGCCTGAGTGCTATCCGGAATCGACTGCGCGCCAATTCGGACCTGGCCGCGGTTACCCGGCGGCACCCCACACAGCCGGCACGATGGCTCAACACTGAACCGCTTTTCAAGCTCGGCCAGGGTCCGGGGAAAGTCGTCGGTTCGCTTGGGGAATCTGGTCATGGGCTCGAGCTCGGGTCGCCATGCTCGGAACCTGCCCTACACTACATGAAGTGGTAGGTTCATCTAATGGGATACCCCCTTTACGGGAATCTGGCGAGTGTCGCTGTCCTTCCCGTCCTTCGGGACGGGCCTCATTGAAGCGTGCCGAGGTAGGCGGCCCAGACGTCCTCGGGCATGGTCCCTCCCGGCCTTCGAAACGGGCCGCCCTGAAGCAGGCGTTGCCGGGGGCATTGCGGGCTCGGGGCCCGGGCGGCCGGGTTCCTGCCCGAGGGTCATCCCATCAACCGCCGCACCTCGATGGGCATGCGGAGTGGCGCACCTCCAGGGCCAGGGGCCATCGAAGCCCGGGAAGCGAGCTCGAAGGCGCGATCCTCCGACTCCACCTCCACGAGCCAGTATCCAGCCAGGAACTCCCTCGACTCGGGAAAGGGACCGTCGGTGACCGGCATCCCGTCGTGCCCCGCCCGCACCCATCGGGCTTCCCGCGGGGGTGCAAGAGCCCGTACCTCGACCCACTCCCCCCTCTCGCGGAGGTCCTGGTTCATGGCGTCGAGGTGCTCCAGGTGAGCCTTCCGGTCCTCCGGATTCCAGGTGTAGATCTCGTAGTCTCCGGTTCCCCGGGGAGCGTGCATCATCAGAAGGTACTTCACGTTCCGTGTTCTCCGGTGGGGCCGGTCGCACCAGCGACCATGCGCAGCGGCGGGCAGGTGAGGGGGTGGATGGCAGGGGGGCTTCCCCCTTTCCCTCCACACGCTGATCGACCGGAGGAGGCCCGGATCGACCGAGCACGCCGCGCCTGGGACGCCCCTCAGTTCCGCTCGATTCGCAGGCGCACCGCGTAGCCGACGCCGAGCTCGTCGCGGACTACGCCGTACATGTGGTCTCCTTCCACACGCTGAATGCCCATGCGGTGGAAGTCGTCGGGGGCTTCGACGCGCCCCAGGAAGCGTCCGTCGGCGGCGAAGACTTCCACCACCTCCATGTCGGGCCCCTTCTCCACGCCGACCCAGACCGTTCCATCGGCTCCGACGAAGAACCGGTTGAAGGGCGGGTAGACGGTGGAGACGAGCGATTGCGTGAAGGCCGGTTCCGGGGTGAAACCCCGTTCGCGGGGGCTCTGGGCATACGCTTCAATCGCCTCCTCGCGAACGGTGGCATCGATGGCGAGGGGCTCGTGGGGCCGCTCCATGATGAGGAGGGTGTCTCCGGCCAGGGAGCTTCGGAGAATGCCGTAGCCTCCTTCGCCCTGGCCCATGAAGAAGTCTCCCATGGGTCCCAGGAACCACCCGGGCCGATGGGCAAAGGGAAGGAGGAGCACCATTCGGCCTACGCCCTCCGGGTCGGTCCAGGTGATCGTGGAGGGCGGGGTGACCGGAGGGGTCGGGAAGGTGTCGCCGGGAAGGACCTGCCCCTCGTCCGTCAGGGTGTATACAACGAAGTAGCTCTGCCGCTCCGCCTGCGTCATGGGGCCCCCTGAGTTCACGAGCGCGAGGCGGTCGTCGGGGAGGCGCTGGCGCATTCCGCATCCCAGGGTGTTCTGACGAGGAACCGAGGCAATGTGCCCGCCCTCGGCATCGAACCGGAGCCAGAACCGGGAATCCTCGACCCACACTTCCTGGTTGGGGCCGGGGAATGCGCACGGGTTCGAGGCAAACTCTCCGGGGCCCTCGCCACTTCCTCCCACCGTGCGGAGGTGCGTCCCGTCGGGACCAAAGAGCCGAAGCTCCCGGGCCAGGGAGTCCATGACCCAGATGCGCCCCTGGGCATCTGGGATCACGTCTCGCACCGATCCAAAGAGATACGGCCCCTCGCCATCGGCCACCCCGATCCGTAGCTCCTCCACGATCCGCCAGGGTTCGGCACCGGTCATGGCCCAGACCCCCTCGGCGGGGGTTCGCACATGAACGGCGCCGCTTGCGAGGGTGTCGACGGTGATTCCGGCGGGCCAGGCCCCGGAGTCGCCCGAGCACCCCGCTGCCAGGCCGGCGAGGAGGCCCGCCACGAGGGGGCGGGGAAGCCAGAAGTGTGGGGTTCGAGCCATGGAAGTTCTCCGCTTCAGGGCGTCACGAATCTGCTTCGAATGAGGTAGGGGATTCCCACGGCATCGTGCTCCACGAGCCACACATGGTCCTCCTGGAACGCGTGTACCCGCTGTCCTGCAGGCACGGGAATGGCCAGGAGGGGGGTTCCCTCCGGGTCCAGGAGCCAGGCCTCCGAGGCTTCCCCCGGTCCGGCGGCCCAGAGAAGGAGGATCCGGTCGGTGGCATCGTGCACCACGGCCTCGATGGGAGGTCGGTACCGGGGGCGGACCATGGCTGCACGATACGCCTCCTCCGCCTCGTCTTCCGTCATTCTTCCCTCGAGGGTGGAGAACGACCGGAAGCTCTCGACCCGGGCATCCCAGATGGAATCGAGCTCGGCTTCGGGGACGGGTCGGGGCTCGTAGCCGAAGGTCCGGGTCCAGAGGGTGTCGCCGTCCAGGTCCACCGAGGTGAGGCGGAGTTCCGGGGGGCCATGGTCCTCGCCCACCCATCGCTCCAGGACCACGACCCGTGATCCGGAAGGCGTGACCCCGGCGAGGGGGGAGTCGGGCATGGGGTGGGCGCCGGTGGCCACGACCTCTCCCCGGAACCGGATCCGAACGGTCGCCGCCCGGGCAAGGGTGAGGAGCTCCGTCGGGTTGGCCCCGGTCTCGAGCTCGAAGCGAACCAGGGGAAAGTGCCCCCACTCGGACACCCCGCTCCGGTAGGCCGCAAGTCCCAGACCCACCTCACCCGTTCCGATCCCCATGATCTGGGACACGGTCTGGTTGGGGTTCAACTCCACGGGGTTCATGGCGAGTGTCCGCCCGAAGGTCCCGTCGGTGGCGAAGAGGGAGATCCGACGCGTGCCGGGGTCGGTGACCCACACGGTGTCGCGGGATCCCTCCCACCAACCGAGGCGCGCCGGGATCATGAACTCGCCGGGGCCCTGCCCCTGCCTTCCTACCCGGTCGGTGAGTCGCCCCTCGGCATCCACCACGCGAATGAGCCGCTCCGAGCCCTCGATGAACCAGACCCCCCCGCCAGGAAGGGGGAGGACGATCCCCACCTGCGAGAGGGTGTCGTCCACCCCATCGGCGCTGCCGATGCGGACTTCCTCCACCAGGCTCCCCACTTCGGGGGGGCGGTCAGCGGCCCGGGCCGAAGGGTCCCCCCCGCCGCAGCCGGCGAGGAGGGTCAGGGTCGCGACAAGGGCCGGGAAGGCCAGAACCGGGAGGAGAGGGCGGGGGCCGGGAGCAAGATGCTCCGGAGGAAGCCGCCCAGGGCCAGGACGTCCCGGAGCGCGAGGCATCGCAGCCAGACGCATCGTGGGATCATGACGGGGAGGGCGACTCCCTGTGCGGAGAAACCCCCTCCCCTGGCCGGGCCCATGGTCGCGTGCGCATTCGGTTCCAGCCACGGCGCTGCCTCCCTCCGGAGTGTGCGTGCGCGAGGGAGGACGGCCCGGGTCATGGTGGCCCCACGGGGGACCTTCCCCACCTCTCTCGCTACACCCTACCCCCGCGCCCCCGCCCCCGCCAGCCCCGCCAGCCCCGCCGGTCGGGGGGCGGCCCGGCGCCGGGGCACGGAGTTGAGGCAGTAGGTTCCCGAGTCGGGCCGGCAGCGGCAGGTGCCGAAGTGGAGGCCCGCCGGGTTGCTCCCGGCGGCGGCCCCGGCATCGTCGCTCCCTGCGCCCTCCGCACCCTTCACGCCCACCCCGGGCCCCGCGTCCCCCTCTCCCGGCTGACCCGTCCGGCCGGTGAGCCCGGTGAGGAAGGGCTCCATCAAGTCGGCCAGGAGCTTCGGGTAGCGCGGGTCGGCATGGGGAATGGGGACGCGCACGAAGCCCAGCCCCCGGGCCTCGGCCTCCTCCCGGAGTTCATGATCCAGCTCGGCGAGGGTTTCGGACTGCTCGTGCATGAAGGAGACCGGGTCCACCACCACCACCTTCGCATCCACGGTCTCGATCACCTTTTCCACATCGGGCTCGGTCCAGCGAATGCGCCGGTTCGTGTGGTTCTGGTAGCCCAGCGCGTACTCCTCCACCCCAAGAAGTGCGGCCACCTCCTCGCAGAACTCGTCCACGTAGCGGTCGTAGCGGCTCCCCCCCTGCAGGTACTTGATGGGGGTGCCGTGGGCCGAGAAGACGAGGCGCGTGCCGGGATCCTCGAGGGAGACCCCCGCCTCGGCCACCGCCCGCCGAATGGCATCGGCGCGCATCTCGAGGTAGTCCGGATGCCGATGCCACCCCGTGAGCCCTTCGAAGGCCACATCGTCCCACCCCAGCGCCTCGATGGCCGCCGCCACATCGTTCAGGGACGCCACATTCGTCGAGTGTCCGCAGAGGGGGTAGATCGTGAGCCCCACGAGCTGCTCCACCCCGTCGGCCCTGGCCTGGGCCACCACGTCGGCAATGAGAGGGTCGGTGTACTGGAAGGCCGGGTAGACCGGCACCTCGTACCCCCGGGACCGAAGCTCCGCCTCGAGGCCGGCGGCCTCGGCCCGGGCCTGGGCATTGAGGGGCGAGCCACCGATTTCCTCGTACTCCTCGATGAGCCCCGGGGCCCGCCGCTCGGCGAGCTGGCGCGAACGGGCGCGCCGCTCGGCATCGGTCTCGCTCGGCTCCAGCGCCGCGTTCGTGTAGAAGATCCGCTCCAGGAAGGGGAGCACGTGCTCCATGTTGGGCGTTTCGGGCTCGCCGAAGTTGAGGGCGAGAATGGCGGTCTTGCGGGTGGGATCGAGGGGCATGGTCGAGGTGAGGTCGGGGGAAGGTCGGGAGGCGTCGAAGGGAGCCGGGAATGCTGGTGCGCGGAATCAGGAGGCTTCGACGTACCCGCTCCGCCTGCTGCGGTTTCCCCCTGACGTCATGGGTCGTGTCGTCTTGCGCGGGTACACCAGGCGAGTCTCCTGCGAGGAGAGGGTCGCGATACCGACAGGTGCGTGAAGCCGCTCCGGGGCGATAGGCGCGGGCTTCACACCGTCCTCGTTCTTCCCCGGGAAAGGGCGCTGGCCATCATCACTCCGGTCGGGACGGACCGCCTTCTCGTGGTCCTGACCTGAGGTCCCCGAGTAACGCGCTCGCCAGGAATTCGCAGCTCAACCTTACCTGGTCCTCATTCATCACGGGTTGAGTCGCGCGGGCGGCCATGGTGGAGCCTGCGCCGCCTCGAGACCCGAAAAGGACGTCAAGCAGCTTCGTTGCTCGATTCGCAGTCGCTGCGGACCGTTCGTCCCTGCGCATGCGATCGAAACTCGCGGCGAGCCTCTCGGTCTCGATGGCTTGCAGGATCCGCAGCACGTCGAGGGCGTCCTTGTCGTTAGCCCGTGTGGTCCCCTTGCGTTCGCTGATCTTGAACAGCTTTGCGACCAGCAGCGCTCCGGGACCCGCGACCTTGGCCGTGATCCGTCGCGGGTCGTTGCCGGGGTCGAGCGATCCGATTTCCATCTCGGCTTGGTCGACGAGCACTCCCTCAAGGCCGTCCACCTTCCGTGCCGCGAGGTCATCATGGCCTGGAAGTCGCGCCGCGCGCTTCCCCTTCCCGGGGCTGACCGCGCTCGGAACGAGGAGGTCGACCTGCACTTCGATCTCGTTCGCGTCCTGATCGGGGCGGCTGGTCTTCCACACCCCGATTCCGTTCCTGCCCATGGGCAGGAAGCCCGCGTCCTGCAGGGCCTTTTCGAGGGGCGGCAACGCGTCGAGAAGCTCGGGATCAAGGCCGAGATCCGCGTCTGTGGTGTACTCCGCCACCGCGAGGTCGGCGTCACCGGTGTGCAGGTAGATCGCCTGTGCTCCCACCAGGATTGTCGCTTCCCTGTGGGGCGACAGCGCCTCGAGGGCGTCCAGCAGAACCCGACGGGCGATCACGTAGAGTTCATCCACGCCATGCCTCTTCGTTGGTTTCCATCCAGTCCATCAGCGCCTCGGCTTCGGACGGCGAGCGCCCTGGTCCTGTCAACAGGTCCGCTGCGATCAAGGGTAAGGCAGCGTTGCGCAGCCCGTCGACCTCGATGCCCTGCTTGTAGATGGCGTCGTCCTCGGGCTGCAGCAGGATGATGTTTGCGCCCGCGTCGGTCCGTTGCAGACCGAGGGTGTCTGCGGCCCGCCCAGGGTCATCCACGTAGAGCGAGAGCAGACGAGTCGGAGCGATGGGCGCGATCCGCGACGCGGCCGCACTACCGGTCAGAAGGTATCGAAGATCTGCCGCCCTCAGGTGCTCGAGCAAGCCCTTCAATCCTCGGGGTGCAAGCCAGGTTGTCGCGGCCGCGCGGGTTTCAATCGGGGCGTCCTGCGACCATTGCACGAGCAGACGCCGCCAGTCGACCTGTTCGACCTGACCGCGCGAGGTCCGCTCGACAATGGCTTCGCCATCGAGCATCCTGAGCAACCTCGAAACGTAGCCGGGGTCGGTGTCGGCGGTTTCCGCGAGTTCACGAACACCGACAGGAGGGCGCTTGAGGGCGAGCGCTCGGACGACGCGCCCCGCCTTGACCCCGCGCAGAGACAGCTTCCGCTTGTCGGGCCAGGGGTTCGAGTCGGCACCGGAGGTGAAGATGAAGAGACCCGGCTCGGGGATTACCACCCGGATGTTGCCGGTCTGGTCCGCGTAGCTGGTGCCACGCTCCTCTAGCGCCTCACGCACGGACTTCGTCAGGTACGGGGCGACCACGAGCACCGAGGACTCAGTCGGCATCTGCCTCGCGATCCGTGGATCGATCCGTCGCTTGAGCACAACCGGCACCCTTCGGGATCGGCCCTCGCTGGAAGTGAATCGCAGCCCGGCACCGACGGAGCCGCGTTCCATCAAGCTCTCGATTGTCCATCCGGGCGGGAGGCGGCGCTCGAGTTGGCGCGTTGCTCCCTCCAGGAGTTTGTTGTCTGAAAAGACCATGTTGGACATCCGGGGCAATGGGCCACTTCCAGGCAACACGCGGGCCTGTGTAGTCCAGGCTAGCCGTGTTGCACGAGCAGTGCAACACGGCACCATGAGACAACGCGTGAGGCCACCGTGGAACCGGGGCCGGATGGAGTTCCGCGCTGGAGTTCGCCCCGATCTCGTTCCTCTCCGGTAGGAAGGCGTTCGGCTCCCTCGCCCCCCCCGTCAGAGGCCGTTCTTCGCCCGGAGCTCCGCCAGGTCCACCGACTGCACGTATTCCACCACGGCGCGCACCACCTCCGGGTCGGTCTCGGGGTGGAGCCCATGCCCCACATTGAAGATGTGCCCCGGTCGGCCGCCCACCGCCTCGATGATCTCGGCGGCCCGGGCCAGTGCTGCCTCCTTCCCGGCCAGGAGCGCCACCGGGTCCAGGTTCCCCTGCACCCCGCGATCGTAGCCCACCGTCTTCCACGCCTCGTCGATCCGCACCCGCCAGTCGAGTCCGATCACGTCTCCCCCCCCCTCGGCCAGCATGGGGAGGAGGGCCGGATTCCCGGTGGCGAAGTTGATCGTGGGGATCCCGGCCTCGCCCAGCCCGGCCAGGATCCGCTTCGTGTAGGGAAGGACCGAGCGTCGGTAGTCGTCCGGATGCAGCGACCCGGCCCACGAATCAAAGAGCTGGATGCATCCGGCCCCGGCCTCCACCTGCGCCTTCCCAAAGGCAATGAGATGCTCGCTCCAGTACGACATGAGCTCGTCCCAGAGCCCGGGCTCGGTCCACATGAAGGCCTTGGTCCCGGTGCGCTCCCGGGTGCGGGGCGACTCCACCATGTACGTCATGAGGGTGAAGGGGGCGCCGAGAAAGCCCAGCACGGGCACGTCGAGCTCCTCCTTCAGGATCTGGAGCGTCCGCATCACGAAATCCAGCCGGTCCCGGGGGTCGAAGGGCTTGAGCGACCGGATGGTGGCGGCGTCGTTGTACGGATGCGGGAGCACGGGCCCAAGCCCCTTCTCGATCCGCACATCGATCCCCGCGCCAATGAAGACGGTGGCAATGTCGGCATAGAGCACCGCGCCATCCACCGGAAAGTATTCGAGGGGGAGCTTCGTGATGTCGGCGGCGAGCCGGGGATTCCGGGTCACCGCCAGGAGGTCCTCGTCGCCCTTCAGGTCGTGGTAGCGCGGAAGGGAGCGGCCGGCCTGCCGCATGAACCAGACGGGGGTGCGGTCGAGGGGCTCGCGCCGGAGGGCTCGAAGAAGACGATCATTCATGCGGCGTAGGGTCTCGGGGATGAGAGGCTCAGGGTCGGCGTCATGGCTCCGCCGCCCGCAACGGTGCGGAATCTACAAGGGAGGAAGCGGCCGGGCATCCTGGAGACGACGCGGCCGCCCCGGCCTGGCCCCCGGCCTGCGCCGGTGTGGAGAGGGGGTGCCGGCGGTTCCGCATTTCGCAGAGCCGGAAACTTGACGTGAAGGGTGGGGCGTTCTACCGTGGCCCGATGTCGATGAATATTCTCGTATTTCCAGGGGAGGAGGTGCTGGGAGCGGCAGGTTCGAGCGCGCTCGAGCGCGCGGGAGGACGGCTCCTTCCGGCCGCGTGCTGGAATACGGTGCACGAGACCGCCCGGGTAGAGAAGGATGGAGGGCTTCTGCTCGTATGCCTTGATGCGATGGAAAAGACCTTGAGGCCTCCGACATGAAGCCGAGCTTTCGCGCCAGCCCGCCAGCCCGCCAGCCCGCCAGCCCGCCAGCCCGCCAGCCCGCCAGCCCGCCAGCCCGCCAGCCCGCCAGCCCGCCAGCGGGTTGGTACGTCGTTGGGGTGTGGTCCGGAAAGGCGTTTGATCCGCCTTCGGTTCAGCAGATGCTGACCTGTGGGCTGTCGGAAATCGTACCAGCCCGCGATCTGGCGGATCGCACCGTGGCGACGCGCCTCCTGACTCGTGCGTGTTTCGGACGGTTCGGACGCATGATCGTGAACGAGCTTGCCATGCGCTTGGAAGCCGAGGTCCGTCCTGATCTCGTTCGACTCATGGATGCCGTCCTCTCCGCCCTTGCAGAGGGGGAGCCCACGCCTTCTGCGGTCGCAAGGAGGCTCTACATGGCCCGATCCACTCTGGATCGATTGGCTCGACGCACGGGCCTCGTGGCCCCTTCCGTTCTTGTCCAGCGCACGCGGGCGGTACTTGCCGTGTTGCTTCGCTCGGTTCCCGCCCGGCGTACCACCGCTTGGAAGGATCTCGGATTCTACTCTCCGGGGCACCTGAGTACGCGGCTCGGCGACCACTTCGGCGTCGGCCTGCGGGAGGTGGACCGGATGGGACCAGCCCACTGGCTGGCGATTTCCTGCGATGTGCTCCTTCGGGCCCCCATGACTGGCCTCGGCAGAGGTTGACGCGCTGCGTGATGTTTCGCGGTGCTACGTGGTGGAATCAAGACGTAAGGGGGGCCTAGGATGGGAATCGTAGAACGGGAATTTGATCCGGAATCGGAGGAAAGAGTGGCGACCCCATGTAGCGCACTCATCCCGTTCGCGGAAACGTTTGATCATTGGAAAGGAGGGATGATGTACAAGGCGATTCATGCACCGGTCAGTCGCTGGTTGCTTGGCCTGGGCCTTCTGCTTTTCTGCCAGGCGATTCTGGTATCCGTCGGGGGCGCGCAGGTGCCACCAGAGGAGCCTGTTTGTCGGAACTGCGCCGAGGGGCTCTACTACGGGAACCCCGTTCATTACTGGGTCGGGACTGCAGGGTGCGAGCCCGGCGGAGGAGGGGGGACACCGATCATCCCGCTCGCCGCTGAGCCAGGGTGCAAGCAATGCTTCTCTGAGCACTGTGACGAGCCCTTGGTTCCCCACGGAGGTGATTGTCCGGATGAGGCGTGCGAGGGAGATGGGGGGGTCAACCTCATGGTTGCGTATCTCCTTGGGGTGGGGTCCACGGATTGGGCAGCGGCGGCTCTACGTGCCGCGGGAGTCGAGGTCCTCGAGACGCCCGGGGGGGTGGGGGCACTGGACTGCAGGGGGCGCGTGATGGTGTTCATCCCCCGCGCACGGTTTCCTGCGATGCGGGGCTAGCACGTGATTCGCTCGCGTTCATCCTTTTCCCCTCGTTCGCCGGCATCGCCAGGGCGCTTTCTTGCGCGGGGTTTCTGGTGTTTCCTCCTTGCTGGCTGCAGCGTCGAGTCCGAGCTCGGCCTTACGGCTGCGGATTGCGGTGACTGGGATTCTGGTTCTCCTACGATCGAGGTGTCGACCACGCTCGCCCTGGCTTCGGACGCGGGGGCCGTGGCGGGGATCGGACTGCTTCCTCGTGTCGCGAGGGGCGAAGGGGGACAGTTCCTGGTCCTGGATGAGTTCGTACCCACGGGGGGAGGGCCTCTGGTCTTTGACCGGGAGGGTGGCTTCGCAGGGGTGCTGGGGTCACTCGGAGATGGCCCAGGCGAATTCCGGCAGCCAATCCGGATTGCCTCCGCAAGCGGTGCGACGGTCGTGGTGTTCGACCGCCTCCATGGCCTGCAGGTCCTGCAGGTGGACGGAACGGAGTCGGCGCGCATCCCTGACATCCCCCCGTCTCGTGCGCCCGAGGGGTTTCTCATGACGAGTGATTCCCTTCTCGTGATCGCGGGTGCTGCAAGACGGCCGCCGGAAGCCCCCGAATACGGGCTGCTGGCGTACCATCTTCCCTCGGGCCGGCTTCTGGGGGGCTTCGGTCCTGCCGAAGCACTCGTACCCGGATCCCGGTCTGGGATCACCTCGGTTGCGCCATCCGGGGGAGACGCGGTCTGGGCGGTGACGCACCCTCACGTTGTAGAGCGATTCAAGATCGAGGGAGGATCTGCATCGCACCGAGCCGAACTCCCCTCCGACTGGCTCCGTCACGTGAACGGGCTCGGCTTTTCCCAGGCTGCCGATACTGGGTATGTGATCCACTCGGTCTTCGAGGAACACGGTCCGACCGGAGTTGCGGCGGGCCCACGTGGCCTCGACGGAGACGATGGAGGGCCGCCTGGTTCGGTGTTATGGGTGCTGAGCCTTCCCCGTGACGCCACGGTCCCGGATCCCTTCGCCGCACCGGCCCCGGGGGCCGCAATCCTTCCAGGACAGCTCAGCATTCGATCCCTGATCCAGCACCGCAGAACTGTGATCTCGGCCCTTTGCCTGGCCTCCGGTGAGGTGCTTGCACACCGCGTCGTGGAGGGGCTGGGTCTCCAGTTTCTTCCGGATGGAAACCTCCTGACTCTGCACGAGGGCGATGGATTCGAACCCGAAATCCGGGTGCACGTCTTCCGGCTGCGCTGACGCCGAAGGGGGGCGTCCAGCCAACAGCCCCGGGCGCTTGAATGGTTCGGGGATCCTCGAGCGCGCGCCGCTCGGTCATGAACCGGGGTTCCGATGATGCCTAGCGTTGGGTTCGTGCATCTCGCCTTGGGTTCGACGGTTCTGGTTTCCGCGTGCGTCGCGGGGGGAGACTCCGAGGGTCAGCGCCATCCTTCCGATTCCTGGGTGGACGTCGTCCTCTCCGAACGGGATCCCCTGCCGTGCGAAGTCGATGTGGTACCGACGGGGATTCGCTTCCAGAGTGATCCGGACCTCGCGACTCCCGATATCACGCAGGTTCTCACCCGACTCCCTGATGGACGATTCCTATCGACGACCGAGGCCCCGGGGGTGGTTGCCGAGTGGAACTGGCAAGGCGAGTTCCTTCGCACCGTCGGGCAGTATGGGGAGGGCCCTCAGGAGTTCGGCCGCATCCAGGCCATTCTCTCACAACCGCCTCACCCCGTGAAGGTCCTGCACCGTCCCAGCGTTACGATCCTCGACGATGCCCTGGAAATCTCGGCTCGCAACCTGATTCCGGCGATCACGTCCTCCCCGACCAACGTTCTCCTGCTGGGTGACGGAGGTTTCGTGATTCAGGGTTTCCACCCGGAGGCTCCACTGCACCTGCTGCACGTCCTCGACGCCCAGGGGAACCGTATTCGGTCCTTTCGTCCGGTGGATGAGGACGAGATGGCATGGACCGATACTGGCATGTCTACCGCCAGATTCGAAGGCGAGGAGTCCTTCTGGATCGGTCCGACTCAGCGGAGGTCCGGAGAGTGGCATCTTGAGCAGTGGACACCGGAGGGCGATTTGTTGCGGGTCGTACGGCGCCAGGCCGAGTGGCTCGAGTCTCCACAGCTTCGTGGGGGGGCGGCCAGTTTCTACCCGCGCTACTCGGTCACTCCCTACGGCCCGGGCATCCTCATGGTCTGGATGGCGAACTGGGATCACCGGCTTCGAGCACGCGCTGGCCTGCTCGGCATCCAACCAGATCGGCTCGGCCGGATGGGGTGGTCATCGACCCGATCTCGCCTTCCGCCCATGCTCCGAGCCTTGCCCCTGAAGCGGATGCAAGCAATGTTTCATTAAGACGCTCTTGTGAAACTGTATTTTATGTCGAGGAGCCATGGCCACCCGGACGCCAACCCCGAAGACACGCGACGCAGTCCGCATTCTGGGAGCGCAGGTCCGCGCAGGGCGGACGCGTCGGAGGTGGACTGCTGCACGCCTTGCCGAGCAGATCAACGTCTCCCTCCCCACGCTGAGGAAGATCGAAAGGGGCGACCCGAGCGTGGCGATAGGAAGTGTGCTGGACGCGGCTGTGGCCGTGGGGGTGCGGCTCTTCGGGGGGGAGGTGAACCGGCTTGCCCAGCACATCGAGGACCGCATCGCGCTCCTCCCCGACCGGGTCCTGCCCATCGGCGACGAAGGGTTGGACGATGACTTCTAGACCCGACGCGGCCTACGTGTGGGTGTGGCTTCCGGGTGCGACCGACCCGGTTCCCGCAGGCAAGCTCGAAAGGCACAAGGGCGCGGACATCATCACCTTCGCCTATGGAAGACGTTACCTCGCGCGGGAGGGTGCGCGCCCTCTTTACCGACCCGAGCTCCCGCTCGAACCCGGGCGGCAACTCCCCCTGGCAGGGCTGACCATCGCCGGTGTGGTTCGGGACGCCGGTCCCGACGCATGGGGTCAGCGCGTGATCCTGCGGAGGCGCCTGGGGAGGAGGGACGTCCGGCACGAGGATCCCGGGAGCATCTCCCTCCTGACCTACCTGCTCGAGTCGGGTTCGGACCGTCCTGGCGCGCTGGACTTCCAGGCCAGTGCCACCGAGCACGTGCCGAGGACGCACACCGCGACGCTCGAACAGCTCCAGCAGGGCGCAGCCGACGTGGAAAGCGGCGCTCCGATGAGTCCCGAGCTGTTCGATGCTCTCGAGGCCGGGTCCTCGATTGGCGGAGCGCGGCCCAAGGCCACGCTCGTCCACGGGGGTCGGCACCGGATCGCCAAGTTCTCCTCCATCACGGACAACTACCCGGTGATGAAGGCAGAGGCGGTTGCCATGGAACTGGCGAGGCGCGTGGGGATGAACGTGGCCGACACGGAGCTCGTGCGGGTCGCCGGGCGCGACGTGCTCCTGGTCGATCGGTTCGACCGCGCCCCGGATGGGTCGAGGCGGGCGTTCGTTTCGGCGCTCACCATTGCGAGGGAGTCCGAAATGAATGCCCGGTACGTCACGTACACGGCGCTCGCGGATGAACTCCGAGCGAGGTCGGCGTCCCGGGCCGGTACCCTGCGAGAGCTCTTTTCGAGGGTGGTCTTGAACATCCTGGTCAGCAACACCGACGACCATGCGAGGAACCACGCGGCCTTCCCCGATGGGGAGGATGGGCTCGAGCTCACCCCGGCCTACGACATCTGCCCGCAGAACCGGACTGGCGAGGAGGCGGCCCAGGCCATGGCATTCGGGCCCGACGGGCAGCGGTTGGCCCAGGTGGCCGGGTGCCTCGAAGCAGCATCGTTCTACGACCTCTCCGCGCGAGAAGCGAGGGACATCATCGATGGGCAGCTCCACGTGATCCGGACGCAGTGGGACGAGGCGGCCGACACCGCCACCTTGACCGGTCCGGAACGGGCGCAGTTGTGGGGGCGGCAGATCCTCAACCCCTTCGCCACGTACGGATACGACGAGGGTTGAGAGCGCAGGCGCGCCACCCCTTGAGGATTCCCGTATGGCGAGCCTTGACGCGAAGCGTCGGGGAGTCGCAAGGTGGCCTCATGCCAATGGGCACTATCGTATTCCTCGGGCTTGGCCCGTCTCGCTCTGTTAGGTCCACTCCTTCGGGGCGCCCTCGTCCTCTTGCTTGCGGCAATGGCGGCGAGTGATGGAGGGGCCGAGGGTGTGGCGGAACGTGGATCCGGCGAAGGCAGGGAAGGCGCTGCGGCCACCGTCGTAGAGCTTCAGGGTGAGGTCGTCTCTAGTGCGGTTGCCATCGGAATGCCCTCGGGAATCCTGTGGGCCGCCGGCCACCTCTGGATCTCTGACCTTTCTCATGATCCGGCGATTCATCTCCTGGACGCGGAAACCCGGACCCTGAAGCGTTCCATGGGACGCAGGGGAGACGGCCCGGGTGAGTTTCAGTCCGTGCCGCAGCTGCTCCTGGACCCGAGGGACGAATCCGGGGCCGCGTGGGGGTGGGACGGTGGTCCCGGACGGCTTACAAGGCTGGAACCTGATGTCCCCGCCGGCTCCCTTGAGGTCGTTCGGGTCGCGCCCTCGGAGGCGGAGACGGTGGTGGGTGGCGTTCGCGTCCCGTGGCGAATGATCTGGCTCGACCACGGCGTACTGATCGGCGTGAATGCGTCGGAGCAGGACCGGTTTTCCTTCATCTCTCCTGATGGGTCCACGGTTCGCTCGGTGGCCGGCCCTTTTCTGGGCACGTAGGACGTGTCCCCCACCCAGCGGGTGCGGGCCACCATGTCAGGCTTCGTGACCTGCGGATGGCCCGGCCGAGGCTTCGTCATTCTCTACGGCTTCCCTGGGCGAATCGAATTCTACGATCTGGACGGGCAGTTTGCGCGGACGGCCGAGGTGCCATTCCCCACAGAGGGCTTTGTGGTGGGCTCTTCCGGCTCGCTCGTCGCCGACTTCTCGGAGAGCCACTACCGGTCCTGTACCGTGCATGGCGACCGGCTCTTCGCGCGCTATGCTGGCCTGGTGTACGACGACTTCGAGGCGGGTGACCCGAGCAGTTCCGCCGTTCGTCGCATCCACGTCTTCGTCTGGGATGGGTACCTGGAAAGGCAGTACGAACTCGATCGTCCCGTATCAGCGATCGACATCGACGACGAGGGACGGCACCTCTACGCCACCTCCCTCGTGACGTCAGCGGTTTACCGTTTCCCCTTGATGCGGTAGGGCGGTGCGAGATGAACGCGGACTCCTCCTGGTCCTGGGTTGTGGCGGCCCTCTCCGTCTTCACGCTGGCAGCAATTGGTGCCGGCTGTACCGATCCCGACGAAGCGCTACCTGCAGACCGCGAGGTCGGGGGGCTCGCCAGCTCCGAGCTCCCTCGCCTCGCGTTCCTCGGGTCGACCGATGGCCTTGTGGCGTTCGGTGAGGTGCGGTACTTCGATGTCCAGTCCGACGGCCGGATCATCGTGGCGGACCGGATGTCCTCGCGCCTCCATGTCGTGGATCCGGACGGGTCGCATGCGACCCTCGGAGGCCCGGGGCGCGGTCCGGGCGAACTCGCCACGCCTGGTGGGCTGGCCACCCTCGAAGATGGCTCGATCGTGGTTTTCGACGCGGGCAACGGGCGCATCACCACGTGGGGCCCGAACGGGCAGGTGCTGGGTGAGCATCCTGCGCATCCCCTCTACACGGCGGCGCTGGCTGCGGCGGGCTCCACCGTCTCCCTCACCTCTCGGCTCCTGGGTGCCTCGGAGGTGGGACCGGGGTTCGATCTCCTGCTTTCGCATGGGCGGGGGCTCAACCCCGACGAATGGGGCTCGTTGCCACCCCTTGCGAGCGATCTCGGGTGGCAGGTGGAGCGAGGCGTCGAACACCTGGCCATGCCTGAGCAGGGAATCCTGGGGCGCACCACTTCCACCTTTCGGGCGCGGCAGCGGGATCGCCGGGTGCCGGACCCCTTTCTTCTGGTGTTTCCTCTGGCCTCGCCCTTTCCGGTGGGGGTCGATGGCGAGGGGAGGATCCGGGTGCTCCGGAACGCCGCGGACGCCGGTGTCGCCGAAATCCGGCTTTTCCGGATCGCGCGGTGATTCGGTCCCTTCCGCCACCTCTCTGTCCGACCCCCGTTCCGAGCCTTGACGCGATGGGTATAACTGTGGTATGAATTCGGTATGAAAACCGCCGTCTCCCTCCCCGATGAACTCTTCGAGGCCGCCGACGCCCTTGCGGAACGCCTTGGCATCTCCCGCAGTGAACTTTATGCGCGGGCCGTTGCCGAATACCTGGCGAAGCACCGCAACGAGGACGTAACTGAGCGGCTGAACCAGGTTCTCGCCGATGCGTCGTCGGGGGTCGATCGACCGCTTCGCCGCGCCCAGGCGCGGAGCGTGGGTCCGGACGCGTGGTAGGCGCTTGGTTCGTGGCAGGCGCGTGGCTGGGCGGTGGCGACCGCGCGATGGGCGACCGTGCGATGGGTGCCCGTGCCATGGCCGCACGGTAACCCCATGATCGTGGAGCGCCGTGAGGTCTGGTGGACCGACCTGGACGAGCCCCGGGGGGCCGAGCCCGGCTACCGCCGCCCGGTCCTCGTGGTCCAGTCGGACGCCTTCAACCGCAGTCGCCTGCGAACCGTGCTCGCCATCGTGCTGACCTCGAACGTGCGGCTCCTCGATGCGCCGGGAAACGTGCTCCTTCCTGCGGAGCGCACCGGGCTTCCCAGGGACTCGGTGGCGAATGTGACCCAGGTCGTCACCCTCGACCTGGAATTCCTGGCCGAGCGGGCCGGACGGATTTCCCCCGGGCTCATGGCGCAGGTCGATGCGGGGCTCAAGCTGGTCCTCGACCTTCAATGATGCCCCGCCCCATGGCTCCGGGCCGGAACGTCTCTGCCGGAGCGCGCGGCGCCACCGGCGTGGCTCCGGACGCGCTTGAACCCGGCCTGCGCCAGCGCCTCGCGGAGCTGTGTCAGGCAGGGTGGGAGATCTTCGACCGCTTCGACAACGATATCCGCCAGAAGGACTTCCACGCCTTCGTGGCGGCGGACTACCCTGTGGTGCTGGCCACCCTGGTGGAACTCCGGGCGCCGGGCCAACGCTTTCTCGAGTGGGGTTCGGCCACAGGGGTCATCGCCATCATGGCCGACCTGCTGGGCTTCGAGGCCTATGGGATCGAGATTGACGAGCGCCTCGTGGAGCAGGCCCGGGAGCTGGCACGCCACCATGACTCCGGAGCACGGTTCACCGCTGGCAGCTTTCTCCCCGCCGGCTACCGGTGGCGGCCGCGGGGAGGGGACGAGCGCCTCGGCACCATCTCCACCGGCGCGTCGGGCTACCTGAAAATGGGCATGCCCCTGGAGGACTTCGACGTGGTCTTCGGGTACCCCTGGCCCGGTGAGGAAGACATGATGCTGGATCTCATGCGGGTCCACGGCAGGGCAGACGCCATCCTCCTCATTCACACCCCCACAGGAATGAAGGTCTACCGGGGCGGGGTGCTCGCACCCTGACCGGGGGTGCGAGGGCATCCCGGATCCGTCCGGGGTCCCCTCATCACGGGGCCGGGAGCCGGGTTCCCTTCCGGGAGAGAAGGCTGCGCCTCCGCTTCGCGCAGGAGGAGGAACGAGGGCAGCCAGACCGCCGGTGCCCGGGTGATCAGCAGCCTTGCAGACCTTCGGAATGAGCCTCCATATTCGCAATGACGAGGACAAATACCCCCGAAACAGAGGGGTTGCGGTGACCGCGTCGCCCAGGCTTTCCCTCCATCGGACGAAGGTCCCGTTCGCAGGCTCCCTCCGGCTGGAGAACCTCGCCATGATCCGCTCCCCAACCACCTGCCGTTGCCGCCGCTCCCGCCTCATGGCCCCGCCAGGCGCCCTGTGGCTCGTTCTGATCCTCCTCATCACCGGATGCGGAGAATCGACGCTGGGCCCGGGCGAGGATCCCGGCATGGACGAACGCATCGGCTCCTCGCTGTTCTGGGTGGGTTGCGGGGGCGAGGAGGGATCGCGAGGGGGTCGGTTTCGTGGGTAGGTTGGGGAGGGGTGGCCGGAGGGCCGCCTGACCCCGGCGCCGCCCTGCTCCCCGGCCCGTCGGAGGGCCATCGGGGGAGGTGGGTGGGGTTGGGATGCGAGACGTGGATCTCTTCCAGATGGCGTTGGGCCTCGAGTCTCCCTGGTACGTGGATCGGACGGAGTTCGATGCGGAGCGGAAGCGACTCGATCTCTACCTGGACTTCCGCAAGGGGGGTCGATTCACCTGCCCCGAGTGCGGCAAGGGCGGGTGCCCGGCCCACGACACCACGGAGAAGACGTGGCGCCAC
>JBJHCG010000008.1:0-145159 GCA_050485885.1 Gemmatimonadales bacterium | reverse complement strand
TGCCCGGTCTCCATCGAGGCCGATGGCCCGGAGGAGGGAGAGACGGCTCGTGCGGATCCCCGACTCGGCCTCGAGGAGCGCGACCCGGGCCCGTCCCACCTGGACCTCGGCCTGCATGGCCTCGAGGGGGGTGGCCGCACCCACCTCGGCCCGCCCCTGGGCCAGGGCCAGGTTGGCCTCGGCCCGCTCCAGCTGGCGGCGGGCAAGGCGGAGGGCCTCTTCCTGCTGGGCAAAGGAGAGCCAGGCCTGGGTCACCCGGAGCACGAGGTCGGCCTCGGCCCGGGTGGTCCGGGAGGCGGCGGCGGCCCGGGAGGCCCGGGCGGAAGCGGGCGCCCGGAGGGCGGCCATGCTCAGGGAGTAGCTCACCCCCACCGAGTAGTTCGAGAAGAGGAAGGAAGGCTGCCCTCCCACCCCCAGCTCCCCGGCGGTCAGCCCGCCGATGCGTTCCTCACCGGCCCCCTGCCAGGAGACCCCCGTGCTCGCTCCCAGGGTGGGGAGGAAGAGGTTTCCCTGGGCGGTGCGGAGGTCCCAGTCCGCGGTGGCCTCCTCGTTCCGGGTGGCCTGGAAACCCGGGTTGTAGGCCCGTGCCAGCTCCAGCGCCTCGTCGAGGGACAGAGGCTGCTGGGCCTGGAGGGGGTGCGGACCCCCGCCCGGGGCCGGGGCGAATCCGGCCAGGAGGACGAGAGGGAGGAGGCGGAGCAGGGTCACGAGGGGGCGGCGGTGATTCATGGCATTCCCGGGAGGAGGAGGCTTCGGACGATGCGGCCGTCCTCTCCCAGTACGTGAAGGGGTGTGGTTCGATTCAGATGCTCGATGCGGTGGACGTGGGTGACCCCCGGAAGGAGATGGAGCCGGGCCTCCGCGTCACCCCGTTCAGCGCCTGCCGAGGGGTCCGCCTGGTGGACCGCCGCCGAGGGCGGAAGGCTCCATCCCTCGCCGGCCCCGCTCCGCACCGGGTAGCCCAGGTCGGCGAGGGAGGCGGCGGTGACCCGGCTGAGGGGGTTCTCCACCCCGGCCACCAGGAAGGGGTTCATGAGTTCCACCCCGAAGACGGACTGGCGCCAGTGACCGTCGCGCACCCCTTCGGCCCCGAGCTCGTTCTCCACGGGGACGCGGGCCCCCGCGTAGCCGGCCCCCCCGGAGGCGTCGAAGGCCTGAATCGAGAGGGGGCCGATGAAGTGCGTGTCGACCCCGCGCCGGTCGGGAAGGGAGGGCTCGCGGAGGAGGTCGAAGAGGGGCCAGAGCGTTCCGATGCCCAGAACATGCCCCACCTCGTGGGCCAGGATGTCGTCGAGGAGGCCCAGATCCAGGAGGGTGGAGACATCGTCCCGGTCCACCACAACCCGGCCCACCACGGGGAGGAGGCCCTCCTCCCGGACGAAGCAGGGGCCGGCCAGCGCCGCCGCCCCGCCCGGGCCATCCACCTCGCCCTCGACGAGAAAGACGAGAAGATCGTCCACCACCTCGTCGAGGGCCGGTGCGTCGGTCCCGCAGCGCCCCGCGGGGGCCCGGGCCAGGAGGGGGGCGAGCTTCCCCTCCATGAGGGCGCTCCACCGGCTGGCTGCCCGCTCCGCTGCCTCCACCACCTCGGGGCGTACCGTCCCCAGCGTCCGGAAGCGCACGGCAAAGGGAACGCTCCCATCGCCCCGGGTGGCGGTGGCCACCAGGTGGAAGGTCCGGTCGTCGGCACGGAGCGCGAGGCTCTGCACCCCGGGGGTGGATCCCAGCGTCCACTGAAGCTCCACCTCGCCCTCCGGCCCGGTGACCCCGCCCGAAGGGGAGGCCGTACCCCCCTGGGTCCCGGGGGCGTTCGTCACGACCGACCAGGGGATCCCGGCCCGGGGGGTCCCCAGGCGGTCCAGGAGGCGGAGGCGAAGGGGGGTGGGGAGGAGGGAGCTGGCCACCGCAACCTGGCCCCCGCCGCTTTCTACCGCCGCCTCGGCCGGGCGGGGCCGGACCACGATCCGGGCTTCTCCCTCGGCCGGACCGAAGCGAGCCCGGATCCGGGTCTCCCCCTCGGCCAGGGCCCGCACCACCCCGCGCTCGTTCACCTCCACCACCCCAGGGTCCTCCACCTCCCAGAGCGCCCGGGTGGCCGCGACGGGGCTCCCCGCCTGGTCCCGGACCACCACCCGGAGGGGGAGGGTGGCGGAGAGGGCATCGAGCTCCACATTCCCCGGCGAGACCACGAGGGTTTCGGGGCGGGACTCGGGGCCGGTGAGGTCGCACCCGGCCATGGCCAGGAGGAGGAAGGCCAGGAGGGACCGCACGGCGCCCACCCGAGTGGCCGCGGCAATGCTCGGGGAGGTGCCCGGGGTGGCGCCCCCCCTGGCGCTCGGAAGGGGCGGGGAGGGAGTGGGGGAGGGGGTCGGGGGAGGAGTCATGGCAACGGGAAGCTACGGATTCGGGGGAAGGGGAGCCATCCCTCGGTCGTCCTCCCCCCGGAGGAGGGAGGGCCCGCCCCCGGAAGAGGGGCGGATTGACTTCCCCTTCCGGCTCCTTCCACCTTCCCCGCCAACGCCGCAGGCGCCTCCCCCGACGCCGCAGGCGCCTCCCCGTCTGCGGCCGCACCGCTCGACCCGGACCCGCTCCCAGGCCCGTCGCCCCCGTGCTTCCTCCCCGCGCCCACCGCCTCCCCTGGCTCCTCTTCGATTTCGACTCCACCCTTGCCACGGTGGAGGGGCTGGACCTCCTCTACGCCCGGGAAGTGTCGGGGGCCCGGGAAGTGGGGAGGGGAGGAACACCCCCGAGGGGGGATCCGGATTCACGACCCGATGCACGACCCGGTTCACGGCCCGATGCACGGGAGGCCCGGGACCCCCTCCAGGCCTTCCAGGCCCTTACCGACGCCGGCATGGAGGGCCGCCTCGATGCCACCGAATCCCTCCGGCGCCGCCTCGCCCTCTTTCCGGGAGGGGGGCCCACCGCGGCCGGGGTGGTCGAGGTGGCCCGGGAGATCGCCACCGCCCTTTCGCCCTCGATCCTGGCCGAGCTGGACGCCTTTGTCGAACTCCTGCCGCGCATCTGGATCGTCTCGGGGGGCTTCCACGAACTCATTGCCCCGGCGGCGGCCCGCCTGGGGATCCCGGAGGGCCGGGTGGTGGCCCACCGGTTCCGGGCGCGGAGGGAGGGGGGCGTCGCGGGGGGAGGGCCCGCCCCCCTCACCCTCGACCCCTCCACCCCCATGGCCCGGGGGGGGAAGGTGGGGGCGGTTCGGGAGCTCCTGGCCCGGGGGGCCTTCGGGGCGGCCGGGCCCCTCTGGATCGTGGGAGACGGCGCCACCGATCTGGCCCTTCATACCGCCGGCCTCTGCACCACCTTCGTGGCGTGGAGCGAGACGGTGCGCCGACCCCCGGTGGCCGATGCCGCCGACCACGAGGTGGAGGATTTTCGCGCCTTCCGCCACCTTCTGGATCGCACTGTCCCCCTGGAATCCCCTCCGCCATGACCCCCGTTCCCGCCCCCCTCCGCCGCACCGCCCTCCTCCTGGAACGGATCCACCCCGAGGCCGCCCGACGCCTCCGGGCCGTGGGGTACGAGGTCACCGAGCATCCCTCGGCCCTGGCGGGAGAGGCGCTGGCCGACGCCCTCCAGGGGGTGGCCGTGCTGGGGCTCCGCTCCAAGTCGCGGCTCACCGCCGAGGTGGTGGCCGCGGCCCCCGATCTGGAGGCGGTGGGGGCCTTCTGCATCGGGACGAACCAGATCGACCTGGAGGCCTGCCTCGAGCGTGGCATCCCCGTGTTCAACGCCCCCTATGCGAACACCCGGAGCGTGGTGGAGCTCGCCCTGGGGCAGATGATCCTCCTCCTGCGCGACGTGCCGCGAAAGAGCGCCCTTCTTCATGCCGGCGAGTGGCGGAAGGCGGCGCCCCAGGCCCGCGAGATCCGGGGAAAGCGGCTGGGGATCGTGGGGTACGGAAACATCGGGACCCAGCTCTCCGTGCTTGCCGAGGCGGTGGGGATGGAGGTGGGCTTCCACGACCGCACCGAGAGGCTGGCCCTGGGGAATGCCCGCCCCTTCCGCACCCTCCCCGAACTCCTGGGGTGGGCCGACGTGGTGTCGGTGCATGTGGACGGGAGCCCCGAGAACCGCGGCCTCTTCGACGACGAGGCCTTTGCCGCCATGCGCGACGGCGCCGTCTTCCTGAACCTGAGCCGGGGCTTCGTGGTGGAGATCGAGGCGCTCCGGGCGGCCCTCGTGTCGGGCAAGCTCCGGGGGGCGGCCATGGACGTCTTTCCCCGGGAGCCCGGGGCCGACGGGGAACCCTTCGAGTCGCCCCTCCGGGGGATGCACCAGGTCCTCCTCACCCCCCACATCGGGGGGAGCACGGAGGAGGCCCAGGAGGGAATCGCCCGCTTCGTCCCCGACAAGCTCCTGGGGTACATGGAGGCCGGAAACACGGTCCTCTCGGTGAACTTCCCGAACCTCCAGCTCCCCGAGCTCCGGGGTGCGCACCGGGTGGTTCACGTGCATGCGAACGTGCCCGGGGTTCTCGCCGCCATCAACCGGATCATGGCCGAGCGGACCCTGAACATCGTGGGGCAGCACCTCAAGACGAACGAGCGGGTCGGCTACGTGATCACCGATGTGGCCCGGGACTGGGACACGGCCATGCTCGACGAGCTCCGCGCCATTCCGGGCACGATCCGGGTCCGCGTCCTCTCATGACCCCTCCGGATCCCTCATGACCCCGCAGGCCCCCCCCCTCTCCTTTGCCCCCGGACCCACCCGCCTTCACCCCCTGGTGCCGGGGGAGATGGCCCGGATGGCCGCCGAGGGATACCTCTCGGAGAGCCACCGGAGTGCCCCCGTGCGGCGCGAAGTCGCCCGGGCCGACGAGGCCCTTCGTGCCCTCCTCCAGGTTCCCGCAGACCACCGCATTCTCCTGGTCTCGTCGGCCACCGAGGCCATGGAGCGCACCCTGCAGGCCCTCCTCCCGGGTGCTCCCGGGTCCGACGGCCCCCCCCGGACCCTCCACCTCGTGAATGGGGCCTTCGCCTCGCGCTTTCACCGGATCGCCGAGGGGTTGGGGATGAAGGCAACGGCCCGGGTTCGCCCCGACGGGGGCGCCTTCCGGGCGGCTGAGGTCGACCTCCCCCAGGGCACGACCCTCCTGGCCCTGACCCAGAACGAGACCTCCACCGGGGCCCGGATCCCCCCGGACGAGGTCCGGGCCCTTGCCGAGGCGGCGCGCTCGAGGGGCGCCCTGGTCGCCGCCGACCTGGTCACGGGGTGGCCCACCGAGCCGGTGTCGGCGGGGTGGCTCGACGCCGGTTTTCTCTCGGTGCAGAAGGGGTTCGGGCTCCCTGCGGGGCTGGGTGTGCTCGTGGTCTCGCCAGCCCTCCTCGAGCGGGCCCGGGCGGGGGTGGAGCAGGGGAGCGCCCCCGGGCGGCCCCTGGGGCCGGGCCCCTTCTTCCACCTCCCGGCGCTGGCGGCGGCTGCGGAGCGGCACGAGACGGCGGCCACCCCGAACACGCTGGCCATCCGGCTTCTGGCCCGGGTGGCCGAGGCCTACCTGGCCCGGGGGGAGGGAGTCCTGGCCCGGGAGGCGGAAGCCGGCTTCCACCGGTGGTGGGGGGCCATGGAGCGCCTGGGGCTCCCTCCCTTCGTGGAGGATGCCGAGCTTCGCTCCCGCACCGTGGCCGTGGTGCTCCGCCCCGAGGGCTCGCCCGTCCGGGCGCCCGAGTTCCTGGCCCGGCTCCGGGCCCGGGGCTTCGTGGTGGGGGATGGGTACGGCCGCCACAAGGGGGCCCACCTCCGGGTGGCCCACTTCCCGGTGCACGATGCCTCGGCGCAGGAGGCTCTCCTGGACGCCCTGGCCGAGCTTCTGGCCCCGGGCGCGTCATGACGCCGGAGCCGGGCACGAGCCCCGCGTCCGCGATGAGCCCCCCGCGCCCGGTGGTGGTGGTGGGCGGAGGGGCCGCCGGCCTCATGGCGGCGTACTTCGCCGCCCGGGAGGGCGCCTCGGTGGTGGTCCTGGAGCGGAGCCGGGACGGGGGCCGGAAGATCCTCATCAGTGGCGGGGGACGGTGCAATGTGCTCCCCTCGGCGCTGGATCCCCGGCACTACGTGACCGCCTCCTCCCCGAACACCCTGCGAAAGCTCCTCCTCTCGTGGCCCCTGGCGGAGCAGCGCACCTTCTTCGAGGAGACGCTGGGCATCCCCCTGGCCCTCGAGCCCGAGACCGGAAAGCTCTTTCCCCGCTCCAACCGGGCCCGCGACGTGCGCGATGCCCTCGTCCGGGCCGTGACGGGGGCCGGGGGGCGGATCCGCTTCGAGACCTCGGCCGAGGGGCTCGAGCCCCCGGGCGCCACCACCTCGTGGCGGGTTCATCTGGCCGGGGGCGAGACGCTGGCCGCCTCGGCCGTGATCCTGGCTTCGGGGGGGCTCTCCGTGCCTGCCACGGGAAGCGACGGGACCGGGCTCCGGATCGCGGAAGGGCTCGGGCATACCCTCACCCCCACCTACCCGGCCCTCACCCCCCTCCTCACCGACCCCCCTGTGCATGCCGGCCTGGCCGGGGTCTCCCTCGAGGTGGGAATCCGGGCCCGGGGGATGCGGGGGCGGGCGGGAGAGGGGCGTCCCCAGGTGGAGGGGGGGTTCCTCTTCACCCACCGGGGGTACTCGGGGCCCTCGGTCCTGAATGTGTCGCACTTCGCGGTGCAGGCCCGGGCCGAGGGGCGGCCCCAGCCCCTGGAGGTGGCGTGGACGGGGGAGGAGGCCGGGACCTGGGAGGCCCGCCTCCTGGAGAAGGGGACCGGCACGGTGGGGGCCCTCCTCCGCCGTCACCTCCCCCAGCGCCTGGCCGACCGCCTGGGGAAGGAGGCCCGGGTGCCCCCCGATCGGGCCCTGGCCCGCCTCCGCAGGGAGGAGCGGGAACGCCTGGTCCAGGCCCTTGCCGCCTTCCCCCTCCCCTGGACGGGAGACGAGGGGTACAGGAAGGCCGAGGTCACCGGGGGCGGGGTGGCGCTGGCCGAGGTGGACCCCCGGTCCCTCGAGAGCCGGATTCACCCGGGGCTCTTCCTCTGCGGCGAGATCCTCGATGCCTTCGGCCCCATCGGGGGCTACAACTTCGCCTGGGCCTGGAGCACCGGGCGCCTGGCCGGGCGGGGTGCAGCCCAGCCGGCCGCCCCCCGGCGGCCCTGACCCCGGTGGGCTCCGCCGGCAGGCCCATGCCCGGCACGTCCCTTTCCCCAACACGGCAGCCTTCCATGCAGGAATCCTCCTCTGCACCCCCCCATTCTCCCCTTCGAATCGTGACCCTCTGCGGAAGCCTTCGCACGGGCTCCCTGAACCGGGCCCTCCTTCGGGCGGCCCACGAGCTTGCCCCGCCGGGGCTGGCCCTCGAGGAGGGGCCCGACCTGGGGGCCCTTCCGCACTACAACGCCGATCTCGACGGAGAAACTCCACCCGGACCGGTGGCCGAGCTTCGCCAGGCCCTCCGCGTCGCCGACGGGCTCGTCCTGGCCAGCCCCGAATACAACTACGGGGTGCCGGGGGTGGTGAAGAATGCCATCGACTGGGCCTCCCGCCCCGCTCGCGATGCGCCCCTTGCCGGCCTCCCCACCCTCCTCCTGGGCGCCTCGGGGGGAGGGAGCGGGACCATGCGGGGGCAGCTTGCGCTCCGGCAGAGCCTGGTCTTCACGGCGACCCCGGTCCTGCCCAAGCCCGAGTTCTACCTCTCCTTCGCGCCGGAGAAGTTCGAAGATGGCACGCTGGTCCATGGGTCCACCCGCTCCTTTCTCGAGAAGACGCTGGTGGCCTTCGAGGGGTGGATCCGGGAGGGTCGGGTGCGGCGGGGGTAGGCCGGGGGAGTGCTGCCTCACCCCGCCTCGAGGGCCATGGCGCGCACGCGGAGTCCCCCATGGGTCGTCTCCCACCGGGGCTCCAGGGGGAGGCCCGTGGCCTGGTCCAGGACGGGGTCGCCCGACAGGTAGAGGAGGGAGGCGCCCTGGAAGGGGCCACCGTCGCGAAAGGCCGACCCCATGGCGCCGTAGAGGGCGCGGAGGCGGCGGCGCTGGCCCAGGCGCCCTCCGAAGGGGGGGTTCGTGACGACCCAGGCCGGAAGGGGAGGGAGGGGGGCCTGGGAGAAGGGGGCCGACGCCCAGGTGATGTCGGCGGCCACCCCGGCGCGGAGGGCGTTCTCCCGCGCCGCCTCGAGAATGGCCGGATCCCGGTCCGAGCCATGGAGGGGCACCGGTGCCTGGGGAAGGATGCCGGAGCGGGCCTCCTCCACCATCGCCTCCCACCCTTCCCGGGGGAGGTCGGGCCAGCGGAGAAAGGCGAAGTCCCTCGGGGTGCGCGCTCCCCCGGAATCGATCTGGGCAAGCCCCGGGGGGATCCGCCGGGCCAGGAGCGCCCCCTCGATGGGGAGGGTCCCCGAGCCGCAGAAGGGGTCGAGGAGGGCGGCGGGCGTGGTGGGGGCGGGCGGTGCCTCGGGCGTTGCAGACGCTGCCTCGGGCGATGCAGGGGTCTCTCCCCGGGCCAGGAGGAGGGCGGCGGCCAGGGTTTCCCGGAGGGGGGCGGCCCCCACATGGGTCCGGTACCCGCGGCGGTGGAGATGCTCCCCACTCGTATCGAGCCGGATGACCACCTCGTCGCGGTGGACCCGCACCACGACGAGGGTCTGGGGGGCTTCGTCGTCCGCGTCGAGGGCTTCCGGGAGGTCCGCCCCTTTTCGGAGGCGCTCCTCGATGGCGCCTTCGTGGTAGAGTCGGGAGCGGGAGGCCGAGATTCGGAAGCGCACCGGAGCCTCGCCCGTCTCGTCCCCGGCCGCGCCTCCGCGGGCGACGGCGGCATGGACCCGGTCCCAGGCCACCTTCCCGGCCTTTCGCTCCAGCTCTCCCAGGGCCCTCGCCCCGAACCGTCCCACCTCCACCAGGACCCGGGAGGCTGTACGGAGGTGGAGGTTGGCGGCCATCAGCTCTTCCCACCCTCCCTTCCAGGCCACCCCGCCTCCGCCCGCGAGAGGGCGGCCGCCGATTCCCAGGGCCTTCAGCTCCCCCAGGAGGAGGGATCCGAGCCCCGGAGGGCACTGGGCCAGGAGGGGGAAGGTCGCCCGGGGACCGGGCCCGGACGAGGAAGGGGCAGAGGTCGCGGCGGCAGACGGGGAGGCCCCGGGGGATGAGGCGGGTTCAGGAGAAGACATCCCTCAATCTGGCGAAGCCCGGTGCCGGGTGCGAACCTCGTTGTACCGGGTCGGGTCCGAGGGCAGCACCGATGGATGGGTCCGGAGGTGCTCTTCTCCCGGACCCCCGCCTTTCCTCCCCTGTCCGTCCCCTTGCCGGCTTCCCTCCTCTTCCTGCGCCTTCGCCCCCTTGCCTCCGCCCTGGAATGACCGAACCCCACGACCCCGACCTTCCGCCGCCGCCTCCCCTTTCCTCCTTCGTGGAGCGGGGACCGCTCCGCCTCCTGGCCGAGGCCGGGGTGGGAGCGGGCGCCGGCTTCCTTCTGGCCGGAGCCCTGGGGGTCGAGGGGTGGCGGGCGGCGGTGGCAGGCGGGATTCTGGCTCCCCTGGCCCTCCTCCTCACCCCGGTGGCGGGTGGGGTATTCCCGAGGGCGGTACGCTACGGGCTCGCCCTGGCCGTGCTGGGGATGCTCGTCGTGTCCTTCTCGGGACCGGGGATGGAGCGGCCCGTGGACGAGGTGCTCGGCCCGGGGTTTCTCCTCTTCCTGGTGGGGGGAGTGGGGCACGGGGTCTTCCTCTCGGCGGTGGAGAGGCGACGGGCGTGAGGCAACCCCTTCCCCCTGCCGGGACGAGCGGGCAGAATCTTCCTCGTGGACAACCCGGCCGCCCCCCCGTACCTTTGAAGCGGTGATGCACTCTGCGGGATCGATGGGATGGGGGTGCATCCGTCACCTGCTCAGCCGTTCCCATCCGGTCGGAATGCACCCTGGAGGCATACCATGCTCCGTCGTCGATTCTTCCCCGTGCTCGGCCTCGCCCTCATGGCGTTCCTGGTCGGGTGCGAATCCTCCACCGATCTCGATGACGCCTCGGCCCAGGGGCGCTGGGACGGGGTGGGGGCGCTTCAGGCCTCCTTCCCCGAGGTCCGGCTCGATCTCGCGGAGAGTTCCGACGGGACGATCACGGGAACGTGGCGTCGCGGCTCCCAGATCGGGTCGGCGTCAGGACAGAACAACAATGGCCAGATCACCCTGGAGCTCTCGAGCTTCGAGGTGGGGACGGTGATCTTCCAGGGACAGTTCACGAACCGCTACCGGCTGGCGGGGCAGCTCCAGGGAGCGACCCTGGGGGGCGATGCGGTCTTCCGCCGCGTGACCTTCTGATCGGGGCAGTGGGCTGACCGACCCGGTCCACCCCCCCCGGCCCCCGACCTTGCATGCGGCCCCGGAGACCCCGAGTCTCCGGGGCCGCATGTCGTTTCCCCCTTCGCTTCCTGCCATGATTTCCCTCCGCACCCTTCTCCTCGCCCTCGGCCTCCTCGCAGGTCCCCTCCTTCTCGAAGCCAGGGAGGTGCCCCAGGCCGGGGGACCCGGTGCAGCCGTCGCGGCCCGGGGAACGGACACGCCCCCCGAGCTCGAGGGGATCGACGCCTTCGTCGAGGCCGGCATGGAGAGCTGGGGGATCCCGGGGCTGGGCCTTGCCGTGGTCCACGGGGGCGAGGTCGTCCTGGCCCGGGGGTACGGGGTGCTGGAGCGGGGGGAGGACCGGACCGTCACTCCGGAGACCCTCTTCGGGATCGCCTCCGTCTCCAAGGCCTTCACGGCTGCGGCGGTGGGGATTCTCGTGGATGAGGGGGTCCTGAACTGGGACGATCCGGTGGTTCGTCACCTCCCGGGGTTCCAGCTCTACGACCCCTACGTGACCCAGACAGTGACGATCCGCGACCTCCTTGCGCACCGGGTCGGGGTGGGGCGCATGACCGGGAACCGGATCACCTGGATGCCGAACCGACCCCGATCCGAACTCGTGTACCGGATGCGGTATGCCGAGCCGGAGCAGACCTTCCGGAACGGCTACGTGTACTCGAACGTCATGTACATGGTGGCCGGGGAGGTGGTGGCGGCGGCCTCGGGAATGTCGTGGGACGACTTCGTCACCACCCGGATCCTCCGACCCCTGGGGATGGAGCGGGCCAACACCTCGGTGGACCTGATCGCCGAAGGCGAGGACGCCGCGTGGCCCCACCAGGAGTTCGACGGGGAGGTCCGCCCCATTCCGCGCCGGAACTTCGACAATGTGGGGGCCTCCGCCTCCCTCAACCTCTCGGTGGAGGAGCTGGCCATCTGGATGCGACTCCATCTGGGGACGCCGGGCGAGGTGGATGGAATCCAGCTCCTCTCTCCTGCCACGGCCCGGGAGCTTCACCGCGCCCAGAACCGGGTCCCGGACGCCGGCCTCACCGGGTCCCTTCAGGCGTACGGCCTCGGCTTCCAGCTCTCGCAGTACGAGGGGCGCCGCGTCTCCCAGCACGGGGGCGCCACCGACGGGATGAACACGACCCTCTGGCTCCTCCCCGAAGAGAACCTGGGGGTGGTGGTGACGACGAACACCTTCAACAACTTCATGACGGCGCTGGCCCAGCGGGTGGTGGATCGGTACCTGGGCATTCCCGACCGCCCTCACGATGTACGGGTCCGGCAGGGGTACGAGGCCTCCTTCCGCCGGGCTTCGGCGGAGCGGGAGCGGATCCATGCGGCCCGGGAGTCGGGTACCACCCCCTCGGTCCCCCTCGAGGCCTTCACCGGTCGGTTCTGGAACGATCTCTATGCCGAGGCCGAAGTGACGCAGGACGGAGGGACCCTCCTCCTCCGGTTCTGGGAAGACGACACCCAGGTACTGGAACTGGAGCACTGGCATCACGACACCTTTCGGGGAACATGGCGCAACCCGGCCCAGCGGGAGAAGTTCGTCTGGTTCTCACGTGGGGAGGATGGGGGGATCGAGGCGCTCCACGTGCGCTGGAACCTCCGGCACGACCTGATCCAGGTCGGGGTGTATCCGGCCTGGTACACCCGCGAAGCCACCTTCAACCGGGTCCGCTGAGGGCGGACCCCCAGGAGATCGAGGCCATGGCCGAGAAGGGAGGAAAGGGAGGCGAAGGGAAACCCCTCCGGGTTCGCACGGTGGGGGGCGGGACGGGGGTTCCCGTGCTCATGGTCCACGGCTTCACCGGGTCGGCGGAGGGGTGGGGGGAGGGAATCCTCGAAGGCCTGGCCGCCGGGCGCCCCGTGCTGGCGGTGGACCTTCCCGGCCATGGCGAAAGCGATGATGAGCGAGGCCCCGAGGGCTTCACCATGGCCCGGGTCCTGGCCGATCTCCTGGCCGTGCTCGACGAGCGGGAGATCGGTACGGCCGACTGGGTGGGGTACTCCATGGGGGCCCGGATTGCCCTGGCCGGGGCGGCGAAGCACCCGAAGCGGGTGCGCTCCCTCGTCCTGGAAAGCGGCTCGCCGGGGCTTCGGGCGGAAGACGCCCGGGCCCGGCGACGCAGGCAGGACGAGCTTCTGGCGCGGCGCATCGAGGCCCAGGGAATGGAGGCCTTCGTGGACTACTGGATGGCCCAGCCCCTCTTCAGCACCCAGTCGCGCCTTCCCCCCGCCGTGCTGGGCGATGCCCGGCGCCGGCGGCTCCGGAACCGCCCCCGGGCCCTCGCCATGGTCCTTCGGGGGATGGGCACCGGGAGCCAGCCCTCCTACTGGGAGGCCCTTCCCAAGATCAAGCTGCCCGTGTTCCTTCTCACGGGCGAGCTGGACGCCCGCTACACGGCCCTGGCCGCGGAAATGGCTTCCCTCCTCCCCCAGGCCACGCACCACGTGGTCCCCGGCTCCGGCCACACGATCCACCTGGAGGACCCCCGGGGGTGGCTCGAAGCCGTTCGACCCTTTCTCCAGTCGGGGGAAGGGGAACCCCTCGAGTCCTGAGGCCGGCACTGCGCCGAGCCCCCGCGTTCATGAACGATGAGCTGAGCCACCGCCTCACCCTTCTCCACCGGGCCGGCCTCCTCGAAGGCCACCCGGAGGAGGCCTACGACCGGCTGACCCGTCTGGCCCGCAGGGCGACCGGGGCCCCGGTCGCCCTGCTTTCGCTGATGGAGCGGGAGCGGCAGTACTTCCGCTCGGGCCAGGGGTTGGAGGGATCCGATGGAACGCCCCTTCGCCAGACCCCCCTCCGCATGTCGATGTGTCGGACGGTGGTGGGAACCGACGCCCCCCTCGAGCTTGCCGACGCGGCCGCAGACCCGGTCTTCTGCGATCACCCGGCGGTGACGGAGCTGTCCATTCGGGCGTACCTGGGCTACCCGGTCCGGGCCCCCGACGGAACCCCCCTGGGGAGCTTCTGCGTCATCGATTTCGAACCCCGGGAATGGACCGAGGAGGACCGGGGAACGATACGCGACCTGGCGAACCTGGCCTCCGGGGAGGTCGCGCTCCAGTTGGCCCGGAGAACCGCGGAAGACCGGGCCGAGTTCTACGCCGGGGAGTCGCGCTTCCTCCGCGGGGTCATCGATGCCGTGCCCGGAGCCCTGGCCCTCCTCGATGATGCGATGGAGCCCGTGCTCACCAACGCGCTATGGGACGGACTCTCGCCGGCAGAAGGGGTCGGCGGCCCTCGCCTCCTCCGCGACCCCGAGATCCGGGGGGGGCTGGAGGCGATCCGACGCGGGGACCGGATGGACTTCACCTGGGAGCGACACATCCGGGAGAAGCGGGAGGATGCCTGGATCCGCTTCCGGGCCGTGGCCGTTCAGCTCGACGGGGGGCCGGGGATCCTCGCCCGCTTCGAGGACCTGACCGATGTGCGCGACACGGAGAAGGAGCTTCGCCTTCTCCGGGCGGCCGTGGACCACTCGCGGGATCTCTTCCTCGTGACCGATGCCGTGGAGGGAGCGCCCCCGACGGATCCTGACGGAGCCCTGAAGGGCCCCACGATCCTCCTGGCCAACCAGAGCTTCTACCAGGCCACCGGGTACGCGCCCCACGAGGTGATCGGGCGACCCCTCCACCTTCCCTTTCCCGAGGCCGATCCCGACTCCCAGGGAGAGGAAGGGACGGTGGGGAGGGAGGATGGGGAGGCAGGGCGCCTTCGGGAGGCCTACCTGGAAGGGCGCGCCGTCCGGGCCCAGATCCTGAACCGCCGCAAGTCGGGAGAGACCTTCTGGGTAGAGGTCGACATGGTCCCGGTCACCGATCTGGCGGGGCGTCGCACGCACTGGGTTTCAGTGCAGCGCGACCTGACGCTCCGGAGGGAGCAGGAACGCCGCATTGCGGCCCAGGAGGCGGCCCTCCGGGTCCAGGATCGGCTCGAGGTGGTGGGGCGGCTGGCAGGAGGGATTGCGCACGACTTCAACAATCTCCTCACCGTGGTCCTCTCGAACCTCGAACTCCTCCTCCTGGATGAGCCCGGCGGAGCGGCCGGCCCCGAGATCGCCGATGCCCTGGCCGCGGGGCGCGAAGCCAAGACCCTGGTGCGACAGCTTCTGGCCCTCTCGCGCCGCCAGATCATGGTCGAGGAGGAGGTTGCCCTCGATGCGGTGGTGGAGGGGGTGGCCGGCGTTCTCCGGGGTGCCACCGGGGGAGGCCACGCGGTCCGGATGGAGCGAGAGGGGAGCATTCCCCTGACCTGGGCCGACCCTGCACAGCTCGAGCAGGTTCTCCTGAACCTGGGGATGAATGCCGCCGCCGCCATGGAGTCGCCGGGGACGATCCTCTTTCGCGTGCGGGCCCGGGAACTCGAGGTGGAGGACCCGACGGTGGACGGGGGTGTTCTCCCCCCCGGACGGTACCTCGAGGTCTCGGTGGAGGATTCGGGCCCCGGTGTCCCCGCGGCCCTCCGCGATCGCATCTTCGAGCCCTTCTTTACCACCCGAGGGCTGGGAGAGGGGCGGGGGCTGGGTCTCTCCACCGCCCTCGGCATTGCCCGGCAAATGGGGGGCGAGGTAGAAGTCGGTGACGCGGAGTCCCTGGGCGGTGCGGCCTTTCTCCTGCGGGTCCCGGTCCGAGCGCGGCCCGGGACCTCTGCCTCGGCCTGAGCCCTCCGGGCTTTTCCCCCCGGGCGGGCTCACGCCCGGCCACTACCAGGTCCCGATCTCTCCGGATCGCCGGATGGACGCCCCCAGACGGACCACCGCGTTCTTCCAGTTGGCCCGCACCGCCTGGTGGGCGCCATCGGCGTCGCCCTCCCGTACCGCGTCGAGGATTTCGCCATGCTCCTCAAGCGAGGCGTGGATGCGAGGTGCCTGGGTCGAGGAGTAGAGCCGTCGATACCGATCGGCCTGGGGCTTCACGGAGGCATGAAGGGCGAGGAGCCGCGAGCCGGCGCCGGCCTCCACGATGCGGCGATGGAAGCGCGTGAAGAGATCGAAGATCTGATCGGGCACGGGAGGGTCGCGGCGGGCGGCGTCCAGAAGGTCCCGGTCCAGGGTTTCCAGTTCGGCGGCCACGTCCTCCCGGATCGAGGCCGGCTTCCGGGCCAGGCGCCGAGCCGCCATCCCTTCGAGTTCGCCTACCAGTTCGAAGAGCTCCCGGGCATCCTCCTCGGTGAGAGGCGCCACGCTGAGGCGCATCTGACGACCGGGGCCCACGGCCGTGACGTAGCCTTCCTGGGTCAGTCGCTGCAGCGCTGCCCGGATGGGGGTCCGCGACACCTCCAGGCGCTTGGCCAGCTCCGTTTCGATGATCCGGCTCCCCGGGGCCAGCCGTCCGCGCACGATCATTTCCCGGAGGACCCCGTACACGCGGCGGGTTCGGTCAGGGGGGGCAGTGGCCGGGCTCCCGGCCGTCGCGGGGGCCGACCGTTCGGGGCCCGGCTCACCCGGGGACGGGGCGCGGGAGGGGGTAGGGGTCACGGAGGTGGCACCTCGTGGGAATGACGTTGGGGGCGATGGGGGCGCGGTCGTGACGGGAACGCCGCGCCAGGGCCGACGGGTCTCCCGAAGGCACACCCGGCGCACAGGGGCGGCCCGTCGGAACAACCGGCAGGGGTCAGAATGCCACGTCCCGGCATGCGCACGCAAGGAAGCTCCCTTGACGGGGGTCTTCGCACGCCCCACCCTGACCGTCTTCCTCCTTCCTTCCCGATCCCGATGCCTCCGGGCGTGCGCACCTGCGCGACCCGGGGATTCTCCGGAGCGCGTACCCATGACCCAGCCCCATCGTCCTCTTCGCCTTCTCCGCAACGCCGCCGCGTCGGTCCTCCTTCTCGGATTTGCAGCGGCGTGCACCCCCGATTCGGAGGCCGGCTCGGCCCCGGGGGGCACCGAAGCCCTCGGGCCGGGACACGAGTTCGGAATCGTGGTCCATGGAGGAGCGGGCACCATTACCCGCGACAACCTCACCGACGAGCTCGAGGCCCAGTACCACGCCGCCCTTGATGCCGCGCTCCAGGCGGGCCATGCCATTCTCGAGGAGGGCGGCTCTGCCATGGACGCGGTGGTGGCGGCCGTTCGCATCCTCGAAGACGAACCCCTCTTCAATGCCGGGCGGGGCGCCGTGTTCACGGCCGAGGGAACGAACGAGCTGGATGCCGCCATCATGGATGGCCGCACCCTCGATGCCGGGGCCGTGGCCGGGGTCCGGATCTTCAGGAATCCCATTGACCTGGCCCGCCTCGTCATGGACGAGTCGCCCCATGTCTTCATGGTGGGAGATGGCGCCGAGACCTTCGGGCGTCAGCACGGGGTGGAGGAGGTGGACCCCTCCTGGTTCCACACCGATCAGCGGTGGGAGGCGCTGGAGCGTGCCCGGGAGCGGGAGGCCTTCGAGCTCTCCTGGTACCTGGAGGAAGACCGGATGATCGGGACCGTGGGTGCGGTGGCCCGGGACCGGAACGGGGACCTGGCGGCGGCCACCTCCACCGGGGGGATGACGAACAAGCGCTTCGGGCGGGTGGGCGATGTACCCGTGATCGGAGCCGGGACCTACGCATCCAACGCCTCCTGTGCCATTTCCGCCACCGGCCACGGGGAGTACTTCATTCGCACCGTGGTGGCCCGGGAGATCTGCGCCCGGATCGAGTACCTGGGCGAGAGCATCGAGGAGGCCACCCGGGCCGTGATCGATGACCGGCTCGGCGTGCTCGGGGGCACGGGCGGGGTCATCGGCCTCGACAACGAGGGCCGCCCCGTTCTCTACATGAACACCGCCGGCATGTACCGCGGGCACTACCTGGCGGGGGGCGAGCCCTTCACCGCCATCTACGCCGACGAGGGCGACGGGCGGTAGGGGCCGGGGGGTGATCCCCCCGCCCAGGTCTCGAGCCCGGGCGGGGGAGAACGCCGTCAACGCTCCCGGGAGGGTTCCGGGTGGTCGTGGTGGTTGTGATCATGCCCCCCATGCGCCCCACGGGTCGGCACCTCCGGAAGCCACCCCGTGGCCGGGCCGCCCTGGGCGTCGAGGCCGTGGGAGCGGGCCATGGCGATCCAGGCCTCCACACTCGTGCTCATGGCATCCGGATCGAGGAAGAGCCCCACCTGCCGCCAGAGCTCCTCCTGCACCCGTCCCTGCCCCACCGCCTCCGACACGAGCACGTCCGACACCACATCGTGCATCATGTGGAGGTTGTCGAAGATGGCGGCAAACTCGGGGTACCGTTCGGTGAAGACCGGCGAAATGGCCGGGGTCATGGGCATCTCGGTGGGGAGCGCCTCGGGGGGATCCGCGAGCATCTGCCAGAAGCGGGCAACGGTGGCCTGGACGGCGGCGCGCTGGTCCGCCGGGTCCTCGTAGACGAGGAAGGGCTCGTAGATTGCCACCTGGAGCCAGTGGTAGGCCCAGATCAGCCCGTTGAAGCGGGGAAATCGCTCGCGGAAGGCCTTCGAGAAGTACTGGCCATCCATGATCTCCATGGACTTGGGCTCTACCGGGAAGGCCAGGGGGCTCGACTGGTAGTGGGCGAGGAGTTCGGCCATGGCGGCATCCCGTGCCTCTTCCGAAAGGGTGGGGTCGGCGAGGATGTCGTAGCTCTGCCGGTGCAGGACGTGGGCCCACTCGAACATCTCATGGGCCCGGGCGGCCATCTGCACGTAGCGAGGCATGAAGGAGGCCTCGGGCATGGGCATGCGCGGGCCCCGGGGGAGGATCTCGTGCACCAGGCGGTGGAAGATTTCCTCCTCGAGAAGGGAGGTGGGCGCCTCGGGGCGGGTCCAGAGGGTCTCGTAGAGCACCCCGTGCCCGTAGTCGAAGGCATTGAAGAGGCGATCCACCTCGGGGAAGCGGTCACGGAAGACCCGGTTGTGCGATGCCACCAGGTGGAAGGGGTGGGAGACCCGCTCGAAGGTCGGGGGCGAGGTGGGGTGGGCGGCGGCCCGGCTCCGGACCCTCTCGGGGGAGATCGGGCTCCCGCGCCATCCCGGGATCCCGAACTCCCAGGTCACCCCCATCCGGACCCGCCACTGTCCCTCGTCGGGCCCGGTGAGGTTCCGGCCCGCCCCGGCATCGAGGGCCAGGGTCGGAGAGAGCTGGGTCCGGAAGCCGGCCCCGGCATGGAGGGTGGCCTCCCCCTCGTCCACCACGTTCCGCCAGGTCTCGGCCAGGAGAAGGGTGTGGCGGAAGGGGAGGACCCAGTCCAGCGCCCCCCCGACCCACCCCTGCTCGGGGGCGTCCCCCACGAGGGCGGCGGCGTTCAGGTGGGCGCGGAAGGGGCCTCCCAGCGACCGGGTGAGGATGCCGCGCACCTCGGCGTAGCTCCCGTGGTGCGCGTCGTCCCCTCGATCGAAGGGGAGGTGGCCGGTGAGGCGGATCCCCGCGGCGGGAAGGCGCGGCCCCTCGTTCCAGAGGTTCGCCAGGACCGAAAGCTCCGCCGAGCCGGCGGCGGTCTCGGTCTCGCCGAGGGCCCGGCGCACGGTGGGGTGGACCCCGGCCGAGAGTTCGACCCCGGGAAGGACGCCGATCTTGAGTTCGGCCTGCGGGACGAGTTCCCAGCGCCCGGTGCCCAGGCGAGAGAAGTCGAAGGGCGAGACCTTGAGCTCAAGGCCCCGGAGCTTTCCGGCAAGGGCATCCTCCACCCGAAGGGGACGATCCTTGTCGAGGTTGAAGAAGTCGGTCTGGGCCGCAGCGGGCGCGGCCATGAAGAGCAGGAGAAGGGCAGGGAGGGCCGACCACGCCGAGGGCCGCAGGGGGCGACGCGGCGAGGGCCGGGGGGCGCGGACGCCAGGGGGCGCCCATGCGCGTGCTGCGCTCAGAATGCGAGGAACCACGGGAACACTCCGTCACGAAGAGGAGGGGAGCCGAGCCGCCGGGCCTCCCCTCATCGGACGCGGGTGTCCGTCAGGCGCGTCCGTCGGAAGAATGCGGAGCGATCGCCTGCGTGCGTGCCTGCGTACCTGCCTGCGCAAGGAGATGCGTGCAGGAATTCGGGGGGGGCGCCGGCCCGGATTGAGGGGCCTGCTGGAGGGCAGCCCCCCCCCGAGGGGGACGGAAGAGGGAGACGGGGGGCCCAGCCGGCGGATCGAGATCGGCCGGGAGCGCCCCGGGAAAGGAGAAGGTGGGCCCGGCCCGGAGGCTCGCGGCCGCCGGGGGCATGGGGGTGACCGCACAGGCGGGGGATCCGGCGGGGCAGGGCCCCCGGGGGCAGGGGGCCTCGGTGTCGTGACCGGGGGTGTCGTGGGCGGCATCTTCCCCTGCGGAATCGTGCCCGGCGTGATCGTGCCCCGTGGGGGGGTGCCCTGGGTGGTGGTGCCGGGGGGCGCCGAGGTCGGCCGATGCCGGGGAAGCCTCGGCGGGCTCCTCATGCGCGCCGTGGTCCCCGTGGGAGGGGAAGGCCCCGACCAGAAGGAGGAGCGCCAGACCCAGCCCCACGATCCGGCGCCATGCCGGGGCACGAACGCAGGTCATCGCAGGTACTTGAAGACGAGGTCCAGGAGTTCGCCTCGCATCCGCTCGGCGGTATCCCCTCCCTCGCGCTCGGCGTCGGCGGCGCAGTGGGCCAGGTGGTTTCGCATCACCTCCCGGCTCACCCCGCGCAGCGCCTCCTGGACGGAGGAGATCTGAACGAGGATGTCAGGGCAGTAGCGCCCTTCTTCCACCATCCGATGGACCCCCCGGACCTGCCCCTCGATGCGTCGGAGCCGGGCCAGGTTCCGGGCCTGGAGTTCGGGGTCGATGCCATGGGCATGCCGGATCTCCTCCCCTTCCGCCCCACCACAGGGGTGGGGGGTCTCCGGGGTCGGACGGGGGGAGGGGGTTGCCTTGACCATGCCCCAAGGTAACGTACCCCCGGGGGGCATCGGAAGGCGGAAGGGGCGGGCCCTCCCGGAAGAGGCCGTCGCCCCGGGGGCCCGGGGGGCATGGCGCTCCCCCCGTCTCTCATGACACCTTTCGGGGCGCGTGTTCGTGCCGCCTGCCCCTGGTCCTCCCTGTCCCTCCGGACCCCCCGTGGCTCCCATCCTGACGCTCTCGCCGGCCTCCCTCTCTCTCCCCGCCCTCGCCCTTCTGCTCGCGGGGGTGGCCCCGCCCATGGATGCTCCCCCCGCCCCGGACCGCAATCCCCCGGCCCACGCCGCCGTGGACCCCCGCCTGGAGGAGGCCCAACGCCACTTCGAGGCGGGCGAGACGCGTCGCGCCCTGGCGGTGATGGAGCGAATGGTCGACGAGGAATCTGCCACCGGGCTGCGCTACGAAGCCCTCTGGCGGAGCGCGTCGTACGCCGTGGCGCTGGGGGTGGAGCGGGAGGCGGGGGAGGTGACCGGGGTGAGGGAGCCTCCTCCTCACTGGTACGACCTGGCCGAGCGCCGGGCGCAGGCGGCGGTGGAGCTCCGCCCGGAGGGGGCTGAGGGGCGCTACTGGACGCTGGCCGTGCTCGGGCGGCGGGCCCTGGAGGCGGGCCCCCGGGAGGCCTCCGATCTGAGCGACCGGATGCTCGCGCTGGCCCTGGGGATCCTGGCGGACCACCCGGACCACGCGCCCACCCACAACGCCCTGGGGCGCCTCCACCTGGAGATCATGTCCACCTCGGGGGTCACGCGCTTCTTCGGGCGGGCCTTTACCGGAGGGGCGGCCCTGCGGGCGGCAAGCTGGGAGGAGGCCCGCACACACCTGGAACGGGCGGTGGCCCTGGCCCCCGACCAGGCCATGTTCCTCCTCGATCTGGGCCGGTACCACCGGGCTCGGGGAAACCGGAGCGAGGCCCGGGGCTACCTGGAGCGGGCGGTGGACGCAGCAGGAGACGACCCCCCCGACCGGATCTTTGCCCGGGAGGCCCGGGAGCTCCTTCGGGAGGTGGGACGGTGACGGACGTGCCGGCCGAGCGCCCCGTCCAGGGAGGCCCGACGCGGGAGGAGGCGCCCGGCGCCCCCCTTCCCACCGTCCGGCGGGCCGACCTGGACCGGGTGATCCGGCGTGCGGCCGAGCTCCAGTTCCAGGAGCAGGAGGCCCGGGGTGGCCCGGAGGGGGGCGACCTTTCGGAGACCGAGATCCTGCGCATCGGGGAGGATGTGGGGCTCGAATCGGAACATCTCCGGCGTGCGCTGGGCGAGCTCCGGGCCGAACGCCTCACCCCGAGCCTTCCCCGGGAGGACGGGCTCATGGCCCGCATGGTGGGGCCGGCCCGGATCCAGGCGGCGCGAGCCCTTCCCGGAACGGCGGCCGACCTCTCTCCCCGACTCCACGACTGGCTTCGGCGAAACGAGAGCCTTACCCCCCTTCGGGAACGCCTGGGAAGCTCGCTCTGGGAGCCGAACAAGGGGTTCACGGCCCAGATTCAGCGCGGCCTCAACGTGTCGGGAAAGAATTACGAGCTGGCCCAGGCCCGATCCCTCGAGGTCTCCGTGGTGGAGCTCGAGGCGGGGTGGGTCCTCGTGACCCTGGTGGCGGACCTGTCGAATGTACGGACCGAGCACGGGATCGGATGGGGGGTCGGGGTGGGGCTGGCGGGCGTGGGCCTGGGGGTCGGCGTGGCCCTGGCCGCAGCCTTCCCCCCGGTGGCCATCGTGGGGACCGCCGTGGCTGCCGGGCTCGGCGGGGGGGCCGCCGGAACCACCCTGGCCCGTCAGACCCTGCCTCCCGTGCGGGCGCGCATGGCGGTGGCCCTGGAGGGGCTCCTCGATCGGTGCGAGCGCGGCGACTTCGGCAAGCCCCCCCGGCGCGACCTGGGGTTCCTCGGGCTTCTCGATCGGTAGCGCCGTGTCCCTCGGAAGGCAGGGCGCGCCTGATCGACCGGCTCCTCGCCCGACCTCATGAGACGCCGGCTCCTTCTCCTCCTCCTCGTCGTTGCCGTGCTGGCCCTCGTGCACGAGTTCCGCGCCGGTGCCGTGCGCATTCCCGATGCGTGGAACCCCTGGGCCACCCTGAGCATTGCCGAATCCCCGAACTGGCTCACGCGCTTCAAGCTCGGGCGCCTGGCCGAAGACGAGGCCCTCTGCCTGGCCGTGCTGGAGGGTGCCGAAATGGCGCAGGAGCCCGTTCCCGATCAGGTCACCGGCCCCGGGTGCGGATTCTTCAATGCGGTCCGGATCCAGTCCACCACGGCCTCGGTGGGGGAGCCCTTCGTTCTCTCCTGCCGGGCCGCCGTGGCGCTGGCGATCTGGGAGCGCCACGTCCTGCATCCCGAGGCCCGGGAGCGCTTCGGCCAGGCGGTGGCGCGCCTGGAACACTTCGGGAGCTACGCGTGCCGAGGGGTGGCCGGGCGGGAAGATGGCCGCCGGAGCCGCCACGCCACCGCCGATGCCCTCGACCTGGCCGGGTTCGTCCTTGAGGACGGGCGCCGCATCCGGGTCCTCGACGGGTGGCCGGAGGGGGGGGAGGAGACCGCCTTTCTGCAGGCGCTTCACCAGGGCGCGTGCGGGGTCTTCGACGGGGTCCTCGGCCCGGCGTACAACCCCGCCCATCACGACCATTTCCACTTCGAGCAGGGGGGCTTCCGGATGTGCCGCTGAGGCCGCCCGACCGCCCCCTACCGCACCAGCTTCCGGTACTTGATCCGGTGGGGCTGGAGGGCGTCGGGGCCCAGGCGGCGCTTCCTGTCTTCCTCGTAGTCCTGGTAGTTCCCCTCGTACCAGATCACCTGCGAATCCCCCTCGAAGGCGAGAATGTGGGTGGCGATCCGGTCCAGGAACCACCGGTCGTGGGAGATGATCACCGCGCATCCCGGAAAGCCCAGCATGGCCTCTTCCAGCGCCCGCAGGGTGTCCACGTCCAGGTCGTTCGTGGGTTCGTCCAGAAGCATCACATTCCCCCCGGACTTGAGGAGCTTGGCCAGGTGGACCCGGTTCCGCTCTCCCCCCGAGAGCACCCCCACCTTCTTCTGCTGCTCCCCCCCCCGGAAGTTGAACCAGGAGAGGTAGGCCCGGGAGTTCACCTCCTGCCACCCGAAGTCGAGGGTGTCGAGCCCGCCCGAAACCTCCTCCCACACCGTCTTGTCGGGGTTCAGGGAATCGCGGGACTGGTCCACGTACGAGAGCTTCACCGTGCTCCCCACCGTGACCGTGCCGGCGTCGGGCGCCTCCTCCCCCACGATCATCCGGAAGGTGGTCGTCTTTCCGGCGCCATTCGGCCCGATGACCCCCACGATCCCCCCCCGGGGGAGGCGGAAGGAGACGTTCTCCATGAGGAGCTTCTCGCCGTAGGCCTTTGTCACCCCATCGAAGATCACCACGTCTTCGCCGAGTCGCTCCGGCTTCGGAATGAGGATCTCGGCGGTGCGCACCTGCTCCTTCTGCGCCTCCGACGAGAGCTCCTCGAAGGCGCTGATCCGGGCCTTCCCCTTGGACTGCCGTGCACGGGGCGACATCCGGATCCACTCGAGTTCCCGCTCCAGCGTCTTCTGCCGGGCGGAGGCCTGCTTCTCCTCGCGGGCCAGCCGGGCCTGCTTCTGCTCGAGCCAGCTCGAGTAGTTCCCCTCGTAGGGGAAGCCCTCGCCCCGGTCCAGCTCCAGGATCCACTGGGCCACGTTGTCCAGGAAGTAGCGATCGTGGGTAATGGCCACGATCGTCCCGGTGAAGCGCGCCAGGTGCTGCTCGAGCCAGGCCACCGACTCGGCATCGAGGTGGTTCGTGGGCTCGTCCAGGAGGAGCATGTCGGGCTCCTCCAGGAGGATCCGGCAAAGGGCCACCCGGCGCCGCTCCCCCCCGGAGAGGGTGGTCACATCGGCATCGGCGGGGGGAAGGCGGAGCGCATCCATGGCGATCTCGAGCTTCCGGTCGAGCTCCCACGCCCCGGCGGCGTCGATCTTCTCCTGGAGCTTTCCCTGCTCCTCGATGAGGGCGTTCATCTCCTCGTCGGACGAAATCGTGCCGAAGGCGGCGTTCACCTCCTCCCAGCGCTTCAGGAGGTCACGGGTGGCCTTCACCCCCAGCTCCACATTCCCCTTCACATCGAGGGTCGGATCGAGCTCGGGCTCCTGCGGGAGGTACCCGATCTTCGTTCCCTTCGCGGGCCAGGCCTCTCCCTGGAAGTCCGTGTCCACCCCGGCCATGATCCGGAGGAGGGTACTCTTCCCCGACCCGTTCGGCCCCACCACCCCGATCTTGGCGCCGGGGTAGAAGGAGAGCCAGATCCCCTTCAGGATCTCCTTCTTCGGGGGAACGACCTTCCGGAGATCCTTCATCACGTAGATGTACTGGGGTCCGCTCATGGGGGAGGCGTGGGGTCGGGTGGAAAGGTTCGGTGGGGGGGAGGGGGGCCCGGTTCCGGGCATCAACCCGTCTCCATCGGGGCGCCGGGGGGCGGGTGCCGGGACGAAGCCCGGGGGCCCCGCCCGGCGGTGCGCCGGGATCCGGTCAATCTACCGCTCCCGGGCGCCGGGGTTAAGGGTGACGGGCACGGGTGGGGAAGGGCGGGCGAAGGTGCAGGCCCCCGGAGCCGGCCCGCAGCGGATCGCCGGCTCCGACCCGCCCCGGCGTCCCCTCCCGGCTCAGGGGGCCAGGTCCCGCAGGGAGAGAAGCGTGCCCGCGAGTCTCCGCAGGGGGCCGGCCGGGGCGAGGAGTTCCTCCACCGGGGCGGCGGGGATCCGGGTCCGGAGGGGAGCGCACCCCGTGTCGCCGTCGCCGGGGCGGTGCCAGCAGGCATTCGCTTCGAGGCCGCCCCCCTCCCCGGCCTCGAGGGCCAGGCGGAGCCAGGGAGCCGTTTCCACCTGGGCCCGGGCGGCTTCCGGGGCCACGAGCACCACGATGCCCGGCCCCGCCGCCCCCTGGATCAGGGCCTTCACCCGGTCACGGTCCAGGCGCGGATCGCCCAGCTCGAGGACCACGGGGACCCGCGCGGGAGGTCGAAGGGGATCGAGTCCGGGAGGGAGGGGGGTGCCATCGTCCGCCGGTGCCGGGGCGCCTGAAGGGGTCACCGCCACGGGAACGCCCGGAAGCACGGAGCCCACCTCGTGGGTCCCCGGCGATGAGGCCACCCGCCCCCGCAGCTCCACCCAGGCCGAGTCCCCGGGGGCCAGGGTCCGCGCCCCGGGCGAACAGTCGCGCTCGAGTCCCTCGATCCGAAGCGACCCATCGTATTCAAGGGCACAGGGGTCCTCGGCCAGCTCCACGGGTGCTTCGCCCGGATTCCAGAGGATCCATCGCACCACCACGCGCTCCCCCGCCACCGGGGGGGCCGGCCGAACGGACCGGAGCTCCACGAGCCCCCCGGGTGTGCGGGCCATGCGGTGGAGTGGGTCGTCAGAGGGCGCCAGCCCCGGCGTCGGGGCGGGGGCAACCGCCGGAGCCGCCGGTACCGGGGCCCCTTCAGAGGCGGGCCCGGCGGCCAGCACCAGGGCCAGGGCGACGAGAGCGGAGGCCGGGAGGATTCGGAAGGAGGGCATGGGCGGGTGGGTGGAGGGAGCCCGACGGGGACGATGGCCGACCCCAGGAGCGTATCCGGGCAACGGGGGGAGGCGCGTTGCGGGCACCACGGGCCAGGATTCCGGACGACGCTTCTCCATAGTAGGCCGGTGTCCTCGCCCTCGAAACCGGAGGCACCGCTTGCGGGCCCCGTTCGCCGCTCTACCTTCGCTACGATCCGGCGCCACGATCCCGCGCCACGATCCCGCGCCACGATCCGGCGCTACGATCCGGCGCCACGATCCGGAGGGTTTCAGCGGAAACGTCGGCCTCGTCTCGGGGGTCCCACCGGAGGAATCCGGCGGCCGTTTCGGCCCGTCCTTCGGGTGGACCCTTCGTGCCGAGACCTCCGCGGGGCGTCCGGGCCGCGCGTCCGGGTGGAGCGTCCGGGTGGCGCGTGCGAGTGGCGCCTCCGAGTGGAGCGTCCCTCCCGTGCGCTCCGCTCCTGCGCCCCTCCCATGCGCTCCTCCCATGCGCCCCTCCGGCCTCTTCCTCCCAGGGCCACGGCCTCGCGGTCGAAGACCGAGGTTCGTCGCTCCCTGCCCCCACCCCACTTCCCGGAGCCGGCCTCCCATGCCTCGACGTGCCCCCATGCGCGCGCACCTCCCGCTCCTTGCGGGGATCTCCCTGACGCTGGGTCTGGCCCCGGGCCAGCCTCCCGGCCTCCTGCAAGGCGCCGGTTCCGCCCCGGATCCGGGCTCGGCCCTGGCACCCGGGCTCGCCCTCCCCGCCCTCGACCTTCTCCCCGCCCGCGACCTTCTCCCCGCCCTCGACCCCCTCCCCACCGGCGACTTCGTGGTGGCGGGGGTGCGCCTCTTCGATGGGGCGCGGGCCTACGACCGGGTGGACGTGATCGTGCGGGAGGGGCGGATTGCCGGGGTCGTTCAGCCCGCGGATCCGGGAGGCGGCGCCCACGGGACCGACCTGGCGGACGGACTCCCCCGGGTGGAGGGCGCAGGGAGGACACTCCTTCCCCTTCTCGTGGACGCGCACGTCCACACCTTCGACCCGGGGTCGCTGGAGCAGGCCCTGGCCTTCGGGGTGGGGATCCAGCTCGACATGTTCGCGCCCCCCGAGTTCCTGGCGGGTCTCCGTCAGGGGCAGGGGGCCGGGGGGGCCACCGGCCGCGCCGATGTCCTCGGGGCGGGGTTCCTGGCCACTGCCTCGGGGGGGCACGGCACCCAGTTCGGCCTCCCCGTCCCCACCGTGGACGCGCCCGGGGCTGCCGCGGGGTGGGTGGAGGCACGGGTGGAGGAGGGGGCGGACTGGGTCAAGATCGTGCTCGAGCCCGGGTCCCTCTTCGGAATGGACAGGCCCACCCTCGACGACGCCACTCTGAGGGCCCTCGTCGAGGCCGCCCATGCCCACGGGCTCCTGGCCGTGGTCCATGTCTCCCTCGTGGACGACGCCCTTCGTGCCGTGCGGGCAGGGGCCGACGGACTTGTCCACCTCTGGGGGGACCGGGTGCCCACCGGGGCCGAGATCCGGGAAATGGCGGAGTCGGGTCTCTTCATTGTCCCCACCCTGGTGGTGCAGGAAGGGATGGTCCCCGATGCCCCCGAGGGCTGGAGCGCCGCAACCCTCCTGGACGATACCGCGGCCCTCCTTCACCTCGACGCCCCTGCCCGGGAGGCGCTGGACCAGCGCTTCACCCTCCCCCGGCCCCTCGCCTGGTCCGTGTACGAGGCAAGCATCCAGGCGCTCCGGGAGGCCGGGGTCCCCCTCCTGACCGGATCCGACGCCCCGAATCCCGGAACCGTCTACGGGGCGAGCGTCCACCGGGAACTGGAGCTCCTCGTGGCGGCCGGGCTGACCCCGAAAGAGGCGCTGGCCGGGGCCACCTCCCTTGCCGCCCGGCACTTCCGGCTCAACGGGCGACCGAGCGCGTCCCATTCGGGGGTGATCGAGGTCGGGGCGCCCGCCCACCTCCTCCTGGTGGAGGGCGACCCCACCACCCGGATTGCCGATACCCGGCGCATTGCGGGGGTCTGGAAGGAGGGCATCCCCTTCGACTGGGAGGCCCACGCCACCCGGGTGGCCCAGGCGGTGGAGGAGGCGGCGCGGATGGCGGCGGAGGGCGCCCCCTCCATCCCTCCCTTCGAGGGCCCCACCCTCCCGGTGGGAACCTTCGACCAGGGAACGCTGGCCTCTCCCGTCGGGGTGGGATGGTCCGGGAGCACCGACGCCCTGTCGGGGGGGCGGTCCACGGCCACCCTTGAGGTGGTGGAAGGAGGCGCCGATGGCACCCCCCATGCGCTCCGTGTAAAGGGATCGGTGAACCCGGGCCTCCCCTTCGCCTGGTCCGGGGCCTTCTACCAGGCTGGCGCCATCCCCTTCACCCCGGTGGATGCCTCGGCAGCCGACGGGATCCAGCTCGCCCTCCGGATCGAGGAGGGCGAGCACCTCCAGATCTCCGTCTTCTCCCGGGCCACGGGAACCATGCCCGTGGGGCGCTTCTTCGAGGCCGGGGCACTGGCAGAGGAGGCCTCGGCCGATGGATGGGTCCGCCTTCGGCTTCGATGGGAGGACTTCCCAGGGATGGAACCCGACGGCTTCATTGCCCTTCTCGTGGCCGCGGGCCCGCCGCCCGGACCCTTCGACTTTCTCCTGGACGAGGTGGCCTTCTTCCGGGACCCGCCGGAGGGTGGCCCGGAGTGAAGGAGGCGGGCCGCCTGACCCGGCCCCCTCCCCCGGGTCAGCCTACGACCGTTAGGCAGATGTGGAGCTCATGCCTAAGGTGCTTAGGCAACCTGGGGGGGACGCTTCAGCGGAAACGTCAGCCCGCAGATCAGCCCGGAGATCAGCCCGAACGCTGGCCTGAACGTCAGCCCGCAGATCAGCCCGAACGTCAGCCGGAACGTCAGCCCGCACCGGGCTTTCGCCCTCTCCCCAGCCAGCGGAGGAGGAAGGCCAGGGCCAGGGCCCCGAGGCCCGCAGCGGCGACGCCGGGAGGGACGAAGAGGGCCAGGAAGAGGCACCCGGCAAGGCCCAGCACGGGAACGACGCGCGGATAGCGACGGAGCTCCGGGGGAAGGCGCAGGGCGGCCAGGTTCGTGATTCCGTAGTAGGCCAGCACCGTGAAGGCCGAGAAGCCCCAGGTGAGGCGCACATCGCCCACGAGGACAAGGGCAAGGATCACACCGCCCACGACCCACACGGCCACCCGCGGGCTCGCCGTGGGGGCGTGGACGTCGCCGAGGCGGGCCGGGAGATCGCCCTCCCTCCCCATGGCAAAGGCCACGCGGGAGAGGCCCAGGAGGAGGTTCAGGAGGACCCCGGCCATGGCGGTGATGGCCGCCACCGCCACGAGCCCCACAAGCCCGGGGGTCTGCAGCATGCGGGCCACCTCCTCGAGGGGCGCGGCGGTGGCGGCGGTCTCCCGTGCGAACCCCTCCGCGCCCAGGGTGGCGAGGGCCAGGGCGGCGACGGCCATGTACAGGAGCGCGACCACCCCCAGCGTCCAGGCAATGGCCCGGGGAATCGTATGCCCGGGGTCACGGACCTCCTCCCCCAGGGTGGCAATGCGCCCGTACCCGGTGTAGGCCACGAAGAGGAGGGCCGTGGCATGGAGAAGGGGGGCGAGCCCCACCCCCTCGACCTCGGTGCGGTACCAGGTCGTGACTCGGTCCCTCACGAGTCCGAGGGCGGCACCGGCTCCTTCGCTCGCCCCCGCGAGGTGGCGGAGGCCCTGCCATCCTCCCACGGCCAGGAGGATGGCGAAGCCCAGGAGGGTGAACCCCACGATGAGGGCGTTGGCCCGGTTCGACCTGCGGATTCCCCCCGACACGAGAAGGGTGAGGACGATCACCCCGAGTGCCGCCACCCCCACCCGGATCCCTCGGTCCGGCGAGACTCCCAGCGCCAGGAGGAGGTAGCCGGCCAGCCCCAGCGCTGCGGTGGCTGCCGAGGCACTCTTGGCCAGAAGGAAGAGGGTGCCGGCGGCGAAGCCCGCCCCCTCTCCCACGAACCGGCGTCCGTACGCGTACGTGCCCCCGCTCACCGGATGGGCCGCGGCGAGCTGGGCGGAGGAGAGCCCGTTGAAGAGGGCCAGGAGGGCCGCCAGGGGGAGGGCCAGGAGGATGGCGCCGCCCGCGACCCCCGCCGCGATCCCCAGCGAGACGAAGAGCCCCGTTCCCACGATGGAGCCCAGGCCGAGGAGGACCGCCCCGCCGACCCCAACCTCCCGTCGGAGGAGGGTCGGAGCGGGGGCTGGCGCGGAAGCCGGCGAGGGCGAGGCGCCGTCTCCGGAACCGGTCATTGCTGCCGGGCTCGCCGTCGGGGATTGGGGTCCACCGCCTCCCGGGGGGGCTCGGTGCGCAGGACCACCACGAGCATCACGGCGCCCAGGAGGGCCATGCCACCGGAGAAGACCTGCGAAAGGGTGAGGCCGGCGGCGAAGATCCGCTCTTCCCGCACATACATGAGGAGGAACCGGATGATCCCGTACCCCCCGATGAAGGACCAGGTGAGGACCCCCGGTCGGGGACGGAGCCGCTCCCGGGCCAGGAAGAGGACCCCGGCAAGGCCGAAATTCTTGGCCGATTCATAGAGCTGCACCGGGTGCCGGCACCCCTCCGGCGGGAAGGCCATGTACTGGCTCTGCGAATAGTCCACGCAGAAGGCTCCCTCGTAGGGAGTGCCGTACATCTCCGCATTGATGAAGTTGGCGATTCGGCCAAAGCCCAGGGCCACCGCCACCGGCGCCGCGATCCGGTCGGTGAGGTCGTACATCCGGATCCCGTGCTTCCGCCCGAACCACCAGACGGCCAGGACCACCCCCAGAAGGCCACCATGGAAGGCGAGTCCACCCCGCCATACGGCGATCCAGGCAGCCGGGTCGAAGCCGTACCGGTCGAATTCGAAGATGAAGACGTGGAAGAAGCGCGCCCCCACCAGCGCCAGGGCAATGGCCAGGAGGACGAATCCCTCGGCCCCCTCCTCCGTGAGCCCCCGCATCTTCCGCTCCACCGCCGCCTTCCGGAGGGAGAGGTAGACGAAGAGCATCCCCAGCATGTAGGGAATGGAGTACCAGCGTACCCCGAACCCGTCGCCCATGCGAAAGAGGAAGGGGTCGATGTTGTGGACAATGGGATCCAGGGGAGCCTCCGGGGTGGACGGGGCGGGTCCGGAGCCCCCCCTTCAGGTGGCCCCGCTCAGACCGGGTCCAGGTGCGAACCCAGGGCCCGCCGGAGAGTTTCGCAGATCGACTCCCATGCGTCCAGCTTGTGGAGGAGCGGGAAGGCCGGGTCGGGCGACTGGGCATCGCCCCCCGTCATGAGGAGGATGGGCGTGTCGGGCGCGACTTCGGCCAGCACGCGCGCCACCTCCACCCCGCTGAAGGGGCCCAGGTTCAGGTCGAGGAGGGCCAGGTCGAAGCCCTCCTCCATCATCCGTTCGGCCAGGGAGGCCGGGGAGTCCCCCGGAAGGGGGCCGCATGCCCGTGCACCGAACCCGCTACGCACCAGGCGCCGGGTGAAGACCCTGGCCACCGCGGCATCGTCGTCCACCACCATGACCCGGGGAGGGGAGATCGAGTTCACCGGGGGGAGCGGGGTTCCATCGGCTCCCTTCCTGGGTCGGAGCGCCGGGAGCCCCTCCAGGAGGTCAGGGAGGGGTGCGGATTCCGGGGGGAGGGGTGGAGATGCATCGGGGCGCGGGTACCAGGCCCGCTGCCGTTCCACCGGGTGGGGTCGGCTGAGGAGGGGGAGGTGCAGCTCGAAACAGGCGCCGCCGAGCCGCTCCGAAGGCCCCGGTACGCGGAGCTCGCCCCCCATGCGCTCGGCGGCCCAGGCGCAGAAGGAGAGGCCCAGCCCGTGTCCCCCGGGGGTGCCGGTCTCGAAGGGCTCGAGGATCCGGGCCACGAGATCGGGGGGTACCCCGGCCCCGTCGTCCTCCACCATGAGGACCATGTCCCCCCGCCCCTCTCCCCCCGGGGTGAGGGTCACGAGCACCCGGGATCGGGCGTGACGCGTGGCGTTGCGCACCAGGTTCGAGACCGCCCGGGTGAAGAGGGTGCGCGGTCCCGCCACGCGCGCTTCCTGGGCCAGGGTGGAGCGAAGGCGGAGGGGGATGGAAACCCCCTTCCGAAACCACCGGTCAATGGAGGCCTCCACCTCCCGCGCCGGCTGGAACGAGCGGCGGGACGCCACGGGCATCCCCCGAAGCTCGTCCAGCACCTCCCGAATCATGCCCTGAAGCTCCTCCACATCCTCGCGGGCGGCCCCCAGTTCGAAGGTCGCAGTGGGGCCGCGCCCCGCGGTTTCCTCCACCACCGCGAGCCGGGCGCCGAGCAGGGCCAGCCCGCCTCCGAGATCGTGCAGGAGCTCGGAGGTGATCTGCCCGAAGCGCGCGAGCGCCTCGTGCCGGTCGGTGCTACCGCTTGTCGGCATTCTGGTCGCGCAGCTCCGCCAGCTCCTCGAAGAAGGCCCGCGACGCCGTCTCGAAGGCCCCGGCTTCCCGGAGTTCGGAGGGCGTCAGGGGGAGAACGGCTCGAATGGCCCGGCGAAGGGCCTGGTCTCCGGAGTACCCGCACGCCACCCCGACACTGAACACGGTGTGCCCCGGATCGTCCAGAAGGGCCGACGCGAAGAGAACCCGCATCCAGAGGATGAGACGCCGCGGGTTGGGGAGCTGGGAGCGCTCGCACCACCGGAGGAGGGTCGAGGGGGAAAACCCAAGGGAACGAGCCAGATCCTTGGGGAGCCCTCCCACGAGGACCGTCTCCACCGCCGCATCCATGATGGCCCGTGCCCGCCCGGTGAGATGGACCGTGTCATCGTGGGTGAGGAGCCGTCGAAGGGGCTGCGCCCGGGCCGAGAGGAGCCGCTTCCGCACGGCGTGGACGCTCGTGTCCTCGTCGGTCTGGAGGATCTCGGCGATTCCCCACTCCCCCAGGCTCCAGAGATCCCGGTGTCGCGTCGGGGCCGCGTCGAGTCCCGCCACCACGGTGGCCGAGGGATACGAGGTGAGGAGCTCCCGCAGGTTCTGGGAGGGCCCGTCGCCATTCCCGGGGCTCCGGGTCCTCCGCCGGTCCCCGGTGCCGAAGTAGGGATCGACCACCACCACCGCCGCCGGCGGGGCAGAGGCCACACTTTCACGCAATTCCTCCCAGCTTCCCACTTCGCGGGTGTCGAAACGATCCCGCGCCGCGCGCTTCACCCGCTCTTGAAGCACCTTGTCCGGGTGGAGAATCAGGAGGGGACGAGGGGTGTGTTGCATGAGGTGACGGAATGTGTATTGAAAGTGACGGAAAAAGAGTGTGTACTTCGCCTCCCGATGGCCCAAACTGGAAGAAGCGGTCCCTGACTGGGGACCGAGCGCCCCTCCCTGACTCCGAGGAACTCCATCATGAAGCACACGCGACGGCTGGCCCTTCTCTTCGTCTTCCCCCTCCTCGCTGCCTGCGGAAACTCACCGCTGGCCCCCGTGGAGGTCGATCTCGTGGGGCCGGTGATGGAAGAGGGAGAGCCCCCCTGCACTCCTCCGGCCGAGGGTGAGCCCCCCGCCAACTGCCGCGGCGGGTACATCGGCTCCGGCTCCTGACGAGAGAGGGGTCCGGCATTCGTGCCGGGCCCCTCCCCGCAGTTCCTGGCCCGCCTCGGCGGGGTTCCATGCGTCGAGGGGCGCAGGACCCCGCCGGGGCGGGCCTTCCTCATGAGCGGACCGGGGCTTCCCGGGGGCGATTCCGACGCCCACCCGTGGGCTCCAGAAGCAGCACCAGGCGATCCACCATCCGCTCCCGGGCCTCGTCCGTCGCAGTGCGGGGCGCACCCGCGCGCCGCTCCCCGGCGGCCGCCTCCTCGGCGGCAATGGCATCGAACATGGATTGGGCCATGAACCGAATCTGGCCCTCCATGCGCGTCCGGGCCAGATCCTCGCCCCGCCGCACTGCATCGCGGGCCTCCGTCCGGTTCCCCAGGAGAAGCGCTCCCCGGGCCACCTCGATCCAGGCCTCGGCCACCCCGGGACCGGGAGGAATCCGGGTCAGCTCGCGGCGGTAGCGGGTATACCCGGACTCGTCCCCGACGCCGGCGTAGGCCCGGGCCAGCGACCCCAGGGCCACGGGGCGGGAGGCATCGGACACGAGCCCCTGCACCCGCTCCAGCACCTGGAGGGAAGAGTCGAAGTACCCCTTCTGGAGCCAGGTCACCGCCAGGTCGTGGGCCAGATCCGGGAGGTTCGGGTGCCCTGCACCGTAGGCATCGATGGCATGGGCCGCGTGGGTCTGGGCCTTCTCGAAGTTCCCGGCGTACTCCTCGAGCACGAAGAGGTCATGCAGCGCCATGGAGCGGGCCTCCCGCAGTCCCTGCCGCGAGGCCCGCCGAAGGGCCTTGAGGTAGCTCCTGCGCGCCGCAGGGAGGGCACCCCGCCGCCGCATCATCGTCCCGTGCGCCAGGTAGGCGCGGACGTAGCTGTCCCAGTCCCGGGCCTGCCGTGCCAACCCGACCGAGCGGTGGAACCAGGCTTCCGCGCGGGAATACTGGGCCAGGTCCCGCGCGGCGCGCATCACGGCCAGCGCGAAGCGGGGGTTCGTCGGACAGGCCAGCGCCCCTGCCTGGAGGAACTCGATCTGGGTGCGGGGCTTGCCCTCCCCCTCGGCCCAGGCGGCAACCCGGGTGCAGGCCAGCCCTACGGCCTCTTCCGGCTTCAGCTCGGCGACGTCGCCATTCTCTCCCGGGGGAGAGACGAGATCGGCCAGGAGCTCCAGGGGCTCCCGCATGGGATGATCCTCCCCATGGAGGACCGAGTTGATCTCGGAAAGGCGACGGTCCCGGTCGTCGGTGGAGAAGAGCCCGGGACGGTCCACCGGATCGGTTTCGGACCAGAGGGTCACCGCCCGGAGACTCTTCCAGAGGACCACACCGAATGCGCCTTCGAAGTCGTCGAGGACGAGGAGGCCCTCCGGCCCCGGGGCGTCTCCATCCCTCAGGGGGGGCGGGGGGATTCTCCAATGGCGGCGCGTCCGGACCGGACGTCGCTGGATGCGTCTGCGGGGCATGGAACCTCCGGGGGTTGGGGGGACAGCTTCAAGCAATAATAGAATCGGTCTGACGACATGTCCAGCATCGGCGGGGGCGGGGCACGCACCGGATCCCGCCCCCCCGCCCGTCCTGAACGCCGGGGGAGGGATCTCGCAGGGAACCAGGCGGGGCCTGTTGCTCCCCCGCTCGGCATGTTACCTCTTTCGCGCCGTTCCACCCCCCTCTCCCTCCCCGAGCCAGGAGCCCTGACGTGCCCGGATCTCCGCTTCCCACCCATCGTCGCGGCCTCTCGGGGCTCGCCGACCGCGCCCTGAACCTCGTGGAGCGGACCGGGAACCGGCTGCCCGACCCCATCACCCTCTTCGTGATCTTCGCCGGGGTCGTCCTGCTTCTCTCCTGGATTGCGGCCTCCGTCGGGGTGTCGGCCGTGCACCCGCAGACCGAGGAGGAGATCCGGGCGCTGAACCTCCTGAATGCCGAGAACATCCAGCGCATTCTCATCGAGATGCCCCGGACCTTCACCGACTTCCCCCCCCTGGGACTCGTGCTCGTGGTCATGATCGGGATCGGGGTGGCGGAGCGGACCGGGCTCATCGAGACCGCCCTCAAGGGGTTCGTCCGCTCGGTGCCGGGATGGTTCGTCACCACGGCCATCGTCTTCGGCGGGCTCATGTCGTCGCTGGCGGTGGATGCGGGGTACGTGGTCCTCATTCCCCTGGGCGCCGTGATCTTCCACGGAATGGGGCGGCATCCCATTGCCGGTCTGGCCGCTGCCTTTGCAGGAGTATCGGCCGGATTCTCCTCGAACCTGATCCTCACCGCCCTGGATCCCCTCCTGGCGGGCATTACCGAGACCGCGGCCCAGTACGTGGACCCGGACTACCGGGTCGATCCCACGGCAAACTGGTACATCATGGCGGCCCTCGTCCCGATCTTCACCCTGGGGGGGACGCTCGTCACGGAGCGCTTCCTCGAGCCCCGGCTCGGGGTGTACACGGGAGGCGTGGAGGTCGAGGAGGAGGAGCCGCTCACGGCCCAGGAACGGAAGGGACTCGTGGCGGCCGCCCTCACCGTGGTCCTCACCCTGGGGATCGTGGCGTGGTGGGCGATTCCGGAGAACGGCGTCCTTCGCGGACCCGATGGGGAGATCGCACCCCTCCTCTCCTCCATCGTGGCCCTCATGCTCTTCGTCTTCTTCCTCCCCGGGCTCGTCTACGGGCTCGTCACGGGGAAGGTCCGGAGCGACAAGGAAGTGGCCTCCATGACCGCGGAGTCGATGTCGTCGCTCGGCGCCTACATCGTGCTCGCCTTCGTGGCGGCCCACTTCATCGCCTTCTTCAACTGGTCCAACCTGGGGCTCATCGTGGCCGTCACCGGGGCCGGGACGCTCGAGGCCATCGACTTCACCGGGCCCTGGCTCATCGTGGCCTTCATCCTCGTGTCGGGGTTCATCAACCTCTTCATCGGGTCGGCCTCGGCGAAGTGGGCCATCATGGCACCGGTCTTCGTCCCCATGCTCATGCTCCTGGGCTATTCCCCCGAGGTCACCCAGGCCGCCTACCGGGTCGGGGACTCCTTCACGAACGTCCTGACTCCGCTCCTCCCCTACTACCCCCTCGTCATCATCTTCGCCCAGAAGTACGAGAAGGACATCGGCCTGGGGACCCTCATCTCGGCCATGCTCCCCTACTCGGTGGTCTTCGCCTTCACGGCCATTCCCACCCTCCTTCTCTGGATGTTCTTCGGTCTCCCCCTCGGGCCCAACGCACCGATGACGTTCGCCCCCTGACAGGGAGTTGACATTCTTGCCCGGCGCGGGTTTCCGGGCGTACCTTCGGCGGGTTGATCCACCCCTGCATCTTCCCGAAGGAGTACCCCATGTCCGTCGACCTCTCGGGCGTCGCGCCGGCAGGACGGAAGCTCGGCGTCGGAGCCCTCGCGGCCCTGGCCCTGGCGACCGTCCCCGTCGTCGTTCCCACCGCCCTGGTGGCCCAGTCCCAGGCCATCCTCGCCGAGTCCTACCTCGAGCCCCCTTCCGAGATCGCGGCGCTGGTGGCCTCGGATCGTCACGAGAACCTTCTCCTCACGAATCTGAGCCCCGACGCCCGTCGCTTCCTGAACTCGGAGAGCGAGGGGATGCCGGCGCTGGCGCAGCTGGCCCGCCCCTACCTTCGCCTGGCGGGGATCGCCCTTGATCCGGCGGCCAACCGGACCCGGGGCTTCACCACCGGAGCGTTGAGCGGACTCGAGCTCATCGATGCGGAGACCGGGGAACGGACCTCGATCCAGGTGCCGGCCGGGACCCGGGTTTCGGGGGCGCGCTGGGCCCCGGACGGAAGCCAGGTGGCCTTCCTCGTGCACACCGATTCGGAGACCCACATCTGGGCTGCCGACGCCTCCAGCGGTCGGTCGCGCCAGATCACCCGGGCCCCCCTCCTGGCCACCCGGGTCACCTCCTTCGAGTGGTCCGGAGACTCCCGGTTCATCTTTGCCGTGGTGATTCCCGACGGACGGAGCGCTCCACCGCCGGCCCCGGCCCAGCCCGCCTCCCCCATGGTCCGGGTGGCCTCGGGCGACGAGAACCGGCTTCGCACCTACCCGAGCCTCCTCATGGATCACCATGATGCGGCGCTCTTCGAGTACTACACCACCGGGCAGCTCGTCCGGATCGAGGTGGGGAACCGCCGAGTGCAGCCGGTTGGCGCCCCCGCCATGATCGAGTCCATCAACGTCTCTCCCGGAGGCGAGCACATTCGCATCCGGACCACGGAAAAGCCCTTCTCGTGGATCGTTCCCGCGTCCCAGTTCGGGGACCACGAAGCCATCGTCGACCTCTCGGGCACCTCGCTCCACGAGATCGCCCGGCGCGAGGTGCGGGAAGGCGTTCAGGGGCAGGGGGGCGGGGGTGGTGGAGGGCAGAATGCCCGCCGCGCCCTCACCTGGCGCCCCGACGGGGAAGGACTCTCCTTCCTCCAGCGGGAGCCGGCCCCTTCGCGTGGCGGGGCCGATGCCGACACCGCAGCCGCCGACCCTGACGCAGCCCCGGCGCGCACCCAGGGGGCTGCCGGGAACAACAACGCCCGGGCCGACCGGGTCATGCAGTGGATCGCCCCCTTCGGAGAAGCCGACGAGCGGGTCATCTACACGTCGGAAACCGAGATCCGGAGTGTCCAGTACTCGGCCGACATGCGGTGGCTCTTCCTGACGGAGCGGGTCCGGAACACCGATCGCACCTACGCCGTGAACCTGGACGACCCGGAGACCCGGTACGTTCTGGCCGAGGCCGACACGGAGGACTTCTTCGATACCGCCGGTTCCCTCCTGACCACCTCCAACGACCTGGGCGCCTCGGTGGTCCGCCTTTCCAGCGATGGCTCGGCCGTCTACTTCTCGGGCACCCAGTTCTTCGAGGACCCGGAGGCCGACGCCCCCCGGGCCTTCGTGGACCGGGTGGAGATCCGGACCGGCGAGCGGGAGCGGATCTTCGAGTCCGCCCCCGATGCCTTCGAGCGGGTCACCGCGATCCTCGATGACGACCTGAACCGGATCATGATCGCCCGGGAAACCCCCACCGAGGTGGCCGATTCCTGGCTCCTCGACCGGGCCACGGGGGAGCGGACCCGGATGACGCAGAATGTGGATCACCACCCGGTGATCACCCAGGCCCGGCGGGAGCGGATCACCGTGACCCGGGCGGACGGCTTCACCTTCAAGGTCGATGTGACCCTCCCCCACGACTACGTGGAGGGGACCCGGCTCCCGGCCATGTTCTGGTTCTACCCCCGGGAGTTCTCCAGCCAGGAAGCCTACGACCGGACCCTCCGGAGCTGGAACCGGAACCGCTTCCCCTCGGTGGGGGCGCGTTCCATGGAGATCCTCACCGCCGCCGGGTACGCGGTGGTGCAGCCTGACCATCCCATTGTCGGGCCCTCGGACCGGCTGAACGACCGCTTCATCGTCGACCTGCAGCAGAACCACCTGGCGGTGATCGACGCGCTGGACGAGCGGGGGTGGATCGATCGGCGCAGGCTCGCCCTGGGCGGTCACTCCTACGGGGGATTCGGGACCATCAATGCCATGGTCCACACCCCCTTCTTCCGGGCCGGGATCGCCGGTGCGCCCAACTCGAACCGACTCCTCACCCCCATCGGGTTCCAGGGAGAGCGGCGCCCCCTCTGGGAGGCACGGGAGACCTATCTGACCATGTCGCCGTTCCTCTACGCCGACCAGCTTTCCGGCGCCCTCCTCATCTACCACGGAGAGGACGACCAGAATGTGGGAACCTTCCCCGACAACTCGTGGCGCCTCATTCACGGGTTGAACGGACTCGGAAAGACGGCGGCCCTCTACATGTATCCCTACGAGGATCATGGACAGGTGGCCCGGGAAACCCTCCTCGACATGTGGGCACGGTGGGTGGCGTGGCTGGATCACTACGTGAAGGATGCCGATGTGAACACCCCTCCGGCGCCCGTGACCCTGGTGGCGGATGACGATGCCGATGCCGACGACGGGAACGGGGCCGAGGTGCGACGCACGGGGGGCGGGCGCTGAACCTCGGGCGGGGGATCCTCCCCCCGCGTGGGGCGCCCGGCCCGGTGGGTTGATCCGGGAAGGGCGGCGCCACCGCACGAGCCCTCCACCGCGGGCGCTTTACGGAACCCGCCGAACGTGAGAACCCCTCCTGGCCCATGGTGGCCGGGAGGGGTTCTTTCGCAGGGGGGGAGGGGGGGCGCGGACCGGTTCGCTCAGGGAGTGCCCGGACCCCCGGTCCCCGTCACGGGCCGGAGCCGGAGCACGGGCCAGTCCCCCCCCTCGGCCCCCTCCACGAGGGAGGCGAAGGCTTCGTACGTGTGGAGTCCGTGCATGGAGCGGGGTTCGAGGATCGTGGCCGCGAGGATGCCGCGAAGCTGAGCCGAAGGGACCCGGACGTCGCCTGCGGAGGCCCGGTGACGGGCCGGGCGGGAGACCACGGTGGGGAGACGCTGCTCACTCTCCAGGAGGCGGGTTTCCCATCCGGAAAGGGAGAGGACCTCCACCGGGAGTTCGGCGCCCTCGTCCAGGGGCTCCACCTCGATCCGGTGCCCCTCGAGGAGGGCCAGGAGGTCGGTCTCGGTGCCGGGGACGATCCACCCCGGGGCCAGGGCGATGCGCTCCACCTCGCGGACCCCCGGGTACCATCCCTCCACCCGGGCCTGGATGGTGTCGCCCACCACCCAGCCATTTCCCCCCTCCTCCCGGGACACGGCGAGGACCGGGATCTCGAGAGGCCGGGCACTCCGGACCCGGTCCATGACGGGCACGAAGTTCCGGATCTCGCCGTCCCGGGCCCGGGCGCGGGCGCCATGGACGGCCGCCCGGACCCGTTCCCCCTCGTCGGCCACGAAGCGGAGGAGGGCCTCGAGCCCGGTCCGCTGGGCCTCCGCCCGGCGAGCCATGTCGGCGGCCAGGGGCTCGGAGCGCTTCCCCTCGAAGATGAGGGAGAGGGTGTGGAGCAGGGCGAATCCCTGCCGGCCGTCGTTGGCGTTCGTGGTGGACCACCGGAGGCGCTCGGGTGTGCCCACCACGTAGTTGTGCCCCGTGAAGCCCGCCTCCGCCAGTGCCTCGAGGATCGCCGGAAGGGCCCCCTCCTCCGCCACCTCCAGGATCTCCGGATCGGTGTTCAGGTTCGTGGGGAGCCCCACCTGGAGATCCCAGAGCCGGAGCCACCCCGCTTCGAGCCACGCGTCGGACCAGGGGTAGTACTCGTGGATGTCCACCGCCACCTCGGGCTCCCACCGGTGGAAGAGCTCCCGGAGCCCGAGCACCTCGTGGCCGTCGAGAATGAGCTGACTCCGGTTCAGGTCCACCCCCTCGTCGTTCGTGCGACGGTGGGCCTCGGCTCCATCGGGGTTCACCTGGGGCACGAGGAGGAGATCCATCCGGGCCAGGAGATCGTCGTGGTCCCCCCGGGCCAGCTCCAGGGCAAGCGCCAGGAGCCCCTCCTTCCCCGAGGGCTCGTTTCCATGCTTCTGGGCATAGAGGAGCACGACGAGCCGTGCCTCCCGGTCGCCCCCGAAGTCGTGGTCCGGGAGGGCCACCTGGAGGGCCGGGAGGACTCGCCCCGACACCGAGGTTCCCAGCTCGGTCAACGTCACCCGCGGCGACCCCCGCTCCAGCGCCCCCACGAAGTCCAGGAGGGCTTCATGGGAGGTGAGGGTCGCATGCCCGGCCGCCGCCAGGGGGGTCCGCTCGGGGAGCGAGGCCTGGGGAGCATCCGGGGCGTGGCATCCTCCGAAAAGGAGGAGGGAGACCAGGAGGAGCGGGGCGCCGAAGGGTGGGGCGGACATGGGGAGGGGGGTGGCGTGGGGCATGGGGGCGGGGCAAGGGGGGGAAGACGACGGGGATAGGGGGCGGGGGGCGGGAACCCCCGGTGCAGGGCGGCATCCCTGCGAGGCCGGGCGGCCGGATCCAACGGAGGGGCGGACACGCTCCTAGAGGCGGAGCTGGAGGGCGCGAATGGCTTCGGCGAGTTCGCGCTGGGCCTGGAGGAGCTCGGCCCGGACATCGGTGCGACCCCGAAGGAAGAGGAAGCGGCGCAGGTCGGAAATGGCACTTCGCCAGCGGGAGCGGATCCGGAGGGTGAGGAATCCCGAGAGGGGGAGGATGATGAGGAGGGCCATGGCGGGTTGCCATCCCCGGAACTCGAGGACGAGGGCCGCCAGGAGGACGACCCAGGTGCCGCAGGTGACGGTTCCGGCCAGGACCCGGTACGTGGCGCGGCGGTCGGGGGTGAGGCGGAAGCGGGGTTCGGAGCGGCGCACCACCGTCCAGGGGAGCCAGAAGACCAGGGTGCCCACGAGGGCCAGGGGGAGCGCGAAGCCAAAGAAGGCGAGGTTCACCAGGGTCCAGCGGACCGCCACCGAGCTTCGGGGGCGGAGGTGGAGGTCCCGGGGGCGGAGGCCCACGCTGGAGAGGATCCGGGCGTGGGTCTCGAGGCGGGTGTTGAGGCGCTCCGTTTCGGGTTCGTCCCGCTCCCGGGCCAGCTCCAGCGCCCGGGCGGTGCGGCGCATGCGGGCGAGCCAGCGCACCGGGTTCTCCGAGGGGCGGCGGCGGCGGCGGCCGAACTCCGCCTCGTGGACGGCCTCGGCGGTTTCCACCAGGGGGAGGTCCTCCCACTCCCGGAGGTTCACCGTGACCCGCGCCAGGGAGGCCTCGATCCGCTGGGTCAGTTCGCGCACGGCGTCGGCCCCCGGCTCTCCCCTCACCTCCCGGGCCAGGTCGGCCCACCGGACCGGCTTTCCCACCAGGGCCAGGGCCTCGGCGCGGAAGCGGTCCTTTCCGCCCCGGTAGGTGATCCCCACCGGGAGAAGGGGGAAGGCGGGCTCCTCCCCCCGTGCGGCGAGCCCTCCGGCGGCGAGAAGGGCAATGCGGGCGGCCCCCGTCTTGAGGGGGACGAGAGAGGGCTCGGAGTGGGTGAATCCCTCGGGGAAGACCCCCACCGCCGAGCCCCCCACGAGGGCGTCGCGCACGGCCCCGAAGGAGGCCTGGTTCTTTCCCATCTCCCCGGGCTCTTCCGTGCGCCGGTACACGGGGATCGCCCCCGACCCCCGAACGGCCCAGGCAATGGACCGGCGCCGGAAGAGGTGGGCGCCCGCCAGGAAGCGCACGGGGCGACCGGCCGCCACCGTGACGAGGGCCGGATCCATGAGGGAGTTGGGGTGGTTCGCCACGAGGAGGACCGGTCCCTCCCCCGGGACCTCCGCCCCCGCCACCCGCACCTGGTAGTAGGTGCGGGCAATGAAGGCGAAGATCCGGTGGAGGTGGCGGCGCCACCACCCGGGGCGGTCCTCCGAAGCGGACGCCGAGCCGGACTCGGACTCGGGCCCGGGGGCGTGGGGCGAAGGGGGAGACAGGGGGTCAGCGATCCTCCGCGTCCTCCGTATCCTCGGCGAGGGGGCTTCCCACGTCGAGGTTTCCATGGTGGAGGAGGGCGTTGAAGACGAGGGCGTAGGACCCCTGGGTCCCTCCTCGCCAGAAGGGGTTGAAGGAGAAGAGGATGACATGGCCCTCTCCAAGGCGCGCGTCCACCAGGGCCGGGGATCCGGTCAGCTCGGTGGCACCCACGAGCCCCCCCGAAACCAGGAGCTCGGTGGGCTCGGAGGTGAAGCGGAAGACGGTGCGGACCGAGGCGTTCGCGCCCTGTCCGAACATTCCACCGCCCCCGCCTCCCGGGCCCCCGGTCGTGCCCTCGCCCTCCGCCCGCATCCGTGCCCGGTAGGCCTCGAGGCTTTCCTGCCCCCAGTCCCGGCCATGCCCCTGGACCACATCGCGTTCGTCGACTCCACCCCGACCGGAGCGGCGCGCGGTGGTGCTCCCGTCGGGGGCCGAGGGGGCCCGGGTGGTGGGACGCGGGCGCCCATCCACCAGGAGGGGACTCTGGTTCTGGTTGAAGTACACGCCCAGGGTTTCGCCGTACCCCCAGGCCAGGGGGCTGCGGGCATCGGTGAGGTTCGCCTTGAAGACGCCGCCCGGTGCCCAGAGGTCGGAGGCATTCCGGGTGGAGACACCGGGGGCAAGCCCGAAGTGAATGGGGAGGTTGGACGAGTTCGTGAGGGTGACGAGGGTGCCGCCCCCTTCCACGAAGCGGTGGAGGTTCATGATCCCCTCGAGCTCGAGCCCGCCCCGGATGTCGGGGGAGGAGGCCTGCCGCCCGATGTTCGGGGTGTGCTCGGTGGCCTCCCAGGGAATGGGGTTCGAACCCTGCACCCCCCGAAGCAGCTGGAGGGGATCGTTCACCGAGGGTCCCATGAGGATCACATCCCAGCGATCCAGCAGGTTGGGGGTGTCGCGCACCACATGGACCGAGACGTAGTCGTACGGAATTCCGTACTCGTCGAGTCCCAGACGGAGCCACCCCTCGTTCTGGGTGGTGAGCCAGGTGTGGACGAGGGCCACCCGGGGGAGGGCCACCTCATGGGTGGCCACCTCGGGGAGGGTTGCCACGGCCACCGCCTCGAATCCGTACGTCTCGGCGGCCTCCGAGAGGCGCTGCCCCAGGTCCCGTCCGTTCCCCTGCACCGGAATCACGAAGCTCCCGGGGCCGAAGGTGCGTCCGGCGGCCTCGAAGCCGTCGCGGGCGGCGAGGAGGCGGAGCTCCCGGTGGGCGAAGCGGAAGGCGGCCAGGTTGTTGTCGGCGTTGTAGCGCACCAGGTAGCCGGCGGTGGCGGCATCGTCCGCCTCCACCACCCGCCCGGAGGCCTGCACCTCGCCTTCCACCAGGGTCATGGCCCCGTCCAGGAGGGCCACGTCGTCCACCCGCACGGTGCGGGCATTGTAGAGGGGGCCGAAGGTCCACCCCACGTCGTCGTAGGGGCGCGGATCGTCGGGGGAGTAGTACTGCCGGTCCAGCAGCATGTCGGCGCCCCGGGAGTAGGGCTGGTCCATGCGAACGACATAGCTCCCCGCCGGGAAGGTCTCCCCCCCGGCCGTGACGGAGGCGGTGGTGCGGTGCACCTCCATCCCGTGGCGCTGGAGGGTCTGGAGGGTCCGGGCCTGCTGCCCCGGGCGGGGATCATCGGCGGGGAAGACGTAGCCGGCCGGCCCCTCGGTGCGGGCCTTGGCCACCGACCGCTGGGACTTGATCCAGAAGTTCCGGAGGTACTCGTCGCGGTTCGTGGCCACCTCGTGCAGGGCGATGAGGAGGGCCGACTGCTGGAGGTTCACATTGTTCCGGATGGACCAGACCACCGAACGGAGCGGGGTGTTCGGCCGGTGCCATTCCCGGTCCACATTCGTGTTCAGGATGTAGTCCGAGGCGTTCCGCGCGGCCTGGGTCTCGTAGAACCGGCCGATGGAGTTGTGGATGTGGGCCACCCAGAACATGTAGTTTGGGGTCCATCCGTCGTAGAAGTCGTGGGTGTAGACGCCGGGCACCCCGAAGGCCCCCATGTCGCGCACCTCCCGGTGGGAGATCCGGTTCCACTCCGAGATCACGATAGGGTCGATCCAGGCGTTGTACGGACCGCGGCCGGTGGAGGCGTAGAGGTACGAGGCCGACTCGTGGAGGTCGTGGAGCACGAGGGGGATGTAGTCGAGGAAGGTCCCCGTGATGGCCCGGGAGAGGGCCAGGTTGAGCTGCATCCCGTCGCGGTTGTTCGAGTGGTAGACGTACTGCCCCCAGTAGAGGGTCCGGTTCGGGTTCGGCCCCTCGGGGTTCAGGCGGGGCGCCATGTGCACATCGACCTGCTTGTCGCGCCCATCGGGTTCCACCACCGGGGTGAGCATGACGATGAGGTTGTCGCGAATGGCACGCATGACGGGGCCGTCATCCACCGCCAGCCGGTAGACCAGCTCCATGAGCATTTCGGGGGAGCCGGTCTCGGAGGAGTGGATGGCCCCGGTGGCCCAGTACATGGGCTTCACCTCGCTGATGATCCGGGCGGCCTCCTCCTCGGAGGTGACCCGGGGGTCGGAGAGGCGCTTCATGAGCTCGGCGTGCTGGTCCACCTCGCCGATGGTGGCCTCGTCCGAAGCGAGCACGAGGAGGATCTCCCGCCCCTCTTCCGAGGTCCCGATGGTCCGGACCGTGATCCGGGGGGAGGCGTCGGCCACCGCCCGCATGTACCGGTAGATCCCTTCCGTGTGGGTCAGGACATCGCGGGTCCCGGCAATGTAGCCCAGCACGTCGTACGGGGTGGGGACCACGTCGGAGGCCGGGAGGTGATCCACCAGGGGGGTGAGGAAGAAGTCCTCGGTGGTGAATTCGCGGATGCGGGCGGTGTAGGCTTCGTCCAGGGGCTGGGTCGTGCGCGGGTAGGTTTCCGTGGATGCGGAGGCCCGCCCCGAAGGATCGGTGGCCTGGGGTGCCGTACCCCGCACCCCGCCTTCGTTCGCGCCCTGCGACGCCGTGGCAACGGCGCCCTGGCTCGTGCCCTGACCTCCTGCCTGCGCGGAGGCAGGGGGAGGGAGGAGGGCAAGGGTGGCGGCGCCCAGGAGGAGCGCCGCGGCGGAGAGGCGGCGCCCGGAGCGGCCGATGGAGGTGGAGGCGGCGAGGGTCGGAAAGGGTGCCATGGGCCCGCTCCTGGAGGGGGGAGGGGAAGGGAAGCGCCCGGGCCAGGGGCCGGAGGCGAGGGCGCAGGGGGGTGGAGTGGAAGAAGGGAGATTGGGAGGGGGGAGCCCCCGGTGTCAATGAAACCGCCCCCGGGGGGAGCGGGAGCTCCCCCCGGGGGCGGCGGTCCAGGGCGTTCTGCGGGGATTCGTTGCGGGGCCCGATCCAGGGGATCAGGGTGCCCGTCTCCGGTCATCCGCGTCCGGTCACCCGTCGATGAGGGCGCGGATGGCGGCCGGGGGGGCCACCGCATCTTCGGGAACGTCGCCGAAGGTCACCTCCGACACCGTCATGACCTGCTCCGCCCCTGCGATGCGGACCACCATTCGGGTGGAGATCGTGCGTCCCTCGAACTCCCGGTAGTCCAGGTAGAGGGAGGTGGAGGGAACGTCGCCCATGGGGGTGGCCTGCACGGACTCGGAGGCCAGGAGGAGGCCCGTGTCCTTCGCGAAGCAGTCGTGGCTCTCGCGCCCGGAGGCCCAGGTCAGCCGGACCCGCCAGCAGGCTACCCCTTCGAACTCGGCTTCTCCCACCGTCTCCCGGCCCGGGACCATGGAGGGGTCGCGGAGGTTGGCGGCCACGCTGGCCTGCTCCCGGATCTGCTCCAGCTGCTCTCCGTCGGCGAGCTGGGGTCCCATCATCGGGTCCAGGTTCCACCCCACCTCCCCGGTGTACCCGCTCTGAATGGAGCCCACCCCGGGGAGTTCAGCGTTCAGACGGAAGCGGTTGGGGTAGACCTGGACCATGGTGAAGTCGCCCTGGATCCCCATGGCGGGGAGTCCGAGCGTGCCGCGCATGGTGGTGGAAACCCCGCGGAGACGGTCTTCTCCGCCCATGGCCTCGACGTAGGCCGCAATGAGGTCGTTCGCATCGGGGAGATCCTGCGCCTCCGTGGGCGCCGGAGCGAGGAGAAGGGTGCCGGCCAGGGCCACCCCGGTGGGGGTGAGCAGGCGGCGGAGCCGGGAGGGGGTTCGAGCCGTGATGGACATGTCGGTGCTCCTTGAGGGGACGGGAAAGGCAGGCTCCGGCGCCACGGGGCGTCGGAAGGGATCGAAGAGGGACCCGATGCCCGTGGGGCTCGGGGTGCGCGGTGGTGAGGCCAGGGTTCAGGGCTCCCGGGATTCGGAGAGCCACCGGAGAGCCCGGTCCAGCGCCGGGTCCTGGCCGGAGAGAAGGGCCGCCCGCGTGGGGGCGACCTCTTCGTCGGGGATCACGCCCCGCCCTTCCAGGCGGAGGTCCCCGGGTGCGGTGTAGTCGGCAATGGGATGCATGAGCCGGTCCCCGTTGGGGAGGGGGATGATCACGGCCGGAAGGACCTGGCCCGCACTGGCCTCCCCGAAAATCCGCGCCCGGCCCAGGGCCTGGAGTCCGGCGGCGAAGACCTCGGAGGTGCTCCCGGAAAGGGCGTCGATGAGGATGGCCACCGGGCCGTCAAAGGGGATGACCCGCTCTCCGGCGAGGTTCACGCGCTGAGGGGCCACCATGAAGTTGAGCTCGGTGTCGCGGGTCTTCATCACGCCCAGGTTGAGCCGTTCATGCACGAAGTGTCCCGCGACGCCCATGGCCATGCCCCCGACCCCGCCCGGGTTCCCCCGAAGGTCGAGAACGAACCCGCCGGCCTCCCGGTGGCGATCGACCGCTTCGGCCAGGGGGGCGGTGACGGCGGGAAACCAGGCGGAAAAATGAAGGTAGGCCGCCGTTCGCTCGGCGTCGGCAGCGCCCGGCCCGGCCAGGGGGAGGCGCCGATCCGAGACCCGGACCGGGAGGGGAGGGAGGTACCCGAAGCGAACGAGTTCCCCGGGGGGTGCAACCCGATCAAGGGTCAGCGTCTGCTGCTCCTCGTCCGCATCGAGGAATACGACCTCCACCACGCTCCCTTCGGTGCCCTGCAGCGAGGCCAGGGCAAGCGAGGGGAGGAAGAGGGCCTCCAGCCGATCTGCAGGGGTGCCCGAGCCGCCGAGGGCCGCTTCGGCTCCTTCGGGGAGGGTGGTTCGATCCACCCCGTCGATTTCCGTGACCACCCACCCGGGGTGGACCCCGGCCCGCTCCGCCGGGCTCCCTTCGGTCACGCGCGTCACCGTGAGCCGACCTTCCACGAGGCGGAGGTCCAGCCCGGGACCGGCGAGCCCGCCTCCGGACGCGCCTGCGTCGGGGGCAGCGGCCCCCTCCAGTTCCGCGCCCGTTTCCGGTCCGAAGATCGCGAAGTGGGAAAGGCCGAGTCGTCCCACCATCCCGGAGAGGATGAGGCGAAGTTCCGAATGGGAGGTGGCGCCCCGGACCTCCGGTTCCACCTCCCTTCGAACCGCCGCCCAATCCAGCCCGCCCATGTCGGGGTCGTAGTGGGCGTTGGCCACCCGGTTCCAGACCGAGTCCATGGTCTGCAGGGCCAGCTCGGTGCTGAACGGGGGAATGGGGGCGGGGGTCTGGGCTGCGGCCGGAGCTGCCGAAGGGGCCACCAGGGGTGCTGCGAGGAGGCCCAGAAGCACCGGAAAGCCGGCGCGAGGCACAGGGCGGAAGCAGGCCGATCTCGTTCGGTGGAACGCGTCTGTCTGGTACGGCATGGAGGGAAGCGGGCGCGGGGGGGAGGGTGTAGGAGGCCGGAGGAGGGAGGGGGCAGCGCAGGACAACCGCCTCTGTACACCCTTCCCTACGATCGGATCGCGTCCTCCCTTCACCCGCTCCCCCTTCCCCGGTCGGGCCCCTGTCGGGAGGGGGCGCGGTGCCCTACTCTGGGCGGGCGAAGGGGGCGCTCCATCCCTCTCCGCTTCATCCGCAACGGGCCCGCACGCCCGCCGCCGCGTCTGCGGCGCTCGAATCCCCGAGGAACTCCGAGATCCCGATGCACCCTGACGTTCCGAATCGGCGCGAACGCCCCCGGTCCGCCCCCGGCCGCGCGGATCCCCCGGAGGGCCCGGGAGCGGGCGCCCCGGCGGGCCCTGGGGCGCACCCCCCGGCGGACCCGCCCGCGGACCCTGGTGCGGACCCCGGGTCGCCTCACCCGGTCCTCGCCATGGCGGATGACGATCTCGACGCCTGGATCCTCGCCCGCCTGGCCATGGCCGGGGTGGATCTCTCCGTGCTCCCGGACGACGCCCCCGATGCCCCTGCCGACCGGGTTCGCATTCTCCGGTCGGCCAGGGGTTTCCTGCGGAGCACCCTCCCTGCCCTGGAGGGTGTTGTGCTGGATCCGATGCGCCTCCCCCCCCTTCCCTCGCCATCCTCCTATCCTCCCCTCGTGGCGACCTCCGGGCGGGGTGGCGTGGACCTTCCGGGCGCGATCCGACCCCGGGGCACGGGATGACGGGGGGCGGTTCCCTCCCCCCGCGCCGCAAGCTATCCCCCGGGGACGTCGCTTCGAGGGAGGACGCGCCCGGCCAGGTCGCTTCCCGGGGCGTGGCGGCCGGCCGCGACACCCCCCGGCATCCTCCCCTCCGGGAGGGGGCTCCCCAGGATGTCGGCCTGGACCGGCGGGCCTTCGTGGCGCGCATGGGCATGCTCGGGGCCCTCGCGGCAGCCGGCGGGTGTGCGGGAGGAGCCGTCGGCGCACACGAGGGGGTCCTTCGAGGGGGCGAGGGGCGGGGGGGCGGGGGGGAAGGGGCCGAGGTGGACCCCTCCCCCGGCCGGGCTCCGGACCCCGCCAGAGCCGACGATGGGAGGGGCGCTCCCCGCACCCTCGATGCCTTCCAGGACCCCTCCCATCCCTTCTGGGAGGCCGCCCGAGAGGGGAGGAGATCGGCCGAGGCGGCCCTTCGGGAGCCCTGGCGCCTCACCGCCTGGGAGGCACGGTCCCTCCTCATGGAGCAGGCGCTCGAGCCGGAAGTCCTCCTCGAGGCCTCCCTCCGTCGCATCCGGAGCCTGGACGCGCACCTCCTGGCCTTCAACACCCTCTCGGAGGCGGAGGCGCGAAGGCAGCTCCGGGAGGGTGGGGGCCAGGGGCTCCTCGGGGGGATTCCAGTGGCCATCAAGGACAATGTGCACACCGCCGGGGTCCGGACCACGGCCAACGCCCACATGTTCGCCGACTTCGTTCCCACCCGCGATGCCACCCTGGTAAGGCGGCTCCTCGAAGCCGGTGCCCTTGCCGTGGGGAAGACGCAGATGGGACCCCTGGCCACAACCCGGGCCCTCACCCCCGACGGCGAGGTGACGACCCTGAACGCCTGGGCACCGGGCGACCCGCGGGTGAGTCCGGGGGGATCCTCGAGCGGGTCGGCCACGGCGGTGGCGGCGCGCATGACTCCCCTCGCGGTGGGTACGCAGACGGGGGGGTCCATCACGGTCCCGGCATCGAGCCAGGGCCTCACGGGGCTCAAGCCCACCATGGGGAGGGTCTCCCTCGACGGGGTCATCCCCCTCACCTATACCCGGGATCACCCGGGGCCCCTGGCGCGGGATGCCCGGGATGCCGCCCTCTTCCTCCAGGTGGTGGCCGGACCCGACCCCCGGGATCCCCGGACGCTGGGACTGCCCGAGGTGCCCGACTACCTCCTGGCCGCCACCCCCCTGCGAGAGCATGGCCGGGCTCGCATGCGGTGGGAGACCCGCCTCGGGATCCCCCCGGGGTGGGCGGAAGGGCAAGGACCCGGTGCGGGCCCGGGGGGCGGTTCCGGGGGAGCCCCCGGGGGGGTGGCCCACCGCCGCGCCTTCCTCGATGCCATGGAGCGGGGAGGGGTTCGCGTGGTGGAGGTGCCCCTCCCCGCCGAATGGGGGACCCTGACCTCGGGGGCCATGAATGCCGGACGACTCCCGGAGCGAAGCGAGCCCTTTCTCCCCTGGCTTCGGGAGGATGTCCGCCTCTTCGGGGTCACCCTCTCCTCGTGGATCCAGGGCCTCCTCCTCCCTGCCGATGCGTACCTCACCGCACAGCGCGGGCGGATGGCGCTCCTCTCCCTCGTCCTCGACCAGCTCCTGGATCGGTGTGATGCCCTGGTGCTGACGAATCACTTGGCCTTCGACATGGTCGGACTTCCCCTGGTCACCTTTCCCCTGGGGTTTCGCGCACCCGGGGAAGGGGCGGGCGGGGGGGTGGGGCCCCTTCCCGAGGGTGTCCTCCTCGGAGGCCTTCCCTTCGGCGAGGAGCGACTCCTGGCCCTGGCCGCCCTCTGGCAGGACGGATCGGATGCCCACCGGCAGTCCCCCCCCGACCCCCTCCCCGGCCTTCAGGGGCTCCGGAGGTCGGACCGGGGTCGGCTGGACCTGGAGGCGGTGGCTTCGCTCAGCGAGTAGGGTCCGCCGGCCGGACTTCCGCCACATTCACGAGAGCATCGCCCCGATTCACGTTGGGCTGCCGCGTCATGCCGATGATGATGCCACTCTCCGGGGCGCTGACCCGGAGCCTCCGGTCGCCGAAGGCGTCCTTGATGACCCCGATCCGCTGCCCTTTCTCGACCCGATCCCCCGGTTCCACATCGAGGCGGACAAGCCCGCTCCGGCCCGCGCGAACCCAGCGGGTGGAGGCGGACTCCAGGAGGTTGCCAGAGGCAGGGGGGCGGGCGTTCGCGCCCCCGCGCATCCCCAGGGCCTGGAGGACGCGGAGTACCCCTGCCGTACCGGCGTCGATGGCCCCGCGGTTGAAGCGGCGGGCCTCTCCTCCCTCGTAGACGAGGACCCGGGCCCCTGCGGCGGTGGCCGCAGCCCGGAGGGATCCGTCGCGGACGGTGGCGTGGATCATGACGGGGGCGCCGAAGGCCAGGGCGAGGCGGCGGGTCTCGGGGTCCTGGAGATTCGCCCGGATCTGGGGGAGGTTCGTGCGTTCGGCCGACCCGGTATGAAGATCGAGGCCCACGTCGCCCCCCTGCACCACCTGGGTCAGGAGGAGGTGGGCGAGACGGGCGGCCTGGGAGCCCCGGGCCGACCCCGGGAAGGAGCGGTTCAGGTCCCGCCGGTCGGGGAGGTAGCGGGACTCGGTGATGAAGCCGTGCACATTCACGATGGGTACGGCGAGAACCGTTCCCGAAAGATGCCGGGGGTTCAGCTCCCCCAGCACCTGGCGGATGATCTCGATCCCGTTGAGTTCGTCGCCATGGATCGCGGCGGTGAGCCAGACCCGGGGGCCGGGGCGCCGGCCATGGACCACCTCGAGGGGGATCCCCAGGGGACTCCCCGTGGCCAGCCGGGCCGCCGGGAGTTCGGCCCGGGCACGGGTCCCTGCCGGGACCTGGACTCCGGCCACCGCAATGGGGTCGCGCAGGGGAAGGGTGGACGGGCTCACGCCCCGACCCGGTCCCGGGGGCTTCCCCGATGGGCCGACGTCTCGATGAAGCCGATGATGTGGCCCGCCACATCGATCCCGGTGGCCTTTTCGACCCCCTCGAGGCCCGGAGAGGAGTTCACCTCCAGGACGAGGGGGCCCCGGTTCGACCGGAGCATGTCGACCCCGGCCACATTGAGCCCCAGCGCCCTGGCCGCCTTCACTGCGGTCCGACGCTCCTCGGCAGTGAGCCTGGCCTTCTCTGCCGTGCCTCCCCTGTGAAGGTTGGCCCGGAATTCCCCGGGCGCCGCATGCCGTTCCATGGCGGCCACCACCTTGCCGCCAATCACGATCACCCGAAGGTCGTCCCCTCCAGCCTCCTTGATGAATTCCTGGACCAGGATGTTCGCATCGAGCTGCCGGAACGCCCCAATCACGCTCTCCGCCGCCTTCCGGGTCTCGGCCAGGACCACGCCCCGCCCCTGGGTTCCCTCGAGGAGCTTGATGATGACCGGGGTCCCGCCCACCCGGTCGATGAGCCCCCCGGCGTGCCGGGCGTCGTGGGCGAAGGTCGTGGCCGGGAGCTGGACCCCGGCGCGGGCCAGGAGCTGCTGGGCCCGGAGCTTGTCCCGGGAGCGGACGATTCCCTGCGACTCGTTCGCCGTGAAGACGCCCATCATCTCGAACTGTCGGACAAGGGCAGTCCCGTAGAAGGTGTAGGAGGCCCCGATCCGGGGGACCACCGCATCGAACTCGAGTCGCTCCTCCGAGGCATTCCGGTCCGCCACCAGGTCCTGGTAGACCACGGCGGGGCCCGGGGGGGAGATGTCCATGTAGCAGCGGAGGTAGTTGGCGACCCGCACCTCGTGACCGCGCTCCTCGGCGGCCTCCACCAGGCGTCGGGTGGAATAGAGGGAGGCCTTCCGGGAGAGGATCCCGATTCTCATGGGGGCGATCCTGCAGGGGGGAGAGGGCGAGGGGAGTCCGGAGTGGCGGGTGTCGCGGCGTCCGACCCACCCGACCCGGAACCCGCCTGAAGGTAGGACGATCCGGGGTCCACGAGGAAGCGCCCGCGGAGGGCCGTTCGCCCGAGGAGCATGCGAAACCCCATGCGGTCACGACGCGCCAGGGTCACCTCGACCTCGAAGGTGTGGGCTCCGACCCCGATCTTCATGCGCACCACGGACCGGGTCTGGGCTTCGCCGCTCGAGGAGCGCACCGACCTCCGGTCCACCAGGGGGGCCTCCATGACGACCGCGCCGGAGCGGTTCCCCTGCCGGGGGTGAAGCCGAAACCGGAGCCAGGGCGCCCCCTCGCGCTCGAAGGGTTCCAGCGCTTCGGCGTGGAGGGAGGAGGTCCGGGCGCCCGTGTCGACCTTGGCCTTGAGCCGTACCCGGGATCCGTCGGGAGCCTGGAGATGGACCCACTCGCGCCACCCCACGCGCTCCGGGAGGATGGACCCCTCCTCCCGGTCTCCCCGACGTTCCCTCCGTTCCCGACGCTCCACGGCCGTGGAGCGCCGGCAGGAGGGGCAGACGAGGAGGACACGGTCCCTGACGTAGGGCACGTCCTCCCGGGGAGGCACTCCCTGCCGCGCAAGGAGGATGCTGCATCCCGGGCAGACCGGGGCCTGGCCTGCCCGCCAGGTGGTCCGGATCTCCGCCGCTGCATCGCGGTCGAAGGCCGGTCCCCGGCCTCCGGGTGGAGGGTGCGCCGACCCTGCCATGGAAACGCCCCCCCTTGCAGGCGAAGGTGGTGAATGGATCCTCGGAAGAAGATGCTCCTCAGGGAGGTGGCCGGGGCCTCGCCCCCCATGGTACGCCTGCGCCAGCGGATCGAGCGCGTGGCACCGACCCTCGCGTCCGTCCTCCTGACGGGAGAAACGGGTACGGGAAAGACGTCGGTGGCTCGCATGATCCACATGCTCAGTGAAAGGCGCGAGGGGCCGTGGGTCAAGGTCAACTGTCCCGGCATCCCCGATTCCCTCTTCGAGAGCGAGCTCTTTGGCCACGAGAAGGGGGCCTTTACCGGTGCCGTTTCTGCCCGTTCCGGCCTCCTGCGCGATGCGGCGGGAGGAACCCTCTTCCTGGATGAGGCCGGAGACCTGTCCCTGGCCGGACAGGCCAAGCTCCTGGCCGCACTGGACGAGGGAGGGGTCCGCCCCGTGGGTGGCCGGGAGGCCATCGCCCTCGATCTCCGCCTCCTGGCCGCCACTTCCCACGACCTGGACCGGGCTGTGGAGGTGGGGCACTTCCGATCGGATCTCTTTCACCGGATCGCCGTGGTCCGTCTCCACGTTCCGGCGCTCCGGGAACGGGAGGGGGACCTGGAAACCCTCGCGCGCAACCATCTGCGGCGGCTCGCCCGGCAGTACGGCTTCCCCCTCCCCGAGATCACCCCCTGCGGCTGGGGTTTCCTGCGCGGGCGCCATTGGCCCGGGAATGTCCGGGAGATGGTTCACCTCCTGGAGGCTGCCCTTGTCCTTTCGGGGGGGGCTCGATCGCTGGGCCGGCCGGCGCTGGAAGAGGCGGTTCCCGAACGGCCTTCTCCCTCGTCGGCCAGCCCTGGATGAGGAGGAAGAGGGCCAGGTGGAGGTGCCAGGTCAGGGCCCACCCCCCCATGGACGGGTGGCTCACCCCCCGAAAGAGGAGGTCGGGAGCGTCCACCACGAACCCCGTGGGGTGAAGGAGGACGCGCCACCAGGCCCCAAGCGCCGGACCGATGCCCCCCACGGCCAGGATCTCCAGGGTGGTCCCCACGAGGAAGAAGGCAAGGGCCAGCGTCCCGCCCAGGGGGATCCGGAGGCGGTGCATGGCGCGGATCCACCCTCCCAGGTAGACGAGGCAGAGGAGGAGGGTGAGCAGGTACCCCGCGAAGCGTCCGATCCACGGAGGGGATCCGTCCTCCCCGGGCACCCCCACTTCCCCGCCCCCGACTTCACCGCCCCCCGCCGGACCGAGGGGGGCGAGATGGGCCAGAAGGGCCACGCCGGCGCCCACGAGAAGGGCCACCGCCACGGCCCGGGCCAGCCCGCGCACCCCTTCACGTCCCCGGAGGTGACGAGTCCGGAAGAGGAGAAGGGAGAGGCTCAGAAAGGCCAGAAGGTAGGGGAGGAGCCCCGGAAGGAGTTCCCCGAGGAGGGGTGCCGTCACCCTTCCGGCTCCGGCCCGGGAGATTCCTCGCCTTCCCGACCGATGGAGCGTCGCTCCAGGTGCATCCCCTCCATTCCGGTCCACGCCACCACGATCTCGTCGCCCACGACCCAGGCCGTCTCCGGGAGCCGGGAGGCCAGCGTCCTGACTTGACCCCCGGACCCGAGGAGGAGGAGGCTGCGGGAGTTCTCCCCGGTGAAGACCCGGAAAACCACCCCGTCCCGGTGGGGGAAGATCCCGTCCATTACGGGAAGCCAGTCCACCTTCTCGAGCCCTGGCAGAGGGGCACGCCCCATCTGCCCGAAGGCCACGTCCCAGTTCACCCGCACCCCGGTCCACGGTTCGAGGCAGAGGGACGCCCGAGGCTCCTCCACCGAGTCCGGGCTTCTCGAGCTGCGGAGCGCACCCCCCTCCGGGATCCTCGAGGCCCCCACCTCCCACCAGGCCAGACAGGGGTCGTAGACATGGCCCCGGAGGAGACGGCCGTCCTCTCCGACGGTGGCCACCTGTGTACTCAGAACGGGGAGGTCGGGGCGCGCATCGCTTGCCACCGTGTAGGGCTCCCACCGGGCATCGAAGGCCACCACCGGGAAGAGGCGATGGGCGGGCCCTTCGCGGAGGCATTCTGCCAGGAGGAGGGGGCGTTCTTCCCCCCGGGACACGAGCCCGGAGGCCTGAAGGGCGACACACCCCTCGAGCACGGGCCGCTCCAGTCGCTGGAAGGTCCCGTCGAGGGTGAAGAGATGGAGGACCGGGGTGGATTCGGCGTCGAGCACCACGAGGGTGTCGGCGAACCGGGCCAGGGATCGGGGCGAGGAGAACTCTCCCGGGGCGGAACCGCGCCCTCCGAAATGAAAGAGGGGCTGGAGGTCCGGGTCCAGGCGCATGACCCGCCGCTGCCGGAAGTCGAGGAGCCACCACCCATCGGCGTCGCGAAGGAGGTCGGTGACCCCCAGGACTCCGGGGAGGAGGGGGGGGAGGGGCTCGGGGGGGAGGGGGAGGACGGCCTCCACGAGCCTTGTGGGAGGAGGGGGGCCCGAGTCCCCCCGGGTGAGCCAGAAGACAAGGGCGCCTCCGGCCACGGCCACGAGGAGAAGGGAGGGGAGGAAGCGCGTCGGGAATGGGGTGGAGGAGGGCGCGGGCATGGGGCCTCGTCGGGGTTCCAGGGAGGGGTCGGGGGTTGGCGGTCGAGGGGTGGCAGGGGGTGGGGTGGGCCGGGACACTCAGCCTCAAGGGAGGCCACGTCCCCTCCCGCCGCCATGGCAGGAGGGGACGAATCCACCCGGGTTTTCCACAGGCTTCACCCCTCAGGGGCTCCCGGGAGGGCGATGCTCGCCCGGGATGCGCACTGCCGGGAGGCAGGGGGCGCCAGTGGACCGGAAAGGGGAACCGGGTCTCAGTTCGGCACGAAGATCACTTCGTCCTTGAAGCACGTTGCCATGTCCACCACGAAGAAGGCGTCGCAGGCTCGGCGGAGGAACCAGTTGTCCTCGTTGTCGTCGTAGCACTGGGCCTTCGCGTCGAGGGCGTTGATGGCGCAGCGGGAGAACCGCTCCGTGGCCGAGCAGTCGCGGACTTCCCCCTGGAGGTTCTCGGTGGTGCAGCTCCCGTGGAGTTCCTGCGCCTGGGCGCGGTCCATGGGCCCCCCCAGGGAGAGAAGGGCGGCCAGGGTGAGGACCCCGGCGAGCCAGGGGGCTCGGGGGGTACGGAGGGTCCAGGGGGTGCGTCCGGATCGAGGCATGATGTCCTCCCATGAGGGGGGTTCGGATGGATGATCCAGAGGGGATCACCCGGCGGCGACACCCCTCGAACCGGGGCTGTGCCGCTCGATGAACGCTCCATCAGGAGGCGGACCAGACCCATGAACCCGGGCGATTCCATGGCGCGAGGGGCCGGGAAACGAAACCGCGCGGGAAGGCCCACCGTAGGGTGAGGGGCGCCGGCGAGCCGCTCCCTGCTCCTGCCCGCATGAACTTCCATTCCGGAGATGTCCGATGAAGTCCCTTCTCCTCTTTCTGATTCTCGGGGTTGCCATTCTCCTGTCTCTCAAGGCGGCAGTCGCCTTCCTGGCCATGGCATTCCCTCTTCTCGTGATTTCGCTGGTCATGGCGGTCCCCGTGGCCTTCCTCCTGGCCCTGGGCTGGGGCGTGACCACCCTCTTCCGGGGCGTCTTCGGATCGAGGACGCCCGATGGGGAGATGGCCTGATCCGAACGGTCCCGTGCCCTTCGACGAAGTCCGGAACCCGAAGCTCCCCTTGGGGTTGGCGTGTTGTGCGGGGTGGGGGGAGCCCGGTGTCCGGGGCGTTGTGCGATCCCCGGGCATCGGATGGGCCGGGCTCAGTCCCGGGGGCGCTGCGGGCCGGGGCCGGTGCACGCCCCGCCATCCCAAGCGAAGGATCACACGGGCAACAGGCGAGGAATGGTGCGGGTTTCCGCCGATCTACCTCTCTTGACGCGCCCGGAGCGGGTCGGTACCGTTGAGTCGGCTTTCGGCTCCCTCCGTGGAATCCTTCCGCGAGGCCGGAAGGACCACAGGCGCCGCCGGACATCGCCCTTCGTCCGTCTCGCCCGCTCGGGTTCCGGTGGACCGGATTCCCCGGGGCGGCCCGAACCCCTTACCATCACCCTGAAGGAGTGAGCCTGATGAACAAGTCTGAGCTCGTGGATGCTCTCGCCAACGAGACCGGCATGTCCAAGACGGATGCGGGCAAAGCCATTGATGCTCTCTTCGGAGCCGACGGCGGGATCATTGCCGGGGCCATGAAGAAGGGGGATCGTGTCCAGATCACCGGCTTCGGCACCTTCGAGACGAAGGCCCGCAAGGCCCGCACTGGTCGCAACCCCCGCACCGGTGAGACCATCAAGATCAAGGCCTCGAAGACCCCGGGCTTCCGCGCCGGAAAGGGGCTGAAGGACGCGGTCAAGTAAGTCGCCGCGGCGGCTTCCCTTCGGGGAGCCGGGTCGACGGCCCTCGGCTCGTCGAGCGAGCGGTCTCGCACGAAGAAGGGCCGCGCCCCCCCGGGGGGCGCGGCCCTTCGCCGTTCAGGCGGGCGATCCGGTCCGGATCGAGGGGGAGCTGCCTCAGTCCCGCCGCCGGGAGCCCCCGCCGCCGGACCCGCCAGACCCGCCGGAGCGAGGTCCCCGATCGGGCCCCCGTCCCGGCCCCCGACTCGGCCCCCGACCTGAATCAGACCCGGGGCGTCCCCCGGGGCGACCGCCTCCGCCGGGGCCTCGGGGAGCGCCACCCGTGGATCGACCGGTGGCTCGATCGTAGTCGGCACGCACGCTTCGACCCCGGATCGAGGTTCCATTGAGGGCCTGGATGACCCGTCCGGCAGCCGCCTCGTCCACTTCCACCCGGGAGAAGGTGTCCCGGATGTCGATCCGGCCCACCTGTTCACCCCGGATCCCGGCTTCACCGGTGATGGCGCCGAGGAGCTCCCCCGGACCCACGCCGTCGCGGCTTCCCACCGAGAGAAAGAGCTTGACGAGGGCCATGGGCGCTCCCCCCTCCCCCGGGGACGGGGCGGCTGGCGCGCCTGTTCCCAGACCTGCGCCGCCTCCGAGTTGCCCGGTGGCGAGGCCCAGGCGTCCCTTGCGGCGGAGAAGGAGGGCGAGGCCGGCGGCCACCTCGGTGGCGCCCCAGCGGGCCACGGCCTCGTTGAGGAGGAGATGGTAGGGCACGAGGTCCTCCTCCTCGATGACCTGGGCCAGGGCCTCGGCGAAGGCCGTGGCCGCTCCGGCCGGTCCTTCGGCCGGAGAGGGGAGGGAGGAGAGGGCATACCCCGCCTCCTGGGCGATGCGCCGGAGGTGTGCAACCTCCCTCGGACGTGCGAGAACCACGCCCGGCGCCGTGGCACTCCCATGGCGACGGTCCAGGGCATCGGGGTCGGCCGGCGGATCCACCGACACGGTGATCACCCTTGTGCCGGCTCCCACCCCTTCCAGGAGCTTCCGGGCCGAGGTCCCGTCGGTGGCGAGCCAGACGGGTGCGGAGGGCTCCCCCGGTTCGGCCGCGAGAAACCCGTGAAGGGTCAGGAGATCTCCGGCATCGGCAGCCCGATCCTCGCTCCGGAAGAAGAGGAGGAGATGGTGCACCTCCCCCTCCTCCAGGAGCTCCCGGGCCAGGCGAGCCAGCGCCAGATCCTCCTCGCCCTCCACGGAACGCACCCGGAGCGCTCCCCGCTGGACCGGGGCCTCCTCCCCCTCGCCCACCTGTCCGGCATCGCTGGGGAGGAAGACGGCGCGGGAAAGCTCGGCGTCGACGAAGGCCCGCACCGGGGCCGTGACGGGCTCGGAGACCACCACGCGCTGGATCTCGGGGTTCTCCAGCGCCTCCAGGATTCCCTGCACCCCTGCTCGCCCCTCGTCCGACGCCAGGAGGGCGGAGGCGCCCACCAGGACGAGGGCGCCGACCCCGCCGAGGGACACCTCGGACCCGCGAATGGCGCGGGCCAGGGCCTCGGGGGTGGTCAGAAGGACATCGGCGTGTCCCGGGAGCGCGAACGGTCCCTCCAGCGATGCCACCCGATGGCCGGTGGCGGCCCCGAGTCGCGCCAGGGAGCGGGCCAGCCCGAGGGCCATGGGTGCGGTGGGGACGAGGGCCAGGAGAACGGGACCGCCCGGCGCGGGCTCCAGCCGGTCGAGAAGGGGTGCGCTCCAGGCCACGAGGGCCCCGGAACCCGGGCCTCCGCGCACGAGGGCGGCGTGCCCCTTCCGGAGCACCGGGATCGTGGCCTCCTGGAGGGTCGTGGGAGACTCGATTCCCTCGGACGCCAGGGCCTCCACCAGCTCGGGGGTCAGCCCCAGTTCATCAAAGTTCGCCATGGACCTTCACCGGGAGGGGGTCGCCCGAGCCCGGACCACCGTGGTCGCTGGGCTCGTAGGGGAGATGGTTCAGAAAGCGCTGCACTTCGTAGTCCATGCGGGAGGTCCGGAGGCGATCCGTCTGGGCCGTGACCTCCGTGTAGAGCGAGTGGGGGTGTGCATGGAGGGAGAGGGTGCCCTCGGTGCCGGTCCAGGTCTGGGCATGATGCCCGGACTTGCTCCGGGTGAGCCCCAGGCGCTCGGGAAGGATGCGCTCCGCCTGGGCCAGAACCTCGGCGGGGGAAAGCGCGGTCTTGCGTACGTATCCGGCCATGGGTCAGGTCGTTGGGTTCGAGGGTACGGAAGGTCGGGGTGCCGCTCCGGCAGGGGTGCCGGAAGGGGCGGGGGGCGTGCCGGACGGCGAACCGTCCAGTCGCCTCAGGAGTTCGGAAAGCGCCGGGGCAAAGGCGGCATTTCCGCTGAAGCCCTCGAGGGCCGGGTGGTCCGGGTCCCCGGGGAGGCGAAGGGTCGGGACCCCCCGCACCCCCCCCTCGAGAAGGGTGGCGCGCTCCGCCTCGACGGTGTCGGCGAAGCGATCCACCCCCAGAACGGTGCGGGTGGCTCCGGGCTCGAGCCCGGCGCGCTCGGCCACTGCGACGAGCCGGTCGATCCGGGCCAGGTCCTCTCCGCGAACGAACCGAGCGTCGAAGAGAGCGCGGTTCACGGTATCGAAGCATCCCACCTCGCGGGCGTGGAGGGCGAGTTCGTGCGCCTTCCGCGTGCGGGGCAGGGGACCGGTCTCCTCGAGAAGCGAGGGGTGGGGGGTCGCCCCCAGGGCCCGGGCCTCACCCAGAACGGCTTCGGTCATGGCCCGCCACGCCGGGTCCGTTCCTTCGCGCGGCGGGGCACCCGCGGGTGCGAGCTCCAGGGGGCGCCACCGGAGGCGTGCCCGCTCGGGGGCGTCGTCGGGGAGGGCTCGCTCCAGGTGCAGGAAGGCGAGCCAGGAGCCGGGGTCCACGTAGTCGATCACGACCTCGAGGACGGCATCGGCCGCAGGGGGATCGAGGCGATGGATCGGAAACCCTCCTTGTAGGATCCCCGGGACCTCCCGGGGCATCGGTGGGCCACGTGCGTGGCGAAGACCCGAAAGATGGAATGAACCCGCGGGCGGGATCAACTCCCGGGGGGGAGGAGCGGCTTGCTCCGGGGGGGTGGGAAGGACATACTTCGGCCGTCCCATCTCCCTTGCCCTGCGATCCGAACATGACCTTCAGCGCCAACATCTCCCGGCTCCAGCCCTCCGCCACGATTGCCGTGAGCACCCTGGCAAAGAAGCTTCGGGCCGAGGGGAGGGACATTCTCGATCTGAGCGCCGGGGAGCCGGACTTTCCCACCCCCGCCTGGATCTGCGAGGCGGCGGTGGAGGGGATCCACGAGGGCCGGACCCGGTACACCCCGGCGCCCGGGATCCCCGAGCTTCGGGAGGCGGTGGCCCGGTGGCTCCTTCGTGGCGCGCACCCGGACCAGGCCATGGAGGGGAGCCAGGTGGTGGTCACCTCCGGGGCCAAGCAGGCTCTCTTCAATGCCTGCTTCACCCTCTTCGGGCCCGGAGACGAGGTCCTGGTGGCGACCCCGTACTGGACGAGCTACCCGGAGATGGTGACCCTCTCCCGGGCCGAGCCCGTCTTCGTGGCCGGAGACGAGGCCCGTGGGTTCCGACTCACCCCGGAGGAGCTGGAACGGGTCCGGACCCCCCGAACCCGGGGCCTCATTCTCTGCTCGCCCTCGAATCCCACCGGAGCCGTGTACACGGGGGCCGAGCTCGAGGCCGTGGCCCGCTGGGCCCGGGACCATGACGTGGTCCTCATCAGCGACGAGATCTATCGCCAGATCCACTTCGGGGAGGCCGGCGGCGGCCCGGCCCCCGGGCTTCTCTCCCTCCCCCCGGAGGCGCTGGGGCCCTGGGTGGTGGTGGACGGGGTCTCCAAGGCCTGGGCCATGACGGGGTGGCGGATCGGGTACGCGGCCTCGAGCCTGGAGGTGGCGAAGAGGATGTCGGCCTTCCAGAGCCACACCACGTCGAACGCTGCGACCCCCTCCCAGATGGCCGCGCTGGCCGCCCTCACCCGGGTGGAGGCATCGGAGGCGGAGATCACCCGCATGGTGGAGGCCTTCCGCCGCCGCCGGGATCTCGTGGTCCGCCTGTTCGGAGAACGCCTCCCCCACCTGTCGGTGGTGGAGCCGGAGGGGGCCTTCTACCTCTTCGTCCGGATCGACGCGGAGTTCGGGGCGGCGGTGGCAGGTTCGGAGGCCTGGTGCTCCCGCGTCCTGGAGGAAACGGGGGTGGCCATGGTCCCGGGCTCGGCCTTCGGAGACGACCGCTTCGCCCGGCTGAGCTACGCCACCTCCGACGAGGTCCTCGTGGAGGCGGTGGACCGCCTCGCGGAACGGACACGCTGAGGGCAGACCTCCGCAGGACCCCGGCGCGCTGTTCCGGCCGCTCCCCGGGCATCAAGTCGGGAGCGGCGCGGCCGATACCGAGGGCGGTGGCTCCTGTCCGGGTCACCGGGTCTTCCCCGCCGCTCCGGTCCCCATGCCCCCCCTCCCCGTTGCCCGCCTGTCTCCTGGAGACGTGCTCTCGGCGCCCCTGCTGGACCGGCGCGGACGGCTGCTCATGCCCCAGGGACAGGTCCTTACCGAGCGGAACCTCCTCGTTCTCCGGACCTGGGGGGTGGAGCGTGTCGAGGTGGTGTGCGGGGAAGGCCGCGGGGGATCGCCCGCGGCGCCGTCACCCGGTCTCCGGGAAGAGGCCGCGCGCCGCGTAGGACGCCGCTTTTCCAGCCAGGAGCCGGGGCATCCCCTTCTCCTCCACCTTCGGGAACGGGCTCTCGCCAGGGAGCTGACCCGCCTTGTCGAGAACGGCGTGGGGGAGGCGGAGGAGCTCTCGGATGCCCGGGGTCCGGACGGAGGGGCGCGGGCCCCCGCCACGGACCCTGCGGCGGGGCGAACCGCACGGGAAGGACGGCCGGAAGGGGCCTGCGGCCGCGCTCCCGGAGATCCGCGGGAGGTGGTGGCGGGGGTCCGGAAGCTGGGATCCCCCCCGGCCGTATACGCCACCCTCGCCACCGTCATGGGCCTCCCGAACCGGAGTTCGGCGGACATCGCGGCTGTGATCGCCGAGGACCCGGCCCTTGCGGCCCGGCTCCTGCGCCTCGTGAACTCCTCCTTCTACGGCTTTCCCCGGCACGTGGAGTCGATCCAGATGGCGGTGACCATGGCCGGAACGTCGCAGATCCGCGACCTGGCCCTGGCCAGCTCCGTGATCTCCCTCTTCGGGGACATCCCTGCCGACGAACTGGACATGGACCAGTTCTGGAAGCACGCCCTGGCCTGTGGGGTCGGGGCGCGGGTCCTGGCCTCCCTGCGGGGCGAGTACAACGTCGAGTCGTTCTTCCTCGCCGGACTCCTTCACGATGTAGGGCGACTCATCCTGCTTCAGGAGTTCCCTGCTGCCATGGGAGAGGCCCTCGCCCTGGCCCGGCAGGACGGGTGCCCCCTCCATCATGCGGAGCGGGCCGTCCTGGGGTACGACCATGCCCAGGTGGGGCAGGCGCTGGTCGAACGCTGGAACCTGGGCCCGCTCCATGAGGAGGCCATCGCCTTTCACCATGCCCCGGTCCTCGCCACCCGGTATCCCCTCGAGACCTCGGCCGTGCACGTGGCCAATCTCATGGCCGGGGCCATCGGGTGGGGGCACTCGGGTTCCCGGGTGGTCTCGGGGCTCTCTCCCGAGGCATGGGGGCGGGTACGCATCGAGGAGGACCGGATCCCGGCCCTCCTGGACCTTGTCGAATCCCAGTGGGCGGGGGCGGTGGCGGGGATCCTCCCCCGCGAAGAGGCAGCATGATCAGCTACGTGGATCCGCGCCTGGAGGCCGGGGGCGGCGTCGACGACCCGGGGGTGGTGGAGGTCCTGGACCGGGTCCTCGGACTCCTCCAGGCCTTTCAGTGCGGGGACCCGGCCCGGGGGGAAGCACCCCCTTCCCCGGCCGACCTCCTTGCGGGGGCCGAGCCCGTCCTGGCCCGCCTCGACCTCTTTCATGGGGTGGGACTTGCCCTCCTCGACGACGAGGAGGAGGGACTCTTCCTCGAGGGGGTGGCACCCTCGGCACGAAGGGGAGCGGTGGAACGGATCCTGGGGCAGCTCCGGGACGAGGGGACCGCTGCCTGGGCACTCCAGCGGAGCCATCCCGTGGTCGTTCCGGGGGAGGGAGCCCCCTGCGGGATCCTCCTGCAGGCCGTGGCCACACCGGCGCGCACCTGGGGCCTCCTCGTGGGGATCCTGCGACGGGACTTTCCCGGGGAGTCGGACCGGAGAACCGTCTCCATCCTCTCCACCGCCCTGGCCTCGGCCCTCCACCTCCACCGCACCGAGTCCGTGCTGGCGGCCCAGACCCGCACCCTGGAGTCGGAGGCTCTGGGCCGGGCCCGCCGCCTCGAAGTCCGGGCCCGGGAGGAGTGGGCCCGGGCCGAGGAGCGCCATGCCTTCGTGGCCCGGGTGGCCCATGAGGTCCGGACTCCGGTGCATGGCCTCGTGGGACGCATCGAACTCCTCGAACTGCGCTGCTCCGATCCCGGACTCCTTCCCGAGCTGGCCCTGATCCGCCGCCTCGGGGACCACCTCCTCGGGGTGGTGAACGACACCCTCCACCTGGCTCGAATGGAGGCCGGACGCGAAGCCTTCCGCCGGGAAACGGTCGCGCTTCGCCCCTTTCTGGAGGGGTGCATGGAGATGGTCCGGGGAGGGGACGGAGCACGGGCCGCGCAACTCCGGCTGGAGCTGGATCCGACCCTCCCCACGCACCTCTCCCTGGACCCGCTCCGGGTCCGGCAGATCCTCCTGAACCTCCTGGACAACGGGATCCGCGCCGCGCCCCGGGGCACCGTGATCCTGGGTGCCCACGCCCTCCCTGCATCGACCGCCTCCCTGCATCCGGGGGTCGCGTTCGTGGTGGAGGACAATGGCGAGGGGGTGGATCCTGCCGACCGTGGCCGGATCTTCGAGCCCTTCGCGCGGGGGCGTGTGCGTTCGGACCCGGCGTTTCCGGTGGTCCCGGGAGGGGGAGGAGAGGGGTCGGGGCTGGGCCTCGCCCTGAGCCGTTCCCTTGCCGAAGCCATGGGGGGTGTGCTCGAGCTCGATCCGTCGCCTGCGCACCCTTCCGGCCGCGGGGCCCGGTTCCGGCTCCGCCTTCCCTGGGGGACGCCCTCTCCCGCGGGTGGGGAGGGAGAAGGCCCGGAGGCCATGGGCACGGCCCCCGTCGGGGCCGGTGGAGAGGCCCCGCCCTCCCTCGCGGCGGGGCGGCCGGAGGCCGGTTCGCGTGCAGCGGTCGGGGTCCTCGTCGTGGAGGACGATCCGGTGGTTCGCACCACGGTCCTGGAGCAGCTTCGCATGCTCGGGGCCCCGGCCTGGGGCGTGGGAGGACCGCAGGCGGCGCTGGACTATCTGGCGCCTGGCGCAGCGGATCCCTCCGGGGGGGTGGTTCCTCCGTTCGGCCTGGTCCTGACGGACATCCGGCTGGGGGAGGACTCGGGCCTCGATCTGGCCCGGCGCCTCCGCTCCCTCGAAGGTGAGGCCGGGTGGCCTCGGCGGGTCCTTCTGGGCTTCTCCGCCGATCCGTGGAGCGAGGAACCCGTGGCCGGCGCCCTCCCCTCTCCCCACCTCTTCGACGGATGGGTCCCCAAGCCGGTGCGGCTCGAGGCGCTTGCCGAGGTGCTCTCCCCCTTCCTCGCCCTTCCCATGCCCCTCCCCCTCCGGGCTGCGCGAGGAAAGGGAATCCCCGGTTCGTCGGGCCGGGCCCGAGCCCTCCTTGTCGGGGACGCTCCCCACCTGGCCACCCTCCTCCGCGGAGCCCTCGAGACCCGGGAGGCTCCCCGACTCCTCCTTCTGGCTCATCGCCTGCGGGGGGCTGGCGCCCTTGTGGGAGATCCACCCCTGGTGGAGGCGGCGACCCGGGTGGAAGTCGGGGCGCGTTCGGGATTTCACCCCGGGCTCACAGGGGACGTTCATCGGCTCCTGTGTGCCCTTCAGAACCTCGGGTCCCAGCCGCCGGGCGAGCTGCGCTCCGGCCTCTGACCCCGGCCCCCGCCCCCGCATCTGCCCGGAGCCGGGCCGCCCCTCCTTCAACGATTTCCCATGTCTCCTCACACCCTGACACCGCCCCTCCCCACCCGAGTCGTCGTGGTGAACGACGACCCCGTCCAGCTCGCGTGGCTCACCGAGGTGGTGGGGCGTGCCGGGTACGAGGCCCGCGCCCATCTCTCGCCGGTGGAGGCCGTGGAGGCGCTCGGAGGGGAACCGGCTCCGGACCTGATCCTCCTGGATCTCCACATGCCCGAACTGGACGGGTGGAAGGTCTGTCGCCTTCTCCGCAGCCCGGACTTCGCTCATCTGGCGGACGTGCCCATTCTGGTGGTTTCGGCCACCTACTCCGGCGCCGATGTGGAGGAGATCTCGGGAGAGCTCGGGGCCGATGCCTTCCTCACCCTTCCCTGTTCTCCGGACCAGCTCCAGACCCGGATGGGGTCGCTTCTCTCGAGGGAGATGGATCCCTGGACCCCCTGTCTCCTGGAGGCCGACCTGCGGGAGCCCGCACCAGCGCCCACCGGAGATGCGGCCCCGGGGGCCGGCGTGCCCGGGTACCGGGTGAGCCGGGTCCGGTCCCTCGACGCGGCCCGGGAAGCCGTGGAGGCACTGGCTCCGGAAGTGGTGGTACTTCGGTGCAGCGCCGTCACCCTCGACCTCCTCGGGTTCCTCGCGGCCCTCCAGGACCGGGTTGCGCCCCCCATCGTGGTGGCCCTTCGCGGTGCGGACGGGGAGGGGAGCCCCGTGGCTCTCCTGCGCGCCGGGGCCGACGCGCTCCTCCCGCCGGAAGCCGGGCCGGAGGAGGTGGCCGAGGTCGTGGCCCGGGCGCGGCGGGGCCGCTCCCTCCTTCGGGTCGAAGCGATCCTCGAGCAGCGGACCCGGGAGCTCCGGCGGTCCGAGCGCCGGTTGCGGACCCTGGTCGAGTGCCTTCCCGATGCGGTGGTGGTGGTGGACGCCGGGGGGGGGGGGGGGGCCTCGAACCGGGTGGCCGCCGCCACCATGGGAGCATGGGGAGCCCCCGGGGCCTCCCTGCGTCGGGCGTTCCGCCCCCAGGACCGTGCTCCCTTCGATGCATGGATGCTCCGGGGGATGGGCGCGGAGCAGGAGGAGGTGCTCCTCTGCCGCTCTGCCCACGAGGTCGAGCCCCGGGTCTGGGAGCTTCGAGGGGTCCACCTCGAAGAGGAAGGGGAGGCGAGCCGGCTCCTCCTCCTCTGTCGGGACCTCACGGAGCGGATCCGGGAGGAAGAGGAGCGCCTTGCCTTCCAGCGCAGGGTGGAACATGCCCAGCGCCTGGAGAGCCTTGGGGTCATGGCCGGAGGGATCGCCCACGACTTCAACAACCTTCTCGTGGCCATGCTCGGGCATGCCGCCCTCGCCCGAACCGAAGTGGAGCCCGGGGGAGAGGTGGATGAGCATCTCTCGCGCATCGAGACGGCGGCGCGACGGGCCTCCGACCTCACCCACCAGATCCTGACCTTTTCCGGGAAGGCCTCCGTCTCGCCCCGAACACTGGACCTGGGAGGGCTCATCACCGAAATGGAGGGACTCCTGGGACCGGCCCTGCCCACCCGGGCCCAGCTCCGGCTCGATGTTGGACCGGGTCCCCTCTTCGTGAAGGGTGATCCCGCCCAGCTCCGCCAGGTGGTCATGAATCTGGTCCTGAATGCCGCCGAGGCCCTGGAGGGAAGCGGGGGGGAGGTTCGCCTGCGCGGAACGGCGGTGGCGCCTTCGGAAGCCCCGGCTCCGGATCGGCTGCGCCTCACCGATCTGCCCGAGGGACCCCTGGTCTGCCTGGAAGTCGCGGACCAGGGAAGGGGGATGGAGTCCGGCGTTCTGGACCGGATCTTCGAGCCCTTCTTCACCACGAAGGCCCGGGGCCGCGGGCTCGGCCTTGCCGCCCTTCTCGGGATCATCCGGAGCCATCGGGGGGGGGTGGTGGTGGACTCGAGCCCGGGGCTCGGCACGACCTTCCGGGTCTACCTCCCCCAGGCCTCGGCCGAAGCCCCGTCGCCGGAGCCCGAACCGGCGCCTCCCCGGAGCGCAGGGGAAGGGACCGTTCTCGTCGTCGACGACGAGGAGGGGGTCCGACGATTCGCGTGCCTTGTCCTGGAGCGGTCCGGATACCAGACGCTGATGGCCGCCGACGGGGTGGAGGCCATGGAGATCATGGAGGGGCCGGAGGGGGCCCGGGTCGGGTGCATTCTCCTGGATCTGGCCATGCCTCGCCTCGACGGGTTCGAGACCCTCCAGGCGCTCCGGACCGTGGGCTTCACCCTTCCCGTGATCCTCTCCAGCGGGCACCCGCCGGGGCACTACCGGGGAGACCTCCTCCGCATGGCGCAGGCCTTCCTCCCCAAGCCCTACGGGCCCCGCGACCTCCTCGAGCGGGTCGAAGCGCTCCTGGGGTGACGGGGGCTCAAGCCCGCGCGCCCTGCGTCCGATACCCGGAACAGGCCCCCGGTGGGCCTTCCCCTTCCCGCAGCTCCTGTTTTTCACCCAAGAGGAGGAAACCTCCCATGCACCGACTCGTCTCCCTTCGCGCCGCGCGGCTGGTGGCGGTCCTCGGCGGACTGGCGATCTTCGGCTTCGCAGGCGTGTCCGGAGCCGAGGCCCAGGCCCCGGTCTACGACTCCGGCGAACTCACCACGATCCCCCAGCTCGCCAATGTGCAGCGGGCCGTGGACCAGATCCGCCGCGCCTATCCGAACAACCTCCGGAACTCCCGCGTCGGCGGCCGCGTCCAGATCGAGGCCATTGTCGACGACAATGGACGCGTCGAGGCGAACTCCCTCCGGGTGCTGCACGCCGAGCACGACGGGCTGGCCGAGGCGGCCATGTCGGTGGCGCCCCAGCTCGAGTTCCGCCCCGGGCAGAAGGATGGTCGCGCCGTTCGTTCGCGGATCATCATTCCCATCGTATTCCAGCCCTGACGCTTCGGCGACATGGGCCTTCGGGGTCCGGCGGAGGGCGCGTCGGGACCCCGAGGTGAGAGAAGGGGTCCGGTCTCCGGAGCGGAGGGCCGGACACCGCATCATGGCCGTTCGGGTCCAACCCTCCCGAGGGGCCGGCCCCGCAGGACCCGAAAGAGGGGGAGGACCCGGTCCTCCCCCTTTTTCGATCCCCCCCGGTGGTGCCCGCGCGGGCGCCGCGGACTCTTCGCCGCACCTGCGGCAGCACCTTCCCAACGGCCACACCGGCAAGGGACTACGAGATGTTCAAGCGCCTGAATGACCTTCGTTTCGGCCCCAAGCTCGTGGGCGCCTTCGGCTCCATTGCCCTCCTCTGTGCCTTCGTGGGCGGGGTCGGGTACCTCCAGCTCGCCACCATGGGGGGGCTTCTCGAAGAGATGTACGAGGAGCGCCTCGTTCCCATGCAGGAGGTGGCCGGGTATGTGGACCTCTTCGAGGTGGACCTGGCGCAGATCGCCTTCGGGGTCAATGCCGGAAACCGGTCCATGGGCGACGGCGCGCGGGAGCTCGCGTCCCTTCGTTCGCGGGTGGAGGAAGCCCGGGCACGCGTCGAAGCCCTCGAGTTCGACGGGGAGGTCGCCGCAGCCTATGCCGCCTTCCGGGTGGAGAGCCATGCCGCATCCGAGGTCATGACGGAGCTGGAAGGGGCGATGCAGGCCTCGGACTACGGAACGCTCGATCTCCTGCTGAGCGCACGCCTCCTCCCCGCGCTTGTGTCCATGTCCCGGGCGGCCGATGCCCTGGACGAGCTTCAGGCCGGCCTGGCCCTCGAACTGAGGGAAAGCTCCCGGGTGGACCAGCGCCGCGCCTCGATCCTCCTGGTCGGGGCCTCCCTCCTCGCCCTGGCCCTGGCGCTGGCCGGCGGGCTTGCCCTGGCCCGCTCCATTACCCTCCGACTGCAGCGGGTGGTGGAGCAGGTGGGTGCCCTCGAGCACGAGGACATTCGCGGGCTTCATCAGGTTGCAACGGGGCTGGCCTCGGGACGGCTCGAGACGGTCTCCATCCGGAGTACCGCGCCCCTGGCCCTCCAGGACCGCGATGAGCTGGGTGACCTGGCCCGTGCCATCGATTCCATCATCGCCCAGACCCAGGGCTCGCTTCAGGCGGTGGAAGGGGCGCGGAACAGCGTGTCCCGACTCGTGGCGGAAACGGGTCGACTCACCGATGCCGCCCGGGAAGGACGCCTCTCGGAGCGAGGAGACGAGGCGGCCTTCGAGGGTGCCTACCGGGAGCTGGTGGCGGGGATCAACGGGACCCTCGACGGGATCCTGGAGCCCGTGGAGGAGGCGGCCTCGGTCCTCGAGCGGGTGGCGGAGCGCGACCTCACGGCCCGGGTCCGGGGGACGTACCAGGGGGATCACAACCGGATCAAGGAGGCCCTGAACCAGGCCGTCCAGAACCTGGACCAGGCCCTGGGCGAGGTCCGGGCCTCGAGCCAGGAGGTGGCCGCAGCCTCCCGGCAGATCAGTTCGGGGAGCCAGGAGCTGGCCCACGTCGCGGCCGGACAGGCCGGTTCCCTCGAGGAGGTGGCCGGAAGCCTCCAGGAGCTCACCGCCACCACCCGACAGACCACCGATCACGCGGAGGAGGCCCGTGGCATCTCCGCTTCGGCCTCCGAAGCCACGGAGAACGGCCGGGAGAACATGACCCGCCTCTCGTCGGCCATGGAGCGGATCAAGGCCTCGTCCGACGCCACCTCGCGGATCGTCAAGACCATCGACGAGATCGCCTTCCAGACCAACCTCCTGGCCCTGAATGCGGCCGTGGAGGCCGCCCGGGCCGGCGACGCCGGCAAGGGGTTCGCCGTGGTGGCCGAAGAGGTCCGGAACCTGGCCATGCGGAGTGCGGAGGCGGCGAAGGAGACGGCCGGGCTCATCGAGGGTGCGGTACGACATGCGGATGAGGGCGTGGTCCTGAACACCCAGGTCCTCAGCAACCTCGAGGCCATTGCGGGCCAGGTGGGCCGTGTCACCGCCGTCATGGACGAGATCGCCTCCGGCGCCTCGGAGCAGGCCAGGGGGGTGGAGGAAATCGCCCTGGCCGTGGACCAGATGAACGGGGTGACGCAGCAGACGGCAGCGAACACCGAAGAGACCGCCGCTTCGGCCGAGGAGCTGAACAGCCAGGCCTCCCGCCTGCGGGAGCTGGTGGATGCCTTCGGGATCGGGGGGGGAGCCGGTGGGCTCCCCCCGGGACGAGGGCCCGGGGGTGGGGCCTCCTCCCCGATGGATCATCGGGCCGAGCCCCGGAGGGCCGGGGGGAGGACCCCCGCAGAGGGAGCCGCACGCGGGTCCGGAAAGGAAGCGGGTCACGGAGCCGGCCGCCCAGCGGGGAACGGGAACGGCTCCAAGGGGCGGGGGCATCCCTCCTCGTCGGTGCCGGCCCACCGGATGGCCGATGCCCTCCCCCCCCGGTTCGACACGGACACCGACGGTCTCGCCGACTTCTGAGCCCTGCGCCGACGCCCCGGAATTCCACGCAGGCGAAGCCCACCTAAAGCTCCTCCCCCTTCGAGCCGAAACTTCAGAAGGGGAGCCCCACCCGCACGGACCGGGGGTGGGGCCCGAGGCAAGGGACTCCCCGCGTTGACCGCAGGGCCGGTGCTCGCCTCCGGGCATCCCTCCCCGGGATCCCCCCCTTTTCCACGCAATCGTTCGCCCACGAGGACACGGGACGCATCATGACGCCCAAGACCCCAGCCGATTCCACCGGGATGGACCCCCGCCAGCAGGTGCTTCACCGCCTCTGCGAGGCGCTGGAAGGGCTGACCCCGGAGCATGGGGCCGCCCTGGCGGAGCTCGAGGGAGAGATCTTCCTCAGCATCGGGGCTCCGGGCCTCACGGAGGCCGACCGGACCGCGTTGGCCGAGGCCGCCACCCTGCTCGACTCGGTGGCCTCGGGTCGCTCTTCGGACCCCGCCGCTGAACTGGCCCGGGCCAGGGCCTGTCTGGGGGGGGGAGTGGGCGTGGCCCCCGCCGCGTCGGCAGAGGACGGTGCGAGCCTCGTGGACCCTGCGGGGTCCTCCTCGGCAGCCCCCGCTCCCGCCTCGCCCGCGGGACCGGACATGCTGGCCGACTTCGACCGGGAATTCGGGGGGGGCGAAGCCGATCTCTTCGCGCCCGATGCCGATCCCGAACTCCTCCAGGACTTTCTCGTGGAGGCCGGCGAGGACCTGGACCGGGCCGAAGAGGCCCTCATGGAGCTCGAGCTGGACCCCGAGGCCCGGGAGGCACTCGACACCGTCTTCCGCGCCTTTCACACGATCAAGGGAACGTCGGCCTTCCTCGGCCTGGCCATGATCAGCGAACTCACCCACCACGCCGAGTCCCTCCTGGACCGGGTACGCGGGGGCGAGCTCTCCTTTTCCAGCAACGTCGCCGACCTCTGTCTGCGTTCGGTGGACGTGGTTCGCACCCTCCTGGAGCTGGCGGGGGAAGGATCGGAGGAGGAAGCTCCCGAGACCCTCTTCCCCCTGGTGGCGGATCTGGAGGCGGCCTGTGCCTGGAAGCCCGGCGAGGAGGAGGGGGAGGGGAATGCCCCCGGCCCCTCGACTCCCCGCGGGACGGAAGACGACGAGGACGACAGCGACCTCCGCCGCCCCGGGGGCGGGAGCACCCTGGGGAAGGGATCCGGGACGCAGGAGGCCTCGGTCCGGGTGAGGACCGACCGCCTCGACCGCCTCATCGACACGGTGGGGGAGCTCGTCATTGCCCAGTCCATTCTGAGCCAGGAAGGGAGCATCACCTCCCGGGAGAACGAGGAACTGGCGCGGAAGGTCTCCCATACGGGGAAGATCGTTCGCGAACTTCAGGACCTGAGCATGTCCATGCGGATGGTTCCCCTCCGGGGCATCTTCCGGAAGGCCACGCGCCTGGTCCGTGACCTGGCGGCGCGAAGCGGAAAGCGGGTGCGCTTCGAAGCCGAGGGCGAGGAGACCGAGATCGACCGGAGCATGGTGGACGTTCTCGGCGATCCCCTCGTGCACATGATCCGCAACTCCATGGACCACGGCCTCGAGGCCCCCGAGGAGCGGGTGGCCTCCGGGAAGTCCGCCGAGGGCGTGGTACGCCTCCGGGCCTACCACGAAGGCGGCAACGTCGTGGTACAGCTCTCTGACGACGGACGTGGGCTGAACCGGGAGCGGATCCTGGCGCGGGCCCGGGAGCGCGGGGTGGTGGAGCCGGGCCGGACCCTCTCCGACCAGGAGATCAACCAGCTCATCTTCGCCCCGGGTTTCTCCACGGCCGAGACCGTGACCGACCTTTCGGGTCGGGGGGTGGGGATGGACGTGGTACGCCGGAACATCGAGTCCATCCGGGGCCGGATCGAGGTGCGTTCGGACGAGGGCTCCGGAACCACCGTCTCCCTCATCCTTCCCCTCACCCTGGCGATCACCGATGGCATGCTCGTACGGGTGGCCGAGGAGCGCTTCCTCATCCCCACCCTGGCCATCGAGGTCACCTTCCGCCCCGGAACGGAGGCCGTCTCGTCGGTCACGGGGAAGGGGGAAATGGTGGTCTCTCGCGGTGAACTCCTCCCCCTCTTCCGCCTCTCGCGGGTTCTGGGGGTCAGGGGAGGAGCGGCAACCCCCCAGGAGGGGATTGCCGTGGTGATCTCGGAGGGAGGTGTGCGCTACGCACTCCTCGTGGACGAGCTCCTGGGTCAGCAACAGGTGGTGGCCAGGTCCCTTGGCGCGGGGATCGGTCGGGTGGAGGGGATTTCGGGCGGCGCCATCCTCGGCGATGGCACGGTGGGGCTCCTTCTCGACCCGGTGGGGATCCAGAAGGCGGCGCGAGGCACGATTTCCGGCGAGGACCGCCGGGACGAGAAGGATCGGGGAGAGGCGGCGGCCTGAGGCACCCCTCTCCCGCGCAGACGGGTTTCGGGATCGAGCCCGGACCTGCGCACTGAACACGAACCTCGAGGATCAAGACGATGACCACAGCAGTGATGGATCGACGGAGCGGGGCAAAGACGGCGCCCGTGGGCGCGGTGGGGAGTGAGAAGTACCTCACCTTCTTCCTCGCAGAGGAGGAGTACGGGTTCGAGATCCTGAAGGTGCAGGAGATCATCGGGCTCCTCCCCATTACCCGGGTGCCCCGAACCCCCGGCTTCATTCGGGGAGTGGTGAACCTGCGCGGAAAGATCATCCCGGTCATGGACCTTCGCCTCAAGTTCGGGATGGAGACGGTGGAGGCCACCGACGAGACCTGCATCATCGTCGTGGAGGCCGAGGGCGTGCAGATCGGGGTCCTCGTGGACTCGGTCTCGGAAGTCCTCGACATCCGGCATGATCAGGTGGAAGAGGCGCCGGACTTCGGGACCGAGGTGGAGACGGACTACATCCTGGGCATCGGGAAGGCCGAGGACGGGGTCAAGCTTCTCCTCGACATTGATCGGGTCTTCTCGGCCGGTGAGATCCAGGGTCTTCGTGCCCTGGCTTCCGCCGCGCAGGAGTCTGCTGCAAGCGCCGAAGCCTGATCCCCGCCCCGGAGCCGGAGTCATGAGTCTCGTGGTGGGCGTGGGCGACCTGAAGGTCTCGAATGATGCCGAGGCGAGGATCGTGACCTACGCCCTGGGAAGTTGCCTGGGGGTCACGATCTACGACCCGGTGGCCCGGGTGGGGGGGATGCTTCACGCCATGCTCCCCAGCGCCCGGATCGATCCGGAAGGGGGACGGGGGAATCCGGCCCGGTACATCGACACCGGACTCCCCCTCCTCTTCAAGGAGGCCTACGCCCTGGGCGCGGCCAAGGAGCGGATCATTCTCAAGATGGCCGGGGCCGGGCGCCCCCTGGGGGGCGACGAGGCCAGGGATTCCTTCCAGATCGGAAAGCGGAACGCGCTCATGGCGCGGCAGATGCTCTGGAAGAACGGCGTCCGGATCCAGCGCGAGGATGTGGGAGGCACCCACTCCCGAACCCTGACCCTCCGGTTGGGGGACGGGGGGGTGACCATACGGAGCGGAGGAGAGGACCATGCACTCTGAGCGAGAGGACATCTCCGGGATCGGGCCGGAGGCCCATGGAACCGGGGAAGGGAGGGTCGGGGAGGCCGCAGGTGGCGGGCTCAACGTCCTTGTGGTGGATGACAGTGCAGTGATGCGAAAGGTGGTGATCCGGAGCGCCCGGATCGCCGGGCTGGACATGGCCCGGGTGGTGGAGGCAGGCGACGGAACCGAGGCCCTGGCACAGCTCCGGGCCCACGGAGCCGACCTCGTCTTCCTCGATCTCCACATGCCCCGCATGAATGGCGAGGCCTTCCTCCACGTACTTCGGGCCACCCCGGGGCGGGAGGATCTCCCCGTGGTGGTGATCAGCAGCGATGGTCAGGCGGAACGGGTTCGCCGGACCGAGGGACTCCGGGCGCGCTTCCTCGTGAAGCCCTTCACGCCCGAGGAGCTCCGTACCCTTCTGGAATCTGTGGAGGAGGTATCCCATGCCCTCGGATGCGGCACGGCACCTGGAAATGGCGGCGGAACGGACTTTTGAGCAGTTGGGCTTCCTCTTCAGTCTTCCCCTGGCGGACCCTCCCGAGGGCCCCCGGGTGGGGGCGCGGGCGAGGATTGCCTTTCGGGGGGTCCGGCAGGGCTCCCTCGAACTCGCAGTGGAGCGAGGCGTGCTGGACGATCTGACCCGGAACCTCCTGGGCCCCGAAATGGGGCTTGATGCCGCCTTCGAGGAGGTGAGCCGGGGGGGGGATGCCACGGACTCCGGCGAAATGGCCGAGCTCGAGGCGCTGGAGGCCGACTGCCTCCGGGAGGCGGCCAACGTCATCTGCGGAAACGTTCTGGCCGCCCTGGCCGGCGATGGGGAACCGTGGCTCCTGGATCCCCCCGAGCTTCTCCCCCCCGGGGACCTGCACGCCTCCCCCGACGCCGACGAATGCCGTGTCTACCTGGAAGTAGGCGAGGGGTGGGCCGGGGTGCGTCTTTCCTTCCTTGAATCCGGCGGCCTCCTCGGCCCCCGGACCGCGGGAGATCGGGCATGAACCCCCCGGCCGTGGCAGCGGTCACCGCTGGGGCGCCGGCCCTGAGCCAGGCGGACTTCTCGCGGGTGGCATCCCTCTTGTACGACACCGCCGGGATCCACCTGGGGCGGGGGAAGGAAGAACTCGTGAAGTCGCGGCTCGCCCGGCGCCTCCGGGCCACCGGGATCGAGGGGTACGCGGCGTACCTGGACTTCGTCACCAGCAAGGATGGAGGGGGCGAGGAGATGGTCCAGCTCGTGGACGCCCTCACCACGAACAAGACCAGCTTCTTTCGGGAGCCCCGACACTTCGATTTCCTCCTGAACCGGCTCGTGCCGGCCTGGAACGAGGCCCACCTCCCCGAGGTCCGGATCTGGAGCGCGGGGTGCTCCAGTGGGGAGGAGCCCTATACCCTTTCCATGCTCCTGCACGAGACCACTCTCCCCCCCTGGCGCCTTCTGGCCAGTGACATCAGCACCCAGATCCTGGCCCGGGCGCGGGAGGGGCGCTACACCGAGGACCAGCTCCGGGACATCCCCGATCCACTCCGGCGCAAGTACCTGGAACCGGTCCCGGGGAGCTCGCCCCCGCAGCACCGCTTCCGGGAAGGGGCCCGTCGCCCCCTCACCTTTGCCCGCCTCAACCTCATGGGCGCATGGCCCATGACCCGGCCCTTCCACCTGATCCTCTGTCGGAACGTCATGATCTACTTCGACGTCCAGACCCGGGAGCGGCTTCTCGATCGGTTCCTCCGAAGCCTGGCTCCCGGCGGGATCCTCATGGTCGGTCACTCGGAAAGCCTCACCTCGGCCCGTCACAGCTTCGAGTACGTCCAGCCGGCGGTGTACCGCAGGCCCGGGAGTCTTTCATGAGTTCCGGGCCAACCCGCGTCCTCGTCGTGGACGACTCGGCCTTCGTGCGCCGGGTCCTTACCGAGGAGCTTTCCCGTTTCCCCGACATCGAGGTGGTGGGAACGGCCTCGGACCCCTACGTGGCGCGCGAGCGGATCGCCGAGCTTCGTCCCGACGTCCTCACCCTGGACATCGAGATGCCCCGGATGGATGGGCTGACCTTCCTCGAGAAGCTCATGACCCACTTTCCCCTTCCGGTTGTGGTGGTGAGTTCGGTGGCGCCGAAGCACAGCGAGACCGCGCTTCGCGCCCTCCAGCTGGGCGCGGTGGAGGTGGTGCCGAAGCCCGGATCCTCCACCTCCGTGCCCGACGTGTCCCGGCTCCTCGTCCACGCGGTGCGCGCGGCAGGGATGGCACGGGTGCGCCGCATCCGCCCCCCGGCCGCCCCTCCGCCGGATGCGACCTCCCGGCGGTCCACAGGTGGGGGGGGGATCTCCGGTGGTCCGGGAACGCCCTCCGGGGCCGGCGCCCCCTCCGGCGTCCGCACCCACCTCCCCCCCCGGGGGGGACTCCAGGGCGGCGTCCGGGGAGGCACGGAAGGGGTTGGTCCGTCCGGAGCCCCTTCCCGCCCGGGGCCGGGCGCGCCCCGCGGGGGATCTCCCCCGGCCGGAGCCGGGGGCCGCACGGTGGCCGCCGCCCTCGCTCCCCCGGCGGATCCCCGGATCATTGCCCTCGGGGCCTCCACCGGGGGAACCCGGGCGCTGGAGGCGGTCCTCGTGACCCTGCCTCCCACGGTGCCCGGGGTGGTGATCGTCCAGCACATGCCTCCGGGGTTCACCCGGGCCTTTGCCGAACGAATGGACCGGGTCTGCGCCCTCGAGGTCCGGGAAGCCGTCGATGGGGATCGGGTCCACCCCGGCCTCGCCCTCGTGGCCCCCGGCGACCACCACATGACGCTCCACGGGAGCCGGGGTCGCTACCATGTGCGCCTCGACGCCGGGCCCCCCGTGCATCACCAGCGGCCGGCCGTGGATCGGCTCTTCGATACGGTGGCCGACCGGGTGGGGGATGCCGCCCTTGGGGCCGTCCTCACCGGGATGGGAGCCGACGGCGCCGACGGACTGGTCCGGATGCGGGAGGCCGGAGCCGTGACGATGGCCCAGGACGAGGAGAGCTGCGTCGTCTTCGGGATGCCCCGGGAGGCCATCCGCCGCGGGGGCGCCGGGCGAGTCCTCTCTCTCGAGGCCATCGGTCCGGCCATCACGGCCTGGGCCGCCGGACACCGTGTGGAGGAGGAGCCCCGGACCGGTCCGGAGTTCGCTTCCCCGCCTGGCCCGGCGGTGGGGCCCTCTGGATCGGGGGTGGCCTCGGCGGGGCACGCAGGGAGGAAGCCCGGCCGGGGGCCGGGTCTCAGCGCGGCTTCCTGAGCGAGAGCTCGAGGACCCGCCGGACGGCCCCGATGAGTTCGGGGACGGTGAAGGGCTTGGGGATCACATCGATGGCCGGGCCCGCGATCTCCACCTGGGCCTGGGCATCGGAGCCGCGGTACCCCGAGATGAAGAGGATGGGGTATTCCGGGTTCTGCGCCCGCAGCGTTGCGGCCAGACGCTCCCCTCCCATCCCCCGCATGAGGAGATCGGTGATCACCAGGTCGTATACCGGTTCGGCATCGTCCCGGAGGAGCTGGAGTGCCTCCTCCCCGGTGGTGGCCTCGTCCACCGAGTAGCCCTGGTCCCGGAGAATGCTCCGGGTGATGTTCCGCACGAGATCGTGATCCTCCACGAGGAGGATGCGCTCGGACCCCCGGTGGTCGGCCAGGAGGTCGGGGGGGAGGTCGGTGCCCTCCTCATGGAGGTGGGAGCGGGAGGCCGCCTCGGGAAGCTGAATGAGGAAGGTGGCCCCCTCGCCCGGGGCGCTCGTCACCTGCACCGTACCCCCCGCCTGTCGCACGATTCCGTACACGGTGGCGAGCCCGAGACCCGAACCATCCCCGTCCTTCTTCGTGGTGAAGAAGGGCTCGAAGATGCGTTCCTGCAGGTGGAGGGGGATCCCGGTACCGGTGTCACGCACGCTCAGGAAGAGGTGCCGCCCCCCCCCGGGAACGGTCCCGTCGGCGCCCCAGCTGCGGAGGTGGACCGTGCCGCCCTCGGGCATGGCGTCGCGGGCGTTCACCACGAGGTTGGCCAGGATCTGCTCGAGTCGGCTCCGGTCGATCTCCACCAGGGGAAGGCCTGCCTCCACCTCCACCACCAGCTCCATGTCCTCTCCCACCAGTCGCTGGAGGAGGCTCTCCATGGCGCCCAGCACCGCCCCCAGATCGAGGGGGGTACTCACGAGTTCGGGCTCCCTTCGCGCGAAGGTGAGGAGTTGCTGGACCAGGGCTCCGGCCCGGTTCCCCGCCTGCACCATGCCCTCCAGGTCGCCCCGGATGGGGCTATCCGGGTCGAGCTGCATGAGGATCATCTGCACATGACCCTGGATCACGGTGAGGAGGTTGTTGAAGTCGTGGGCCACCCCCCCCGCCAGCCGTCCTACCGCCTCCAGCTTCTGGGCCTGGTGGAACTGGCGCTCGAGCTTCCGGGAGGCGGTAATGTCGCGGCTCACGGAAATGAGGTGGGTGATGCGCCCGCGGGCGTCCCGGATGGGGGTGACGGTCCGGGCCTCGGTGTACTCGCCTCCATCGGCCCGGACGGCGGTTCGCTCGCCCCGGACCACCTCGCCCGAGAGGAGCCGTTCCAGGGACTCGCTCCGGACCTCTCCCGGCATCCGCGCCTCCGCGGGGGTGGAAAGGTCCTCCAGGTTCCTCCCCAGGAGCTCGGAGGAGCGGTATCCGGTCATGGCCTCGAAGGAAGGGTTCACGAACCGGATGCGGCCTCCGGCATCGGCGATGCAGACGGCGCCATCGGTCTGGACCAGGGCGCTGGTGAAGATGTGCGCTTCGCGTTCCGCCTCGATCTGCCCGGTCACGTCGCGAATGGCCCCCTCCACGAGAAGCCCTCCCCCGGGGGCAGTTCGCGCGGCGGCGGAGATCTCGGCGGTGACCTCGCTCCCGTCACCGGCAAGGAGGGGGACGCGCCGGGCATCCACTGCCTGTCCTGCCCTGACCTCGGCGAGCCAGGCGGCACAGGACTCCGGATCCTGGTGGAGGTGGGTGAGCCAGATCCCCTCTCCCATTTCCGGGCCAATGGACACCCCGAAAAGGGCCTCGAAGGCGGGGTTGGCCTCCAGGATTCTCCCCCCGTCACTCGCAACGAAAAGGGGGATGGGCACGGAGTGGAAGAGGTCGGCATGCCGGCGGTGGACCGCCTCCGCATCGGCACGCTTCCGGACCCGGAGGAGGGCCAGGGTGGTGAGCCTGGCCAGAAGATCGAGGGGGGCGCAGCGGGCATCGTCCGGGGGAGCGCTCCCCCGAAGTCGAATCGCCAGGACCCCCAGGGGGGAGGCCCCGTCGTCTCCGTCCGGGAGGAGGGGAAGGAGGCGCCAGATTCCCGGCTCCGTCGCCCCCTCGGAGGCCTGCGCCAGGTGCTGGTCCCAGGGCGGGGGCGGGGGCGGGAAGGAGGAGGGAGGGCCCCCGGAGGAGGGAAGGAGGTGGTAGCACCGGCCCGTGAGGGCGTGCCAGGCCTCCGGGGCGAACGGGGGGGAAAAGGAGACGGTGTTTCCACTGGACACCCCGCGCCCGGCCAGGGGCAGACCTCGTCCGTGGGGGCCCACGGCGACGAGGAGATGGGTCCAGGAAGCACCCATTCCCTGGCCGCGAAGGCCCAGGGAAGCCACCGCATCGAGGACCTCGCCGGCATCGCGCGCCACCAGGAGGCCATCGGCCAGGGTCAGGAGGCTGGGGTCCATGAGGACCTGCGCCGGATCCGGGACCGGATCGGCCGGTTCCGCAGCGCTGGCTGGGTCACCTAGGGCCATGGCAGGGAGGGTGACGCCCCGGGGGGCGGCGTTGAAGGGCGCGGGAGGGGTTGGCCTTCGAAGGCCAACCCTTCGGCCGGGCGGGTCCCGGGAGCGCGAGTCAAGGTAGGCCTCGACTCCCTCCCGGGAAAGCGTCCCTTCAGTTCGCGCTCGTGCCGGGCTCTTCACCCCCCACAGGGAGGGGGGTCCGGACGTCGAAGGGGGAGTCGGTGAGGATGACCTGCCGCGCCAGACCCCGCGATTCGTTCAGGACGACGACGCCCTGAAGGTTCACGGTGGGGGGAGCGTCGGCGGTGCGAGGAAGGGTGACGATGGCCAGGACCTTGAGGTCCGCCGCATCGCGGGCCCCGAGTTGCCGGCTCACCCCCTCGGGAAGCCGCATCTCGAACCCGGGAATGAAGCGGTGGGGTTCGATGACGGCGAAGCTCGGACCCTCGCTCTCCTCCGCGTGCAGCCAGTACCGGGCTTCGGCCACCGGCTCCAGGAGGTAATGCTGATAGGCCGGGAAGCCCGGAAGCCCCTGCACCAGAAAGACGGGGCGGGGCTCGGAGCCCCCTTCCTGGGCGGACGGAGCGGGGATCGATCCGAGCGCTTCGGGGGTGGCGAGGGCGGGCATGGGGGTCATTTCGGGGTCAGCGGAGGTAGTCGGTAAGGTTCACACCGAGGATGCGCGAGGTGGCGGCGAGAGCCGCTCGGTAGGCGGTTTCGGCCATGGCAAGGCGGGACACCGCCTCCTCGAACTCCACATCCTGGAGGTCGGAGCGGTACTCCTTGAGGTTCAGATCGAGGTCCTCGATCCGGGAGGCCGCCAGGTCGAAGCGGTTCACCCGGCTCCCCACCTCTCCCACCAGGACCTGGACCCGGGAGAAGGCCCCGTCGACGGCGGCCTCGGCACTCCGAATGGCATCGGGGTCATTGTCCCGCAGCCCGGCGGCCAGCGCCTCCAGGGAGGCAAGGACCCCCGAATCGCCGAAGATCTCGGCGGCGGAGGCGTTGGGGGCGAGGGTCCGCCCCGGTCCGATTTCCACCGGGGTGCTCCCGGTGGGGAGAGGGAGAGGGGGGTCGGCGGAGGCGTCGAAGGGGGGGCGGGAAGCTTCCGTGCCCCCGAAGATGTATCGATCCCCGATCTTCGCGTTGCCCAGATCCTGCACGAAGGAGAGGATCTCCTCGACCTCCCGCGCCGTTGCAGCGCGGGTTTCCGCGTTCGCGGTGGATCCTCCCTGGGAGAGCGCCAGCTCCCGAGCCCGGGTCAGGACATCGCCGAGCTGGTCCAGAACCACTTCCTCCATGCGAGCCAGTGACTGGGCGCGGGAGATGTTCCGGGAGTACTGGGTGTTGGCGGAGAGGTTCGCGTTGGTACGCAGGATGGAGCGTGCCGCCGCCGGATCGTCGGAGGGCTGGGAGACCCGAAGGCCTGTGCTCAGCTCACGGACCGCCTGGTCTACCGCGCGCATGTTCGACTGGATGCCTGCCAGGGAACGGCGCTGCATGTTGATGTTCGGAATGCGCAACTTCCGATCTCCCGTGGAGGTGGAGGGCCGCTTGCTCCCGCGGCTTCCCGGTCCCTACCTTCCCGACGGCCCGGGTTTCCGGGTCGTTCGGCCCCTTGGGTATCGGACGGGGTCTCGCCGGGCTTGAGCATCGGTCCGTCGGGATGCCTGCGAAGCCGCCCTGGGCTCGAGACCGCCGAAGGGATGTGGGGTCGGCGTGTCGCATCCACCGGTCCACCCGCCCGCCTTCTTCCTCCAGCGCTCCAGCCATGGCCACGATCCTCATCGTCGACGACGAGTCCGCGCCTCTTCGCATCATGGAGGAGGCGGTGCGGGAGGCGGGTCACCGTCCGGTCACCGTCCGGAGCGTGGAGGCTGCGCTGACCGTGCTCGAGCGCGGGGGGATCGACCTCATCGTCTCCGACTACCGGATGCCCGGGACCACGGGACTCGAGTTCCTGGGGCTTCTCGAAGAGGAAGGGCACAAGGTGGGGCTCATCATGGTCACCGGGTACGCCTCCATCGAGCACGCGGTCTCGGCCATCAAGGCGGGGGCCGTGGACTACATCACGAAGCCCGTGCGGGCGGCCCAGCTCGAGCTGGCCATTGACCAGGCCCTCGAGGTCCTCCGCCTCCAGAGCGAAAACGCCCGTCTCCGGCAGGAGGTCACCGAGCTCCGGAGCGGTCGGGAGATCGTGGGTGCGAGCGAAGCCCTGACCCGGATCCTCGACACGATCCGCACCGTGGCGCCGGCCCGGGCCTCCGTCCTCCTGGAGGGGGAGTCCGGGACCGGCAAGGAGCTCCTGGCCCGGGCCGTCCACAACCTGAGCGACCGGGCCGACGGGCCCTTTGTCTCCATCAACTGTGCGGCCCTCCCCGAGACCCTCGTGGAAAGCGCGCTCTTCGGGCACGAGAAGGGGGCCTTCACCGGGGCCGTGAAGCTCGTGAAGGGGGCGTTCGAACGGGCGCATCGGGGAACCCTCCTCCTGGACGAGATCTCCGAGATGCGCCCGGACCTCCAGGCCAAGCTCCTTCGCGTGCTCCAGGAGCAGGAGTTCGAGCGGGTGGGCGGGAGCGTTCCCATTCGGGTCGATGTGCGGGTGGTGGCCACCACGAACCGGGATCTTCCGGTGGAGATCCGGGAGGGACGCTTCCGGGAGGACCTCTACTACCGCCTGAGCGTGGTCCCCATTCGCGTCCCTCCCCTGCGGGAGCGGAAGGAGGACATTCCGGCCCTCACCGCCCATTTCGCTCGCCGGGCGGCCAGCGAGATGGGAAAGCCTCTGAAGGGGGTGGCGCCCGAGGCCATCGATCTTCTTCATGCCCACGAATGGCCCGGGAATGTGCGCGAGCTCTCCCACGCCGTGGAGCGGGCCGTGATCCTGGCCCGGGGCGAGGTCCTGGGGGTGGAGGCTTTCGATGCGGCGCGCTTCGGCCTCAGCCTTCCCCAGGGGATCCCCGGGGCCGGCCCGGGGCCAGGGGGGGGCGGGCTGGCAACGGGGCCCGGGAAGGGCGTGGGCGGCGCCACGGAAGGTGCATCGCCCGGGGGCGGGTCCGAGGGCGCCGAGGATGGAGGGGGGGTGGTCACCCTCCCCGAGGGTGCCGTGGTCCTGGAGACGCTGAACCTGTCCGAGGCCGAGGCCGCCCTCATCGAGCGGGCCCTCGAGGTCACCGAGGGGAATCGGACCCGGGCCGCCGACCTCCTCGGGATCAATGTTCGGACCCTGCGGGGAAAGCTGAACGCCTGAAGGGCGCGGAGCCGGCGTTCGGCGCTCGGCGCGCGGCCTCCAGCGCCCGCCATGTGGCATGGGTTGCCCCGAGCCGCGCGCTCGGGGGCGAGCCCCGCTGGCCCTGACGGGGCACCCGGCGCCCGCCACCCGGCCCCGGAAGCGCTGCCCCCTTCCTCTCGACCCCCTTCAGCACTGGCCCCGGGTCCCGCCCCCCGCATCCCGGCCCCTTGCAGCCCTGCCCCCTGGAGCTCTGCCCGCGGGTGCCCCTCCCCCGGCCCCGTGCAGCCCTGCCCCCTGGAGCTCTGCCCGCGGGCCCCCGCCCCCGGCGCAGGAAGGGCGCCCCCGGTGGAGATACCCGGCAGGAAGGGCCGGGGCCCGCTCGGAAGAATCACCCGCCTCCCCCCTCCCTCACCCGGGCGGCCCCCCCGTCCTCCCGGGTCCGGACGGGCGCGGAAGGCCCCCTGGAGATGCGGGGGTGGCATTCCCCAAAACAATACAGCACATACACTTGAGGTGGTCGGACAGAGGGTCCGGGTCGCGGTTGGACCCGGGCCCTTCCGGTTTGGAACACCCCTTGCCCTTGTGGGGGGCCACGTCGCCCTCCCCGAGGTGCGGCGGCGGGATTCACCACGAACCGGAAGGGGACATTCGGCATGCTCGTCCGACTGCTTGGAAAGGACGCGACCCCCCAGGGACTCAAGGGGGAGCTGGACCGCACCACCGCGGAGCTGCGGGGGGTGGCCCACCGGGTGGCGAATGCCTCCACCCCGGGGTTCGAGCCCTTCGGAGATGTGCTGGCCCGTGCCGGGGACGGGGTCCAGGGGGACGAGGTCGCCCCCTCCCTCGAGGAGGAGATGATCACCCTGGCCGACAACCAGCTCCGTTTTGAAGCCACGAGCCGGATGCTCCAGCAGGTATACCGGCAGATCCGCTCCAGCGTCGGAGGCGGGGGCTGATGCCCGCCGGGGTGAATGGCGGGGGCGGGGTGCGTGGGCTCCTGAACGGGCTTGCCGCACCGGCGTCGGGGATCCGGGCGCAGAAGGCGCGGATCGACACCATTGCCTTCAACCTGGCCCAGGCCGGGACCTCCGCCGCTCCGGGAACCGAGCCCTTCCGGCGGCGGGTCGTGGAGCTCGAATCCCTCCCTCCCGGGGGCTCGGCCCATGGGGTGGCCCCCCTGGCCGGAGGTGCCATCCCGGCCACGGCGAACCTGGCCTTTCCGCTGGCCCCACTCGCCTCGCAGCTCCCCGGGGCCGATCCCCTCTCCCCCACCGTTCGCCCCCACGATGAGGGGGTCCGGGTGGCGGGTGTGGCGGAAGACCTGACGGAGGGTCCCCTGGTCTACGACCCGGGCCACCCCCACGCCGACGAGCAGGGCTACGTGCGCTACGCCAATGTCGAGGTCACCCAGGAAATGGTCGACCTCCTCGAGGCCCGACGCTTCTTCGAGGCCAACGCCACCGTCTTCGAAGCGATGAAGTCGGTGCTTCGCCGGTCCATCGAGATCTGAGGGCGCCCGCCCGCGCCCGCGCCCCCTTCCCGACCCTCCTGAACCCCCTGCCTGACCTTCGAGCCCGAGGACGCACACCATGACCCTCATCCCCTCCACCCCGCCCCTTCGCCCCCTGGGCGGCCTGGGTGCCCTGCAGGGCACGGTGCCCGGCCATCGGGAGGACGGACGTGCCGAAGGGCTTCGGCCCGAGGCCCCCCGGCCGGAGGGAGTGCGCCCCGAGACCACCGGGGTGCGGACGCCGGGGCAGGACGCGCTGGACGTTCGGGGCGGTGGGGTTGCCGCCGAAGTGGCGGCCCCTCGCGATGTGGACCCGGAGCTCTGGTCGCTCCTCACTTCGGAGGAGCGGTCCCACTTCGCCCGGAGCGAAGCCCTGGGCCCCCTCACCTACGGGCGCGCCCCGGCGGCCGAACGGACCCAGGCCCCCATGCGTGGCCTCCGCCTGGATCTGAGGGTCTGATCATGGATGCCATCGGGGGAGGAGGTCGGGCCGCCTGGGCCATGCAGCGGGCCATGCTCGGGGTGGGACCGGCAGGAGATCCGGCAGCCTCCGAGCCCTCGGGCACGGGCTTCGCCGACACCCTCAAGCAGATGCTGGGGGAGGTCTCGGAGCTTCAGGAGACCCAGCAGGACGCCATTCAGGCCTTCGTGAACGGGGAGCCCATCGAGATCCATCAGGTCATGGCCGCAGTGGAAGAGGCGGGGATCGCCCTCGAACTCCTCATCGAGATCCGGAACCGCCTGACCGAGGCGTACCGGACTGTCATCCAGATGCAGAACTGAGGCCGGGGAAACCATGGTTCGTGAGCTGGTGCAGCGTTTTGACGATGGAGGGCCCAACCGTCGCCTCCCCCTCCTGGCCGTGGGGGTGGGAACGGTGGCCCTCGTCCTGGCCCTGGCCTGGTGGGGCACCCGCCCCGAATGGGTGATTCTGGCCCAGGGGGGGAGCCCGGACGAGATCGGTCAGATCGCCGAGCGCCTCGACGACGAGGGAATCGGGTATCGCCTGAACGACCGGGGGACGGGGCTCTCCGTGCAGGAGGACCACCTGGCCCGTGCCCGTGTGGCGCTGGCCCGGGGCGGACTCCCGACCCAGGGGCGCCCCGGCTTCGAGCTCTTCGACCAGCCCACCTGGGGGATGACGGATTTCACCCAGCGCATCCACTACCGGCGCGCCCTCGAGGGCGAGCTGGAGCGCACGATCTCCCGGATGCGGGGGGTGGAATCGGCCCAGGTCCACCTGGGGATCCACGAGTCGGCCGTACTGCGTCGCACCGGCCGGGGGGCCGAGGCCTCCGTGGTGGTGACCCTCACGAGCGGGCAGAGCCCCGACCGCGGCTTCGCCCAGGGAATCGCCTCCCTCGTGGCCGGAAGTGTGGACGGCCTCGAGCCCGAACGGGTGCGGGTCCTGGACGATGCGGGCCGGCTCCTGAGCGAGAACGGGGAGGAAGACGGGGTCGATGGGATCGCCGACCGCCAGCTCCGGATCCGGCTCGAGGTGGAGCGTCACCTCCAGCGGAAGGCCGAGGAACTCCTCACTGCGGTGGTGGGCGAAGGGAATGTCTCGGTCCGCGTGGCCGCCGACCTGGACTTCGATCGCCTGGAGCGCACCGTGCGGGCCGTGGACCCGGAGCAGCAGGCCACCCTCACCGACAGCCGGGCCGAGATCATCCCCGGCGACCCGGAGCAGGGGGCGGCTCAGGTCACCACGAACACTTCCTACGAGCCCACCCGTTCGGTGGAGAGCTTCGCCCGCTCCGGCGCCCGGATCGAGCGCCTCAATGTGGCCGTTCTCGTGGGACATCGACGGATCGCCGGCGCCAACGGCACGGTGAACCAGGAGCCCCTCACCGCCGAGGAGCTGGACCGCCTCGAGGCCCTGGTGGCCCAGGCCGTGGGGCTCTTCCCCGAGCGGGGCGACGGGATCACGGTGACGAACCTCCCCTTTGTGGGGCTGGACCTTCCGGAGGCGGCACCCCCGGCACCCCCGGGAATTCTGGATGTGCTCGAGCGGTTCCAGCGCCCCATTCTCGGGCTCCTGGGGCTCCTCCTGGCTTCCGGGCTGGGTTTCGGGATGCTTCGCTCCCTCTCTGCCGCGAACCAGGCCCGGTCCGAGGAGAGCGATGCAGGGGCCCGGAGTCTCCCCGCAGGACTCCCCGCGTCCGGGGGCGAAGCGGCGGCACCGCCGGTGGCTCCGGCCTCGGCATCGCCTTCGCCCCGGGTGAAGTCCGCCCCCGTGGCACCGACCCCCGAGGTTTCGGTGGAAGACCCCGAGCTCACCGCCCGCCTCGTGCGGTCGTGGATGAGGGAGAGCTGAGATGGGGAGCGGACTGGTCCTCCATCGCCCCTCCTCCTCCATGGAGCTGACAGGCCCCCGGAAGGTGGCCATTCTCCTCATGGCGCTGGGGGAAGAGGCCTCCTCCGAGATCACCAAGTCCCTTCCTCCGGAGGACGTGGAGGCCATCTCGTACGAGATCGCGCGGATGGACCGGGTGGATCCGGGGGTGGTCCAGGCCGTCCTCGAGGAGTGGCGGCAGACGGAGGAGGCGGCCCAGTTCGTGGCCGAAGGAGGCACGGAGTACGCCCGCCGGGTCCTGGTAAAGGCCTTCGGCGAGCCCCGGGCCACCCAGATCCTGAAGCGGGTCCAGGCCCAGATGTCGGAGACCCTGACCCTGGGAACGCTCCAGAAGGCCGACCCCCGCCAGGTGGCGGCGGTCCTCCGTCCCGAGCACCCCCAGACCATGGCCCTCGTCCTGGCCCACCTCCCCCGGCGGCAGACCGCCGACGTTCTCCGGGAGCTGTCCCCCGAGGTGGGGAGCCGGGTCCTCTACCGAATGGCCCGCATGGAAAAGGTCCTCCCCGATGTGCTCCAGCTCGTGGAGCGCGTCATGGGGTCCGAGACCCAGGTCTCCTTCTCGGGGAGCAGCCACAAGAGTGGCGGACCCGAGGCGGTGGCCGGCGTCCTGAACGAACTCACGGGCGGGCTGGACAAGGACCTCCTCGATCGGATGGCCCAGGTCGATGCCGAGCTCTCGCGGAGCATCAAGGACCTCATGTTCGTCTTCGAGGACATTCTGCGCCTCGACGACACCGCAGTGGCCCGCCTCCTCCGGGAGGTGGAGACGAAGGATCTGGCCCTCTCCCTCAAGGTGGCCTCCGACGATCTCAAGTCGAAGATCATGGCGGCCATGACGGGCCGTGCCCGGGAGGCGCTGAACGAGGAGATGGAGTTCCTCGGACCGGTCCGGGTCCGCGACGTGGAAGAGGCCCAGGGCCGGGTGGTGGGCGCCGTCCGCCAGCTCGACGAGGATGGCGAGATCGTGATCGGAGGAGGCGACGATGTCCTGGTGGGGTGAGCCCGGAGGCGAGGGGCTGGATCGGGTCGTCCGCGGGGGGCGCGAGGCGGCGCCCTGGGGGTGGGAGGAGCTCCCCGGGGTGCCGGCCGTGGCGCCGGACCGGGCGGACCCCTCCGAGCCTGTGGCCCATGTGGACCCCGAGCTCCTCCGGGCCGAGCGGGAGGCCGGGGAGGAGGCCGGGTTCCTGGCCGGGGTGGAAGAGGGAGAATCCCGGGCCCGGGCCGAATTCGCCGCAGCCCTCGCGGCCCTCGAGGGCTTCGTCACCGACCTCGAGGCCCAGGCCGACGCCCGTTCCGCCGCCGCCGAGGAGCGCATTCGCGCCCTCGCGCTGGGGGTGGCCCGGGTCCTCCTCGACCGGGAGGTGCGCAACGATCCCTCGGAGATCGCTCTCCTCGTGCGGCGGGCCCTCACCGCCCTGCCCCCCGACGTCCCGGTGAAGGTACGCCTCCATCCGGAAGACCTTTCCATGCTCGCGCGGCCCCAGCAGGGGGAGTCTGCACCTCCCTCCATGGGGCGGCCCGGGGCCCTCCAGTGGAGCGCCGACCCGGAGCTCCAGCGGGGCGACGTGATCGTGGAGGCGCCCGAGCGGATCGTCGACGGCCGGGTTCTCCCCTGCATCGAGCGGATCTGGGAGGAGATGGCCGATGTCTGAGACCCAGGCCCTCCTGGAGGCCCGCATCGGTGGCGTTTCCCGCTTCGGAATCCATGGCCGGATCACCCGGGTCGTGGGGCTCGTGGTGGAGGCCGTGGGGGTGGAGGGCGCCGTGGGCGACCTCTGCCGGATCCACACCGGCCGCCAGGGCGACACCGTCTTTGCCGAGATCGTGGGCTTCAAGGGGGAACTCGTCCTTCTCATGCCCCTGGGTCCGGTGGAGGGCATTCGCCCGGGTGCCGCCGTGGAGCGGCAGGGCCGGAGTTCCGGCGTGGCCTTCGGGCCCGGTCTCCTGGGACGGGTCCTCGACGGCATGGGGCGCCCCATGGATGGCCTCGGCTCCATCGGCCCCTCTCGCTACATCCCCATTGCCGGGGAGCCCCCCAACCCCCTGACCCGCCGTCCCATCCGCAAGGTGGTGACCACGGGCGTCCGGGCGCTGGACGGCTTCCTCACCATGGGGCAGGGACAGCGCATCGGGATCTTCGCCGGTTCGGGGGTGGGAAAGAGCACCCTCCTGGGGATGATGGCCCGGCGCACCTCCGCCGATGTGAATGTCATCGCCCTGCTCGGAGAGCGGGGGCGGGAGGTCCGGGACTTCATGGAGCTCTCCCTGGGGCCCGAGGGCCTCGCCCGCTCCGTGGTGGTGGTGGCCACCGGCGATGCCCCCGCCCTGGTGCGGGCCCGGGGTGCCCTTGTGGCCACGGCGCTTGCCGAGGCCTTTCGAGACGAGGGGAAGGAGGTCCTCCTCATGGTGGATTCGGTGACCCGGGTGGCCATGGCCTGGCGCGAGATGGGACTGGCGGTGGGGGAGCCCCCCACGACCCGCGGGTACCCGCCCTCGGTCTTCGCCCAGCTCCCCCGCCTCCTGGAGCGCGCCGGAAATGGCGAGCGAGGGGGGATCACCGGGATCTACACCGTCCTCGTGGAGGGCGACGACTTCCAGGAACCGGTGGCGGACCATGTCCGCTCGGTGGTCGATGGCCACGTCATGCTCACCCGGAAGCTGGCCTCCGCGGGGCACTATCCGGCCATCGACCTCCTCCAGAGTGCGAGCCGTGTTCGCGAGCAGGTGGTGGACCGGGACGTGATCCGGGCCTCGAACCGCCTCCTCGAACTCCTCGCAGCCTACCAGGAAAAGGAAGACCTGATCGCGGTGGGGGCGTACGAGGCCGGGAGCGATCCGACCCTCGACGCCGCCATCCGACTCCGTCGTCCCCTCATGGACCTCCTGCGCCAGGAGGTGGACGACCCGTCCGAGACGGACGAGGTCTTCCGCACCATCGTCGAACTCGCCCGCAGGTCGGGAGGCGGAGCCGCATGAAGACCTTCCGTTTCCGTCTCGATCCCGTGATCGAACGCCGTCGCAAGGTGGAGGAGGACCGGGCGGCCGAGCTCACCCGGGCCCGGATGGCCGCCGACCAGGCCCGTGCCCACCGGGAGGCCCTCGAGGCCGTCCTCCGGGCCGAGGAGACCGGCTTCCTGACCGCCGGCACCGGGATGCGCCGCGTGGGTGCGGTCCGGAACCGGATGGTCGTCATGGAACAGATCCGGTCCCGCATCCAGGTGGCCGCCTCCGAAGAGGAGAAGGCGCTGGCGGCCGTGGAGGAGCGGGCCCGGGCTTTCCGGTCGGCCCACGAGGACCGGGCGTCCCTCACCCGTCTGCGGGAGCGTCGCCACGAGAGCTGGACGACAGAGGGCGGGCGGAGGGAGCAGGCCGAGCTCGACGAGGCCGGCCGGAGCCTGCACTACCTGGCCCGCATCCGGGGGGGCGACGCATGAGCGCCTTCCTCCCCCTGGCCGGGGGTCCCGCACCCGGGGGCGCCCGATCCGGGCCCGATCCCCTTCGGCCCGGCGCCGCGAAGGCGTCGGGAGCGGAGCGGGGCGAGGGAGGGCGCGAGCCCGCTTCCCCCGTGGCCGAGAACCCCTTCGTCCACCTTCTCCTGGCGCTGGCCGGGGGAGGAGCGGACGTCCACTCGGGCGCCCGGGAGGGCGAAGGCGACGAAGGGAGCCTGGAAGGAGGCGGATCCGATGCCGAGGGCGCAGGAGGGGGCGCCGGAGCCTCTCCCGGAGTCGGGACGGAGACGCTCGTCTCCCTCCGTGCTCCCCTGGTCCCCGCGGGCGGTGCCCCCGTCGCTGCGGCCGAGGCCTCCCACCAGACGGAAGAGGCCACCGGACCGAACGCCGCTTCCGACCCGACCTCGTCCCCGACGTCGGCCCGACATCCTTCCGAGGCCCCGGCCCTCCGCCACACCGAAGGGGTCCACCCCGAGCTCGTCCAGCGTGTGGAGCGCGTGGTGGAGCGCATGTGGGTGGAGCATGGACACCGGGTCGAGGTGGTGGAAGGCCATCGGACCCAGGCCCGCCAGGACCGCCTCTACGCCCAGGGTCGTTCGACCCCTGGAGCGGTGGTCACCTGGACCCGGGACTCGGCCCACACCCGGGGCCACGCCATGGATGTGATCATCAATGGTGGATGGGACGACCTGGACGCCTTCCGGACCCTCCAGGAGGTGGCCGGGACCGAGGGGATCCGGACCCTCGGAATGCGGGACCCCGGGCACCTGGAGCTCCCGCGCGGGGCGGCGGGACAGGGGGGGCATTCCCATGGCCCGGCGCACGCCCATGCCCACGCCGCAGGGGGGGGTCGAGACGGGGGTGCCTCCCGCGCCGGGGTGTCCCTCCCGCCGCTTTCCGAGCTTCGCCCCGTGGACCTGGAGGCGCCGGTGGCCGGCAATTCCGGCTTCCGGGGGGTGGCACGGGTGGCCCGTGTGGCACGGGTGGCCGCCGTGGCCCGACCCGGAAACCATGGCCCCTCCGCGCCGGAGAACCGCGCGTCCCCTGCATCGTCTGCAGGGGGCGTCTCCGGGATCCGGGGAGGGGGTGGGATCGGGTTCGGATCGATCGGCGGCTTCGCCGGGGGCGGGCTCCCCGGGGGGATTCTCCCGGGCGCCCTCGGAACCCTGGGCGGCCTCCCCGTGACGGCGGAGGGCAAGGGGCCGGGAGCCATGGGCAGCGTGGGGATCGAGGCCATACCCGAGCTCCTTCCCCGGGCCCTCTCCGGCTTCCCGAACCCCGTTCTGGGGGTGACCCCCGTGGGGATTCCCGGGACCCACGGCGCAGCAGCGCCGGGCTCGGGGGTGGGAGGAGATGCAGGGAAGGGAGGGGAAGGCACCGGGGGTGGGGGAAGCAACGGGGAGGGTTCTTCCGGGCCCTCGACCCTGGGCGAGACCGAGGGAGAGACGTCGACCCGGTCCCCGACCGAGGGGCTGCGCACCCTTTCGTCCGGCGAGCGCGACCGACTTCTCGAGCGACTCCTCCAGGGGCGGACCCGGGGGCAGGGCGGAGTACCGGGGCTGACGGGCGCCGGGGGGATCCTCCCCCAGGCCGGCGGGGGCGGACTCCCGGTGGGAGGTGCGGCCGCGCCCGGAGCCGTGGGGGCTTCGACCCTCTTCCGGGCCGAGCAGGTCCGGGCGCTCCAGGCCGCTGCCGGGCCTTCCGGCAACCTCTCCGTGTCGCTCGACAACGTGGATGGTGCGGGAACGGATCTTCGTCTGGGGATGCGGGGAAGCTCGGTTTCGGCGGAGATCGCTGCCACCGACCCTCTTCAGGCTCGGGCCCTCCGTCTCCGGCTGGGAGAGCTTCGCACCTCCCTCGCGGAACGCGGGCTCGAGCCCGACCGGTTGGGCGTGCGGTGGAGCGGGGTGGAATCCGCCCCCACCCGGGAGGGTGAGCGGGGCATGACTTCCGGCGGCGATGGCGATGCCGGGGGAAGCAAGGACGACGGGCGTTCCGAGGGGGATGCCCGCCAGAGGGGGAAGGCCCCGGACCGGGATGAACCCGGTACCGGCGACTTCGCCCGTCACTTCAGGGAGGATGCACGATGATCGGTGAAGTGAGCGGAGGGGGCGGCGCCCAGTCCGCCCCCGCAGGCGGCGGGTTCATGGGAAATGCTGCCCTGGGTCGCGACGAGTTCCTCCAGCTTCTGGTGGCACAGCTCCGCAACCAGGACCCGCTGAGCCCCATGGAGCCGGACCAGTTCGCCTCTCAGCTGGCCCAGTTCTCCCAGGTGGAGCAGCTCATCGAGCTGAACGCCACGGGGAAGGCCGGGGTGAAGGCCACGATGGAACTCCAGGAGGCGCAGAACAACGCCTCGGCCATGAACGCCATCGGAAAGGAGATCCTCGCCGTGGGGAACGGCTTCACCGTGGCTCCCCCGGATGAGGAAACCGGGCTCACCACCCCCACTACCCTCTCGGTATCGGTGGGAGGGAAGGGGGGAACGGGGACCCTGGTCATTCTGGACCGAGCCGGAAACGAGGTCCTTCGGGAGAACGTCGGCTCCCTCCCTGCAGGCCGGAACGATCTCTCTCTCCCCCCCGGGACCGAGCTGGACCCGGGGAACTATACCTACCGGCTCGACCTCACGGACGACGAGGGCGAGGCGGTGGAGGTGCTCACCTTCACCCGAGCCCTCGTGGACGGCGTCCGGTACGGAAGCCGTGGGGCCATGCTCCTTGCCGCCGGGGTGGAAATCCCCCTCGGCTCCGTCGTCGAGATCCTGGATCGTCGTCCCTGACCCGGACGCCTCGACCCACCTACACCTCAACCGAAACGAGGCAGCACCATGATGCGGTCCATCTTCTCCGGGGTCTCGGGACTCCGGAACCACCAGACCCGAATGGATGTGATCGGGAACAACATCGCCAACGTGAACACGGTGGGCTTCAAGTCCAGCCGCGTCACCTTCAAGGAAGGCTTCGCCCAGATCCTTCAGGGCGCGAGCCGGCCCCCGGGCGATACCGCCGATGTGAGCGGCGGAACGAACCCGGTCCAGGTCGGACTCGGAATGAACATCGGCTCCATCGACCTTCTCTTCACGCAGGGGAGCCTCGAGTCCACCGGGGTGAACACCGACCTGGCCATTCAGGGCGATTCCTTCTTCGTGGTATCGGACGGAGCCCAGCGCTTCTACACCCGCGCCGGAAACTTCCAGCTCGACGCCAACGGCCGGATGGTGGCCGCCACGAACGGGTTCGTGGTGCAGGGACGGCTCGCGAATGACGATGGCGTTCTCACCGACACGATCCAGGACGTGATCCTCCCCTTCGGCCAGAAGTCTCCGGCCCGAGCCACGGCCAACGTGACCTTTTCCGGGAACCTGAATGCCGAGGCGGCCGATGGAACGATCCGGGAGACCACGGTCACCGTCTACGACCGGATGGGGGTCGCCTACCCGGTGACCATCGCCTTCGAGAAGCAGCCGGGCAACCCGCCCACCTGGAGCTACGAGCTCACGGTAGATGACGGGACGATCGTCTCCGGCGCAACCGGAACCCTCACCTTCGACAATGAGGGACGGCTGGCGGCGGTCCCCGGCGCTCCGTTTGTCTTCACCCCGGATTCGGGAGCGGACAACGTCACCCTGGACCTCAACTTCGGGCAGATCGGCGGGCTTTCGGGGCTGACCCAGTTCGCGGCGCCCTCCACTGCGGTCGTCCGGGAGCAGGACGGCTTCACCATGGGCGATCTCGAGCGCTTCTCCATCGACAGCAGCGGAACGATCTTCGGTGCCTTCACGAACGGAGTCACGCTGATGCTGGGACAGATCGCCCTGGCCGACTTCAACAACCCCGCGGGCCTCATCCGGGTGGGGGACAACCAGTACGCCGTGTCGCCCAACTCGGGGCAGGCCGTGATCGGCTTTGCCGGGGAAGGGAGCCAGTCTTCCATCACCGCCGGTGCGCTGGAGATGTCGAACGTGGACCTGGCCCAGGAGTTCACGAACCTCATCACCACCCAGCGGGGCTTCCAGTCCAACGCCCGGGTGATCTCCACCTCCGACGAGATGCTCCAGGAAGTGGTGACCCTCAAGCGATGATCCCTGATGCGGGGGGGAGGGGAGGAGGGCCGGTGACATGCCGGCCTCTCCTCTCCCCCCCGCAACGGCGGGGCTGGCCCCGTCGTGCCTCCCCCTCCCCTCCGCGGCGGCGGGATCGGCCCCGTCGTGGTTCCCGGGGGAAAGCCGGAAGAATCCCCCGGTCTGCCCTGGGGTGATTCTTCCGCCCCCCTCTGCGCCGGCCACCGTGCCCCCGGGTGTCCGGACCTTCCAGCGTCCGTCTCGACGCATTCCAAGTCCAACAATACCAATGCTTTGACTCGCCACCTCGCGGCCCTGGCCGGGGGTGGTATGGTCGTTGCCCCTTTCCGGGTGCACAGACCGGAGGGGTACGTGGGCGGCCAGCCCGGACCCGATCGCCCCTCCTGCGGTTCCACCCCGGACCACCAGGATGCGCGTGGCGACGATGGCCGAAGAGATGAACGACGAACTCCCGACGAAGAAGGGGAAGAAGGGGAAGAAGGGGGGAGGGATGATCCCGCTCCTCCTCGTGGCCCTTCTGGCAGGGGGAGGTGCCGGAGCCGGTGCGGGGACCTTCGTGGCGGACCGAGCCCTGGCCGGCGCGGGCTCCCTGGTCGCCTCCACACCCGAAGCGGGGGCGTCCGCAGCATCGGAGCCCGAGTGGGCCCTCTTCGCCCTGGACAACCTGGTGGTGAACCCCGCCGGGACGCAGGGGCGCCGATTCCTCATCGTGAGCGCCTCCATCGAGGCCGACCCGGACCGGACGCTCCCGACCCTGGAACGGTCCGACGCACGGCTCCGCGACGGAATCCTCCGGGCTCTGGGTGCCTGGGGTGTGGAAGACCTCACCGATGCCGCCCGCCGTCCCGAGATCGAAGCCATCGTGCGCAATGTGGCACGGGAGGTTGCAGGAGACGCACCGGTGGGGCGGGTCTATTTCTCCCAGTTCCTCCTCCAGTAAGGCGATGAGCATGGCCGCCGACTCCCTGTCACAGAGCGAGATCGACGCCCTCTTCCGGGGTGGAGGTCAGGCTCGGGCATCGCGGGGAGCCAAGCAGGACGCCGAGGTCCGGCTCTACGACTTCCAGCGTCCCTCCCGGATCTCGAAGGAGCAGCTCAGCTCGCTCCGTGCCATCTACGGCCTGGTCACGAAGGGGCTTGAGGGCTGGTTCGCCGGGCGGGTCCGGGATGCCATTACCCTCGAACTCGAGAATGTCGAGCCCCTCACCTTCGGGGAGTTCACCCTTGCCCTTCCCTCGCCCTGCTCCTCGTACGTGCTGGAGCTGGGTCTCGGCGGGCAGAGCCCCGGCGTTGTGGAGGTGGGGCGCGAACTCGGCTACTACCTCGTGGATCGGTTTCTCGGGGGTGCCGGGGAGGTGGATGCGCCGGTGCGGGCCTTCAGCCTCATGGAGCGGGCGGTGGTCCAGCTCGTGGTGGACCGCCTCGCCCTCCAGCTTCGCGAGGCCTGGCACGACTTCGTGGCCATGGAGCCGAAGGTCACCGGGTTCGAGTCCGTTCCCGAGATGCTCCAGATCACGAGTCCGGAGGACCCGGTTCTCGTGGCCCACGTGCAGGTGAAGGTCCAGAACATCTCTTCTCTCATTCTCGTCTGCCTCCCCTTTCCCGCCCTGGAGAAGTTCTTCTCCGGCCAAGGGAACCGGCGCCTCACCCAGGCCCGGGGCACGGAGGCCGAGCGGCGCGATGAACAGCTCCGGATGGCCGACCATGTCCGCCGCGCCGGGCTGGGCATTTCCGCCCGCTTCCCCGCCTTCAACCTCCCCCTGGGGACCCTCTCGGCGCTTCGGGAGGGGGACCTGCTCTCCACCGGGTTTGCGCCCGACACAGAGCTGGAGGTCCGCGTTGCCGGGCTTCCGCGGTACATGGCGCGTCCGGGCCGACGGGGCCGCCACCGTGCCGTGGCCATCGAGCGGCGGACCCGGTCTGACCAGACTCCTCCCACCCATGCCCTTCCCCTGGACGACTGACCCATGAACGACGACGAGATCGAGGCCATCATGGCCGCCGGCGGGCAGGAAGCCCCTGCCCACTTCGACGAACTCCCCGAAGGCGGGGCGTCCGCAGGGGCCGGGGAACCGGTACCCGCGGCTCCCGCCGGGCTCTCCCTCCTCTACGACCTCCCCCTCCCCGTGTCGGTGGAGCTGGGGCGCACCCGCCTCCCCGTGCAGGAGATCCTCTCCCTCGGGCGCGGCTCGGTGGTGCAGCTCGACCGCCTGGCCGGGGAGCCGGTGGATCTCTACGTGGGCGATCGGAAGTTCGCCCAGGGAGAGGTGGTGGTTCTGGGCGAGCAGTTCGGCGTCCGGATTACCCGCATTCTCGCCAATCCGAACACCCTCGCCGGCGCCGCGAACTGACCATGGGCACCTTCCTCTCCGTGGCCTCGGCCACCCTCCTCGTGGTGGGGGCGATCCTCGTCCTGGCCCACCTCGTGCGGCGGAACCCCGGAATGGGCGCTGCCCTCCCGACCGACGCCGTCGAGCTCAGGGTGGTCCGGCGCATCGGGGTGGCCCCGCGGCAGGGTGTGGTCCTGGTGGAGGTGGAGGGGGAGCGTCTCCTCCTCTCCTGCGGGGAGGGGGGGGTACGGTTTCTCCGGACCCTCGGGGGTTCGCCCGGAAAGGGTGGAAATGCACCCCTCCGGGAGGAGGAAGCCTCGATCCCGGGGCCAGCTTCCAGGAGCGAGGCCGGATTCCGGGCCTTCGAGGCCGAGATCCGGGCCGTTCGGAGCCTGGGGCGCCCGGCCTCGGGGGGCGGGTGGTGGAACCGGCTCCGGACCGAGCTGGCCCGGCGGGCCCTTCAGTGGGTCCGGCGCCTCGCCCCCACCGGGGCGGCGCTCTCCCTGGGCGTGCTCCTCCTGGGGGCAGGGATGGCCGGTCTCCTCCCTGGCGGAGGGGGTGAGCTTCTGGCCCAGACCCCGGGGCAGGCCGTGGAGGGAGGGAGTCTCCCCGACATGGATCTGCGCCTGGGCGGGGAGGGCGACGAGGGGGGACTCCGGGTCACCGGGCCGGTGGGTGCGGTGCTCCTCATCGGGTTCATGACCCTGATCCCGACCCTCCTCCTCCTCATGACGAGCTTCACCCGGATCCTCATTGTCCTCCACCTGCTCAAGCAGGCTCTCGGAGCGCAGGCAGCCCCGCCCGCCCATGTCCTGACCGCCCTCTCCCTCCTCCTCACGGGCTTTATCATGGCCCCGACCCTCACCGAGGCGCACCGCACCGCGGTCCAGCCCTGGATGGCCGGGGAGATGGAAGAGGTGGAAATGCTCGGCACGGCCAGCCTCCCCTTCCGGGAGTTCATGATGAACGCCACCCGCGACGAGGACCTGGCGCTCTTCATCGACCTCTGGGGCGAGGAACCGCCCGAGTCCGTGGACGAGCTCCCCCTGGTGGTGGTCACCTCGGCCTTCGTGACGAGCGAGCTTCGGGCCGCCTTCCAGATGGGGTTCGCCCTCTTCCTCCCCTTCGTGGTCATCGACCTCGTGGTGGCCTCGGTCCTCATGAGCATGGGGATGTTCATGCTCCCCCCCCTCATGGTCTCCCTCCCCTTCAAGCTCCTCCTCTTCGTGCTCGTGGACGGATGGGGGCTCGTGGTGGGAAGCCTGGTCCAGAGCTTCCGCTGACCGCCGGAACGAACGAACCATGCCCCATACCCTCGTTCTCGACCTGGCCCGGGAGGCCCTCTGGTCCGCCCTCCTCATGGCCGGACCCCTCCTCGTGATCGCCCTCCTCGTGGGGTTGGCCGTGAGCGTGCTTCAGGCCGTGACCTCGGTGCAGGAGCAGACGCTCGCCTTCGTGCCCAAGCTCTTCGCCATCGGGGTCGGGTTCCTCCTCCTCCTCCCCTGGATGGTCCAGCGGATGGTGCAGTACACCACCGAGATCTTCCAGGCCCTCCCGGGGTTCGCGGGATGATCCTGGACGCCTTTCTGGCCCCTGGGGGCACGGCGGCCGCCGCCCTCCTCCTCTTCCGGGTGACCGGGGTCATGCTCATGGCCCCCATGCTCTCGGCCCGCTTCCTCCCCTTTCAGCTGAAGGCGGCGGTGACGGCGCTCCTCGTGCTCCTCCTCCTCCCTGCGGCCCTCGCTGCGGGGGGCGGGGTGGCCGAGGTGAATCCGGCCACGATCCTGGGCGAACTCCTCGTGGGGTTCACCCTGGGGTTTGCCGCCGGGATCCTCGTGTACGCCGCCGAGACGGCGGGCGACTTCGTTGCCGTGCAGACCGGGCTCTCGGGCGCGAACCTCCTGGATCCGCTTTCCGACACCCAGCTCCCGGTGCTCGGACAGCTCCTGAGCCTCATGACCGTCACCGCCTTCCTCGCGGTGGGGGGGCACCGGGTGGTCCTGGATTCGGCCGCCTTCTCCCTCGAAGTGGTCCGTCCCGGGTCCGGGATTCACCCCGACGGGGCCATGGCGCTCGTGGAAACGGGGAGCCGGCTCTTCGCCCTGGGGCTCCAGATCGCCGCACCGGTGATTGCCACCGTGACGATCGGGAATGTGGCGCTGGGGGTGCTGGCCCGGACGGTTCCGCAGATGAACGTCCTCATGACGGCCTTCCCCCTCCAGATCGGAATGGGTTTTCTCGTGCTTGGGATCACCGTGCCCATGCTCGGGTACCTGGTGGCCGGGTGGCCCGCCGAGTTCCAGGGAATCGGGGACGGGATTCTCCTTCGCATGACGCCGGAGGAGGGGCCGTGAGCGACAAGGGCCCGGCCGACAAGCCACATGCCGCCTCGCCCAAGCGCCGGGAAGATGCCCGGCGCAAGGGTCAGGTACCGAAGAGCACCGAGCTGAACGCCGCGGTCCTCCTTCTCGTGGGGGCCGCCGTGGTGGGGCTCGCCGGGCCCACCCTGGCCCGGGGTGTCCTCGAGATCTATGGCGAGGGCCTCGCCCGTGTCACGGCACCCCCGGAAGGGGTGGCCGCCACCACCGCATGGCTCCGCTCGGTGGGGTGGGTCGTTCTGGGGACGCTGGCCCCGGTGGTGGTCTTCGTGGGCCTCATGGCGCTGGCCGTGGCCGGTGTGCAGGGACGGGGCACCCTCTCGGTGGAGCCCATCACCCCGAAACTCGAGAAGCTCGACCCCATCAAGAAGGCGAAGCAGATCTGGGGGTGGAAGGCCGCCATGGAGCTGGGAAAGTCCATCCTCAAGATGGCCATCATCGGGGGCGCGATCTTCATGGTCCTCTACCTGGCCTGGAACCGGATCCCCCTCCTGGTTCAGCAGCATCCCCTGGCCCTTCTGGAGCTGATCCGGGACTCGGCCTTCCGCCTCCTGGTGCTGGCCGGCCTCCTCTACATCCTCCCCGCCGTGGCGGACTACACCTACCAGGTGTGGGAGAATGAGCGGAACATGCGGATGAGCGACGAGGAGGTGAAGCGGGAGCAGAAGGAAACCGACGGGGACCCGTACGTGAAGGCCCGGCGCCTCTCCATGGGGCGCTCCCTGGCCCGGCGCCGGATGATGCTCTCCGTGTCGGAGGCCGATGTGGTTCTCACGAACCCGACCCATGTGGCCGTGGCCCTCAAGTGGGACCCGCAGATCGCCCCGGCCCCCATCGTTCTCGCCATGGGCACCCGGAAGACGGCGCTCCGGATCCGGGAGCGCGCCAAGGCTGCGGGCGTTCCCATCATCGAGAACAAGCCCCTGGCCCGCGCCCTCCTGGCCGGTGCCAGGGTGGGGGAGCCCATTCCGGTGGAGTTCTACGTCCTCGTGGCCGAGGTCCTGGCCTTCGTCTTCCGTGAGCGGGCCCAGCGCGGTGCGTCCTGGGCCGGGAGCGGGGTGGCATGAGCGCGCCAGGCGAGAGCGGCAGCGGCGGGCTCCTGGCCCGGTTCCCCATTCGGGGAGAGGTCCTCGTGGTGGTGGGGGTGGTCTTCGTGGTGGGCCTCCTGGTCCTCCCCCTCCCCCCCTTCCTCCTGGACCTCCTCCTGGCCCTCAGCATTGCCTTCTCCCTCCTGGTCCTCCTCACGGCCCTGAATGCGGAGAAGCCGCTGGATTTCTCGGCCTTCCCCTCCCTCCTCCTTCTCCTCACCCTCTACCGGCTGGCCCTCAATGTGAGCTCCACCCGGCTCATTCTGGGGGAGGGGGATGCGGGGAAGGTCATCGAGTCCTTCGGGGAGTTCGTCATCGGCGGGAACTACGTGGTGGGGGTGGTCATCTTCCTCATCCTCGTGGGGATCAACTTCATCGTGATCACGAAGGGGTCGGGGCGCGTGGCCGAGGTGGCGGCCCGCTTCACCCTCGATGCCATGCCCGGGCGGCAGATGAGCATCGATGGCGACCTGAGCGCGGGCCTCATCGACGAGGACGAGGCCCGCCGCCGCCGGGAGGAGATCTCCGACGAGGCCGACTTCTACGGCGCCATGGATGGTGCAGCCAAGTTCGTGCGTGGAGATGCCATTGCCGGGCTTCTCATTACGGGAATCAACATCGTCGGGGGGATCTTCATCGGGATGGTCCAGCGGGGGATGCCCGCCGGCCGGGCCTTCACCGAGTACACGATCCTCACTGTGGGCGATGGCCTCGTGACCCAGATCCCCGCCCTCGTGGTGGCCACGGCGGCGGGAATCATGGTCACGAGCTCGGGGGGAGGACGCGTGGGTGCCACCCTCGTGACCCAGCTCGGAGGGAAGGCCCGTCCGCTCTGGATCGCCGCCGGCTTCCTGGGGCTCCTGGCCCTCGTGCCCGGGCTCCCCACCGTCCCCTTCCTGGCGCTGGGGATCATGGCGGGGATCGCCGCCTGGTACGCCCCCGAGGTCTCTCTCACCCCCGCGCTGGCCTCGGCCTCGGGCGCCCCGGTGGGAGAGATCGCCGAGCCCCAGGCCCCGGAGCGGAGCCCGGTCCAGGACCTCCTCCAGATCGATCCGGTGGAGCTGGAGATCGGGTACGCCCTCATCCCCCTCGTGGATCAGGACCAGGGAGGCGACCTCCTGGAGCGGATCCGCCTCCTCCGGAAGCAGGCGGCCATGGACCTCGGCGTGCTCGTTCCCCCCATCCGGATCCGGGACGACGTGCGCCTCGAGCCTGCCGCCTACGTCATCCGGATTCGCGGCAACGAGGTGGCCCGGGGGTCGCTTCGCCCCCGCCTCCTCCTGGCCCTCGACGCCGGCGACGTGATCGCCGATGTGGACGGCGAGGAGACGGTGGATCCCTCCTTCGGCCTTCCGGGCCGCTGGATCCGGGAAACGGACCGGGTAGAGGCGGAAGCCTCGGGGTGGACGGTGGTGGAGCCGGGGACGGTGCTCTCCACGCACCTCATGGAGGTTCTGAAGGAGCATGCCGCCGAACTCCTGGGCCGCCAGGATGTGCAGGAGCTGGTGGACACCCTCAAGGAAAGCTATCCGGCCCTCGTGGAAGAGGTGGTTCCGGCCCGGGTCTCCATCGGGGTTCTCCACCGGGTCCTCCAGCGCCTCCTCCGGGAGCGGGTGCCCATCCGGGACCTCGTCACCGTGCTCGAGACCATGGCCGACGCCACGGACCGGACAAAGGACCCGGAGGCCCTCACCGAGCAGGTGCGCCGGGCCCTGGGGCCGGTCATCGCCGAGGCCAACGCCGACGCCGACGGCACGATCCGGGGGATCACGCTGGGGCCCCGCCTCGAGGCGGCCCTCACCCGTCTCTTCTCCCCCCGGCCGGGGGAGGGGAACGACGTGGTGGAGCCAGGCGCCATGACCCGGGCGCTTACCGGGCTCGACGAGCTGGCCCGGACCCATGCCCGCGACGGGCGCCCCCGCCCCCTCATTACCGCCCCCACCATGCGCGTGGGGATTCGCCGGCTCCTGGAGCCGGTCCTGCCCGACATTCCGGTGCTCTCGCTGGGAGAGCTCCCCCCGCAGGTCAACCTCGAAAGTGTCGCCACCTGGGAGATGAAGCATGAACGTTGAGCGATTCACCGGCCCCGACCTCTCCTCCGTCATGCTCCGGGTGCAGCGCACCCTGGGTGCCGACGCCATGATCCTCCGAAGCGGGCCCGCCCGCGGGGGGAGCGTGGAGGTGCTGGCCGCGAACCCCGACGAGGTGGAAGCGCTGCGTCGACAGATCGAGGCCGAGCCTGCCGTGCTGGAGCTTCGGGAGGCGCACCGGGTGCGTCCCCCCATCGTGGCCTTCGTGGGCGCCGCCGGTGCGGGGAAGACCACGACCCTCATGAAGCTCGCCCTGAACCCCCGGGCCTACGGGGGACGGAAGGTGGGGATCCTGACCCTCGATACCTGGGGGGTGGGGAGCGTGGAGCAGATCCGCCTCTTCGCCGAGGTGGCGGGCTTCCCCGTCGAGGTCGCCCACCACCCGGACGATGTGGAGGGCGCGATCCGGCGTCTTCGGGAGTGCGAGGTCATCCTCGTGGACACCCCCGGACGCCTCACCCCCTCCGAGGACGGTCTGGCCGAGTGGATGCACACCCTCCGGGCCGTGGACCCGGATCAGATCCAGTGGGTCTGCTCCGCCGGACTCCGCCCCTCGGTGGTCCGGGATCTTCACCGGCGACTCGAGCCCTGCCGCCCGACCCACGTCCTCTTCACGAACATGGACGAGGCGGGACGCGAAGGAGAGGTTCTGGAGGTCGCCCGGGCCGCCTGTCTCCCGGCCCGCTGGGTCACCGGGGGGGCGGAACTTCCCGGCGTGCTTCGTCCGGCCCTCCCCGGGCTTCTCGATGCCGTGTCCGCGCCCGATCGCCTGGCCCACCTCCCCTTCCCCACGGCCTTCGGCACCGCCGGACCCAGGGCGGTGCCGGCCCGGAAGCTGGGATGAGTCGCTCCCTCGACGGACTCCGGGAGTGGGTCCGACGCTCGGGACGCGCCCCCTCCGATCCCCACGAGGGGGTTCTGGTGGTGGCGGGCGGAAAGGGCGGGGTGGGCGCATCCACCCTGGCTGGACTCCTTGCGCTGGCCTGGTCCCGTGCCGGGGCCCGCACCCTCCTCGTGGAGGCCGGCCCCGGGGGACTCCCCCTCCACTTCGGGATCGAGGGGGAGGTGGCGGGGATCACCGACCTGGACCGGGGGGGGATCACCCCCCGGGACCTCCTGCGTCCGGTGGCGCCGGGGCTCGAACTCATTCCTGCCGGAGGATGGGGGCGGGAGGTGGGAGCCGAGGCCTCCGCCTACCCCCTCCTCCTTCGGCGCGTCATGGACCTCTACCCGGCCTTTGACCAGGTGGTGGTGGACGCCGGATCCCGGGTGGATTCGGTCCACGCCGCGACCCAGGCGGGTGGAGGACGGCTCCTGGTGGTGGCCCAGCGGGACCGGGTGGCCGCCGCCGGGGCCTACGCCCTTCTCAAGGCCGTGGGAGAACGCGTTCCCGAGCTCCCCGCAGGGCTTGCGGTGAACCGGGCTTCTCCGGCCGATGGACGTTCCGTGGCCGGTGTCATCCAGGAGGCGGCGGGCAACTTCCTCGGGCGGGAGATCCCCCTCGAGGCCGTGCTTCCCCCGGATCCCGCGCTCTCGGGTGCCTCCGTCTCGGGCGAGAGCCTGGCCACCCTGGGGGAGACCCCGGCCCTTCGCGCCCTCCGGGGACTCGTGGGCGCCTCTCCCGCTCCTCCCGCAGGGGGGCCGCCTTCCCCCCTCCAGGGGGGGAGCCCCGGGGCCCGGCCAGGGGGCGTACGCGCCGGTCACCCGGGAGGGCTGAACCCCGCCCACCCGGTACGCCCGGTCCAGGGCACCCCTGCGGAAACGGGGGGAGCCGCTCCCGGAAACATCACCCGCCCCTGGGTCGGGTGAGTCTTCCGGGCGGGCCTTCCGGCGGAGGAATCGGCCGGGCAGGGCGGTCCTCGAGCGAGCCCCCCGGGGATCCCGTAAGTGCCGTAAAAACAACGTTTTAAGGCTGATACGCGGGGCGCGATCCCACACTGGTACGCTCCCTGCCCAAGAGAAGTCCAGAACCCCTGTGTTCCCGGTGTCATGGAGTCGATCGGATGGAAGCGGCACACACCACAGACAGACTGGAGACCGGCGCCCGCTCCGAGCGGGACCGACTCCTCCTCGAGCACCTCCCCCTCGTTCACCACGTGGCGCGGCAGGTGCTTCGCCGACGCAACCTGGACATCGAGATCGATGACCTGGTCAGCGCCGGTACCCTCGGCCTCATGGAGGCGCTGGAGAAGTTCGACCCCGAACGGGGCCTGGCGGTGAGCACCTTCGCCACCCCCCGCATCCAGGGTGCGATTCTCGACGAGCTGCGTCGGCGCGATCCCCTGGGTCGCACTTCCCGGCGCCGCCAGCGGGAACTCACCCGGGCCCGGGAGGAGCTGGCCCAGGAGTTCGGCTACCAGCCTGCCCTGGCCGAGGTGGCGGACCACCTGGGCGCCGACCCGGAAGACGTGGCAACCTGGGAGCGTGACGCCCTCCGGGCGGAGAGCGTGCCCCTGGATCGTCCCCTTCGCCTTCCCGGGGGTGCCCGGGCCTACACCGGCGACGTGATTCCCGACGAGCAATCCATTCCGGCCGAGCAGGTGCTCGAGCGGCGGGAACGAGCCCGGATTCTCCGCGACGAGATCCTGGAGCTTCCGGAGCGGGAACGCCTCGTGGTCTCCCTTTCCTACTTCGAGGAGCTCAAGCTCCACGAAATCGCCACCGTGCTCGGCGTGACCGAATCCCGGGTCTCGCAGATCCGGTCCAAGGCGGTCCGGACCCTTCGGGAGCGGCTCGAGGCCCGCCTGGGTACCGGGGCGGCCGGAGGTCTCGACGCATGAGCCTCGGTCTCGACCTTCTCCAGCTTCCCGGCGGCGACCTGGCCCTTGCCGGCGTCGTGACCGGGGTGGCCACGGCCTTCCTGGCCGGCGGCCTCCTCCTCTGGCGCGTGGCCCGGGAGCTCCAGGGCCGCACGGCCGGAGCAGGGGGACCGGTGGAGGTCCCCCCGCGCCCCCGGACCCACCCCTTCGTCGCCGCCGCCGCCGGGACCAGCATGCCTGACGCGGAGCTGGCACGGGTGGCCGGGATTCCCCGGGATCTCCTCCCCCTGGTCCGCGCCTCGGTGGCTCCGACCTTCGACCCCCCCCCTGCGCGGGTGGCAGCCCAGGGCGTCGCCGCGGCGCACGCCCGGGTGGGACAAGGCCATCCGGGTGCCCCAACGTCGGCCCACTCCGGGTCTGCCGGGCGCACCCCGGCACGCCTCTCCACCGGGCGCGGCGCCCCCCTTACCTATGCCCCGGGCGCCTCGCGGCGCGGGAGCTTCCGGTGAGCGGTCCCTCGCCCATCCGGGCTGCCGGACAGGCCCTCCGCGTGCTGGAGCAGCGCCAGCAGGTATCGGCCCACAACCTGGCCAATGCCTCCACCCCGGGCTTCCGGGCCGACCGGATCTTCACCCTCCCCGGGCTCGAAGGGGAGGGCCCCGTGGCCGAGCAGGCACGGACGGTGTCCCCCGGCCCCGTCTCTCCCACCGGGCGCCCGCTGGACCTGGCGCTCGAGGGAGAGGGCTTCTTCGTGGTCCGGACTCCGGAGGGGGAGCGCCTCACCCGACATGGCAGCTTCCACCTCGATGCCGACCGCCGCCTGGTGGATTCGGCCGGCCACCCGGTGCAGGGGGAGGGGGGCGACCTCTTCCTCCCCGAGGGAAATCCGGTCTTTGATGACCGGGGCGGCCTCCATGTGGGCGATGCCCACATCGGAACGCTCCGGGTGGAACGCCCCGTCTTTCTCGGAGGGGCCCCTGTGCAGGAGGGGGCGGCCCTTGACCCGGCGGGAGCACCCCTCCCGGGGGATGCAGCCCCGGCCAACCGCCCCCTCGGCCCGGCCGAGGCCGCCCTCCTTCCCGGAGCCGCGGGCCACTTTGCCCTCGCCGAGGGGATGGGGCTCGAGACGGTGGGCACCCTCCGACTGCACCAGGGCGCCCTCGAAGGCTCCAATGTGGAGCCCGTTCTGGCCATGACCGACATGATCGAGATCCAGCGTTCCTACGCCACCCTCCAGCGCTCCATGCATGTGCTGGACGGCGTGCTGGACAAGGTGGCCAACACCCTCGGGCGGGTGAGCTGAGCCCCCGGGCTTTCGCGCGCTTCTCGAACGCACTGCAACCCCGCCCCCCAAGGAGACTTCCATGGACCCCGCACTCCGCGCCGCCGCCACCGGCATGATGGCCCAGCAGACCCGGGTCGAGGTCATCTCGAACAACCTGGCCAATGTGAACACAACGGCCTTCAAGCGCTCCCGCGCCCAGTTCGAGGACCTGCTCTACCAGACCGTCCGCGAGGCCCAGCCCGTGGGCGAGGACGGCGCCGACGTCCTCTCGGCCATCCAGATCGGACGGGGCACCCGCCTCGCCTCGGTGCAGCGCATCGGGGCCCAGGGGCCGCTCCAGCCCACCGGACGCTCCCTGGACGTGGCCATCGAGGGCGAGGGCTTCCTCCAGGTGCGCGCCCCCAACGGCGACATGGCCTACACCCGCGACGGAAACCTCACCGTGTCGGACCGGGGCGTTCTCGTGACGCAGGCCGGCTACCCCGTCCTCCCCGAAGTGACGATTCCAATTGACGCCTCGGAGATCACGATCTCCCGCAATGGCGTGGTGGCGGCCCAGGTCCCGGGAACCGTGGATCCGGTGGAGATCGGGCGGCTCGAGCTGGCCCGCTTCACGAATGTGGCAGGGCTCCGGAACCTGGGCGAGAACCTTCTGGCCGAGACCGGCGCCTCCGGGCAGCCCATGACGGGGTTCCCGCAGGAAGACGGGTTCGGGCGCCTCGTGCAGGGGGCGCTGGAGGGCTCGAATGTGGAGGTGGTCCAGGAGATGGTGGAAATGATCACCGCACTCCGGGCGTACGAGATCAATTCGAAGGCCATCAAGACCGCCGAGCAGATGGGCGAGATGGCCAACAACCTGATTCGTTGATGCCTCCCCTTCGCCTCCTTCCGGCCGGACGGATCCCTGCGGTCGCCTCTGCGGCGGCCTGGGTCCTCCTGGGGCTTCTCTGGGCGCCCGCCGGCGGGAGCGCGTCCCTCGGTGCCCAGGGGTGGGCAGGGGGTGCCCCCCCTTTGGCGCCCTCCGTGACGCCTTCCGCGGCGGCCGAAAGGGGGTCGCCGGACAGGGCCCCCGATCCGGTGCGGGTACCCCCCGCACATCGGGGTCAGGAGGTGGGCACCGATCCGGTCCCCGCCGACTTCGCCGACCTGGTCCGCCGCCTCGTGGCGGAGCGCTGGGGGGTGGAGGGCGAGGCGATCCATCTGGCCTGGGGCGAACCCGTGCTGTCTCCCGCCGACGACCCGCAGGAGGTCCGCCTCGCAGGGACAGGGTCCGGGGGCCAGTGGACGGTGGAGGTGGTGGGGAGCCAGTCCCGCACCCTTCACCGGGTCCGGGCCGGGGTCTGGACCCGGGTTCCGGTGGCCACACGGGAACTCTCTCGGGGGAGCCGCCTCACCGCCACCGATGTGGAGCTGGCGCGAACCCCCCAGTGGGGGCCTCCCTCCGACGCTTCGGGGGCGGCTGCCGCCTTCGAGCGCGAGGGGTGGGAAGTCCTCTCGCCGATCCGCGCCGGCGAGGCCCTCCTTCCCCCCCGGGTCCGCCCTCCCGAGGCCGTTCGGTCCGGGGACCGGGTGACCCTGGCGGTGCAGCGAGGCCCGGTCCGGGTGGAGGCCCGCGGCGAGGCCCGGAGTTCGGGGGCCGTGGGCGATGCAGTTCGGATCCGCCTCCCATCGGGGCGGATCGTGACCGGGGTCATTCGGTCCCCGGGCATGGTGGAGATATCGGACAACGAACCCGGGAGACCCGGATCATGAGTGGAAGGAAGAGGCCCACGAACCGAGGGCGGCGCACGCGCCCCCCCGCTCCCTCCTCCACCCTTCGCGGAGGGCCGGGGCAACGCACCCTTCCCGCACGCGTGGGTGCCGTGCGCTCGGCGCTCCTCCTGGGGGCGACGATCCTCGGAACCGGGCTCGCTACCCCGGTCCTCCTCCAGGCCCAGGCGGCCGAGGGGGTTGCGCCGGTGCGAAGCTCCTGGACCTCCGACCGCCATACCCTGGTGGTCGGGGAACTCATCACGATTCTCGTGGACGAGTCCATGCTTGCCACCTCCGATGTGCGCGATCAGCGGAGCCAGACCCGGAGCCGCGATCTCGGAATCGAGGGCGGGGCCGGAGGGCAGGGCGGGGCTGCCGGCGCGTCCAGCCGGGCTGATCTCAGCGATCGTACCCGAGGGGAGTCGGTGCGCCGCGAGCGCTTCACCACGGAGGTCTCGGCCCGGGTGGTGGAGGAAGGCCCGGGGGGGGTGGTCCGGGTGGAGGGGGAGAAGCGGATCCGGATCGACGGGCACGAGCAGATCGTCTCCATTTCCGGGTGGCTTCGGCCCAACGATCTCTCCGGCAGAAACACGATCGAGTCCTGGCGCATGGCCGATGTATCGGTCCGCTACGGCGCCTCCGGCGACATGCGCCGGGTCCGGGGTCTCTGGGGCCGACTCATCGGGAGGCTCTGGCCATGAGTGCCCCGCCTGTCATCCGCTGGACGGTGGGGGCCTTCGCCGCCCTCCTGCTTGTCGGTTCCCCTGGTCTGGCGCCCGCCGCGGCGGGGGCCCAGGAGGTCTCGGTAGGGGACCTGACCCACCTGGAAGCCGATGTGCCCCTGCGCCTCATGGGGTACGGCCTCGTGGTGGGCCTCGACGGAACGGGTGACCGGGTCCTGGGCGGTGCCTCCGGGGGTGGCATGACGGTGCGCTCGGTGGCCAACCTCCTTCGGCGCTTCGACATCGAGGTTCCCGACGAAATGCTCCGTACCCGGAACGTGGCCGCGGTCCTCGTGACGGCCGAGACCTCGGCCTGGCTCCGGCCCGGGGGCCGCTTCCCCGTGCAGGTGGCCTCGCTGGGCGATGCCACCTCCCTTCGGGGCGGGGTGCTCTGGATGACCCCGCTCGTGGCCGACCCCGGGGGACCGGCGCTGGCCACGGCCCAGGGGGGGCTCGCCGTGGCCGGCCCTGCCGACACCCGCCTCGCAGGGCGCTACCGGGGCGAAACCTCCGCCGAGCTCGCGAATGGAGGAATCATGGAAGTGGAGCTTCCCCGCGCTGCACCCATGGAGTCCGCCCGCCTCCTCCTGACCCATCCCGACCTGGGAATGGCCGAGCGGATCGCCCGGGCGGTGAACGATGCCTTCGGAGACGGCGTGGCCGTGGTGGAAGACCCGGGAAGCGTGCGGGTGGAACGGGCGCCAGACGGCCCCTCCCTTCACGATCTTCGGTCGCTCCGTCTTGAGAACCAGCGGAACCCGCGCATCCTGGTGGACAGTCGCGACGGGACGGTGGTGGCTGGCGGGGGGATCCGGATCGGGGAGGCGGTGGTGAGCCACGAGGGGATCACCCTTTCCATTGACCCGTTGGGGGGAGCCGCCGGGCCGGGTGCGACCGGGGCGGTGGACCCGCCCGGGGCCCTCGGCGGGACCGGCGGGGCTGGCGAGGTCAGGGTGGCCGAGGGCGCCTCCGTTCAGGAGGTGGCCACCGCGCTCCACGCGGTGGGGGCCACGGCCACGGAAATCGCGGCCATCTTCCGCGGGCTTCGTGACATCGGTGCCCTTCGGGCCGAGATCGTCCTCCGATGATCCAGGGCACGAAGGCCCGGATCCCCGGAAGTCTCCCCGGACCCATGGGCGGGGTGGGGGGAAGCGACCCCGGCGCCCCCGGGGGGAGCATCCGCGGATACCAGGACCTGGTCCGGGGGGAACTCCGGGGCGACGAGGCACGCCTCGAGGCCTCGGCCTCCCTCCTCGAATCCGAGTTCATGACCACCCTCTTCCGGACCATGCGCGAGACCCTCCCCGAGGAGTCTCCCGGTGCCGGCCAGAGCGCCGACATCTTCTGGTCCATGATGGAGCGCGAGGTGGCCGACCAGGTCTCCCTCCAGGGGGGCTACGGACTGGGGGACCTCCTTCGGGAGGCCCTCCTCAAGTCCCGGGTCACCGGTGCCGATAACGGAATCGGGGATCCCTTCCCCGTCGCCGACAGGGGCGGGGATCCCGCCCCCCTCCACTCCTCGCCTTCGCCCCGGAACGAACTGCCGTGAATGCCGGTGCCCATCAGGCCTGCGTCCTGACCATGACCCCGGGGTTCTCCCTCGATCCGGGGTGGTTCGCCCGCCTCGGCGAGTGCCTCGGGATCGAGCGCTCCCTCCTCGAGCGCCTCGAGGCCGTTCTTCTGGCCCAGCGGGCCGCGGTGGAGCGCGACGACCTGGTGGCGGTGGAAGACGGCACGCACGCGGCCCGGAAGATCCTCCGGACCCTTACCGAGGCCCGCCGCCATCGCGCCGCCGTCCTCGAGGCCCGCACCGGTGATCCGGAGATGACGCTGGACCAGCTGGAGCGGGTGGGGGTCTGCCTCACCCCCGAGGTGGAGGAGGCCCGGCAGCGCCTTGTCCAGACGGCCCGCAGGGTGGAGGTAACCCTCCAGCTGAACCGGGTCCTCTTTGCCGAGGCAGCTCGGGCCACCGACCGGACGGTCCGCTCCCTTCTCGGGGAGAGCCCCTCCCCCACCTGGTCCCCCGCCGGTTCGGGCGCCCGGGGGAGTGCGGTGAATGGTGGCCTGCACCTCAACCGACGGGTCTGACCATGTCCTCCATCGGTCGCATCCTCTCCGTCGCCAACACCGCACTTCAGGCCAACCAGGCCGCCCTGAGCGTCACGGCACAGAACGTGGCCAATGCCAACACCCCGGGGTATTCGCGCCAGCGGGTGGAGCTCGTCACCGCTCCCGGAACCCGAATGACCGAAGGAGCCTACGGGGGTGGAGTCACGATCGACGGGGTGGGGCGGGTCCGGGACACCCTCCTCGACAACACCTACCGAACCGAGCGGTCCAAGTCCGAGGGGTTCGGATCCCGCGCCGACCTCCTCCTCCGGGTGGAGTCCCTCATGGGAGAGCCCTCCGAGGCAGGCCTCTCCACCGCCCTGGACCAGTTCTATTCGGCCTGGAGCGAGCTTGCCGCCTCCCCCGAGAGCGAGGCGGCCCGCACCTCGCTCCGCCAGACCGCCGAATCGCTCACCTTCCGGCTGAACGACCTGTCCGGTGGGGTGGACCGCCTCCGCATGGAGGGAGTGGAGCGGGCTCAGCAGGGGGTGGCCCGGGCCCAGGTCCTCGTGGCCGACGTGGTGGAGCTGAACCGGAGCATCGTGGCGGCCGAGGCTTCCGGAAAGGAGGCGCCTGACCTTCGCGACTCCCGGGACCGGGCGCTGGACGAGCTGGCCTCCCTCCTCCCCATTACCGTACAGAACAACGTCGATGGCTCCGTCCGCGTGAACCTGGGGGGCATCGGGATCGTGGACGGATCGAAGGTCCAGACCCTGGCCCTCGATGCCTCCGGGGGGGGCTTCTCCCTCGTGGCGGCGGGAAGGAGTGTCACCCTCGGACCGGGAGACGGAAGCCTCGGGGGGACGCTTCACGCCGTGAACCACGACATTCCTGCGCTTCGTGCCGGGCTGGATCAGGTGGCCGATGCCCTCGTGACTTCGGTGAACGCCCTCCACACCCAGGGAACGAACCTCCAGGGAAACGAGGGGGTTCTCTTCTTTCACCAGTCCTTCGACGCCGACGGGGACCCGATCCCGGTTTCGGCGTCGGGGATCCGGCTCTCCGACGCCGTCCTGGCTTCCTCCCTGGCCATTGCCGCCGGCACCGGTTCGGATCCGGGAGAGCCGGACAACGCGCCCCGCCCCGGCGTCAACGACATCGCGCTGGCGCTGGCCGGGTTGCGGGATGCCCCGGTGGCCGGACTCGACGGGAGCGTCGCATCGCGTTACGGTCAGCTTGTGGGAGAACTGGCCAACGCCGCACGGCAGTCGCGCGACGGGGCCCAGGTCCATGGCATCCTTTCCGATCAGGCCGACCTTCGCCGAGCCGAGGTCTCCGGAGTTTCCATCGATGAAGAGATGGTCAAGCTCATTCAGTTCCAGGCGGCCTATTCAGCGGCGGCCCGGGTCCTCTCGGCCGCCGACGAGATGCTCCAGACGCTCCTGCGGATCTGATCCCCACCCTTCCCCCGCCGCTCCGGTCCGGGTGCCATGCTCATCCTGACGCGGAAGACGGGGGAGTCCATCGTCCTCGACGGGGGGATCCGGATCACCGTGGTCCAGACGGAGTCGGGTTCGGTCCGGATCGGGATCGAGGCGCCTCCCGAGATCTCCATCTTCCGCGAGGAGCTCCTAGAGCGCATGGCCTCGGAGAACCAGCGGGCCAGCGCCTCCCCCGGCGAACTCCTGGCCTTTCTCAAGGGCGAAGCGAAGGAGGGCGAGGCTCGGCCCGCTTCAGAAGGGCGCCCCGAGGGAGAGGACGACTGAGGGTCGCTCCGTCAGGAGCACCTCCACCTGGTCTCCCGCCTCCCGCACCCGAAGGGTGCTTCCCTTGCCTTCCCGTGCCCGCTCCCGCACGGCTTCGACGAGTCCCTGCACGAGGCCCATGCGGAGGGTCCAGGGGTCGGCACGCACCGGGCTCGGGTCGCCCACCACCTCGACCTGCGGGGCCCGCACGCCTTCGGCCTCGGTGAGCATGCCCAGGAGGAGTGCCACCTCCTCCATGACTTCCCGGGGATCGAGGAGGGTGGGCCGCGAGGCTCCGGGCGGGGGGCCCACGGAGCGGGGTGGAATGAGCAGACCGACACGCTCGGCGAGCCCCACCACGCGCTGCACCTCGTCATCCAGATACCCGGGGTCCACCACCTCCGAGCCGGCGTGCCAGAGCTGGGCGATCCCCGAGAGGGCGGCGGCGCGCCCGTTCAGGTCGTGGACCACCTCGCGGAGGAGATCGGCGAGGATTACCTCGGGGGGCTGGGTCATCGTCCCCCCGTCTCCTGCCGCCGGGACACCCGGGGGAGCCGCGGACTCCAGTTTCTCTCCCGGCGGCCGATACTCCGAGGGACCCCTCGCATGCCTTCGGGCCGCGAGGCTTCCTCCCACCTCGCGCCCCCGGATGCAATCGTGCTTGTACTGGTCGGCTTCATTGTCGTTTTCGGGAGCGTCGCGCTCGGATACGTGATGCATGGTGGGAGCCTGCTCGTTCTCTGGCAGGTCAGCGAATTCATCATCATCGGGGGAGCCGGGCTCGGCGCGGTCTTCGTGGCGGAGAAGCCCAGGATCGTCAAGAAGATGGCGCTGGACTCCCTCGCCCTTCTGCGCGCCTCGCGGTTCAACACCGGGGTCTACGCCGAACTCCTGCAGGTACTCTACGACCTCCTGTACGTGGCCCGAAAGGATGGGCTCACCGGAATCGAGCCCCATGTGGAGGATCCGGGCACGTCGGAGATCTTCCAGCGGTACCCCTCCTTCGCCGAGAACCACCACGCCGTCGAGTTCCTCTGTGACACCCTCAAGGTGCTTCTGACCGGGGCCGTGGAGGACCATCACCTGAGCGAAATCCTCGACCTGGATCTGGAGCGGCACCACGAGGAGGCCGAGAGCATCCCCGACGCCATGCAGACCGTGGCGGACGCCATGCCCGCCTTCGGGATCGTGGCTGCCGTTCTCGGGGTGATCATCACCATGGGGTACATCGGGGGCGCGCCGGAGGTGGTGGGGAAGAGCGTGGCTGCTGCCCTGGTGGGCACCTTTCTCGGGATCCTCCTGGGGTACGGCCTCTTCGGCCCCCTTGCCCGGGCCCTCAGGCGGCGGGTGCACGAGGAGGAACAGTACCTGGCCTGCATCCGGACCGCGATCCTCTCCTACGCCCGGGGCGATGCGCCCATCACCTCGGTGGAGTTTGCGCGAAGAAATCTGGAGCCCGAGTTCCGCCCGTCCTTCGCCGAGCTCGAGTCCATGACCCGACGGCGTGCACGAGGGGAGAACCCCACACCGATCCGGGAGGCGGCATGACCCCCGGCGCCAGGGAGCGCCCCATCATCGTGGTGAAGAAGAAGAAGGCGGCCCACGCCCACCACGGGGGATCGTGGAAGGTGGCCTACGCCGACTTCGTCACTGCCATGATGGCCTTCTTCCTGGTCATGTGGATCATGGGGATGGACCAGGATGTGCGCGACATGGTCCAGGGGTACTTCAACAACCCACTGGGCGTGCACCGGGAGATCCCCTCGGGGCTGAACCCCATCACCACCGGAATGTCCATCCAGAACCCCGGTTCCGGGGTCACCGGCTCGGGGATCGCCCAGCAGCAGGCCTGGTTCGAGGCCGTGGCCCGGAACCTGGAACAGGCATTTCTCGACGATGACTACGGTGGGGTGGATGTGGCGATGGAAGTCACCGTTACCTCCGAGGGTCTTCGGATCGAGATCATGGAAACCGGCCCGCAGGAGGTCTTCTTCGAAAAGGGACGGGCCGAGGTGCGCCCCGTGCTCGATCGCATTCTCCGCACCGTGGCCGGGCAGCTCCGGGGGGGCGACCACGAATTCGTGGTGGAGGGGCATACCGACGCCAGCCCCTTCGTGGCCTCCTCCATCGGGTACGGGAACTGGGAACTCTCGGTGGACCGGGCCAATGCGGCCCGACGCGTTCTCGAGAACCCCTCCCTCGGCACCCTCCGGGTCCGGGAGGTCAGGGGGTATGCCGACCGGCTCCCCCGCGTTCCCGACGACCGGTTTGCCCCGCAGAACCGGCGGGTCTCGCTCCTCGTTCCCTTCCGCGACGTCCCCATGGTCTCGCGGGTCTTTCGCGACCCTTCGGCGGTCTACGATGCCGGCCGGCCTGCCCTTCCCGCCCCGCGCGGAGAGATTCGATGACTTCCCTCCTCCCCACATCGTTCCCCTCCAGGGGCGGGGATCGGCCTCGCCCCCTGGATCGGAGCACCCTGCAGACCGGTATGGCAGAACGCGAGGGTCAGGCGAAGGTCACGGTGCTCCTGGTGGACGACTTCGAGCCGGTTCGTGTCCTCATGGGGCGCTACCTGGACCGGCTGGGGTTTCGAATGCTCACCGCACCCGATGCGGCCCACGCCATCCGCACCCTCGACCAGGAACGGGTGGACCATGTTCTCCTCGATGTGAACCTTCCGGGGGGGAGCAGGGCCGTGTACGACCACATTCGGCTCACACAGAACGGGCTTCACGAACGCACCGTCTTCATCACCGGAGGGTTCGTGGATGGGGATTCGGAGGCCTTCGTGCGGGAGACCGGTCGCCCGGCCCTCTTCAAGCCCTTCAATCTGGGTGACCTGAAGGACCTTCTGCGAGGCTGATGTCCACCCGCCCCGCATGGGCCGCCCATCCGGGCCGGGTGGGCGACGGGGCGGGAACCGTGCAGCTCCGGCCGCCGCGACCCCGAGCTTCCGGAATTCCGGAGCACGGGCCCGAGGCCGCGCCCCGGGTTCGGGCAGGACAGCGTCAGGCCCTGCCGCCACCCTCCACCAGGGCCACCAGGGCCGGGTAGGAGAAGGGCTTCCGCATCTGCACCACCCCTCGGCTCCGGTAGGGGGCGGCTCCGTCGTCCACGCTCCCGGTGAGGAGGATGATCCGCCCCTCGAAGTCGGGGCGCTCCAGGTAGTGTTCCACCACGGCCTGCCCCGTTCCGGGCATCTTCCAGTCGACGATCACCACATCGGGGGCCAGCGCCGGCCTTCCGTTCACCCCGGGATCGTTGGGTTCCTCTCCGGCTGGACGCTCCGGGTCCGTGCCTCCTGCCAGCGCCTGGTCGGCGGTTCCCGCCTCTCGAACCTCGTGCCCCCGCATGCGGAGGACGCGCGCCACGGACTGCCGGATCACCGGCTCGTCGTCGGCCACGAGCACATGAAGAAGGGACCGATGGGTGGAGGGACCGGGGCCCTCCTTCTCGGGAAGGATGAAGGGACCGGGGTCGGTGCTGGACATGGCGGGGAGGGTGATGGGAGTCATGGTGACTCCTTCGATGAGCAACGCGCGTGCCAGCTTTTCGGGTTGGGGGGAGACCTCCCGGGCTAAAGGTCCGACGTCCGCGTCCGATACCCCAGTGCAGGAAGGCCGGAAGGGGTCCGGCCGACTTGCCGGAGCACGGAAGCTCCACACACCTCATCTCTACGGAAGGAGACCACCCCATGTCGCGGATCAACACGAACGTTGCATCGATCAACGCCCAGCGGAACATGTCGCAGACGAACCAGGCCTTCGGACGGACCGTGGGTCGGCTCTCGTCGGGGTTCCGGATCAACCGTGCGGCGGACGACGCCGCCGGGCTCGGCATCGCGAACCAGCTTCGCTCCGACATCCGGGCGCTGAACCAGGCCAGCCGGAACGCCTCGCAGGCCAACTCGCTCCTGCAGGTGGCCGAAGGGGCCACCAACCAGATCTCCAACATCGTCGACCGGATGAAGGAGCTGGCCTCCCAGTCCGCCTCCGACTCGGTGAACAACGATGACCGGGCCCTGATCCAGGCCGAGTTCTCCCAGCTCCAGGAAGAGCTCTCCCGCATCGTCGACACCACCAAGTTCCAGGGCACCACCCTCCTCGGGGGCTCCACCGGCGGCACGCCGGGCACCACCGACTTCGTGGCGGGCAGCGTCGACGCCTTCGAGACCGCCGTCGGCGACGTGGCCGGCGTGACCAGCGTCAGCGTCACCGGAACGCCTGAGTCCGCAGGCAGCTTCGTCCTCTCCGCCGAGGTCTTCGATGACGGCGGCACCGATGTCTTCCGGGTCACCGTGAACGGCGAGACCGCCGACTTCGCCATGACCGGCGCTGACGTGGACGGCGGAACGCAGACCATCACGGTGGACGGCGTCTCCATCGAGCTCACCCTCGGGAACGTGGCCGCTGCCGGACTGGCCACCGCGATCAACGATCTGGACGCGGGGGACCGGACCTTCACCACCGAGACCACGGGTGGCACCCCGGGCGACGGCGAGCTCCAGTTCCTGGTGAGCGTTTCCGGGAACGCCGGCACGGGCGAGGACTTCATCACCCTGAACGTGCAGGACCTGCGCCTCGAGACCCTCGGGCTCGACGCCTCCTCCCTGGCCACCCGGGAGGGTGCGGTGGACGCCATCGGCGCCCTCGACGCGGCCATCAGCACGATTTCCACCGCGCTGGGAGAGATCGGTGCCGCGCAGAACCGCCTCGACTTCGCCCAGGCCAATGTGGCCACCACCATCGAGAACTTCTCGGCGGCGGAGTCGGTGATCCGCGATGCGGACTTCGCGGCCGAGGCCTCGGAGTTTGCCCGCCTCCAGATCCTGCAGCAGTCGCAGGTCGCCATGCTCGCCCAGGCCAACTCGGCCCCCCAGGGCGTGCTCCAGCTGATCGGCTAACCCGATCGCACCAGGTAGGCCGCGCTCCGGGTCGGGTTCTCCCGGCCCGGAGCGTCGGCGTACCGCCACCCCTCTCCGACCATGTCCATACCCCTCACCTCCATTGGTGGCCTCGCCTCGGGAATCGACTTCCCGGCCCTCACCGACGCCATCATCGCGTCGCGGGCCAAGCCCATTCGGGCCCTGGAGGCGCGGATCCAGACGAATCGGGCCCGATCGGAAGCCTACCTCACCCTGGAGGCTCAGCTCAAGGCGTTCCAGTCCGCCGCGCAGGGGCTGGAAAACCCGGCATCCCTCACGGGGATGACCGCCAAGGTGAGCCTTCCCGGGGGAGGTACCCCGGGGTTCACCGTGAGCGCTACCCGGGAGGCCACGGCCGGACGCTTCGACCTGACCGTGATCGAGGTGGCAGAACCGGAACGACTCGGGGGTGGCACCTTTGCATCGCGAAGCGAACCCCTCGGACTCGAAGGAAGCTTCACCCTGAACGGCGTCGCCATCGAGGCGGGGGCGGACGACACCCTCGAGGCCCTGGTATCGAGGATCAATGCCGAGAGCGAGGCCGGGGTGCGGGCCTCCATCGTAACCGTGGGGGAGGGAGAGCATCGCCTCGTCCTCTCGAACCTGGCCACCGGTGCCGAAGGGATCTCCCTGGACGACCCGGACGGGGTTCTGGAAGGCCTCGGGGTCCTCGACGGTTCGGGCCAGAAGGCCCACCTCCTCCAGGCCGGTGCCGATGCCCGGATCCGGGTGGACGGGGTCGAGGTGACCCGGTCCTCGAACACGATCGACGACGTCCTCGAGGGGGTGACCTTCACCCTCCTCACCGCCGACCCCGGGGCGCAGGCCGAGGTGGAGGTCGCCCAGAACACCGCTGGGCTCACCTCGGCGATCCAGGCCTTCGTGCAGGGGTACAATGCCACGACCCAGTTCATTCGGGGCACCACCCGCTCCACGGAAGAAGCCCGGGCTCCCCTGGCCGGTGACTCGGTCATGCGGGCCCTCGGGAGCTCGCTGCAATCGGCAATGCTCTCGCTGGGGCAGGGAGCGCCCGGCGCCCCCAACCGCCTCTCCGACCTGGGGATCACCCTCCAGATGGACGGCACCTTCCGCATCGACGACGCGAAGCTTGCGGCCGCGGTAGCCGCCGACCCCGATGCAGTGGCCGACCTCTTCGCCCAGCGAACGGTGTCGTCGGACCCGGCCGTGGCCTTTCTCCGTGCCTCGAACGACACTCGCGACGGCACATACCTGGTGGCGATCACGGCCGCGGCGACCTCCGCCTCGGCCAGTGGGAGCCCGATCGCCGGGCCCCTTTCGGGCGTGCAGGCCGGGGACGTGCTCCGGATTGCCTCGATCCAGAGCTCGCGCCAGATCGAGGTGGCCCTGGAGGAGGGGATGACACCGGAGGAGCTGGCGGAGCGGATTCAGTCGGCCTTCGAGGCCGAAGGGATGTCGGCCACCGCCGCCTTCGAGGATGGCGGGCTCCGCATCCATCATCAGGACGTGGGCGCCAACACGGGCTTCCGGATCGAGCTGGAGGGTCAGGCGGCCGCCCTCACCGGGCTCGCCGCCGGAGAATTCCGCGGCACGAACGTGGAGGGAACGGTGAATGGCCAGGCCGCCCAGGGGAATGGGCGGGTCCTCACCGTGACGGGCGAGGGGGATGCCCGGGGGCTGAGCCTTCGGGTCGACGGCATTCCCGAAGGCGGAAGCTCCGAGTTCTCCCTCTCGCGGGGGATCGCCGCCCAGGTGCGCCGCACCACCGGGATCGCCACAGGGACGAGCAACGCCTCCATCTCGGCCACGAGGGACCGCCTGGAAGAGGCCTCTCGGAGGCTGAGCTCCCGGGCCGTAGACATCCAGGAGCGCCTCGAGGCCCAGCGGGCGGAGCTGAACAAGCGCTTCGCCGCGGTGGAAGAGGCCATTTCCCGTGCGCAGAGCCAGGGTACCTACCTGGGGGCGCAGCTCGACCAGATCAGCAGATTCCAGTACGGCCCACGGCGGCGCTGATCCCGCTTCGGCCTCCACGAAGGATCGCATCATGAACTACGGACGCAGGAAGACCGACCGCGTGGGCGCCTACCGGACGAACGACATTCTGTCGCGCCCCCCGGAGGCCCTGGTGGTCCTTCTCTATCAGCGCCTCCTGGTCGAGCTGCGGCGCGCCGACACGCAGATCGCCGGGCAGGACTACGAGGGGAAGGCGGAGAGCCTGGGACGTGCCTCCTCCATCGTCTTCGAGCTTCTGGGCTCGCTCAACCACGAGGCCGGGGGCGAACTGGCCGGACGTCTGGCCGCCCTCTATACCTACTTCATTCGGGAAATCCAGGACGTGGACCGAAGCCTGGACCGGGATCGACTCCAGCGCCTCGTGGAGCTCGTGGCTCCCCTCCATGCCTCCTGGTCGGAGGCCGCGACGGGAGCGTCCGGGGAGGAGGGCACCCGGGGTGGGAGGCCTGCGGTGGCCGGAGCATAGGCCTGTCGGCGAGCAACGCTAAAGTCCGGCTCGCGGAGTGCCGATACCTTCGAAGCACGACCCGTACGACCGGAGCTCTGGTCGCGCGGCCCAGGAAGAAGCCCGGTGGTGAAGGTCACCTCCGGACGACAACGCAGGACGACTTACATGCAGGATCGCGCGGAGCTGAACCGGGAATGCCCCGACCCGGCTCCCCAAGGCAAGGAAGAGACCCATGAGCATCACGCCCGCCTCCGGACCGCCAGTCAATGGCACCGACCTCAGACGCGCCGGCCAGACCCGGGGCACGGACAGCCGCCTGCCGGCCCCCGGTCCCGCGAGCCGCGCGGAACGGGCCGATCGGGTCGACATCTCCTCCGAGGGTCGTGCCCAGGCGCTGGAAGAGGCGCGAAAGAACGCCCTTCCGGCCGCCGGGGGAAGCGATCGTCTGGACGAGATTCGTGCCCGGATCGAGGCCGGTACCTACGACACCCCCGAGGTGGCCGAGGAGGTAGCGAAGAAGCTGCTTGCCTCCGGCGACCTCGATCTCTGACTCCAGCCCACCGAACCGGGAGGCCGCCGTGAAGTTCCTCGTCGTGGATGACTCCGCCACCATGCGTCGGATCGTCGTCAACTCGCTGCAGCGCATCGGCTACAGCGACATCGTGGAGGCCGCCGACGGGGCGCAGGGCCTCGAGGTTCTGGACGGGTCCATCGACTTCGTCATCACGGACTGGAACATGCCCGTCATGGGCGGGCTCGACATGGTCCGCTCCATCCGGGCCCAGCCCGACCGGTCCGGCCTCCCCATTCTCATGGTCACCACCCGCAGCGTGCGCGAGGACATCGTTCAGGCGGCGCAGGCCGGAGTGAACAACTACGTCGTGAAGCCCTTCACCCCGCAGGTGCTGAAGGAGAAGATCGACCAGGTGCTGACCAAGCTCCGAGGTGCCGCATGATTCCCGAACTCGCTTCTCCCACCCGGGAGGAGGTGATGGCCGACACGCAGGAAACGCTGCGGGCCGTGGCCCGGGCCCTTGATGCCCTGGGGCCCCTCCCCGAGAAGGGGGGGAATGGTGCCGCCGCGATTTCCTTCGATGCCATGAACCCCCTCCAGCGCCTGGCCCGCTTCCTGGCCGAGTCGTACGGAGAACTGGCCGAGATCCTGGAGGGTCTCCGCGAAACCCGCGGACTCTTCCGGAAGGCCGAGATGCACCGGCTCCAGCACACCCACATCACCCTTCAGGAGGTGACCTCCCAGACGGAGATGGCCACCACCGGAATGCTCGACGGACTGGAGCGCTGCCTGGGGCTCGTGGACTCCATCGAGGCCGCCGAAGGCGCGGAGGGGGAGGATCCCCGGAACCAGCTCCGCGACGAGCTCCACCAGGTGATCCAGCACCTCCAGTTCCAGGACATCACGGCCCAGCGCATCGGGCATGCCACCGGGGTCCTCTCCGATGTGGAGACCCGCCTGGTCCGCCTCATGGGAACGCTGGAGCAGTACGGCTTCGCGGTAACGGACCATGAGGAAGAGGTGGAAGCCATCGTCGAACAGCACGTGGTGTGCGATCCGAACGCCACCACCCAGAACGCCGACTCGAGGCAGGCGCTGGCCGACGACATCTTCGCCTGACGGACCGCCCCGAGCGGTCTGTGGCCCGCTCTTCAGGGCCGATCCGATGCAGGACCCGCACCCCCATACCCCGGGGGGTGCGCCCCCCCGGTGAGGCAGGTGGACCCCCTGGTGCGAACCAGGCCGGTCCCCTCCCTCCCGGGGGGATTCGTTTCTCCGGCCCTGGGTCAAGCCATGGGGCGGTTTGGCAGGGGGCCCCCCGCACGGGTGAGGGGTTTCCCGTCGATGGTCCTGGGCGCTCCCTCGACCGCGTTGCGAGGCGAACGCAGGAGACGACCACCCGGGACCCTCCGCGAACGGGGACTTCGCCCCGGTGGGCCCGCCCGGGGGCCTCGCCCGATCTGCCCGGGAGCGCGCCCAGCGCACCCCGGGATCCTGCCCGGGAGCGCGCACCCCGGGGCCTCGCCCCGGAACGCGCCCAAGGCACTCCTGGACCATGCCCGGGACTCCGCCCGGGGACCTGGTCCAACTCGCCCCCGGGAAATCCGCCCGGGGACCTGGCGCCGGGCATCTGCCAGGCCGAAGGGTGAGGGCCAACGGCGCCGGAGGCATGCGCCTTTCCAGGGGCCGCCTCCACGCCACACCCTTCCTGCGCCCCATCCTGCCCATGTCCCACTGTGCCCGTGCCCCACGCCGCGGCGGCGCGCCCCGGTCCTGCTCAACCGGTCCATGAAAGCAGAAACGCCCCCCGGCCACGAAGGCCGGGGGGCGTCTTGCTCCCGATGAAGGGGGCCCGGGTCAGAATCCGGTCAGCGCCGCGAGCTCGTCCTCGTCGACGCGGGACGGGGCGCCGTGCCCCGGGGACGCGCCATTCTGCGACCGTGCACCCCGGGTTTCCCCCTGGACCGTCTCCGGGCCCCAGGCATACCCGCCCGGTTCGGCACCCTGCGCTGCCCGGGTTCCCCGGTGCCCGGAGTGCCCGGCCCGGTCCTGCCGGATGCGGAACTCGCCCACCAGGACCCGCATGACTTCGGCCTGGCTTGCCAGCTCCTGGGCCGCGCTGGCCGACTCCTCGGCATTGGCTGCGGTCTGCTGTGTCACCTGGCTCACCTGCTCCACGGCCAGGTTGATCTCGAGGACTCCGCTCTCCTGCTGGTCCGAGGAGGAGGCGATCTCGTCGGAGACGCGTCGCACCTCCAGGATTCCCTTCCGGATCTCCTCGATGTCGTGGGAAACCTCGGTGGAGATCGAGACTCCTCCCTCGGAGCGGGCCACGGCCTCCTCGATGAGGGTGGCCGTGTTCTTGGCGGCTTCCGAGCTCCGCATGGCCAGGGCACGTACCTCCTCGGCCACCACGGCGAATCCCTTTCCGGCATCGCCGGCCCGGGCTGCCTCCACAGCGGCGTTCAGGGCCAGCAGGTTGGTCTGGAAGGCAATCTCGTCGATGGTCCGGACAATCCGGGCCGTGTCGTCGGACGAGGCCTTCATCCGTTCCATGGCCTCGGAGAGGCGGGCCACGTTGGCCACACCGCGGGAGGCACTCTCCTCCAGCGATCTGCTGAGTGCGTTCGCGCCCGTGGCGCCTGCGGCGTTCTGCTTCGAGGTAGCACTCAGCTCCTGCAGACTCCCCGAAACCTCCTCGAGGGACCCGGCCTGCTCCGAGGCCCCCTGGGCCAGCGTCTGGCTTCCTGCACTGACCTGGCCCGCGGCCATGGCGATCTGCTCTGCAGCCCCTGCCACCTGGGCAAAGGCGGACTCCAGGTCGTCCACCGCACTGTTCAGGGCCTCCTTGATCCGGGCAAAGTCGCCCCGGTACTCCCCCTCCATCCTCACCTCGAGGTTCTTCGCTGCGACCTGGTCGAGCACGGCCGCCGCCTCGTCGATGGGGGTGACCACGGCGTTCAGGGTGTCGTTGATCCCCATGACCAGTTCCCGGTAGGCCCCCTGGAAGCGGTCTTCCGCACCCCGCAGCTCGAGATTGCCGGCCCGGGCCGCCTCCACCAAGGTCCCCGTTTCCCGCGTCAGGTCACGGAGCGTCTCCACCATGGTCTCGAGGGCGGGCCCGATCTCGTCCTCCTCGTCGATCCGGCGCGGTTCCACCGTCACGTCGCCGGCGGCGAGGCGATCCATCGTGGCCACGACATTCTCGCGAAGGTGGGTGGAGAAGGCGTCCATTTCCCGGGCGAGGGTGCCGATCTCGTCCCTGCGCTCCATGGAAAGCCGGTTCCCCAGGCGTCCGCGGGCCAGGTCCTGCAGCACCTCCACCACCCGCTCGAGGGGGCGCGAGATCTGTCGGGCGATCCAGAATCCGAGAAGGACCACCACCGCAAAGCCGATCCCCAGCGCCATAACAATGGAGAGAAGGGCGCGGGTGGCCAGCGTCTGGTTCGCCTCGGCCACCGCCCGACCCCGGGCCATCGTGGCATCCACCGCCCGGTCCAGGGTGGCGAGCACGTCGAGGGAGCCCTGCTGCAGAACGTTGACCATGACATCGCGCGCCTCCTCATCGCGTTCCTCCAGGGCGAGCTGCACGAGTCGCTCGTGGGAGGGTCGGAAGGCACCGTAGCGATCATCGAAGTCGGCGAAGGCGGCAAGCCCGTCGTCGTTGTGGGGGAACTCCCCCAGCAGGGTGCGGAGGGAGTCGATGGTGATGACCATCTGCCCGAGTCGCTCGGCGTGACCCTCCTTCTCGCCCAGCGTCTCGGCGTAGGTCAGGTCCCGCTGTCGGACGCGCATGCCCTGGAACTGGCGGGCCAGCTGGCCCAGCAGGGCCGTGGGCACCGTCACGTTTTCGTAGGCGTCCTCTCCGGCATCGGCCAGGGCCCGGGTGCTCTGGACCCCGACCACCCCGAGGGTGGCGGCCACAAGACCCACGACGAAGAAGCCCGCCAGGAGCTTGGAGGAGATGCGAAGGTTGTCGAACCATGTCATGACAAGGCCCTCCCAGGCCGATGGAGATCAGCGTCGCAGAGGGGGAAGGTCCCCTTCACGCGGCGCCCGGACACCCGCTCCCGCAGGAGCAGATGGCGCTACCACATGAGTTGCAGGTTGAGGATCAGGGCGTTCCGGGCTGGGATCGCCCCTTCGGACGAAATGCGGTTCCAGGCGCCTTCGAGCTTCACGTGCTCGCCGGTGAAGTACTGGGTGAGCCCCAGCGTCCATCCCCGCTCGGAAGCGGAGGCGGGGGTGTCGTTCCGGGACCGGTCCGGGTCCCATCCTTCCACGCGGACGAAGGGACGGGAGCCCCCCTCGGTCCGATGGTCCAGGTGCACGTACCATCCCTCGCGCTCGGTGGCGCCCTGGGTGATCCAGAGGTGCTCGGAGGCCAGGGTCCACCCCCGGTGCGACCAGCGGAAATCCGTGCCCACCACCTGCCGCCCGGAGATGCCCTCGGCCAGCCCCACATCGCGGGCCCCCGTGGCACCGAGTTCGAGTCCGGTCACCCACGGGAGGGCCACGGTCGCCCGGCCGGTGACGGCGCGCCGGTCCTCGCCCCGGGGGCGGTTCATTCCTTCGCCCATCCCGTTCCAGAGGCCTCCCTCCCAGCGAACCGCCGGGGTGGCACGCCCACGGACGAGCACGCCCACATCGCGGACGATTCCCAGGCCACCCCGGGCACCATCGGAGAGGAATCGCGCCCGCTCGAGGGTGGGGAGGCCCGACGGGGCGTGACCATGCTCGAGGCCGAGGGGAAGCTTGCCCTGCCCTGCCCGGAGCTGGAGTCCCGGGAGGACCTCGTCGAGTGAAAGGGTGATGAAGGCATCCTGGAGGATGCGACTTCCCTGGTTGACCTGGACTCCGGAGAGAACGGGGGATTCGACTCCCTGGTGCTCGGGGCGCAGAACGAGTCCCTTGGCAGCATCCACCTTGACGAGCCACCGGGCCCGGGGCGTGACGGCGCCGGAGAAGGTGAGTTCGGCGGCCCGAACGCGGAAGGCGCCGGGGACGTCGGTGGCGGCCGCGTACCAGGTCTGGAGAAAGCCGTTCACGAGGAGGGTGCCCTGTCCCACGGCTACCGCAGGGGCCGGGGTGGCCTCGGCCGGAGTGACGGGGCCCTCGGCGGGAGATCCGGATGCGGGGGAGGCAGCGGCCTCGGGGGCGATCCTCGTGGTGTCGGCTCCCGGCCTCACCGTGTCGGGAAGGGGTGCCAGGGAGGAGGCCGCCGTCACGCCGGCAGCAAGGAGAAGGGGAAGAATGCCCATGGGGGCCTGTGCGGGGAGAAGGGGGTTGGCCACCGACCCTGGCCCGGACGGGACAGGGTGACCCCCTTCGGTATCGGAATGTCCCAGCCGAGCCTTGAGCCCCGGGGGATGTGTGCCTCCCGGGCGTCGAGGCGCGTCCGTGCAGGTCACTCCCCGGCGGGGCCCCGGGTCGGCTCCGGTCCGGCCCCGGTCCGATCCGTGAGCCCTGGCGAGCGGCGTCCCCCCCTCCTCCGGCGTGCTCCCGCGCGGGCTTCCGCTCCTGCCCTACCCCCCCGCCACCCGTGCCTCGAGGATGCTCCGGCAGGTCCGTTCCACCATTTCGTGGACCTGCTCGAATCCGTCGTCGCCCCCATAGTAGGGATCGGGCACGTCGGCGGCCCCCGAAGCCTCCGGGTCGAAGTCGCGGAAGAGGCGCAGCTCGGCCCGGGGCTCGGGCACCCCGGCGAAGAGGGCCTCCAGGTCGCGGAGGTTCGAGCGGTCCATGGCGAGGACGAGGTCGAAGCGCCGGGCATCGTCGGGCGTGACCTGTCGCCCCCGGCTCTCGAGGCGGATCCCGCGGCGGGCCGCCGTTTCCCGGGCACGGGGGTCGGGGGGATCGCCCACATGCCAGCTCCCGGTCCCTGCCGAATCCACCTCAAGCGCTTCGGCGACCCCGGCCTCCCGGGCCAGGTGGAGAAAGACCCCTTCGGCCAGGGGGGAGCGGCAGATGTTCCCCAGGCAGACGAAGAGGACGGAGCGAAGGGGGGCGGCGTCGGTGGGGGGTGTGGACATGGGGCGCAGGGGCGGGGGGCGTGGAAGGGGGCGGGGTGCGTGGAGGGGTGCGAAGTGCGAAGGGTGTGCGGAGCGGTGGGGTGCACAGAGCGGGTGCACAGAGCAAAGGGGTGCGCGAGCGAGAATGAAGGCGCACCGGGGCACCGGTGCCGGTAGGTCCCGAGGAGGGGCCCCGCACCCTGCCTCGCGCCGGAGCCTTCCGGCAGATTTCCGGGCGCCTTCCGCCAGCTTTCCGGGCGCCTCTCGGCGGCCCGCTGGCAGCCCCGAAGAGGCGGTCGCATCCGGGCCCCGGGCCTTCATGGTGTGCGGATCTCCCTCCATACGCTAATTTCATGGCGATGCGAAGGCACGGCCCGGCGGCGCGCATGGACGCGTCCCCCGGCCCTGCCTCACCACGACTTGCAAGGAGAACGCGGTTTGGAGGAATCACCGAGCTTTCGCGACCTGGGCCTTTCGGAGGACCGGCTCGCCGCCATCGAAGCCATGGGGTGGACCGACCCCACCCCCATCCAGAAGAAGGCCATCCCCGCCGCCCTCGAGGGGCGCGACGTGGTGGGAATCGCCCAGACGGGCACCGGGAAGACCGGGGCCTTCATGATCCCCTCCCTCGAGAAGGTGGTGGCGGGAGGAGGGCTCCAGGTCCTTGTGCTCTGCCCCACCCGGGAGCTGGCCCAGCAGGTGGCGGAAGACGCCCAGTCCCTGACCCGGGGCACGGCGCTCCGCTCTGCCGACATCGTGGGCGGGGTCGGGTACGGGAGCCAGAATGACGCCCTTGCCCAGGGGTACGAGATCCTGGCCGCCACCCCCGGCCGCTTCAACGACCACCTGGAGCGGGGAAATGTGGACCTCTCGGCCCTCCGGGTCCTCATTCTGGACGAGGCCGACCGGATGCTCGACATGGGGTTCCGCCCCCAGATCGAGGATGTGCTCCGCCGGTCCCCCCGGGGTCGCCAGACCATGCTCTTCTCCGCCACCATGCCCCACGGGGTGCATGCGCTGGCGCTCCGGATCACCCGGGAAGCCGAGTGGGTCGAGGCCACCCCCGAGGGAAGCACGGCGGTGGGGATCACCGAGGCCGTCTACACGGTGAAGCCCGAGAAGAAGCCTGAACTTCTCCTTCACCTCCTGGAGGAGCCCGGGTGGGACCAGGTCCTCGTCTTCACCCGGACGAAGGCCGGGGCCGATGCCCTGAAGGGGCGGCTCGAGCGGGCCGGGATCGGGGTCGACGCCATGCATTCGGATCGGCGCATGGAGCACCGGGTCCGGGCGCTGGACCGCTTCGCCTCGGGCGATGTCCGGATCCTCGTGGCCACCGACGTGGCCCAGCGGGGGCTCGACGTGGAGGGGATCTCCCACGTGGTGAACTACGACGTGCCCATGGACCCGGAAGACTACGTGCGCCGGATCGGGCGCACGGGCCGGGCCGGCGCCGCAGGGACGGCGGTGACCTTCGTGACCTCGTCGGACCTGGGCTTCCTCAAGTCCATCGAGCTCCGGCTCGGGCGGAGCATCGAGCGCCGGAAGAGCCTCCCCGAGTTCGACTATTCGGGTGCCTCTGCCTCGGCCACCGCCACTCCCCGTCTCAAGCATTCCCGGAGTGGCGGGGGAATGGGGACCCGCTCCGCCGACGAGCTCAGCGAAGAGGAGCTCCAGGCCCTCCTGAACCCCGGACGCTGAAGGAACGACCCATGGGCGCCTCCGCACCCCGCCTCCTCCGCCGCCTGGGAAGCCGCCTCACCCCGGTGGCCCCGCACTTCGATGCCCGGGCCCTCACCGAAATCGCCTTTCGCCCTGCCGGAGGGACTTCGGGGGATGCCACCGGACATGCCCACGACGACGGGGCGGGCGCCGGGGGCGGTGCCCCGATGGGCGATGCGGAGGCCTTCCTGGCCCGGCGGGAGCGGGTGCGGGAGCACCTCCTCGAGGCCGAGGCCGACGGCCCGGTGCAGGGGGAGGCCGAGGCCCTCCTCCTGGAACGCCTGGAGGCGGCCATCGGGGGGGTCCTGGCGAAGCTGGGACCGGGCGAGGTGGCCCTCATCGAGAGCGCTCCGGGCACGGACTGGCCCAAGACCCGGGAGCGCCGGAAGGACGTGATCATCGACGGGGAGAACCGCTTCCACTTCCACTGGCGGGTGGAGCCTCCCCTCCGGGTGGGGATCTGGCGGGAGCGGCAGGAGTGACCCCAGGGGGGGGGAGCAGCATGACCCTGCGCCCGGTCTTGCGCCCGGTCCTGCGCTCGCTCCGGCGCCTGGTCCTGCGCTCGGCACCGCGCACTCCCCTGCCCGTGACGCCGCCCACGCCACGGGGGCGAGGGCCGGGGCTGCCGGGCCGGACCCGTCCCGGGCGTCGTGCCCGCCCCCGCGCCCCCGCCCCCGGGGCCCCGGCCTCCTCCAGACGTCCCGCCCTCCCGGCGCGGGCCTCCGGCCTCGCCCTCGCCTTCCTTCTCGCCGCGTCCACCCTCGGGGCTTCCGCGTGCACCCTGGAGCGTCGGGCCGATCCCGACCTCCTCCTCCCGGAGGACACCCTCCTCCTCGCCCCCGACACCCTCCTCGAAGCCCCGCCGGCCCCCCCCAACCCGGACCGGGCCGTGCGGAACACCCTCGAGGTCTTCCGCGAGGCCACCCGGGTGGGGGATCTCTCCCTGGCGCTCCAGCTTCTCGACACCCGCGCCTTCCTCCTCGACGACCTCGTCACCCTGGGGGGAGGCCCCGCTGACCTCCCGGAGACTCCGGGGGAACGTCTCCTGGAGCTTCGACGCCGTCATGCCGCCGGGCTGGGAATCGTGGTGGAACACACCGAGCTGCGATGGACCGAGGATGCCGCCGTGGCCACCTCCACCCTTGTCCTCACCCAGAGGACCGAGGGAGCAGGGGGAGGCCCGGGGGGCGGAGGGGCGGCCCCGGGAGGTCAGGCCTCCCCCGGCGCCACGCTCCCTCCACCCGTTCCGGTGGACACCGTGGGGCGGGCGCGGGAAACGGCCGTGCTGCGCCCCACGCGGGAGGGGTGGCGGATCCTCCACCTGCATCGTTCGCTCGTGTCACCCCCCGCCGGCGGCTGAGCTTTCGGGCCCGGGTCCGGGGCGGCCTCGGAGCCGGCGGGTCGCAGGTCCCCGGGCCTTCCCCTTCGCTCCTCCCCCTTCACCCCGCGCCACCCGTTTCCCCCCGGATTCCCGAACCGTCCCACGCAGCGCACGCGCTCCTTCCCCGCCACCCTTTCCGAACCCTGCGCCATGCCCACCCTTGCCGACATCCAGGCGGCCCGCGAGCGGGTCCGCGACGAAATCGTCCTGACCCCCTGCACCCGTTCCCTCGTCTTCGACGACCTGGTCCCATCCGAGCTCTGGTTCAAGTTCGAGAATCTGCACCGGACCGGATCCTTCAAGGAGCGGGGTGCCCTGAACCGCCTCCTGCACCTCGACGAGGAGGAGCGGCGGCGGGGGGTGATCACGGCGAGCGCGGGGAACCACGCCCAGGCGGTGGCCTTCCACGCCGGGCGCCTCGGGATTCCGGCCACCGTGGTCATGCCCGAGACCACTCCCCTGGTGAAGGTCCAGAACACCCGGAAGCACGGGGCCGAGGTGATTCTTCATGGGCCCCGGTTCTCCGAGGCCATCGAGCATTCCAAGCGCCTGCAGGTGGAGCGCGAGCTCGTCATGATCCACGCCTACGACGACGACCTCGTCATTGCCGGGCAGGGGACGCTGGGGCTGGAGCTGGCCGAGCAGGTCCCCGATGTGGATGTGGTGGTGGTCCCCATCGGGGGGGGCGGGATCATTTCGGGAACGGCCCTCGCCCTGCGGGCGCTTCGCCCCGAAGTGCGCTTCGTGGGGGTGGAGGTGGAGGCCGCCCCTTCGGCCTGGCTCTCGCGGCAGGCGGGGAAGATCGTCGAGGTGGAGACCTCGGAGACGCTGGCCGACGGGATCGCCGTGAAGCGGCTGGGGGACCGGACCTTCCCCCTCATCGAGGAGCATGTGGAGGAGATCGTGGTGGTGGGGGAGGAGGAGATCGCCCGGGCCATTCTCCTTCTCCTGGAGCGGGAGAAGACGGTGGTGGAGGGGGCGGGTGCCTCCCCCCTGGCGGCCCTCCTCTCGGGGCGGGTCCCGGTGCGCCCCGGGGAGCGGGTGGTGGCCGTGCTCTGCGGGGGGAACATCGATGTGAACATGGTCTCGCGGATCATCGACCGGGGCCTCGTCGATGACGGGCGGATGGCGCGTCTCCGGGTCACGGTGCGGGATCGCCCCGGGAGCCTGGCCCGCCTCACCGACCTGGTGGCCCGGGCCGGGGCCAATGTGCTGGAGGTGGCGCACCAGCGGGAGTTCGCCGACATCAGTGTGGGCGAGGTGGAGATCGTCATGCACCTGGAGACCCGGGGGCGCGACCATGTGGAGGAGATCCTCGTCCAGATGCGGGCCCTGGGGCTCCGGGTGGAGGAGATGGCCGTGCCTCGCCGGGTAGGGGTGCCGCGACGCGACGGGTAGGCGCGTCAGGGGACGGGGCGGGCCTCCGGGCCCGGACGGGCTCCCTGGCCTGGGCCGGTCTCCGGGCTCGGGTGGGTTCTCGGGCTCGGGAGCGCGCCCAGGCCCGCCACCGCCCTCACCGAGGCGAAGTGGATGGCCACCGTGTCCTCCACCTGGCGGGCATACCCTCCCCCCATGACCACGGCCAGGGGAATCCCGTGGCGGCGCATGGACTCCACCACGATCCGGTCGCGCTCGGCAAGGCCCTGGCGGGTCACGGCGAGGCGGCCCAGGCGGTCCTCCTCGTAGGGGTCGGCTCCGGCCAGGTAGAAGACGAGCTCCGGGCGCCCGCGCTCCACCACTGCACGAGTCGCCCTCTCCACCGCCTCGAGGAAGGGGGCGTCGGGGGTCCGGTCGGGGAGGGGGAGGTCCAGATCGCTCTGCTCCTTCCGGAAGGGAAAGTTCGAGGCGCCGTGCACGGAGGCGGTGAAGACCTCCGGGTCGTCCCGGAAGAGGGCGGCGGTGCCATTGCCCTGGTGCACGTCCAGGTCCAGGACGGCGGCGCGGCGCAGGAGGCCATCGGCCTGCATGGCGCGCACGGCCACTGCCACATCGTTGAAGACGCAGAACCCCTCCCCCCGGTCGGCGAAGGCGTGGTGCGTGCCCCCGGCCAGGTTCCCCCCGGCCCCGTCGCGGAGGGCGGACCGGGCCGCGGCGATCGTCCCCCCTACCGAGCGGCGGGAGCGCTCCACGAGCCCGGGGGACCAGGGAAATCCGATGCGGCGGATCTCGCTCCGATCCAGCGCTCCCCGGGTGACCCGGTGCACCCACCCTTCGTCGTGCACCCGGAGGAGGGCCGCATCGTCGGCAGCCTCGGGAAGGTGGAGGGAGCCCACCCCCTCGGCCGCCACCCGCTCCCGGAGGAGGCGGTACTTCTCCATGGGAAAGCGGTGCCCCGGGGGGAGGGGGAGGACGAAGGTGTCACAGAAGTGGATCTGCATGCCCCGCGTGGACCCTGCGGGGGTGGTGGGGGTTCCACCCTCGCTGGTCCGAATCCGGAACCGCGCCTCTCCCCGTCGACCTCCTTCCCTCCCCGTCGCCCCTCCTCGCCGACCTCCGTGCGTCTCTCCTCCACCGGTCTCCTTCCCCGGGTGCGTTCCACCTTCCCGGGGATGCCCCTCTTCTGCCTCCTCCTCCCTGCCTCCCCCCTGGCGGCCCACGCCCCGGGGTTCGGAGGGGCGTCCCCCACGGGGGCGGTCCCCTTCGTGGCGGGCGCCCCCGAAGCGGGCGCTGCCGTGGGCACGGCGTGGGGTGCGAGCACGGGTCCGGAAACGGGCGAAGTGGCCGACCTGGGCGGCCTCGAGGGGCGGGTGCGCGACGGGGCCGGGGTCCCGCTCCGGGTCGTTTCGGTGGTGGTGGTGGCGCCCGATGGACGGGTGCTCCGGGCCGTGACCACCGACGAAACGGGGTACTGGCGCGTCCAGCCCCTCCCGGCAGGCCCGGTGGTCGTGCGCTTTCTCCGCATCGGCTTCGACCCCACCGAGGTGGAGGTGGAGGTCCCCGAGTCCGGGCGGGTGGTGGTGAATGTGGAGCTGACGGAGCGGGCCGTGACCCTTCGGGGGGTGGAGGTGGAAGGGGCTGCGAGCCGGGCCCGCAGCCGCTTCGAGACCGAGACCGGGGTCACGGTGCGGGAGCTGGCCGGGTCCGACATCCGGAGCCTCCCCGGGCTCGCCGAGGCCGACCCCATCCGGGCCATCGAGGTTCTTCCGGGGGTCACCGCCCCCACCGACTTCAGCGCCGCCTTCCATGTGCGGGGCGGGTCCTCCGACCAGAACCTCATCCTCCTCGACGGCTTTCCCATCTTCAACCCCTTTCACCTGGGCGGGATCTTCTCCGTCTTCAATGCCGACATGGTGGACCGGGTGGAGCTCAGTTCGGGGGGGTTCCCGGCGGAGTACGGGGGGCGGGTCTCTTCGGTGCTCCGGATCGAGACCGACCCGGGGCGGGGCGAGACGGAGGTGGATGGCGGCGTCTCCCTCCTGGCTGCCCGGGCCACCCTCTCCGGCGGGCTCCCGCAGGGCGTCCGGGAGGGCGTGGGGCTGGGGTCGGCGCGGTGGCGGCTCTCGGCGCGGCGATCCTACGTGGACCAGCTCGTGCGCCCCGTTACCGAGCTTCCCTACCACATCACCGACCTGCAGGGGGTCTTCGAGGGGTGGACCCCGGGCGGGTCGCGGTGGACGGTGACCGGGTACCGGGGCGCCGATGTCCTCGACCTGGGACGCATCCAGGCCGAGGACTTCCCCCTGCGGATCTACTGGGAGTGGGGAAACGCCATGCTCGGGACCCGCTACCTCCGCGCCTTCGAGGGGGGGAGCCAGTTGGAGGCCCGGGCCGGCATGACCCGCTTCGAAACCGAGCTCCGCTTCGAGGACTTCGACGACTCCCGCTTCTCGAGCCGGGTGGAGCAGCTCACCCTCTTCCTGGGAGGGAGCGTCCCCGTGGGAGGGGGATGGGAGGTCCGCACCGGGGTCTCGGCCGACCGGTATGACTGGGCGAACTTCGGGGAGACGGCGGGCACGATCTTCGGAGATGACGGCCTTGACGGATGGAACGGGGCAGCCTGGCTCCAGGGGAGCTGGCGTAGCCCCGGAGCGTGGGCCCTCGATGCCGGGCTCCGGGTGGAAGGATGGTCGGGCGGGGGCGCCTCGATTCTCGAGCCCACCCCCCGCCTCGCCGTGCGCCGCTTCCTGGGAGAGGACCTGGCCGTGAAGGCCTCGGTGGGCCGCTACACCCAGTTCGTGCACTCCCTTCGCGACGAGGAACTCCCCCTCGGCATCGACTTCTGGATCACCGCCGCCGAGGCCGTTCCCCACGTGGTCTCGGATCAGCTCCAGGTGGGCGTCGAAGCCTTCCCGGCCGAGGGGTGGTTCGTTTCGGCCGATGCCTTCTGGCGGGACTTCCAGGGGGTGGTGACCCAGAATCCGGTGAACGACCCCAACGACCCCGACGACGTGTACCTGTCGGGACGGGGCTCGGGGTGGGGAGCCGATGCCTTCGTGGAACGTCGCACCGGTGCGGTGCAGGGGTCCCTCTCCCTCTCCTTTCTCCGGGCCGACCGCACCTTCCCCGATGTCTTCTCGGGGCGGGACCCCCGGGGAGAGGTGACCTTCCCGCCCCTCTTCGACCGACGCCTCGATGCGGATCTGGTGCTCCGCTTTCCCATGGGGCGGGGGTGGGAGGGGGGGCTTCGCTGGCACGTGGGCACGGGGCTCCCCTACACCCGGCCCGTGGCGGCCTTCCCCTTCATGGTGCCGCGCCAGTCGCGCGACGGCCGCCTCCGGTGGAGCCCCGACGACGAGGCCGAGATCGCCGAAGGCGCCGAGGCAGAGGGCCCCGGGGCCGTCTTCCTCGGGCCCCGGAATGCGGAGCGTTACCCCACCTACCATCGACTGGACCTCTCCACGCGGCGCACCTTCGAGCCGTCGTGGGGGCTCGTGACCCCTTACCTGAGTGTCCTGAACGCGTACAACCAGCCCAACGTCCTTTTCTACTTCTTCGACTTCGACGCCGTCCCCGCCACCCGCTCGGGGCTCACGATGTTTCCCTTCCTTCCGACCGTGGGCGTGGAGATCCGCTTCCGATGAGAGGCCCTCGTCCGACGCTCCCCGCCCGGCGCCGGTTGCCTGCGGCCCCGCGTCTGGGCCTTCTGGCCCTCGTCGGGGGGATCGGCCTTTCGCTCGCCTCGTGCGAACTGGCCCAGATCACCATCGAAGCGCCCCGTTCTCTCGTGGTGGCAGAGATCTACCTCCGGGCCCAGCCCTCGGGCGCGGACGTCTTCGCCCTCCTCCACCAGTCCGGGCCGGAAGGCCAGCCCCTGGGGGACGCCCTCGTGCAGGTCCGCCCCATGGGAGGGGACGAGCCCTGGCGCATCCTCCCCGATGCCCCGCTCGGGGCCTGCCTCGATGGCGCGGTTCCGCCCGAGTTCGACGGCTGGTGCTTCCGGATCGAGGGGGCCAACGCCTTCTTCGTGGTGCCGGGGGGGCGGTACGAGGCGCAGGTCCTCCTTCCCGATGGCGGGAGGATCGAGGGACGGGTCACCCTCCCTGGCGACTTCGCACTCACGAGCCCGTCGGTGGAGGTGGATCGTTGTCGGCTGCCTCCCGGACGCCTTCTTCCCGTTGCGTGGACGCGCTCCGCCGGGGCGCGGGCCTACGTGCCGGAGGCGGAGATCTTCGGGCTCGAGGCCGCGCTTGAGCCCCGGGGGATCCCGGTCCCCACCGACCCCGTGATTCTCCAGGGCCTGTCCATTTCGGAAGAGGACACGGACATCATCTTCCCCTCGCAGTTCGGCGTCTTCAACCGGTTTTCCAGCGACCGGGACGTTCTTCTCGCCATTCAGCAGGGGCTTCCGTCGGGTCCCCCGGTGGCGGGGCGCATCCTGGTGAGCGCCCAGGGCCGCAATTCGGTGAACTGGAACCGGGGCGGGAACTTCAACCCCTCGGGGGCCATTCGGACGCCCTCGCTCTTCGGCGACGGGACCGGGGTCGTGGCGGGGGTGGTGAACCGCGAGTTCACCTTCACCACCGCGCCCGAGCCGGGTCTCCCCCTCTGTCCCGCACCCTGAGGGAGCCTCAGCGCCCCTCGAGCACCGAGGCGAGCCTGGCCACGACCATGTCGATGGCCACCCGGTTCTCTCCGCCCTCGGGGATGATCACGTCGGCCCACCGCTTGGAGGGCGCCACGAAGTCCAGGTGCATGGGGCGGACCGACTCCAGGTACTGCTGCACCACCGAGTCCATGGAGCGCCCCCGCTCGCGGACGTCCCGCTCGAGGCGTCGGATGAAGCGGAGATCGGCGTCGGTGTCCACGAAGATCCGAATGTCCATGCGCGCCCGGAGGGCGGGCTCGGCCAGGACGAGGATCCCGTCGACGATGATCACGTCGGTGGGCCCCAGGGGGACGATCTCGCCGGACCGGGTGTGCGTGGTGAAGTCGTAGACCGGCACCTCCACCGACTCCCCCCGGAGGAGGGCATCGAGGTGCGCCTCGAGGAGCTCGGTCTCGAGGGAGTCAGGGTGGTCGAAGTTGATCGTGGCCCGGGTGTCGGGGGGGAGGTGGGCGTAGTCCCGGTAGTAGGCGTCGTGGTGAAGGACCCCCACCCGGTCCGGGCGGAGATGGTGGAGGATCTCCCGAACCACGGTGGTCTTTCCCGAGCCGCTCCCCCCGGCCACCCCCACCACCACCGGGCGCCTGCGGGGCGAGGTGCCTTCGGCGACCACCACCGGACGCCTGGGGGGCGAGGTGCCTTCGGGTGGATTCTCCGGCATGGTCTTTCCATCGCTCCCCCCTGCCACCCCGGGGCGTCCCCGGGGCGTGGCTGCCCCTGGCCGGTGCTCGGTCATGGCGCCGCCCGGGTGACCCGGATGCGTCCTGCCAGGTGGGGTCCCAGCGCCTGGGGCTCGCCCTCGGCTCCCCCCACCCGCACCGCCAGGGGGGCCCCGGGCACCGGGCGCCCCTCCACCTGGAGCCGGGCGCCGGGAACGAGCCCCCGGGCCTCCATGGTCCGGAGCCGGTCCGGGTCGTCGTCGCGAACGGAATGGATCCAGACCGTGCTCCCGGCCTCCACCTCGGCGAGAACTTCGTCTTCGGCCTGTTCGATCTCTCCCGATCGGGTGGGGATGGGGGAGCCGTGGGGGTCGTGGCGCGGGTCCTCCAGCGCCTCGGCCATCCGGTCGATGAGGTCGTCGGAGGCGGCATGCTCCAGTCGCTCCGCCTCGGCGTGTACATCTTCCCAGGGGTACCCGAGCCGCCGGTTCAGGTAGGTCTCGAGAACCCGGTGCCTCCGCACGATGCGAAGGGCTTCCCGGTTCCCCGCCGGGGTCAGAGTGACCCCCCGGTAGGGGAGGTGCTCCACCCACCCGGCCTCGGCCAGGCGCTTGATCATCCCGCTCACCGAGGCGGGCTGCACCTCCAGCGCCTGGGCGATCTGGCTCGTGGCCGCCGCCTCCCCGCGTTCCGAAAGGGAGTAGATGGCCTTGAGGTAGTCCTCGACCGAGCGGGAAAGGATGGGCGGGTCGCCAGGCATGAATGGGAGGCGGATCGGGGGAAGGAGGGGGGGGCGGGGCGTGGGGCGAACGGGGTGCATCCCCAGGCGCTCGCCTGACCCCTCCCACGGGAGAATCTACCCGGCGCACCACGGTGGGTCGAGGCGGGGGTGGGTAGAGGCGCCGGGGTGGGCCCGGAGAAGGCAGGGCCCTCGGGCGCCCCCGGCCTCCCTCGAGCCAACCCGGCCCTTCGCATCTCCCGAACAGGACACCGGTGGCCACGGGACCCGCACCGGCCCCGCAGGGGCCCGCGGCCCGCGCTTCGGCGTATCGGCACCGGGTACCGGCACCCGCGCCGCACCTGCGCCGCGGTGCACCTTCACCGGCCCTCTGGCGCGCCTGCGGGAAGCCCGCCCCGGCGGCCCCCCCCCCCCCGCCCTTCCCGTCAGATGTTTCCAAGGCTCCCTTTCCCCGCTATTTTTCGATCCCGTAACACCCTGCAGCGCGGCGCGATCGGCGCCCCGCAGCGGGCCGGGGCGTCCCGCGCGGCCGGGGGCGGACCCCCTTCCAACCGCTCGGTTCGGGGAGGTGCTCGTGGAAGATTCCGTTGCCGTCGATGCGAAGCGGATCCTGCTTCGTTACGGTGTGCCCGTGGTCGTGCTCGACAAGATCGACGAGGCCGAGCGAATCGCGCTGGCCCGCGAACTCAGCCGCACCCCCGTTCCCGACCGCGGTCACCGACTCCAGGACCTTCTGGTGGAGAAAGGGTACCTGGATGCCGATACTGTTGCGGCGACCCGGACGCGGAAGTCACGCCGGAAAAAGTGACCCCCTCGACGGTCGAGATGACCCCTCTTTCCTCCCCCGCCTCCCGGGCGAGCCCCCCGGGCTCGTGCCGGAGACCGGAGCACTGACGTGGCCAGGATCGACGCCTTCCTCGAGATCATGCACCGGGCCGGGGCTTCCGACCTGCACCTGAGCACCGGGTGCATCCCCATGCTCCGCATCAGCGGGGTCCTCGAAAAGACGCGCCATCGTCCCCTCACCGGCGACGAGGTGCGTCTTCTCGTGTACGAACTCCTCTCCGATGTGCAGATCGAGCGCTTCGAGGCCGATGGCGAGCTGGACTGCGCCTACACCCTCGAGGGGGTAGCCCGCTTCCGGCTCAATGTGTACAAGAAGTTTCCGGGGATCGCGGCGGCCATCCGGATCATTCCCCACGAGGTGCCGAGCCTGGACAAGCTCGGCTTTCCCCCGGTCCTGAAGAGCCTCCTCCAGCAGCGCTCGGGCCTCGTCCTCGTGACCGGGCCCACGAATTCGGGGAAGTCCACCACCCTGGCGGCTATGGTGGACTACCTGAACGAGCAGATGAAGTACCATGTGATCACCCTCGAGGACCCCCTCGAGTTCATTCACACGAACAAGCAGTGCCTCATCAACCAGCGGCAGATCGGGGAGCATTCCAGGACCTTTGCCGATGCCCTGCGCGGGGCGCTTCGCGAGGATCCGAACGTGATTCTCGTGGGCGAGATGCGGGACCTGGAAACGATCTCGCTGGCCCTGACCGCCGCCGAGCTCGGCCTCCTCGTGCTCGGCACCCTTCACACCCGGTCGGCCTCCCAGACCATCAGCCGTGTGTCCGATGCCTTCCCCTCGGACCAGCAGTCGGCCGTTCGGGTGGCCCTCTCGGAGGTCCTGGTGGGGATCTGCTCCCAGCAGCTCCTTCGCCGCGCCGATGGCGAGGGGCGGGTGGCGGCGCTCGAGATCCTCGTGGCGAACTCGGCGGTCCGGAACCTCATTCGCGAGGGGAAGACCCACCAGGTGAACAATGTGATCACCACCGGGCGCCGCGAGGGAATGAACCTCCTCGATCAGCACCTGAAGGAACTCGTGGACCAGGGGGTCGTGGAGCCGGAGGAGGCGGTGCGCTACGCCATGGAGCCCCACCAGTTCATGGCGGGGCTGGGGCGGGTGCGGGCATGAGTGCCGAGGTCCGCGACCGGATCGCGCGCCTCGACCAGATCCTCACCGAGGTGGGGTACTGCACGGATGCCGAGATCCGCGCGGCCCTCAAGCGGCAGCGCTCCCAGGGGGGGCGGCTGGGCGAGAACCTGCTCGAAATGGGGTACCTGACGCGTCGCCAGCTCATGGAGGCCCTGGCCCGGCAGTATCGCCTCCCCTGGCGCCATGTGGGGGCGAGCGACGTTCCAGACGAGCTGGTGGAGCACCTTCCCGACCCCGGTCCGGCCGGAGGCCTGGTCCTCCCCCTGGCGTGGGATCCGGACACCGGGGTGGTCGTCGTTGCCACCTCCGACCCGGTGGATGACCCTCCCCTCATGCAGCTCCGCCGCGCCCTCGAGGCCACCACGGTGGAGCTTTTCCTCGCCCCCGACGAGGAGATCCGGGAGGCCCGCGAGCGCCTCCGCTCTCCCGGCCGGGGCCGGAAGGAGGACGGGAGCATCATCGAGCTTCCCGACCTCTTCGCCGCTCCCGGGGGGGGGGAGGAAGAGGATGCGGAGCTGGCCGACACCTCCGATGAGGCCCCCTCCCGCCGCCTTCTCATGGTCACCCCCGGGCCCCAGCGGCGGAGCTTTCTCCCGGCGATCTTCTCCCGGGAGGGGTGCGAGCTCGTGGTGGCCGATGGTTTCGACGAGGTGGCCGAGGCGCTTCGGCGGGGGCGGTTCGACGCCGTCCTCGTGGACCGGGAGCGGGCCGACACCTTCCAGCTCTGGCGGCGGAGCGGGAAGCTCCCCCCCCTCCCCCGGCGGGTCGGGGTCTTTCCCTCGATTTCCGAGGTCCTCCTCGAGAACCCCATTGCCTACGGTGAGGTGATCCGGTCGCTCCGGGCCATGGTGGAGGCCCTGGCCGATGCCCGGGCGCGGGATCGGGAGCCCCCCATTCCCTATGGAATCCTGGCCCGGGATGCCGCCGCGCTGGCCCGGGCCGAGGGGCTCTCCGAGGTGGCCCTCGACGGCCTGCACCTGGCCGTGCACCTCCTCGTGCCCCCTCGCCCTCCGGGGTCGGGCCCCGATGCCCCCGCCGTGCGGGGCCCCTTCGAGGGCTTTTCCGCCTCGCGGGAGCTGGCGGTGCGCCTGCGCTTTCCCTGGCCGGTGGAAGGGGTGCTCGATGCCGCCCTCGCCCTCTTCCTCGGGGCCCGGACGCCCGAGCCCCCCGGCCGGGTGGACCCGGAGGTGCTCCGGGCCGCCCAGGTCCTGGCCCTGGTCTGGTTCCACCACCTCCTGGCACCGGCGCCCGAGGCCACCGAAGGGGAGGAGGCCATCCAGATGCGGACGGTGCTCCGGCAGGCCGCCACCCGCCTGGCCTCCCTCGACCTGGTGGAGAAGTACCTCCGGGTCATCGAGGAACGGCGGGCCGCCGGCGACACCGGGGAGGTGGCCCAGGTCCTCCTCGTGGGCGGAGACCGGGTGGCCGAGCTCGGGTCGCGCCTTTCCCGGAGCGGGATCCGCCCCGTGGTTACCCGCGACCTCATCGATGCCCAGGCCATGGCCGAGCGGCGCCCCCCGGCGGCCATCATCGTGGACCAGGGGGCCGTGCCGGGGCACGTGGACCACTTTGCCCGGGTGGCCAAGCTCGACGCCGCCCTCCTCCTCTACGTGGTCACCGACCAGGCCGACCCGGCCCTGACCCTGGGGCTTCTCGACGTGGGGATCGACGACGTCTTCAGCCCGCCCCACGACTTCGACCTGGTGGCGGCCCGGGTCTCCCGCGCCATCGCCTCGCGCCTCAAGGTGCGGTCGGCCTTCCGGGCCCGGGGGGGCGACTTCTCCGCCGCCTTCGAGGCCTTCGCCTTCCTCGACCTGGCCCAGTCCCTGGCCCACGGCTTCAAGTCGGTGCGGGTGGAGCTCACCCGCATCTCCACCGGCGAGGCCGCCGTCCTCTTCCTCGACCGGGGCCGCCCCGTTCACGCCTCGGCCGGCCCCGCCACCGGCCCCGAGGCCGTCTACCGGATCATTGCCTGGGAGGACGACGGCGAGTTCACCGTGCACCCCGAGTCCGACTTCCCCCCCGCCACGATCCACGACTCCCTCGAGTCCCTCCTCATGGAGGGCTGCCGCCTCCTGGACGAAGGGCAGGCCTGACGGGGGAGTCGGCGTCCGGGTGGGCTGCCGTGGGGGGGGGACAGGGGGCGGCGGGGCGGGCCTCGGGGCGGGCCGCGGCTAAAGCCGGCGGCGGTCCGGATCGAGGCGCCTGCACGGCCCCTGCGGGTGGCCCTCACGGCCGCCCCATGAGGTAGGTTCCTTTCGCCGGGTTCGTTGACCTTCCAGGAAGCGATGGCACCATTCGATACCGCATATGTATCGATCGGTGCCATCGTGCATTTCGCCAGACCACGGTTGCACGGTTCGATACCTATGGGGTTCCCAACCGTGCCATCGTGCGAAACTCGGCCACGAACCCGGCGATCGATACATGCTCCGCGCGCATTCCGGGCGGATCTGCCCGCGGCCGGGGCCTCCAGGCGCGCACCGGGTCCTCCGCACGCGCACCGGGTCCTCCAGACGCGCACCGGGTCCTCCAGACGCGCACCGTGTTCTCCACGCGCACCCGGGGCGAGAGATGTGGCCCTGCACCTGCACCTCTTCCTCGCCACGGTACGCTTTGCCGCATTCGGGGCCACTTTTCGACACAATGGCACGGTTGGTGACCGTATCGGTCACCAAGCGCACACTCGTGCTTTTCGAAACAACACAAGTGTACGGTGAGGAACCCTGGCGGTTCCTAACCGTGCCTTTGCGAAGCAAAGCGCCCTCCAATGCGGCCTTGGTGACCAGGCCGCTGTGGGCGCATTCCGCCGGGGGGGCATCGGGGGCGGCGAAGCAAGGGGATTGCACGCGCCGGGTGTCGCGGTTTCCACCGGCGGATCGCGGCCATGGGTGGGGCGGCTTCGATCCGGTGGTTGGCGGCCACCGGTGCGGCGCATCCGACCGGGTGGTTGGCGGCCACCGCCACCCGCGCCCCCCCGCGCCCCCCCGCCCCCCACCCCCGTGCGGCCTTGCCGTGGGCTACATGGCGGTCATGGCCAGGAGGGTGGAAAGGACCGCTCCGGCGGTGGCGGCCATCAGGGCCAGGGGGAGCTGGGTCAGGACATGGTCCATGACGTCGCATCCACAGGCAAGAGAACTCAGGATCGTGGTGTCGGAGATGGGAGAGCACTGGTCTCCGAAGACCGCGCCGCCCAGGACCGCCCCGAAGGCCAGGGAGAGGTAGAAGGGGTCGGGGTTGATGGCGTACGCCAGGGGCATGGCCAGGGGGAAGACCACGGCGTACGTGCCCCACGACGACCCGATGGAGAAGGCCACCACCATGCAGATGAGCATGAAGAGGGCCGGGAGGAAGACGGGGTTCACGAGGTCGGCAGTGGTCTGCACGACGAAGTTGGCGGTGCCGAGCTCGCGCGAGACGGTGCCCAGGGTCACGGCCAGGGCCAGGATGATGGCGCCGATGGTGACGCCCTTGCACCCGTCGACAAAGCCGTCGATGACCTCCTTCAGCTCCATCCCCTTCACGATGGCGAGGAGCATGGCGGCCAGCACCGCGAGCCCGAAGGCCTCGGCAATGGGGACGGAGATTCCCGACAGGAAAAGCTCGATCTCGCCCGCCTGGATCGCCGGGATGAGGGGGCCGATGACCCCGGTCATGGCCACCCCCACGAGAACGAGGAGGGGCACGGCGAAGTCCTCGAGGCCGGGGCGGTAGCTCGCCGGAATCTTCATCCGGGAGAGCTCGGCGGCGGCCAGGGGCTCGGAGCCGGGGCGATCGAGCTGACCCGTTTCCCGCGCCCGCTTCCGGGCGGCCCGCATCCTCCGTCCTTCCCAGGGGAGGACTTCCAGGGCGAAGAGGAGGGTCATGAGCACCGCCAGGATCCCGTAGAAATTGAAGGGGATCGAGCGGAAGAAGAAGGAGACCACCTCCTGCTCGGTGGCGAAGAGGGGGATCGTCCCCACGAGGAGTCCGGCCACGTAGAGGGGCCAGGCATTGAGGGGGATCACGGTGGCCACCGGCGAGGCCGTGGAGTCCACCATGTAGGTGAGCTCCTCGTGCGAGACCTTCTGCTCGTCGGTCACGGCCTTCACCGTGGTCCCGGCCAGCACGGTGGAGATCGTCCCGCCCTGGTGGAAGGTGATCCCCATGAGCCAGGCGAAGACCTTGGCCGACCGGGGCCCCCGCACGACCCTGGCCGCCGCCCACCGGGCGAAGGTCCGTGCTCCCCCGGTCCGCGTCCAGATCCCGATGAGCCCCCCCAGCGCCCAGAGGTAGACGAGGAGGATCACCGCGAAGGAGGAGGATCCGATGGAGGGGATGAGGAAGCCCTGGATGATGTTCACATCGCCCAGCTGCCCCGAGGCTCCGAAGAGGACGAAGCCTGCCACCAGGATCCCCAGGAAGAGGGAGCTCACCACATCGCGGGTGAAGAAGACGAGGATCAGGGTGGTGAGGGCCGGCAGGAGCGATGCGAAGCCGTAGTGGCCTCCCTCGGCCACGGTGGCGGTGAGCTCGGGCGTGAGCCCCCAGGCCACGAGGATCGCCACCGCGGTGAGGGCGAAGGGCGCCGCCTTCCGCCAGAGCGGGGTCCCCGGGCCCAGGTCGTCGGGCCCCTCCGGCGGGGGGGCATCGGGGGTGCGGGGTCCCCCGGGGCGTCCGGCCCTCCGCTCCCCCAGGGGTCCGGGGTGGGCCGGGCTGTCGTGGTCGGGGTTGATGAGGCGCTCGCCGCGCCGCTCCATGTCTCGGGCATCCTTCGAGACGGCCTTCTCGATCCGGGGCTCACGCCGATCCGTCAACGCTGATCCTCGCTTCTGGGTCCAGTGGAAACTTGAAGCCGAGCCGCGTCCCGCCGCCTTCCGGGGTGATCGTCACATCGGCCTGCGCCTCGTCGTCGCGCAGGTGCACGCGCACCACCTCCCGGAAGGGGAGGAGGGGCTGGAAGACCACGTTCAGGGGAACGCGTCCGGCTGTCTGGCAGGCACGCAAGGTACCGTGGCCCCCCGAAAACCGACAGTCGAGGTCGATTCGGGCGTCTCCCACCCGGAGGCCGGCGAGGTGGAAGGCGAGTTCGGGGGGGGGTTCGGGTGTGGGCTCGCGTGTGGCGTCGTAGGCCGGTTCGCGAGCCTCGGGGGGGGCAGGC
>JBJHCG010000007.1:0-155008 GCA_050485885.1 Gemmatimonadales bacterium | reverse complement strand
GCCTCTCACCCCCTCCGGGGGTAAGGGGGCCCGTGTCCGCCCGCCATCTCGCGCCGCTCCACCAGCCTCATGCACCCCTCAGGGGACCCTTTTCCAGAACCTGGCCGGGCGTCGTGAATAAGCCGGGTTGAGAACCGTGCAGAACCTCCGCTACGATGACGTTGAGCACGACGAGGTCCTCCCCGTCCTCGAGCGCAAGGGCCGGTCGCGAAACGTGCGCCGAAACGACTCCGGGGCGATGGGTACGGCGCCCTGATGCTCACGGCACCGGCGTCACCCCGCACCGCTCGAAACCCACCCGGGAGTCCAGGAGCCGGATTGCGCCGGGGTCGCTTCCCGGCAGGTAAGGGCAGGTAAGGGCAGGTAGGGAATCGCTGGCTACAAGGGTATCCATTGAACCGGACCAACGCCAGGCGGAGTCTCGACGCCGTTCGCGCCCGTGACGAGCACGTGACGATGCATTCGGTCCGCGAACCGAGAGGTTCACGAAAGGTCGGGTTTTGTCACCGGTCGCCTCAGTAGTGGTAGCGCGCCTGGAGAACATCGATGAAGGTGTCGGCGGCGCGATAGACCAGGCGGTCCTCTCGGGTGATGCGCCGGCTCCATACATCCGAACCGAGGTTCTTGAGAGGCTCTGGCTTCCCGATACCGGTAAACGGATCGCGCCTCGCTGCCTCGATCAGATCAAGCACCCTTTTCGCGACTTTCCGATCATACTGAACCCAGTGGGTGATGTCCTCAAGCGCCTCCGGTTGCACGTGAACGATCCGTTTCGGTGCATTGCGGCGGCGCGCCACGCGCTACTCCCCCATGTCCACGGCGCTGGCGAGCGCCTCGGCGGACTCGAACGAAGGGACCGCCTCCTGGGCTCGCGAGCGAGCGAGGGCACGCAGGAGCCGGATGGCGTTCTGGGGGGAGCGAAGCAGGTGCGCCGTTTCCTGCAGGCTCCGGAGTTCCCGGGCCGGCAGGAGTGCCACGTCCTCGTGACCGCGACGCGTAAGGATGATCTCCTCGCGGCTCTCCTCGACCTCGTCCCAGAGCTTCGCCAGGTTCTCTCGCGCATAGCTATAGGTGCCGGACATGATGTCTCCGAGGTTGGACAGGGTTTCTGTGCATGTTACTCCGCGTGCGCGTGTCATGTCAACGCCCTCAGCGCTGCCCTCGCATCCGCGACCCATCCACGCCCAACGACCTGAGCCGGTCTGGTGGCCGCGGGAGGAGATCACCACATGGCTCCCTCGTTGGCCTGCTCCCCTCGCTGCGTCTCATGGTGGCCACATGATAGCTTTTCCGCTATCGTCCCATGCATGGATGCTCTCCTCGATCCCGCCCGCCTCCTCCGGAACGCCCGGCGCCGAAGCGGACTCACCCAACGCGCGCTCGCCGACCGCGCCGGGACCTCCCAGTCCGTGGTTGCGCGGATAGAACGAGGGCAGAGCAGCCCCACGGCCGCCACCCTCGGTCGCCTTCTTCATGCAGCGGGCCATCGTCTCGAGGTGCGACTGGTTCCGACGGCCGGAATCCTGCGGGCCCGAGCGGCCGACTTCTTTGAACAGCATGCTCCCCCCGGGATCGTGGCGGCCTTTCTCCACGGAAGCACGGCCCGCGGAGCGCGCCACCGGGAAAGCGATGTAGACGTCGGGGTGCTTCTGGATCATACCGTCCATCCGACTCGGCGAGGGCGCTCGGCCGTGAGGGTGGAGGTTGCGTCGGAACTGATCGGCTTCCTGGAGACCAACGAGGTGGATGTGGTCATCTTGAACGATACCCCCCCTGGACTCGCGGCGCGCGTGGTTCTCGACGGCACCCTCCTCGCAGCGCACGACCCCGAGGCGGTCCATGCCTTCACCCGCGATGTCCAGCTGCGGAGAGCAGACCTCGTGTCCTTTCTAGCACGCGCCGACCGTCTGAAGCGAGAGGCGCTCGCGCGATGACGTACCTCGTGGAACGGCTTTCGGAACTCAGGCGCCACCTGGATCACCTTTCGGAGATTCGTCCGGAGGTGAAGGGCCCCGAGTCGCTGGAAAAGGACCTTTCGCTCCACAACGACGTGCTTTTTTCACTCCTCACCGTGGCGCAGGTCGTCATCGACATCTCCGGTGAGCTCTCCGCCAGGGAGGGCCATCGGTTCGAAGACTACACCACGGCTGTGCGGAATCTCGCGAAACTCGAGGGGTTTCCCGACGATGTGGTTCGCGAACTGGCTCAGCTGCCCGGGTTCCGGAACGTGCTCGTCCACGAGTACGTGGGGCTCGACTACGACCTCGTGATCGAGGCCTTGGACAACCTGGAGCCCGTCGAGGCCTTCCTGCGTGCTGTGCTCACCCGAATCGAGGGCTCCTGACGAAGGGCTGAGGCGGTCTTCCGGTTGGAACGCGGGACTTTTCGCGACGCACGGGCTTCTCTCGACGCAAGGGGAGCGCTGCAGGGACCCCGAGGGCCTACTCGCGGAGCTCCCACCGCAGCCCCACATCGAGGTGGAGCTGGGTCACCGGGCTCGAGGGGCCGCCTTCGAAGGAGGCGGAGTGGCGGACGATGCGGAGGCCCGGGGTGAGGCTCGCCCCGGGGCGGATCTCCCACCGGGCGCCCAGGGCCCCGATCACGCCCATCCGGGCGGGGGCGCTGGAGCGGAAGGTCTCCTCACCCCCGCCTCCCCCGGGGAAGAGGGGGTCGCTCGGGGTCCACCGGGCCTCGAGGCCGCGCCGGGTCAGTCCGACCTCGGCCCAGGCCCACTGCCACCGCCCTTCGAGCCCCACCTCCACGCCCATTCCCGAGAAGCGGACCGGGGCATCCACGCACAGCCCCCCCTCGCATCCGAAGGCGCTCCAGGTGAGCCCCCCGGTCAGATGGAGGAAGGGGACCAGGGGCCATCCGCCTCGGAGTCCGGCGCTCCCTCCCGTGCTCCGCTCCCCGCCCGAGGGCGAGTCCCGCACCTCGCCCCGAGCCCCTCCGAGGCGAAGCTCGAGCCAGGGGGAGGTGGAAAGGGTGTCGGTGCTTGAGGCCGCGGAGGGCCGGGAGTGGGTCGGAGTGTGGGCCGAGGGAGGGAGCGGCGCCTGGGATGGTGCGTCCTTCTCTGACCCGGTCGTCGCGCGGGTCGGTACCCGGGTCGGCACCAGGGTCGGCCTCGGAGTCGAAGGCAGCAGGCCCTCCCACCCGGCGACCCCTGTGCCCGGTCCTGCCTGCGCGGGGGCCAGGGTGGCCGCTCCACCCTCGGGCGCGCCCAGGGTGAGGAGGGCGGCGAGGGCGGCGAGGGCCGCAAAGGGCATGGAGCCAGGGGGCCGCGTTCTCATCGGCCCCCTCCCACGGCACCCTCCACCGGGAGGTGCACCGTGCGGGTGCGGATGCCGTCGGAGAGGGTCAGCTCCAGGGCCCGGGCCCTGGTGGGGAGCTCCACCCGCCCACCCCGGGCCAGGGAGAGGATGGTGCCGGTTTCGGCGTCCCGCACCACGGCAAGGGGCTCGGCGGTTGCATCCCAGGAAAGAATCACCCGGTCTTCTCCGGCACCGCCTGCACCGCCTGCACCTCCTGCACCAAGGGCGTTGCCGGCCAGGGCGTGGGCCCCTGCTCTCACCCCGTCCCCTGCCACCTGCCCCGGAGCGATGCCGGTGGGGAGCTGGTGGGCACTTCCCTCCGGGCCCGTGACCTCGATCCGGGCCAGGGCGCTCACCCTGGAGGCGTCGAGGGGAAGGGTGAAGGTGAAGTGGGCGCTGGAGGAGGGCCCCTTGGAGAGTTCCTCCATGGCGAAGGGAGCCTGGAAGAGGACCGCGCCCCCGGCATCCCTCCCCACCAGGGTCCAGGGACCAGGCCGGGGGGGGAGGGTGGAGGCCTCTACCGGAAGGGGCGGGTCGACGGTCAGCCTGCCTTCGTGGAGACGGCCCCAGAAGAGGAGGCCGGCGCCTCCGGGCGCGGTTCCGGCAAGCCCCGATGCGCCCGCCCCACCCTGGGTTTCGGCCGGGGTGCGGGGCGCGTCGACGCCCTCGCGGGCCTCTCCCACCACCCCCCACCGGACCGTTTCGGAGGCGCGGAAGTTCATGATGGCCAGGTAGTTGTGATCGCTGATCCAGCGGGGCTGGCAATACCCCATGAGGTCGGGAATTTCGGGCGCCAGGGGTTCCACACGGCCCACATCCATGCCATGCACCCCGCTCGCACCCCCCGGGTGGGGAAAGCTCGTGTCGACCCCCGAGGGGTTCCCGCAGGGGGCATGGCGCCGGCCGAAGTTGTGGCCCAGCTCGTGCGCCACCGTCCAGGCGGCCTGGGGGAGGGCGTCGTAGGTGAGGGAAATGGGCCACCCCACATACCCGAGCCCGGCCCAGTGGTCGATGCGCCGAATGATCCCGTGGTAGTAGATGGGATCCCCCTCCATGGCCCGGAGCACGCGAAGCTCATGCAGGATCTGCGACCATCCGTCCGTGGTGGCGGTGGTCGTGCTGGCCAGGTAGGGCTCCCGGAGCTGGACTTCCACCGCGTTGAGGGGGAAGACGGCCCGGGTCGGTCCCATGAATTGCTCCAGGTTCCCGGGCGTCAGGCTCACCTGGAGGAGGCCCGGCTGGTGAACGGGAACGAACCGGATCCGGAAGGGAGCCACCTCCTGAATATCGAGCGCGGCCACCCCTTCGGCGGGAAACCGGGTCCGGCTCCCTTCCAGGAGTGGCACCGTCCCGTCGGTACCCACCTCGACCACGATTCCCGTGCCCGGCTGAAGGACGTGCCCCGGAACGGGGAGGGTGAAGCTCGTGGCCAGGTTCCCCTCGTCGGTGGTGGTGGGAATGCCGTCGAGGGGTGGCGCCACCAGGGTCAGGACCTCCGCGTCGTCTCGAAGGAAGCGCACGGTGGCCCCGGGGGCGAAGAAGTTCGTGCGGTCGGCGGTGACGAAGACCCGGAGAACCGCGTCGCGCCCCGCCACCAGGGGGATGCTCCCGTCGGAGCGCTGCACGGCCTGGTTCAGGTACAGGTCGGTCTCGACCCGGACCGCCGCGGGGTTCACCCGGAGGGGGAAGGAGGCCTCCTGCCCGCCCACCTGGAGCCGCACCATGGACTCGCCCGGCCCCACCGCCTCGAGGCGGGCCCCGGTGGCCGAGCCCCCCGATACCCGGACCACGGCGGTGTTCAGCGCACGCCACGACCCCTGCACCCAGGGGGGAAGGTCCTGGATGGGGCGGCCCGCGCCGTCGAGGAGGGTGACCTGTACCCCCACCTCCGTCCCCTCCACCGCCAGGTCCCGCTCCACCTGCACTTCGATGGCTGCCGGTTCCCGGTCCTCGGGCGAGGCGCCAAGGGGGAGGTCGGCGCATGCAGCCAGGGCGAGGGGGAGGCCCAGGGCCCGGGCAAGGGGGAGCCGCGTCCGGGAGCGTAGTTCGGTCATGGTCAGGCGGGGAGGGGGTCGTCCCGTTCGGGACGGCCAATGGGGGGGACACGGGGCATCGTACGCCCTCCCTGAGGTACGTGGCAATGGGGGGATTGGATCCGCCAGGCACGGAGGAGGCGCGCCCCTGAGCGGGGTCCGGGGGGACCTTCGCGTGGCGAGGCGCGGAGTTTGTCGCGGGCGCAACGGGGCGGTGTCCCACCCCTCCACCGGGTGGGCTCCTCGCCTCGGGCTCAGGGCGTTCATGATCCCGCCATGCCGGGTCCTGCGCGTTCATGGGAGTTCCCCGGTGCGGCCTCCCTCGGGCCGCCCGGCAAATGCTCCGGCCCAGGATTCACCCATGCATCTCGTACCACGCGTCCTCGTTCACGAACCCCGCCTGGCTCCGCCCCGTCGCGTCTCTCCCAGGGGAGGGCCTCCCCGTGCGGGCGTGTTCGGGGCGATGGCGACGCTCCTTCTCCTCGGGGGATGCGGGGGCGGCGATGGTCCCACCGGGCCGGCGGATCCCCCGGCACCACCGCCCCCTCCTCCCCCACCCGCCGCACCGGCTGCGGTCCAGATCTCGGGCGCGCCCTCCTCTCTCGTGGCAGGAGACACGATCCAGCTCTCGGCCACCGTCCGGGATGCCGCCGGCACCCCGATTCCCGGCGCATCGGTGAGCTGGACTTCGCTCACGCCGGAGCATCTCCAACCCGTTGCCCCGGGGCGCTTTGTGGCCCTCTCCGGAGGGGAGGGAAGGGTGCGGGCGGCAGCAGGGGCGGTCGCGGACACCCTCTCGCTCGAGGCCGAGGCAAGGCGACTCACGACCCTCACGGCCTCGGTCTCCGGAGGAATCTTCCTCACCGGCGACGAGGAGAGCGCGACCGTAGTGGCGAGGGACCAGCGGCAGCGTCTCCTGACGGACGCGCCCCTCGCCTGGACCAGCAGCCATCCGGAGCGGCTGCAGGTCGATGGCGACGGTGCCCTCCGGGCCCTCGCCCCCGGCGAGGTCACCGTCTCGGTGACCGGTGCGGAGAATGCCGGGGCGGGACCTGCCGCATCGCTCTCTCTTCGGGTGGTGCGGGGCGATGGTCCCCGGGTCCCCGTCCTCGCGCGCCTCGACAGCATCATCGTGGCCTGGATGGCGGACAACGACGTCCCGGGTACCCAGTTCTCTCTCATGCGGGAGGGGCGCCTCGTGTTTGCACGGTCGTACGGGGTCCGCGATTCGGACCGGAGCGACCGGGTGGAGCTGCACCACCTCTTCCGGATCGGGAGCGTGTCCAAGCCGGTGGCGGGCTTTGCCTTTCTCCAGCTCGTGGACCAGGGCGCCGTCTCCCTCGACGACCGGATCTTCGAGGCGCTGGCGGAGGAATACGCCGTACTTCCGGGAGAGTCGGTGGACCCGCGCCTCCTGCAGGCCACGGCCCGCGATGTTCTCCGGCACCAGACCGGGTACGCCGACCGGGCGGTGGACAACCGGGTCTTCCAGGGGGTCTGGCAGTTCGGGGCCAGGGATGCGCTGGAGCACTTCCGCTACGGCCTGGGATTTCCCCTCACGGATTCGCCCGGGGAGCGCTACGTCTACACGAACTTCAACACGCAGGCCGTGGCGCGCTACATCGAACGGAGAACCGGAACCCCCTTCGAGGACCATGTGAGGGAGGTCCTCCTTGCCCCGGCCGGAATCACCCGCATGGCCTTCGGGAAGGGGCACATCGACGAGCGTCACCCCGACGAGGTGCGCTACCACGATGCCCAGGGCCAGGGGAGCACCCAGATCGATCAGAACAACAACGCCATGGTCTACTACGAGGCCTCGGGGAGCTGGATCGGAAACGCCTCGGACCTCATGCGGCTGATGCGGCGGGTGGAGGGGCTGGACGGTGCTCCGGGTCTTGTTTCGCCCGAGAGCCTGGCCGAGATCTCGACGGTGAACCCGGCGGTTTCGGGGGGAGCCACGAGCTTCTACGGGCTGCACCTCATGGTGAGCCAGGGCGCCGAGGGAACCCGCTGGTCCCACTCCGGTGCTGCCTCGGGGTCCTGGGCCTTCCTCATGCGAAGGGGAGACGGGATCACCTTCGCCATCCTGGCGAACCGGGAAAGTGGGGGAGGTCAGCTCTCCTTCAACATTCACGAGGCCCTGGGCACCTTCGCCTGGCCCGAGCACGACCTCTTCGACCAGGTGCCCTGAGGGGGAGGAACGGACCCCCGGGGGGTTGCGCTGACCCTGCCTCGGAGACACGGGGGAGACAGGGCTGAGACGGCAGGGGGACGCCGGCTGCGCAAGGTAGGGGGTCGCAGCCCCTCTCCCCTCGCATTCGCCCACCCAGGAGGGCCCGTCCATGCCGAGACGCGAAGCCCCGCCGGCCTCCACCACCGGCGCCCAGTTTCATGCCTATCCCGAAGGCAAGCCTCCCGAGGAGTCCCGCGTCGAGCGCCTTGCATCGTCCGATCTCCGGCTCGTTGTGGGGAGACCCCAGGTGGGCGAGATCCGGCTCGAGGTTCCGGACGAGGCCATTTCCGAGATCATCGAGGGCTCGCGCGACGCCCTGACCCGCGTGTATCGGGCCCTCGACGTGATCCGGGTGGATCTGAAGGAGTTCTTCCCTCGCGTTCTCGATGCCCTCCCTCCCCGGCTCGAGGGGGTGCTCCTGAATCCGGACGGTTCGCCCGCCCCGAACGTGTCGGTGGAGGTGCCGGCGCCCCAGTACACGGAAGAGGAGCGGAAGGCCGACGCCAAGCTCGACACCCTCCGGTGGGGAAACCCGCGCGATGTGACGGACGACCGTGGGGCCTTCGCCCTGGCCCTTCCCGTGGCGCCCTCTCCTGCGGACGGGCTCCTCCTGCGGGTCCGCGGCGCCGGCGCCGTGGCCGAACTCCGGGTGCTGCGGAGAGACCTCCTGGGGGCACGCCTCGGAAGCCTCGTCCTTCCCCGTCCCGTCCGTCCCCTTGCCACGAGCGTGCTCGCCCGCCTGCGCGACATCCAGTCGGACATCCTGGCGGGGAGCGAGGAGGATGTGCTCGCAAACCCCGAGGCCTTTGCCGCTCCCTCTCCGCAGGTCATGCTGGGCGAGGGGGACTGTGCCCGCTACTTCCGATCGGGGAGCGGGGTCATCGACCGGTTCCGCTATTCGGTCATGGTGCGCCTGGTGGAGCCGCAGATGAACCAGTTCCAGCCCACCTTCCGCATTCCCACCGGGGGGAACCGCTTCACCCACCTGGCCCTTCCCGATGTGCGCGACTCCATCTGGTCCATTACCGGGGCCGCCGGACTTCTCGATCGGCTTCAGTCCATGGGAAGGCTCGTTCTCGTGAACCGGACGCCCGTGGCTCGCCCCATCGATGTGACGGACTTTCACCGGAAGGTGGAGCGCACCCCCGTGGAGCTGCCCAAGGCCTCGACCCTGGGGCTCGGCTACATCGTGGGGATGCGGCAGACCTGGGTGCCGGCAGGCCTCTCCCTGGGGGATCTCGTCTACTCCCTCCCCCTCGCTCCCGGTGAGCAGCAGCGCATTGCCATTCAGGAAACCCGGCAGTCGGCAAGCGAGCGGGAGATGGAGGCCATGACGGACGACGAACTCCAGACCTTCACCGAAACGGAAGACAGCTCGACCCTGGCCACCTTCAACTCGGCCTTTCGCGAGGCGGCGGCAGGGGGAAGCCAGATGCAGTCCCGGAGCTATACCGAGAGCGAGGCGGGGACCTCTCACTCGGGCCTCGTCGGCGCCATTGTCGGGGGAGGCGGGGCCTCCTGGGGGTACTCGAGTTCCTCCTCGAGCGGGAGCACGAGCAGTTGGCAGAACACGAGCCGGGACTATGCATCCTCCTCCGCCCAGGACATGCACGCTTCCCTCTCCCGCGTGGCCTCGGCGAGCCGGCGCTCCACCCGGACCCGGATCCGGGTGGCCAGTGGCATGGAACGCACCGAGATCACGACCCGGGTGGTGACGAACCACAACCGGAACCACGCCCTGACCATGCAGTGGTGGCAGGTCCTCCGGCACTTCCATGTGACCTCGGAGGTGGACGATGTGCAGCTCGTCTGCTTCGTGCCCTTCGAGCTCGTGCCCTTCCTCCCCCAGGGTCAGCCCCAGACCCTTCCGCGCACGCCGGGACGCGTGGAACTCCTGGCCCGATACGCCATGGTCATTCGCTACCATGACGTGATCGCACCCTTCTTTCGCCGAAACCGTGCCCATGCCTTCGGACTCAGGCGTCTTGCCGAGTTCGCGGCGAACCCCGAAATGGAACCGGCCTCCACGAACATCGAGAGCGAGACGATCTCGGTGCGGCTGGGAGGGACCTTCCTCCCCTTCGAGGAGGTCTCGGTCACTGCCGTGGGACGAAGCGGGGCCCGGGTCGGTCCTCACCGCATGCTCCTCCAGGCCGGCACGCAGACGGCGAATCTCGGGGCCGAACTCTACGCCTCCCGCGAGGAGCTCCTGGGGCACCTCAAGTCCCGCCGGCTGAATGGACCGAACGCCACCGTGGAGGCCGTCTTCTCCCTTCCCGCCGGCATCGGTCGGAACGACCTGGTGCGCTTCGAGGTGACCCGGCGCTTCACCTCCTTCGCCTACCGGCTCCGGATGCCCGACAACCCGCCGGGGAGCCCGACCCAGTTCCTGGAGCTGGTGCTCTCGCGGAATGTGAGCTTCTCACCCTCCGACCTCGAGGGTGAACTGGGAGGGCCCGTGGTCCGCACCGTGGGTGCGACGCTGAACGATGGAACGAGCATGGTCGGGGTGGGAAGCCTCCAGTCGGGGTCCCAGATGGCCGCCGTTCTCCCCATTCCCACGGTGCGGGTGGCCCAGGTCCTCTCCTTCACCGACCTCCTTCGCATCGAGGCGATGTTCCAGCATGTGGTGCGAAACACGGTCCGGTATTCGAGGGCGGTGTGGGCCTCCCTCTCGGCCGAGGAACGGGCCATTCTCCTGGAGCGCTTCACGATCGGGGTGCCCGCCGGGGGGATCACCGGTCCAGACCAGGAAGTCCCCCTCCTGAACTGCGTGCAGAACCGGATCCTGGGCTTCTTCGGGAATGCCGCCATCATGCCCTTCGCGATCCCGGCCCCGGTGGCCGAGACCATGTCGGTGACCTCGCGCGACATCCAGGATGCACTCCTCCGCTTTCATCGGCAGGGGTTCCAGCCCACCCGATCCTCCATCACCCTCCCTGCCCGGGGCACCCTCGGCGAGGCGGTGCTGGGAGGATGCAATGCCTCGGAAAAGATCGACCTGACGCGGTTCTGGAACTGGCAGGACTCCCCCATGCCCCAGGCCGATCCCATTCCGGCCGGGGCCCTCGAGCCCGCCCGAACCCTGCAGGGCTTCCTCGAGGCAGGAGCCCGGGGAGGGGGAGGCGCAGGCTCGGGTGCGGGCTCGTCGGGGAGCATCATCTCCATCAACGCGCCGCCGGCCGGGGGCTCCCGCACCGCCCTCGCCGAGGCCCTGGCTGCCGGAGCGCCTGACCTGGCACGGGAGCTCGACATGACCGGACGGGAAACCCTCCAGAAGCAGATCGCCGCCGACACCCAGAGCGCGGCCGCGGGCCGGAAGGAAGCCATCGACTCGGTGACCCAGATCCAGGTCCAGGCCATGAAGAGCGCCGAGGGCGTGGTGAAGTCGGTGGCTTCGGCGGTTTCGGGGGTGCCCATGGTCGATGCCAAGCCCTCCGGCGAGAAGAAGCCCGAGGGTGGCGAGGGCGGGGGAGGATAGGACCGCGGTCGCCGTCTTCGGGGCACCGGTCCGCCCCCTCCCGGCACCGCATCCCCCCCACGCACTGCGCATGCCGCTCCGGCGGCGCGACCCGACCGGCCCCGTGCACGCTCCCTCCCCCGGCACCGCCTGACCCGCACCCATGGAGTTCACCATGCCCGACACCGCACCTCCCCAGACGCCCACCGGAATGGATGCCCTGGCCCAGCAGGTGGCCGGGGTCCTCTCCGACATTCTCCGGTCGTCGAGTTCACCCGAGATCCTGCAGGCGCAGCAGCTCCTCCTCCAGCGCCTCGCCCTCCAGGGAGACGTCTTCTCGTCGAGGATCCCGGCGCCCCGAAACATCAGCGAGGTGGGGGGCTACCTGAACCTCCTGGCCCGCCTGGGCGAGACCGACATCCGATCCCAGGCCCTGGCCGCCGCCCTGGGCGTGGCGGGGCCGAACCCCATGCCGGGGCTTCTTCCCTCCCGCGGGGTCCTCTTCGATCTTCCCCGGGCAAACGACCGGCCCACCGGCCCTGCCGAGGCCTCCGCACCCGTGCAGGTGGCCGTTCGAAACGACTTCGCCCCCGCCTTCGATGCCGCCAGGGAGACCCTCCACCAGGCGGGGTGCATGCTCCCCCTGCTCGGGTTCGCACCCCCTGCACTTCCGCCCCACCTGCCCGGGACCCCGGGCGGACACGGAGATCTCCTTCTGCACCTGGGGCGGGTTCTGCGCCTCCTTCCCCAGGCCGCGCTCCGGGACCCCGATACCGACGCGCTGGCCCTGGCCCGACCCGAGGGCGAGTCCGAGCTGCGCGTGGTGGCGCGTCGGGTCAATGGCGATGCGGAAAACGCCGGAGCCGTGGCGGAAGCCGCGTGGGTGGCATGGAGCTGCGATGCTTCCGCCTGCACCGAGTCCACCGAAGACCGGCGCTACCTCCCCCTGGCCCCCATTCTGAATGCGGCAGGGTGGTACCAGCCCGCCCCCGCAGCCCCCACCACCCTGGCCGACGCGGGGAGCTGGTGGCGCTGGACGAATGTGACGGGGCTGGTGCCGGGGGTGACCCGCTTCGGCGACGAACTCCTCCAGCGCCACACCCCCGGGGAGGTTGCCGCCTCCTCGCTTCGCGATGTCCTGGATCTGGTCTGGGACGGGGAAGCGTTCGAGGTGGGGTGAGGGCGGGCGGGGCAGGGGTCGGGGAGGGCGGAAGCCGGAGCCCGAAAGCCGGGGGCACGTGGAGGGGTCACGTCTGGAAACGCCTCGCCCCGCCAGGCCGCACCCGGAGGGGCCGCAGGGAGCGCTCCTTCCTCCCGGCGGCCGCCCCCGGGCCTTCCTCGCCCCGGCCTACCGCCCCATGACGACCCCTTCGCGCCGCGGGTCGGCGCCCCCGAAGAACCCACCTCCGGGAAGGACCTGGATCCCCTGCAGGCCGCTCGTGAGATCGCCTTCGCGCACCTCATGCCCCCGGGCCCGGAGTGCCTCGAGCACGGCCTCGGGGAAGCGGCCTCGCTCCAGGTTCGAGGGGCCGTTGGCGTTCGTGAAGTTGGGAAGGTCGATGGCCTCCTGGGCGTTCAGGTCCCAGGCAAACATCCCCGTCAGGGCCTTGGCCACGTAGTGGATGATGGCCGCCCCCCCCGGGGAGCCCACCGTGGCCAGGAAGTCGCCCGAGGCCCGGTCGAAGACCAGGGTCGGCGTCATGCTCGAGCGGGGGCGCTTTCCGGCCTCGACCCGGTTCGCGATGAGGTTCCCCTCGTCATCGCGGGGGACGAGGGAGAAGTCAGTGAGCTCGTTGTTCAGGTGGAAGCCCCCGGCGAGGCCCGTGCCCCCGTCGGACATGATCCGGCTCCCGAAGCCCGCCTCGATGGTCGTGGTCATGGAGACGGCATTCCCCTCTGCATCCACAATGGAAATGTGGCTTGTCCCGGCGTCGGGCTGCTCAGGGTGGAGCCCGGGGAGGAAGGCAAGGCGCCCCGGGGTGCCGGCCTGGGCCGTGCCCATGCTGCGCTCTCCTACCAGCGCCGCCCGGGAGGCCAGGTAGGCCGGATCCAGGAGGCTCTCCCAGTCACCGGCGGGGGGATCCACGAAGAGGCCGTCTCCCACGAATCGGTTCCGGTCGGCAAAGGCCAGCTTCGCCGCCTCCAGGTAGCGGTGGAGCCAGTCGGCGGTGGGCACGTTGTCGGCGTCGAGCCCCTCCACAGGCCCGTGCATCTCGTCAAGGTGCTCCAGGATGCCGAGAATCTGGAGGGCGGCCAGGTGCCCCGACGAGGGCGGGGGGAAGCCGCAGAGGGTGGTCTCGCGCCAGGGGGTGCAGATCGCCTCCCGGTGGAAGTCCTGGTCCGGGTAGGCCGCAATGTCCTCCACCGTCATGTTCCCGGGGCGCTCGGGATGGTTGTTCACCCGGGCCACGAAGTCCTCGGCCACGGGCCCCCGGTAGAAGGCCTCGATCCCGTTCTCCGCCACCTGGCGGAGCACCTGGCCCAGCGCCGGATTCCGGAGGGTGAAGCCCACCGGGTGCGCCTCGCCGTCGGCATCGTAGTAGAGGGCCCGGGCAATGGGATCATTCCGGAGCCTCGCATCGCCGGAGAGAAGGGTGTGGAGCCGGGGCGAAAGGGAGAATCCCTCTTCCGAGAGGGTGATGGCCGGGCGGAAGAGCTCGGGCCAGGGAAGGCGACCGTGCTCCGCGTGGGCCACGGCAAGCATGGCCAGGGTGCCCGGAACCCCCACCGAAAGTCCGCTGTGCACCGCGTCCTGGAAGGGCCAGGGGGTGCCGTCGGGGCGGAGGAAGTGGTTCTCGTCGGCGGAGGCCGGGGCCCGCTCCCTCCCGTCGTAGGCGGCGATTTCCGAGCCATTCCAGTGGAGGAGAAAGGCGCCCCCCCCGATCCCGCTGGACTGGGGCTCCACCAGGGTCAGGACGAGCTGCACCGCGATGGCCGCATCCACCGCCGATCCTCCGGCCAGGAGGACCTGGTAGCCCGCATCGGTGGCCAGGGGGTTCGCGGCCGCCACGGCGAACTCCGAGGTCTCCCACCCCGGCTTTTCCTCGTACCCGCTCGCCATTTCGGGCTGCGGGGGAATGGCGTAACTCATGGTACCGGGCGCTCCATCGGAGTCGGCGGGTTCGCATCCCCCCAGGGCGAAGGCCAGCGCGACCAGGGAGGCCGACGCAGCGAGGGTTGTGCGCGCGGCATCGGGGCGGGGGCGACGGGACCGACGGGGATGGAGACGGGAAGCCATGGGGGTGGGGTCGGGGAGGGGAGGGCGATGGACACGATCGCCGGGTGACAGCGCCCGGTGCGGGCGTTGTTCACCATGGAGGCAGGGCGTCCCAATGTGGGACCGGGTCGCCGGGAGGGGAAGATGCGCGCGGATCGAGCAGGGCCGCGGGGCCCTCCACAGGGCCGGCCCGGGGGTAGGCGGTTGCTCAGTCCACCCCGTCGCCAAGGAGCCAGAGATGGCCCCAGGGGTCCCGGACGAGGCACTGCCGCTCTCCGTGGGCTTCCATGCAAGGCCCGCGCACGATTCGGGCGCCTGCCTCCCGGGCGCGTTCGGCCATGCCGTCGACATCGTCGAGATGCAGGTGGAACCGAACCGGGGTCCCGCCCCAGTGCTCCGGTCCGTGGATCTCCAGGTCCGGATACTCGTCCGAGAGCATGAAGGTCGCATGGCCGAACCGGAGCTCGGCGTGGGCCACGCGGCCGTCTGGTCCATCCCACCGGGAAAGCACCTCGGCACCGAACACGGCCTGGTAGAACGCGATTGCGTCGCGTGCGCCGCGAATGCAGAGGTACGGAAACACCGAACGGATCACGGGGCCGGCTCCACGATCGGGGATGGGGTGGGGAGGGGGATGCACGGTACGCCTCCTCGGAGGGGGTGGGCGAGGGATGCCAGGGACGTGTCCGGAATCTGGAAGGCGAAGGGGCCCGTGTCTTGAAGAGATTCCCGCGACACGGCCCTCCCCGCCTGCGTGGCTGCCTCCGCCGGCCTCCGGGCCCCGGTTGCTCGGGAGGCTCCCTTTCGTTCATGTTCCCCGGTCCTCGTCCCCCCAAGCGAAGCCCGCCATGCTGAAACGACCCCCCGGCCCCCGGACCCTTCGGGGATGACCCCGCTCTCGTCCCGGCTGAGCGCAATCGTCGCCGCCCTCCCCCTGCATCCGGGAATCCGGGTACTGGAAATCGGGGGAGGCTCGGGTGCGGCGGCCCGTGCCGTGGCAGGCCGGATCGGGGACGGCCAGGTGCTCATGATCGACCGGTCGGCGAAGAGTATTGCCCTGGCCCGGGAACGCTCCCGGGCGGAGATCGAGGCTGGCCGGCTGAGGCTTCGTCAGGTGGCAGTGGAGGCGTTCGTGCTCCTCGAGGGAGACGCGCCCTTCGACCTCGCCTTCGCGATCCGCGTGGGTGTGCTCGACGGGAGACACCCCGGAAAGCACGCCGTCGCCCTCCGGCGCATTTCCCGGGCGCTCGCTCCCCATGGACGGCTCTTCATCGACGGCGGTGACCCGCTCCGGGAACTCCAGCTTCCCCGGTACCGCCCCCTGGAGCGCTGACGGCCCCTTCGACGCGGCGATGCTCCGCTCTCCCGTACTCGAACCATTCGCCATCCGGTCCGAGGATAAAGGAGCGCGTGACCCGGCGGTCCTGGCCGAGGAACTCGATCTCCTCCCGGTACCGGGCCAGGGTCTCGGGGTTGCCCATGAGCGGCCCTTCCGTTTCGAGGCGGAGCCGCGGGGGCGAGGCGCGGAGTTCACCCCGGTACCGCCACATCGTCCCCTGCATCGAGTCGATCCAGCTGCCCACCACCCGTCCCTCCACCTCGTCGAAGCCCAGGAGGAGGACGGAGGAGACGGGAGTCCCGAGCGGGGTGGTTCCTTCTCCCTCGGCCACGATCCACCGGGTACCGAGGAGCCGGACCGTCTGCCTTCCTTCCGACCGGATCGGAGGCTGGCCCGGAGCCAGGACCGCCTCCGTCACCACTGTCCATGCTCCCGCCATCCGTGCCAGGAAGTCGGAAACCGCCACGCGAGCCGCCCCTTCCGCGTCCTGACCCGCTGCTGCACGAGGAAGCCCCAGGAAGAGCGTCACGGCGCTCAGGAGAACGCAGCTTCGAACGGCCCGAGGCACCGGCCGTCGGGGGCTCACCTCCGCTCCGCCAGCTGGATCAGGTTCCCGCAGGTATCGTCGAGCATTGCCACGGTGACCGGCCCCAGCTCTGTCGGAGGCTGGAGAAAGCGAACTCCGGCCTCGGTGAGGCGTCGGTGCTCCGCATGCAGGTCGTCCACACCGAAGGTCGTCCACGGGATCCCGTCTGCCACAAGCGCGTCCTGATAGTCCCGGGTCGCAGGGTGCTCGGAGGGCTCGAGGAGGAGCTCCACGCCGTCCGGCGCGTGGGGGGAGACCACGGTGAGCCAGCGATGGGTCCCCATGGGGATGTCCTGCTTCTTCTCGAATCCGAGAAGGCCGGTGTAGAACGCGAGCGCCTTCCCCTGGTCATCCACCGGTACACTCGTTACCACGATCCGCATCGGACGTCTCCCTTCCCGTGGTCGGCCACCGGCGAGCGATGGCCTCCAGGGGCTTCAGGTTCAGGTTGTGGACCCGGTGCCGGCCTTCACGTCGCGAGATCACGAGGCCCGCAGCCTCGAGAACTTCCAGATGCTGTGTCACCGCCTGGCGGGACATCTCCAGATCGTGCTTCATGATGAGGCACGTGCAGATCTCGAACAGCGTCTGCCCGTCTCGGTCGCGGAGCTCGTCGAGGATGGCGCGTCGGGCCGGCGCGGCGAGGGCGTGGTACAGGTCGCTCACGTCTCCACTTTATGCAAGTGTGCACTTGCATGTCAACAGGGGGATGTCACCGCTGCCGACCGTTCTCCCCCTTCCGGTGTCCGCGTTCAGGCTCGCGCCACCCCCACGAGACCGGGGGCATGGCCCAGCTAGACGAAAGGATGATGTCCCTACGGTCGGGAACCTTGTCCGTCCTTCCGTGCAATGACCTTTTCGAGGTGCCCCTCGCCTTCGAGACGAAGGTAGATGGCCCGAGAGTCGAGGATCCCCCCCCTCGCGAACCCGTTGGTCGGACCACGGCCGGATCGGCCTGAGGCCCCATCCCCGTGCGCTACCCGTTCCGCACCTCTGACCGCGCCCGGCTTCGGGGCGCGGTGAGTGACGACCCGGTGGTGGGGCGGGGCGGCTGCTCCCTTCCACCCGGGAGCGGAGCCTCCCCGCCGACCTCGGCCCCCCGGGGGACGTTCAGCCCCACCAGGATCGCATCGATCTCGCCGCGGAGTTCAGGCGGTACCTCGATCGCGGCACGGTAGGGGCCCAGGAGCCCGGGGCGCCGATTGAATTCCACCCAGAGGGTGGAGTCAAGGGTCCACCGGTACACGCGGATGTCCTCCCAGCGAAGGAGGTCCCCGAAGTACCAGAGCCCTCCCTCCACCACCTGGAAACGGGTCAGGCTCATACCGAAATGAAAGAGCGCTCCGAGCCCCAGGCCCGCGCTCGTGAGGAGGGTGGTCGGGTCTGTCTCCGGCGAGCTGAGTTTCCATACCGCCAAGCTCAGGAAGCCAAGCCCCGTGGCCAGGGACAGAAGCACCATGGAGTTCCGTCCACCGTCCCAGAGCACCCCTCCCCGGGCACGAAACCCACGCCACCACCGTGGGGCCCCCCAGGCCAGTTAGAGCAGGGCGGAACGGCGCCACCATAACGGAACGCGCCGAAAAGATCGCCTTGCCCTGGCGAATCCTCGCCCTCCGCGAACGCTGCGAGGTTGCGAATCGCTCACCTTGCCGACGATCTTCGTAAGATCAGGTTCGAACCCATCACAAGGATCGGATCTGTCCGGGAGGTTCGCACAGGCTCAACGAACGGGGTCCCATGGTCACGATCGAGATGTTGCGTGCAATGGATGCGCTGCTGGCAAGGGAGACACTCCTTCCGGATCTCGCCGTGGTCGCGTTCGCCATTGGCGTCTGGATCGAGCTCAGCCCCGGGCCCAGGCGATCGTGGGGATTTCGGGAAGGAGCGGGCAATGAGGGTGCGAGCAGCGCCTGGAGTCGGGGCGTCGTTCTCATGCTTCTCCTCTTGACGCTGGGGATGTTCGGGGAGAGCTCCTTCGCGTCCAACCCGGTCTAGGCCTGGTCCTTGCCCTGATCTTCGCGAGCCTGCTCTGGCTCCGGAACACGATGTTCGAGGCGCGGCGCCGCGCGGAGGAGAAGGCCCGGGGCTCGATGCCCGGACGGCCCTGACGGAACGGGGCGGAAGCGCGGCGCTTCGGATCCCCCCCTTCGGCGTCCTCGTGGGATCCTCGTGGCGTCCTCCCCCCTATCCCGAACCGCGCCCCGGCGCATGAAACACGGCGATCCAGACCGTCTCTTCGCCCGGGAGCGTCCACTCCACGCGGTGGCGGCGATGAGGGGCGATGAGAAGGGTGTCGCCGGGGCCGAGGTCCACCCGTTGATCGGGGTCGAGGAGATGAAGTCGGGCCTGCCCTGAAAGCAGGGTCACCCACTCGAGGTTCTCCTGGTCGTACCACTGGTCCGGCGGAGTTGTATGGCCCCGCGACACGATTCGCTCCACCCGAAGGCCCGGGGCCTCCACGAGCACGGTGACCTTCTCCCCCGTTTCGAAGGCCGGCTCCGCTTCAGAGCCCGGCGCCGCGGCCGGGTGAGGCGCCGCGAGGGATCCAGCGCCTGCCCCCGCGTTCCTTCCTTCGCTGCCCCCCGGGTCTTCGTCCGACTCCCCTGACGCCTCGAAGCGGTACACGTGGTTTCCGCTGGGGACGGGGATGCCATTGCGCAGCCAGGCCAGGAGGATGGCTTCCGCCGCCTCCCGTGAGTCCGCGAGGGACCGGGTGAGGGCCTCCCGGCCGGGGGCCGGACCCGTACCCTCGGATCGCTTGTGCCCCACGACCAGGGCGGCGCAGGGGATCCCGAACTCGGCGAGGAGGACCGCTTCGGGCCCCACCGACATGGAGTTCACCTGTCCTCCGAGAGCGGCCCACGCCCGGTTCTCGGCTGGAGTCTTCGTGCGCGGCCCGGGAACGTAGGCAAAGACGAGGGAGTCGGGGCCCGAGGCGAGGGTGGCGGCCTCGCCATGAAGGGTCCGGTCCAGCGCTTCGAGCTGGGCGCCCAAGGCCCTCGAGAAGATTCCTTCCGACAGAACCAGATGACCGCGCCGGCGGGCCATCGCCGGGTCCGAGGCCACCGCCTCCGGGGTGAAGAGGGTGCAGAGGGAGCCGTCGGGGAGGCGGTTCTCCGGCATCAGGAGGTCCGTGGCAAGAAGGGGGACCCCCACCGGCACCTCCGGGTCCAGCACCCCCACCGAGCTGTTCAGCACCACGGCCCCGCACCCGGTGGCATGGAGGGCCCAGGCCTGGGCCCGGAAGTTGATCTCGTGGGGGAGCCGGGCGTGGGGGAAACCGTGGCGAAAGACGAGGGCGAGGGGGCGCCCCTCCTCCGATGCTCCCACGAAGACGACCTCGGGCCCGAAGGGGGTGGGAACCGTCCGGGCTTCGAGCCCCAGCTCCCGCACGATGCGGTCGTCAAAGGCGCTCCCGAGCACCACCCCCACCCCATGTCCGGCCGCTTGAGGCTCCCTCGCCCCCCCGCTCAACCGGAGGCCTCCGATCGTGCCGGGGCCAGTGCCGGGGACAGTCTCGGGGCCAGCGCCGGGGTCAGCGCCCCCTCTCCCGCCGGGGCCACCGCCCGCTCCCCCGCCGGAAGGACCTCGAAGGGATCCCGGAGCCCCGGAGTCTCGGCCCGGAAGCGGGCCATGACGGCTGCCAGCGCCGGGGCATCTCCCCCCTCGGCCTCCCAGAGGGCGCCGTAGTCCGCGAGGCGATGAAAGTAGAGGGTCCGGGCCAGGAGGGTCACATTGTTCAGCGGTTCGGCGGCGAGCCAGGCATAGGTGGAGGCCCGGAGCCGGGGCTGGACCTCCTCCCGAAAGCGCCTGGTAGCGCGCGCGTAGATCTCGTTTCGCATCTCGATGAGGGCGCCCACCTCCAGGTCGGTGCGCAGATAGTGCTCCCGGATCTCGAACTCCAAAGCATTGAGATATGTAGATATTTCAATGGCATCGTGCCACCGATCTCGCGCCCGCCGGCACCAGACGGTGTCGGGCCCCCCGCCCGCACGGGTGCAGAAGAAGGCGATGGCGCCTGCGTGCCCGGCAAAGGTGGCGTAGGACTCGTTGAAGCGCCCCTGCCCGGGCAGAAAGAGGTGGTTGTGGGCCAGCTCGTGGAGCACCGTCTCCACGAGCCCCACCTCGTCGAGCCTGAGAAGGGTCGAGTAGAGAGGATCGGCGAACCACCCCAGGGTGGAGAAGGCCGCCGTGGGACGGACCCAGGTGTCGAACCCCTCGGCTTCAAGCCGGTCCTGGGCACGCCGCGCCGATCCTTCCGAGAAGTAAGCCCGGTACGGCACCCGACCCGTAATGGGGAACCACCAGGTGCGAAGGGCCAGTCGGTCCTGGTAGGCGGCCGAGAGGACAAGGGCCAGGGTGTCGGAGCGGAGCTGGGCCAGCGAGGTGTAGGCATCGCCGGCGTTCTCGAACCCCAGCGCATCGATGGCGAACCCCCGGGCCTCGAGGACGAGGGAGAGCTTTCCCGCCGTGCGCGGCTCGGTTGCCGGGTCCAGGATCACCTCGTGAAGAGGCTCCCGGGAGGCCAGGATCTGCGCCTGGGCCCACCCGGCCCGGGCCACGTAGACCGGGTTGCACGCCGGAAGGACACCCGCCACAAGGAGGAGGAGGCCTCCCAGGAGCCCCGCCCGAAGGCTCCCTCGGGGGTTGGCGCCTGGCGCGGTCCGGAGGCTCCCCCGGGGGTCGGTGCCTGGCGTGGTCCGAAGGCTCCCCCGGGGCTTGGCGTAACGCGCGGTCCGGAGGCTCCTGCTGAGGTTGGCGCGGAGCCTGGGGCGGAAAGCTCTACCCCTCACCGTTGCCCTCCGTCGCCCAGGTAGTTCCGCCCCTCCGGATCGGGCGCAGGCCGCACCTCGGCCAGGTCGGCGGTGGCCGCCACCTCGTCGGGCAGAAGGCCCGCTGCCGCCTCCAGCGCCTCCTTCAGGCCGCCCCCCTCGGCCACCTCCACCTCGACCTGCACCTGGTGATAGCGTGTGCGGGGGTGGCCCCAGCGAACGGTCAGATCAAATCGGCGAAGGGGCATGGGACGCGGCGAGGCCAGAGGGGCGGAGGAGCACCGGGGCGACACCCCGTTCGGTGTCGGCAACGAGAGGCGAAAGGTAACTTGGGGGCCAGGGGCTTGTCGTCGCAGCACGGCCAGCGCCCCCTCCCTCGCCGCCCGCTCTGCCGTCTGCCCAGCCATCCGCCCGGCCGCCCGCGCCGCCAGCGGATTCACCTTCCGCTTTCTGCCCCCTTCCCCTGCCGTGTTCGCCTCGTCCCTTCCCCCGCGCTCGCCGCGCCGCATCCTCGTTACCGGAGGGCTCGGGTTCATCGGAGCCGAGGTGGTGAGGGCCCTCCTTCGCGGGCTCCCCGAGGCACGGGTGGTGAACCTTGACCTCGAGACCTACGCCGCCGACGCCACCCGCCTGGGCGCCGCCCGCAGCGACCCCCGACTCGAGACCATCCGTGGCGATGTGGCGGACCCGGAGCTCGTGGCCACCCTCTTCCAGGAGTACGCCTTCGACACGGTCGTCCACCTGGCCGCCGAATCCCATGTGGATCGCTCCATCGCCGACGCCACCCCCTTCCTGCGCACGAATGTCACCGGCACCTGGACCCTTCTCGAGGCGGCCCGGCAGGCGTGGGAGGCCGGCGCATCCCCCGCCACCAGCCCCGGCGCGGCCGAAGCCCTCGCATCCCCCCTCTTCGTTCACATCTCCACCGACGAGGTCTTCGGCGACCTGGGCCCGGAGGAGCCGCCCTTCACGCCGGACTCCCCCTACCGTCCGTCCTCCCCCTACTCGGCCTCGAAGGCGGCGGCGGATCACTTCGTGGCGGCAGCCCGGCGCACCTGGGGCCTTCCGGCGGCGATCGTGCATCCCTCGAACACGTACGGCCCGGGGCAGCACGCCGAGAAGTTCATTCCCACCGTGCTCCGAACGTCCCATGCCGGCATGCCCGTGCCCCTCTACGGCGATGGCTCGAACATCCGCGACTGGCTCTTCGTGGAGGACCTGGCCCACGCCCTCCTCCTCGTGGCCACCCACGCCACCGCCGGCCGCCGCTACCTGGTGGGAGCCGGAAACGAGCGCACGAACCTCGACCTGGCCCAGGCCCTCTTCGACCGCCTCGACGCCCACCATCCCGAGGGCGCCCCCCACCGGCGGCACCTGACCCTCGTCCCCGATCGTCCGGGGCATGACCGCCGCTATTCCGTCGATGCAACGCGCACCAGGGAGGAGCTCGGCTGGCAGCCGGCGCGCTCCCTCGCGGAGGGGCTGGACCTCACGGTGCGCGGGTGGGGGGAGCGGCATGCCTGGGCGGGTGGGAGCCGGAAGGACCCCGCGGTGTAGAACCCGCTTCCTCGTCTGCCTACCTTGAACCCATTCTGGAACGTGTCCCAGGGCATTGCGCGGGGCAGGCTCCGGAACCGTCTCTTCGGCCCGCCCTCTCCTTCCTTCCCCCCCTCGCCCGGAGCCCCCGCCCGTGACCGAACCCGCCCGCCGTCGCGAAGCACCCATGATTCCCGAGATCAGCCCCACGGAGCTTCGTGACCGCCTCGCACAGGAGCACCCCCTCGTTCTTCTAGATGTGCGCGAGCCGCACGAGATCGAAATCGCCGACCTTCCCCCCGCGGGTCAGCACCGGATTCCGGTGGGAGAGCTGGAAGAGCGGATGGCCGAACTCGATCCCGATTCCACCCTCGTGGTCTACTGCCGCTCCGGTGCCCGGAGCGGGTGGGCCGTGCGGAAGCTTCAGGAGGCCGGGTACGGTGAGGTATGGAATCTGAAGGGTGGCGTCCTGGCCTGGCGGGAGGAGGTGGACCCGTCGCTGGAGGCGTATTGATCTCCGGGCGCGGGCTCCGACCCCAGGGGAGGCCGAGGGGCAGGCATCGCCCTGGCGGTGGAGGATGGATCGTCCTCTTGGCCTTTCTCGCCCTCGCCGCCCCGGCGTCGGCCCAGCAGGAGGTGCGGGTGGAGGTCCCCCCCGAGGGCGTGACCCAGCTCCTCCAGCTCCGCGACGGCTCCACCCTCTACGGCCGGGTCGTGGCCACGGGTGATCCCTTTCGGTTCCGGCTCGTGTCGGGGCAGGAGCTTTCCGTGGCCCTGGCCGATGTTCGTCGCCTGGGGCTCGTGGAGGGAGAGGCTGTCGACGGCACCTTCTGGCCCGCCGATCCGAACCGCACCCGCCTCTTCTTCGGTCCCACCGGACATGTGCTCGATGCAGGCGACGGGTACGTTTCCGTGTTCGAGCTTGTCTTCCCCATTGTGGCCTTCGGGGTCTCCGACTACGTGACCCTCGCAGCGGGTACGCCACTCATTTTCGGGGGAGGGTTCGACAACCGCCCCTTCTGGCTCGCACCCCGGGTGGCCATTCGGAAGGATGATGACTTCGCCCTTTCGGCCGGTGTCCTGGCCCTTCTGACCACCCAGTCTGCCGAGTCCGTGGGAATCGTCTACATGGCGGGGAGCAGCGGGGGGCCGCGCCACGCGGTCCACTTCGGCGTCGGATACGGCTACGACCGGGGAAGCCTGGCCCGGAATCCGGCCGTGATGCTGGGAGGGGACTACCGGACGTCGCGGAACCTGAAGCTCCTCACCGAGAACTACCTCCTCCCCGGTGAGGGCGGGATCGTGTCCGGGGGGGTGCGCTTCATGGGCGAGCGCCTCTCGGCCGAACTGGGGCTCGCTTCCCCCGTGGGCGGGAGTTCTTCCTTCTTCGCCTTCCCCCTCGTGAGCTTTACATGGAGCTGGTAGGGGGCGGGGAGTGCGCGGGCGCCGATCGGCTCCCGACGCGTTGCCGTAGCGGCATGGCCACGCTCCGTAGCGGCATGTCCCCGCTCCGTAGCGGCATGGCTCCGCTCCTTCGCCGAGGGGGATGGGTCGCTGGGCTTCTCCTTCTCCCGGTGCTTTCGGATGCGGGAACCTCGGTGGCCCCCCTGGGGGCCCGTGCCCTCCACGCCCAGGAGGTGGGGTTCCCCATGGAGATCCGCGAGGGCCGGGAGTTTCACCGGAGGGTCCAGGTCACGAGCCGGGAGCGGAGCATCCGGCCCGGGGCCACCGGGTCGGTGGAGGTTCTGGAGGAGCTCGTCCTGGAGGGGAGCCTGCGCGTGGCTCGCCTCAACCCCGATGGCTCGGGAATCCTGGAAGCCGAGCCCTCCTCCCTGCGCCTGCGGAGGGAGGGGCCCGACCGGCCCTCGCAGACCTGGATCGCAGGGGAAGGCCCTCCCCCCGAAGGCCTTGAGTACGAGGTCTACGAGGGAATGCTCCATCGCACCTTCCGGGTCCCCTTTCTTCCCGGAGGGCAGGTGAACCCGGAGTTCTTCGCCGCGACGCCCGACGATGACCGAGCCACCCTGGAACGCTGGACGCTCCTCCTCCTGGTGGGTCCGGAAGACCGGGTCGATGGCTTTCCTCTGGGGTTCCCCGACGCCCTGGAGGCAGGCACGCCGCGCACCGGATCGGTTCCCGAGGGATTTCCGGTTCTCCGCTACTCACTGGAAGGGGTGGAAGAGGAAGAGGGGCGGCGAGTGGCCCGCATCCGCTTCGAAACCCCGTCTGTCCCTCCGGCCATGATGGGGGACGCCGAAGACGTTTCCGCTGAAACGGGGTTCGCCCGGGTGGATGTCGACGCGAACGAGGTCCTGGAACTGGTTCGCCTTCGGCGTCGGACCCTCGAGGCGCCCGCCGGCGAGGCCCGCTGGACCCTCGAGTCCCGGACAACCCCCGCGGGCTGAGCCCTCACGCCGGGGGCCCGCCCGCGGGGAGCCCGTGCCTTACCCGGCTGGCTCGATCCGGTAGATTCCGCCGCGCTCCTCGCCCTCGCTCGCCACGTAGAGGTTTCCATCGGGGCCCTGCCGAACATCGCGGATCCGGCCCACGTCCCCGTGGAGGAGCTCCTCCAGGTGAATCACCTCATTCCCCTCGAGGACGACCCGGAGAATGCGTTCGGCGCGAAGGCCGCCGGCCAGGAGGTTCCCCTCCCAGGCGGAGAAGGTGTCGCCGGTGACGAGGGCGAGCCCCGAGGGTGCCAGGGTGGGGAGGAACTCGAACACCGGAGGGGTGAAGCCCCGGCCCTCGTGATCGCGGGTCTCGGAGGAGGGGTAGACCTCCTCGGTGCGGTAGTCCCTCCCCAGGCTCGCCGTGGGCCATCCGTAGTTGGCGCCGGCTTCCACCCGGTTCAGCTCGTCTCCGCCCCGGGGGCCGTGCTCGGTGGCCCAGATCTGGCGCGAGGAGCCCGATCCGAGGGCAATGATCCCCTGGATGTTCCGGTGTCCGTAGCTGAAGATCTCGGGTGCGTAGGCGTCATTCCCCACGAAGGGGTTGTCGGCTGGCACCGAGCCATCGGCATTGAGCCGGACGACGCTCCCCGAGTGGTCCTGCGGGTCCTGGGCCCGGGCCGGTTCGGCACCCCGGTCGCCGATGGTCATGAGGAGGGTGCCATCGTCCAGGAAGAGGACGCGGGACCCGTAGTGCCGACCCGGCGAGGTCGGGGTGTTCGATGCGAAGATCTCCTCCATGTCGACCAGGGCATCGCCCTCGAGTCGGGCCCGGGAGAGGGCGGGCACGGTGGCATCCCCATCGCCCCTGGACCAGGTCAGGTAGATCCACCCCGTCTCTTCGTACTCCGGGTGCACCACCACGTCCAGGAGGCCCCCCTGGTTCTGCACATGGGGCTCGGGTGCGCCCGAAATCGGGGTCACCCCGTCGTCGGTGACCCGATAGAGGCCGCCGCTCCGCTCCGAGACCAACAGCTCGCCACCCGGGAGAAAGCCGATTCCCCAGGGGCGCTCCATCTCGGCCAGGCGCACGAGGCGGACCGTTTCGTACTCTGTGCGGATCTCGTCGACCACCACTTCGCCCGCCGGGCCGCCCCAGGCGGCCCCCGTCGGGGCATCGCCGGCGCGGGCATCGGCCCCGTCGCACCCCGAAAGGAGAAGGGCGGCGAGGGCCACGGGCGCCGCGGCGCCGAGGGTGGCGGGCCTGCGGGTATGCTCCTTCGTGGCATCGCGGACGCGGTGCCCGGACCCGGGCGAACCGAGGGGGCGGAGCCTGGCCCCGTCGGGAGAGGAGCGGCCCCGCAAGGCGGAGCGGAGCCGGGTGAATGCGGAAATCCGGGAGCCGTCGGGGCGCATGGAGGCCTCCTTGAAGGGTGGGTGGGAGCAGGGAAGGATGAAGGGGAGACGATGCCGTCTGCCCTCCGAATCCCTGACCTGTAAACCAACCCCGAACCCGGCAGAGGGTTCATCGGGGGGTGGACCGGGGGGCGGGCCAGCGTGCAGGCCTCCGCGCAAGGCACCGGCACTCCTCCGCGTGAGGCACCGGCACCCCTCCGCGTGAGGCACCGACGCCCCTCCGCGTGAGGCACCGACGCCCCTCCGCCCCTACCTCTCCGCCGCCGCCTCTCGCTCGAGCCCTTCGCGCAGTTCGGGGGCCTCGGGGAGGCGCCAGGCGAGGAGGGTGCCCGCCAGGGCCATTCCCCCGAGGGCCAGGAGCACCACCCCCACCCCGGTGACCTCGGCCAGAATGCCGAGCCCGGCGGCCAGGAGGTACATGACGCCCACCGCGGTGTTCGCCACCGCCACCATGAGGGGGCGCCTGCGCTCGGGGGCGCCGTCGAGGAGCCAGGTCTTCCGGCCCAGGCGCACCCCGGCCTCGGCAAAGCCCGACGAGAAGAAGACGAGGGCGAAGAGGAGCGCCCCCCAGCTCACCTCCCACCGGGCGATCCAGCCGGCGCCGTCGTCGGCCACCCCGTCGGGGAGGAGCTCCCCCGAAAGGGCCAGCGCCACCGTGATCCCGGTCCAGACCCCCCCGGCCACCATGACCCGGCGGGCCGAAGCGTCGGAGAAGCGCCCCCAGAAGGGGGAGGAGAGGAGGGCCGCCAGGCTCGAGGCTCCCACCATGAGCCCCAGGGTATCGGCCCCGATCCCCACGGCGGACTGGGCCTGGAGGGCATAGAAGGGGGAGGCGAGCTGGGCCGAGAGAAGGAAGGCCCGGGCCAGGACGAAGCGGCGAAAGGCCGGGGCCTCCCGGAGGAGATGCATCCCCGCCCGGGCCTCCTCCAGGGCACTCCGCCCCCCCTCGGTGGCGCCCCTGGGCTCGCGGATCGCCGCGAAGAGGGCCGAGGCCACGAGCCAGAGCCCGGCGGCCACCCCCAGGAGGGCCACGTAGGGGGCCAGGGAATCCTCCTCCGCCACCTGCATCCGGAGGTAGAGGGCGCCCCCCAGGGCCAGGATCCCTCCCGCCGTGGCCCGCACCCCCAGGAGGCGCCCCCGCCGGCCCTCGGGGATCGTCTTGGCCACCACATCCTTGAAGGCCACCGACCCCACCCCGCTGGCGGCCGAGAAGAGGGCGAGGCACGAGACCACCGCGATCCCCGCTCCCAGGGGGGGAAGGAGGAGGATGGCCGGGATCATGAGAAGAAGGGCCAGCGCCTGCATTCCTCCAGCTCCCACCCAGAACCACTTCCGGCGAGCGAAGGCCCGGATCCGCCCGGCCACCACGAGCTGGGGGAGGAGGGCCCCGGCCCTTCGCACGGGCACGAGGAAGCCCACGAGGACGGAGGGGGCGCCCACGGCCCCGAGCATCCAGGGAAGGACGAGCCCGGGGGAGGCAAGCTGCTCGGCGAGCTTGGTGGAGGCGCCGTTCAGGGCATTGAGGGCGAAGTTCCCCCGCACATGGCGGCAGGCCGACCCGGGAAGGTCGTCGCAGGCGCGCTCGTCTTCCTCTCCGGCCAGGATCTCCCAGACCCGCTCCTTCATGCCGGCGCGGGCGCGAACTGCAGTTCGTGGAGGCGGGCGTAGAGCCCTTCTTCGGCCAGGAGCTCGGCATGGCTCCCCGATTCCACCAGCTCACCCCGGTGCAGCACGAGAATCCGGTGGGCCCCCTGCACCGTTGAGAGGCGGTGGGCAATGACAAGGGAGGTGCGCCCGGCCAGGAGGCGTTCGGTGGCCTCGTCGATCCGGGCTTCCAGCTCCGAGTCCACCGAGCTCGTGGCCTCGTCGAGAATGAGAATGCGCGGGTCGAAGGCCAGGGCCCGGGCAAAGGAGACGAGCTGGCGCTCGCCCACCGAGAGAGAGGCGCCCCGCTCCCCCAGGGGCTGCCCGTATCCGCCCTCCAGCCGCTCGATGAGTCGGTGAGCCCCCACCTCCCGGGCGGCGGATTCGATGCGCTCCTGGGTGATCCCCGTGTCGCCCAGACGGATGTTGTACTTCACATCTTCCGAAAAGAGGAAGACATCCTGAAGCACGAGTCCGATCTGGCGCCTCAGGTCGTGCTGGCGGAGGCGACGAATGGGAATTCCGTCGAGGAGGATTTCCCCCCGCTGCGGCTCGTAGAAGCGCATGAGGAGGTTGATGAGGGTGCTCTTTCCGGCGCCCGTGTGCCCCACCACCGCCACCTTCTGCCCGGGCTCGGCCCGGAAGGAAACCCCGCGGAGGACCCAGTCGGGGGAGCCGTCGTCGCGGGTGCCGTAGGCAAACCAGACGTCGCGGAACTCGATTTCGCCCCGGAGCTCGTCGGGGAGGAACTCGGGATCGGCCGGGTCCACAATGGCCGGCGCCCGGTCCAGGAGGCGGAAGATGCGCTCCGACGAGGCCATGGCGCCCTGGAGGACGTTGTACTTCTCCGAGAGGTCCTGAATGGGGCGGAAGAAGCGCCGGGCCCAGAGGAGAAAGGCGGTGACGACTCCCACCGAGGTGGCCCCGGAGAGAATGGCGAACCCCCCGTACGCAATGATCAGGGCCAGGGCGATGGCCGTGAAGAGCTCGATGACGGGAAAGAAGAGGGCGTAGTAGGTGATGCTCCGGAGGTGGGCATCCAGGTAGTCGCGGTTGATCCGGTCCAGCTCGGCGGCGTCGGCCTCCTCCCGGTTGAAGAGCTGCACGACCTGCACCCCGGTGATCCGCTCGTGGAGGTAGGCGTTCATCCGGGCCACCCGGAGGCGGATGTCGCGGTACGCGTCGCGGATGCGCGCCCGGAAGAGGAAGGCGGTCCAGACCACGAAGGGGAGGACGGCAAAGGTCACGAGGGCCAGCTGCCAGTCCATGAGGAGCATGGCCGAGACGATGAAGATCAGGGTGAAGAGATCTCCGAAGATCGCCACCACGCCCGAGCTGAAGAGTTCGTTCAGCGTCTCCACATCGGAGGTGATCCGGGTCATGAGCCGCCCCACGGGGGTGCGGTCGTAGTAGGAGAGGTCGAGGGTCTGGAGCTTCTCGAAGATCTCGGCCCGGAGGTCCACCATGACCCGCTGCCCCAGCCAGGTGGTGACGAGGGCCTGGGCGTACTCGAGCCCGAAGGAGGCCAGGGTGGCCACCAGGTAGGCCACCGTCAGGGTCAGGAGGAGGCGGACATTCGCGTCGGGAACGGCATCGTCCAGCGCCACCGCAATGAGCCAGGGACCCACGATCTGGAGGGCCGAGGCCGACACGAGAAGCACGACCGCCCCCACCACCTGCCAGCGGTAGGGACGGAGATAGCGGAGAAGGCGCCGCATGAGGCGGGCGTCGTAGGCCTTCCCCAGGCGTTCCTCCTCGTGAGGGAGGGGGGCGGGGGTCGTCATCGGGGGGTGCTACCCCGGGCGGGCCGACGGTTCCTGAGGGGGGCGCGGCTCCGGGTCGGCACGTCCGGGATCGCGGGTGAGGCAGGTGCGCGTGCCATGACGGGGAGGGGCCTGCGGGGACCCCCACGTGCAGGGCCTGCCCGCACGCTCTCCCGGGCGTTTCGCGCCCTGCCTTTCGCATCTCCTCCCCGGCGCCCACATTCGCCCGGTGTTTCGTTCGTCCCGGTGCGGCCGCACTCGCCCGGGCACCACCCCCATTCCGGGAGGGAGAGCATCATGCTCAAGGAGTTCAAGGAGTTCGCGGTCAAGGGAAATGTGCTCGACATGGCCGTGGGGATCATCATCGGGGCCGCCTTCGGCACGGTGGTCCAGTCCCTCGTGAACGATGTGATCATGCCCCCCATCGGGCTGGCGCTGGGGGGGGTGGACTTCTCCGAGATCGCCATCCAGGTCGGGACGAGTCCCGAGGGGGAGGCCGTGACCATCGGGATCGGCCTCTTCATCAACAATGTGATCTCCTTTCTCATCGTGGCCTTTGCGGTCTTCATGATCGTGCGGAGCTTCAACAAGCTCAAGCGGGCCGAAGAGGAGAAGGTGGCAGTGCCCCCCGCCCCTCCCGAGCTTTCGGCCGAGGAGAAGCTCCTGGCCGAGATCCGCGATCTCCTGAAGGCCCGCGCCTGATGCGGCTCCCGGTTCGGGCCTCCGGCGCGCGCCTCCTCACGGGAGTCCTCTGCGGGGTGCTTCTCGGAGGATGCGGAGGGGATGCCTCCGAGGGAGGGGGCGGGTCCCGGGGGCTCGGACTCGGAGACTGGGAGGGGGGAGCGGGGATCCTGGTGATCGAGGGGGCCACCCTCTTCACCTCTCCCCTGGCCGAGCCCGTGGAAGATGGGGTGGTGGTGGTCATGGATGGCCGGATCGAGGCGGTAGGGGCTCGGGGCGAGGTTCTCGTGCCCCAGGCGGCCCGACGGGTGGACGCCTCCGGGGGGGCCCTCCTTGCCGGGTTCTGGGATGTGCATGTGCGGCTTGATCCCTGGGTGGTGGAGGCCCCCTTCGACCCGGAGGTGAGTTCGGCCGAAATCGAGGGATGGTTCCAGGAGAACTTCTCGGGCTTCGGATTTACCGGGATCGTGGAGACGGGCACCCCCCTGGGCGAGCTTCAGCCCCTCCTGGACCGGATCGCCGCCGAGGGGCTCCGGGTTCCGCGCATCCTTCCCACCGGAGGCGCCACCCTGGCCGGCGTCGAGGTGCTGGGGGGGGATGCCGGGCGGTGGGCCGATGCCGGGATCTCGGCCCTCCTCGCGGCCGAGTCCACCCTTGTTCCCGCCCTGGCCCTCCTTCTCCCCGATGGCGAGATGGACGATGGGGCCATGGACCGGGCCCTGGACCTCCTGGCCCAGGCCCAGGGCCGCCTGGCGGGGTACGCTGCAGCCGGAGGGCGGGTGGCCTTCGGGAGTGGCTTCGGGTGGGGTGCGAGCCAGGACCCGCTTCTGGAACTGGAGCTCATGGACGATGCCGGAGTGGGCTTCTCCGTGCTGCTCGAGAGCCTCACTACCGAGCCCGCCCTCCGCTTCGGGTACGACGACCGGGGCGAGGTGGAGCCTGGCATGCTCGCCGACCTTGTCCTTCTCGACGGTGACCCCCGCGCCGACCTGAACGCCTTCGAGCGGGTGCGCTGGGTCCTTCAGGCCGGGGTTCCGGTGTACGGGCGGGTGCGGTAGCGTTGACGCCCCCTCTTCAGCAGAGCACCTTGAAGCTTCGTGAGCCTCGGCTCCACCCCGACTTTCGCAGGGTCATCATGATCGACTGCTGTCTCTCCCAGGGGACCCATCAGGCGATTCGCATTCGCGGCTTGCTCCGCGTGCGCTCGTAACGCCGGGTCGCCCCGGGGTCCTTCCCTTGCTCGGTTTCCTGGTCGCTCCAGCGGCCAGATGCAGCTCCCCCCAGGGTTTCGGCGGGTTCGTGCGCCGCGACGTCCGGTTCGCCGTCGTCTCGAATCACGAAATCGTCCTGAGGGGAAGTCATGTCCAGAAAAAACGAGCGAAGCCGTAGCTGGGATTCCGTAGCCGGATGGTACGCCGGTTGGGTAGGAGCCCATGGGAGCGCCCACCACCAGAAGGTGATCCACCCGCTGACCCTCGAACTCCTGCAGCCGGGTCCAGATGACCTCGTGCTGGACCTGGGGTGCGGAACCGGCTCCCTCTGCCGCCCGCTCCTGAATGCCGGAGCCGAGTACCTGGGTGTGGACCTCTCGCCCCGAATGATCTCGTGGGCCCGCCAGAACCAGCCGCCCGCGGCGCGTTTCGAGGTGGCAGACGCAACCCGTCTGAAGGCCTCTCATCTCGCCCAGGAGTTGGGGTCCTTCACTGCGGTCACGTTCGTCCTGAGCATTCAGGACATCGAGCCACTGAAGGAGGCTCTGCGGTCCGCGGCTTCTGCGCTCGCACCGGGAGGGAGAATGGTCATGGCCCTTACCCACCCCTGCTTCCGGATCTCGCGGCAGAGCGGGTGGAGCTGGGATGCAGGGCGAAAGCTGGCGTCACGGAGGGTGGATCGGTACCTGACCCCGTTGCGCGTTCCCCTGACCCCGGGAGACGGAAGCGGGAGACCCGGGCATGGCGGTCACACCTTCAGCTACCACCGGCCCCTGTCCCTCTACCTGAATACCCTTCGGCAGGAAGGATTCGAGCTGGAGGAGGTCCTGGAGGCCCCGGCCCCGGAGTCGCGAGGGGGCGGCAGCTCCGGGGGGAGGCGAAAGGGACGGAACCGGTCCGGAAGGGCGGGAAAGGGGGGCACACGTGGGCCCGAGAATGCCGAGATCCCCCTCGTTCTTGCCCTGAGAGCCTGCTTGCCCTGAAGCTCGAGGAGAGCCCCGGGGCGCCCGCTTCCGTGCATGGGCGCCTCGGGGTACCGGTTCTCTCGCCCCCCCTACCCCCGCCGCTTCGCCAGTTCGTCGAGAACCGCCTGCCAGGGGTGGCCGGCACCCTTGAGCGCCACCATGAGGTGGTAGAGAAGGTCGGCGGCCTCCTCGGGGGCGCGGGCGTCGCTTCGCACGAGGGCGGTGACAAGCTCCACCGTCTCCTCGCCGAGCTTCTTGAGGCGGAGGTTCTCGTCGTCGAGGAGGCGTGTGGTCCACGAGCCCTCGGGGCGCTCCCGGGCCCGGGCCTCGAGCACCGCCCAGAGCTCGTCCAGGAGGTGGCTCCCCTCCCCGCGCTCGTCGGCGGAGGGGCCCGGGGACCCGGCGTCCTCCTGGCCTCCCTCCTCCCCCGGAATCGCCCCGAAACAGGTGGGGTCTCCGGTGTGGCAGGCGGGCCCGGCGGGGGTGACGCGGGCCAGCACGGTGTCGCCGTCGCAGTCCGCATGGAGGGAGACGAGGCGCTGCACATTCCCCGAGGTGCTCCCCTTGCGCCAGAGCTCCCCGCGGGAGCGCGACCAGTAGTGCATGATCCCTTCGGACAGGGTCCGCTCCAGCGCCTCCCGGTTCGCCCAGGCCACCATGAGAACGGCCCCGCTCCCCGCATCCTGCGTCACCACCGGGAGGAGCCCGCGGGCATCCCACCGAAGGGGAGTCAGGTCGCCGGCGGTCCGGAGGGTCCGGTCGGTGGCGGCGGGGGAGGCCGGGGAGGCAGGCCCGGTCTTCGGGGCGATCCCGGGGGCCTCGGCGGACGTGGCTTCCTCCCTCACGCCGCGCCCCCGACTCCGGCCTCGCCTCCCCGGCGCACCGGGATCCCCCACCCTTCAAGGGCACCCTTGAGGGCGCCCACGGTGGTGAGGCCGTCGTGGAGGATTCCGGCCACGAGTACGGCGGCCGCGCCCCCTTCGACAAAGCCGTCCCGGAGGTGGACGGCCTCGCCGGCCCCCCCCGAGGCAATCACGGGGACCTCCACCGCCTCGGCCACCGCCCGGGTCAGGGCCAGGTCGTACCCGGTGCGCACCCCGTCGCGGTCCATGGAGGTGAGGAGGATCTCGCCGGCGCCGAGTTCGGCGCAGCGCCGGGCCCAGGCCACCGCCTCCAGGGGGGTGGGACGGCGCCCCCCGTGGGTGTGGTGGTACCACCCGTCTGTGGGTGCCCGGGGCGCATCGTCCTCCGCACCCAGGGGGGTGCCCGCAGGGACGCGGGCGGCATCGATGGAGGCCACCACGCATTGGCTCCCGAAGAGGGCCGCCCCCCGCCTGAGGACCTCCGGATCATGCACGGCACCCGAGTTCACGCTCACCTTGTCGGCCCCGGCCCGGAGAAGGGCATTCATGTCGTGCTCGGTCCGGACCCCGCCCCCCACGGTGAGGGGAATGAAGAGGACCTCCGCCGTGCGCCGCACGGTGTCGAGGAGGGTGCCCCGCCCCTCGTGGGAGGCGGAAATGTCGAGAAAGACGATCTCGTCGGCGCCCTCGGCCTCGTACCGGGCGGCGAGTTCCACCGGGTCCCCCACATCGCGGAGATCCCGGAACTTCGTCCCCTTCACCACGCGTCCGTCCTGCACGTCGAGACAGACAATGAGTCGCGGTCGGAGCACGGCTCAGCCCTCGCCCTGCCGCGGCTCGACGAGGGTGTTCACCGCGCCCTTCGTGCTGAAGACCCCCTCGCCCTCGCGAAGAGCCTGCCGGAGGGCGAGCCCCGTGGCCTTCACCGCCGCCTCCACCACATGGTGCCGGTCCCGCCCGCGAAGGACCTTCACATGGAGGGTGGCCCCCAGGTTCACGGCCAGGGACTGGAGAAAGTGCTCGTAAAGCGCCGAGGGGAGTCGCCCCACCCAGTACGGACGCCCCCCCACATCGATGGCCGCCTGCACGAGGGCCTCGTCCATGGGCACCAGGGCCCACCCGAACCGCTCGGCCCGCGCCGGCACCTCTTCGCGAAGGGCCTGCCCCAGGGCAATGGCCACATCCTCCACCAGGTGGTGCCGGAGGTCGCCGGTGGCCTCGATTTCGAGCCCGATCCCGGCGTAGCGGGCCAGCGTCACGAGCATGTGGTCGAGAAAGTCGTCGCCGGTCCGGATCGAGGGGGGGGTGTCGGCCCCGGCCCCGGCGGTCCGGGTCACCGTCAGGTCGATGCGCGTCTCGCGGGTCTCGCGGCGAAGGCGGGTCATGTCGGGAGGGGAGAGGGGGGAAATGCGAGGGCAAGCAACCGCGGCCCGTCCGGAGGTCCGGACGGGCCGCGATTCGGGCCTCGACGGGAGGCGCGCGTACAGGGGCGCTGGACCCCCTGAATGTACCCCGCGCGCCTTCCGGGGGTCAACGCGGCGGACCTACGCCGCCGGCTGCGCTCCTCCCCCCAGTGCGAGGAAGAGCCGGATCGCGCCCGGGGCCGACACCTCGCCCTGGAGCGAGGCGGGAAGGGCCTCGATCCAGGCCGACACCGAGGCCGCGAGATCGGCGCGGTAGACCGCCGCGGCTTCCACGGTGGCCGATACGGTCTCCGCACCCTCGAGCCGGGACCAGAGGGCCGCCTCGGCAGCGGCAGCCCGCACCCGGGCATCGATCACGAGGAGCACGGCCGGGTCCAGCGCTGTCAGCTCGCCCAGCACGGCCACCGCCACCCGCCCCTCGGCCTGGGCGCGCTCGGCGGCAAGCCCGCTTCGGAGCTCGGCCACGGTGGTGGCATCGGAGATCCGGGCCTCCACGGCGGTCAGGTGCGCCAGCGCGGCGGCCCGGAGCCCCAGCGCCCCGTTGCCTGCGCCCTCGCCCTCGGCCAGGGCGCGCCGGGCCTCCACATTGGCCACGAAGGCTGCGCGCACGGCCGCGAAGGCCGCCGTTGGATCGGAGATCCGGTCGCTCACGAGGGCCGAGAGCCGGTGGGCGGCGGCCGCCGTGGCCAGGACCATGGCCTCGGGCGCCTCGGGCTGATCAGACCAGGCCTCGATCACGGCACGGGCGTAGGCCCGGTGCGAGGCCCGAACCGGGTTTCCGGCCCGGAGGTTCGCCGCGTAGGCGGCCATGGCCTCGGCGGCAGCCTCGGCCCGGGCCTGGGAGGAGGTTCCCACCCCCCCGGCGTCGAGGTGGGCCACGAAGGCAGAGCGTGCCTCGGCGAAGGCATCGGCCAGCGCCTCGATCCGGGCCCCGGAGGTGGCCGAGGTGGCGGCCCCGGCATCGAGGGCCAGGAGAAGGGCCAGGTCGGCCCGGGTGGCGGCGTCGGCCCGTCCGGTCTGACGAAGGCGGGTCTCCACCCGGGCCTCGGTGGTGGTGCGGGCGGTGATGGGGTGCACCCGGGTCTCGGCTCCGCTTCGGGTCTCGGCCAGGACGAGCACCTCCCCCACCGAGACCCCGGCCTCATTCCGGGCGCGCACCACGAGATCGGTCCGGCCCACGGGGGCGCCTTCCACGCGGAAGCTCCCATCGGCCTCCACGGCAGCCTCGGCTGCCACCTGGAAGGCTCCGCTGGACCGGATCCACCCCACGGCCACGGTGTGCACCTCGGCCGCGTCCGCCTCCGTCCCGCTCGGCGCCACGAAAACGGGGGCCACGGCGTCGCCTCCCCCCTCCCCGCCGAGCACCGGACCGGGTGCTTCCTGCACCGCACCCGTGATGATGGCATCGCCGGAAACCCCCAGGGGATCTCCGCTCTCGCAGCCGGCCAGCCCCAGTCCGGCGGCGGCAAGCCCCGTCCCGCCCAGAAGGGCGAGGCGGAGAACGCCTGGCCGCGAAGCAGCACGCGGGTGCGACGCCTCGGGGCGTCCGGCCAGGGGATTGGATGGGCAGGTCTTCATGCTCGGCTTCCTCCGGAATCGGCAATCGGGGGGGAGACGAGCAGGAGGGGGGCAAGGGGAGTGCCGGGGGCAGGGGTGGATGGCCGCAAGTCGAACAAGGACAAACACCTGCAGCGGTTCCGGGCCCGGAGGGGCCGCGCCCGTCGGGGGGAGAAGGGGGAAATCCCTTCCCTCCCTTCCCCTGCGGTCGGGAAAGAAGAGACCGCTCGGGTGGGGGAGATCCGGGCCGGAGGGACGCGGGCCCGGGGGTGCTCCACTGGTTCTTCATGCCACCGCGGAGCGGGCCCGGGGACCGCAGCTGCAGGGCGCGCCGCGTCGCCGTCCGACCACCACGGGGCGGGATTGCCGGGGTGACAGCGCCAGGCTGCTCCGCCGCCCCGTCAGACCACCCCGAGGCCGGCTTGGCGGAGGGAAGTCCCGGGGTGAAATGCCGCCCCGTCAGGCCACCACGGGGCGGGCCCGGGCCTGTTCCTCGCGGGCCACCCGGCGTCCCTCCTCCACATCGACCCGGGAAAGGAGGAACATTCCCACGATGAAGAAGATCGCCACCGAGAGGATGCCCAGGCGGCTCGAACCGGTGGCGGTGGCGACCGTGGCCATGACGGTGGGCCCTGCCATTCCCGCGAACTTGTCCATGACCCCGTAGAAGCCGAAGAGCTCGCCCGACTTGTAGGCCGGGATCATGCTCGCGTAGAGGGAGCGGGAGAGGGCCTGGGTGCCGCCCTGCACCATCCCCACGAGCACGGCAAGCATCCAGAAATGGAGGGCCGTGGTCATGAAGTAGCCCAGAACGGTAATGCCCAGGTAGGTGGTCAGTCCCAGGTAGAGGGCCCGCTTCGTTCCGATCCGGCCCGCCAGCATCCCGAAGGCGAAGGAGAAGGGGACACCCACGAACTGCACCATGACGATGGCGCCGATCATGTGCCCCCGATCGATCCCGAGATCGGTCCCGTACAGGGTCGCCATCCGGATGATCGTGCCGATCCCGTCGCCGTAGACGAGGTACGCCACGAGGAGGAGAAAGGCGTTCCGGTAGCTCTTCAGTTCGGAGAAGGTCGTGGCGATCCGGTTGAGGGCGAAGCGAACCACCCCCTGGCCCAGGGCATCGTCGCGGGTGACCTCGGGGAGGGGCTCGGGCACGCGCCGGAGGAGGGGGATCGTGAACACCCCCCACCAGATCGCCACCGCCACGAAGGAGAGGCGCGAGGGGAGGGTCCCGTCGGGGATTCCGAAGAGGTCGGGCCGCTGGATCACGAGAAGGCAGGCCGCCAGGAGGAGCCCTGCGCCCAGGTACCCCACGGCAAAGGCCCCGGTGGAGACCCGGTCTTCCTCTCCGGGGCGGGCCACGTGGGGGAGGAGGGCATCGTAGAAGACCACGCTCCCGTTCGCACCGAGGTTCACGAGGACGAAGAAGAGGAGCCCCAGGAGCCAGTTCCCTTCGCCCACGAAGAAGAGGGACCCGCACCCGGCAATCCCCAGGGCGGCGAAGGCTGCGAGGAGGGGCTTCTTCACCGCGATCCGGTCCGTGATCGCCCCCAGGAGGGGAGCCACCACGGCCACGAGGACGATCCCCAGGGTGGTGGCCAGGGCGAAGTACCGGATTCTCGTGGCGTCGTCCATCCCCGCTGCCGCCACCTGGGCGAAGTAGATGGGGAAGACGGTGGCCACGATCACCGCCCACATTCCGGTGGTGGCCCACTCATACATGGCCCAGGCCCGGAGCTCGGGACGGTGAAGGCCAAGACGCTCGAGAAGGGGCATGGTGGAGGGCGTCATGAAGGGTCCCGGGGAGGAGGCGCGGCCTCTCGGAGCGGTGCGATCTGGGGCGGTGCGATCTGGGAAGGATGCCTCGTGATGGCGGAACGGTAATGCCTCGGGGGGATCGGTGCACGGGGGGGCGGTGTCTGCACGATCCTGGCTCGCGTTTCCCCACCCGCGGTGCCGGCGGCAGGCCCTGGGTTGGGGTGGGCCGAGCCACCGGCAGGGTTCCTGACCGTGCCATGGCAGGGGGTCGCGGTCGCAGTGGCACAGTTGGGAACCGTATGGGTTCTCAACGGTGCCATCGCGAGGTTTCGGGATGCACGAGTGTACGGTTGGGAACCCATACGGTTCCTGACCGTGCCAGCGCGTTCGAACGGGGCCTCGAAACCGGCGAAAGGTACCCAGAGATCCGCACTGGACCGCCGCGGCGCGCCGGGATCGGGTCCAGTGCGGGTCGGGGGCATCGGTACGGGGGGGCGGCCCCCTTTCGTGTGGGCGTTGCGCCAGGCATCGTCGGAACCCGGAGGCACCGACGACCTGAACCACCCCGGTGACCGCACGGACCCCAGTGGCCTCACCCATCCCGGTGGCCTCACGTCCCGGTGACCTCACAGACCCCGGTGGCCTCACCCATCCGGACCCCAGCATCCCCACCCATCCCAACGACCCCACCCACCCCCGACACCGCCGCTCCTGCCGGGGCCGCGGAACCCGCTCTTCTCGAACCGCCATCCCTGCCGCCCCCCCCGCCAGCTCTGCCGCCCCCCCGCCATCTCTACCGCCCCCCGCCGACCCGCCCGGATGCCCCCGAGTCACCAGCCCTCTCATTGCCGGCCCCCGAGCCCCCGACCTGTTCCTTCGCAACCGCAACCCCTTCCCCCCGGGGGTTCCGTTGCCCGGAGCATGTCTCTCGCCCTCCTCCTGGCCGCTGCTGCGTGCACGGGGGGAGGGGAAGAGGCGTGGACCGCGAGGGTGGAAGGTTCGGAGGGAGCGATCTGCGGGTATCGGACGCCGGTGGGGGTCTCGCCCGACAGCCGGTTCCTCCTTTTCGAGCACGAGACCGAGGGCCTGGTGGTTCTCGATCGAAGCGCGGGGGTGCGGACCCCTCCCGTGCCGACGCCCGAGGCCCGGGAGCGGCTGGAGGGAGGGCGCCCCCCCGATCTCCTCACCCTCTGCTGGGCCGGCGACGGCTCCGAGGCCGTGCTCCAGGGGTCGCGAATCCCCACCATGGATCCAGCACGGCCCCGGATTTCCAACGTCTTTTCCCTTTCCCTCGTGGCGTCACCCCCCACGCTGGAAGCGAGGGCCTCGACGGACTGCGCCACCCGACCCGGCCGGGCGTGGGATCTCTGGACGGAGGGGCGCCCGGTGGCCCCGGGATCGGGCCACCCCGAGGGCGTTCCCGACCGCGCCCCCCCGGACCCCGTGGTTACCCGGGGGAGCCGGGTGGTGCAGGGGGCAGGAGCGTCGAGGGCCCGAATTCTCGGCCCCGGAGGCGAGCTCCTGGCCGAGGTCAGCCCCCCCCGCTTCGCTCCCCTCGGAGGTCAGGCCGGAATCATGGCCTACGCATGGTCCCCCGACGGGACCCGCCTGGCCTGGGTCAGCCTCCGGAGCCGCCTCGGAAGCTGGGGTGGGCAGTACCGCCTCCATCTGCGGGAGGCAGACGGCACGGTCCGGGCCCTCGGACCGGCCCGGCCCCGGGGAATGGAGATCGTGTGGGCCAGCGACACCGAACTCCTGGCCTGCCTCCGGGATGATCCGGGCCACCTCGTCCGCGTCCTCCCCTGACGACCTGGGCCACTTCGACCGCGTCCTTGCCCTGAGGAGGGGAGCGGGTTCAGGGAGGGGAAGGAGAGGGTCAGGACCGGGACTGCACGGCCCTGACCCCCTCCGACCACGAAACCCCCGCTACGGCTTCGCCCCCCTCGCGCATGGGAAGCTCCTCAGAAGTAGACCGACACGCCGAAGGGGACCCCTTCGTTTCGAACGGATGCCCCTACCGTTCCGGGTCGGGCGTCCCCTGCCGGAAGCGGACCCACTCCACGTAGGCCACCCCCAGGTCGGGGTCGTTCCGAAGCAGGAGAAGGCCCTCGTCGTCAGCCCAGAGGGGATGGCTCATGGGAGGAAGGGTGAGGATGCCCCGGGCCTCGGCGGGTTCGGGCACGAGCCACCGCTCGATGGCCGTGACGCCGCCCGAAGGAAGGACCCGGCGGGGGAGGGGGGTGAGCCCGAGCCAGACCCCCCCCGCCCGATCGCTGAAGATCGCCTCCACGGGTGGGACGCTTTCGGGGTACTCGCGGAGCTCCATGTCGGCCTCGAGGCGGCGGCGCTGCTCCGGATCGGTCGATCGGGCGAGCTCGGCGGCGTGGAGGGAGTCGATGAGACTCCGGCTGAAGGGCTGCGCAGGCGCCAGGACCCGGACAATCCGGTCCGGGGCACCGCCCGGGTCCGCACCACCCCCGGCGAAGTGGCGGGCCTCGAGGAGGAGGCGGTCGCCGCTCCATACGCCGCCGCGAGACCCCCGAACGAAGCCCTCGCCCCACCACCAGCGCCCCTGTACCTCGATGGACACGATGCCCTCATCGCCGGGTCCGGTGCGGTTCACGTGAAGGATGCGCTCGGTGCCCCGCACCGTGCCGCCCGGGGGGCCGGCTTCGCCCTCCCCGTTCAGGGGGACGATCCGCCACGCCTCCCGGATCCTTCCCCGGTTCTCGATGGCCTCCCATCCCTCGGTGCTCCCGAAGGCGAAGATCCCTCCGGTGGCATCGGCAGCAAGCTGGGGAATCCCCTGGATGCCACCCGGTGAGCGCAAGGCCCGGTCCCGAAGGAGGTCCCCCTCCACGCTGAACCAGCTAAGTCGTGCGGAGCCCGCATCCCAGGCCAGGAGGGTGTCGCCCGGGAGGAGGGCGAGGCCTGCGAGCCTGCGGAACTCCCCGGGCCCGTCGCCCGCCGCGCCCAGGGTACGGAGGTGGGTCCCTTCGTCATCGAAGATCCGGATCTGGCCGGGGGACTGTTCGGCCACGGCGAACCCTCCGCGGGCCAGGCGCACCGCGGCCACGGGGCGGGTCCACTGGTACGCTTCCGGCCCTTCCAGAACACCGATCACCACCTCGGGCTCCGGTGCGAGCTGCCGGGGGGAGGGGTGCGAGAGGATGCCGGCCGGGTACTCGCGAATCTCGACCCCGGCCGAGTCCGACACGGATGGCGCCACGGCCTCGGCAGTTTCCCCGGCATCGCCCCGGGGACCCGAGGCTCCCTCGCAGGCGGGGAGACCCGGCAGAAGGACGAAGGCCAGGGTCAGCCATTGCCGCCGCCGACGTCCGCGCGAGGGCCGCGAAAGGTGTGCAGGGTGGGGCGGGGGGGGAGCGCCATGCCGCATGGGCACCATCGCTGGAGAGGGCATCCGCCGAAGCTGCGTGTTCGACGGAGTGCGGGCAACCGTTCGGGCGAAGCTCCTCACCCCACCAGGAACCGCATCACGAGCCAGGCGCCCCCGAGGCTCACGAGCCCGATGGTGAGGAGGTTCATGAGGAGGCCGGCCCGGGCCATGCGGGGGATCGTGACCTCGTCGGAGGCGAACACGATGGCGTTGGGCGGGGTGGCCACCGGAAGCATGAAGGCCATGGAGGCCGAAAGCGCAGCCGTGGCCATGAGGAGGACCGGATCCACCCCCAGGGCGAGCCCGGCACCGGCCAGGATCGGCATGGCCATGGCTGCGGTGGCGGTGTTGGAGGTGAGCTCGGTCAGGAAGATGAAGAGGGTGGCCACCGCCGCCACGAGCACGAGAAGGTGCACGGCCCCGAGCCCGGTGACCCCGCTCCCGATCCAGGCCGCGAGCCCCGAGGTCTCCATGGCCCGGGCCAGGGAGAGCCCGCCTCCGAAGAGGAGAAGGACCCCCCAGGGGAGGCGCGTCGTGTCCTCCCACCGAAGGGCGAACTCCCCCCGGCGCCAGTTCACCGGCACCACGAAAAGGAGAAGGGCGCCCAGCATGGCGATGGTGGCATCTCCCACCATGGGGAGGTAGGTGTCGATCCCGGGAAGGGTCAGGGCTCCGAGGTTCTTCTCGTCGCGAAAGACCCATCCACACACGGTGAGAAGGAAGATGCCAGCCACCGTTCGCTCCCCTCGGCTCCAGGGGCCAAGGGCCCGGCGCTCCCCCTCGATGACCTTCCCTGCATCCCCCACCAGGACCCCGGGAGGGTGGAGGACGCCCACCAGGAGGAACCAGGCCACGGGAAGCATGAGGGCCGCCAGGGGCACCCCGACCTGCATCCACTCGACGAAGCCGATCCGCCGGCCCAGGAGCTCGTCGGCGGCGCCGGCGAGAATGGCGTTCGGCGGGGTCCCGATGAGGGTGGCGACCCCCCCGATGGAGGCGCCCCAGGCAATGCCGAGCATGAGGGCGATCCCGAAGTCGAAGCGGCCTCCCGGCGCCGGGGCGAGGGCGGGCGGCCGGAGGAGGGCCACCACGGCCAGCCCGATGGGGAGCATCATGGCCGCGGTGGCGGTGTTCGAGATCCACATGGAGAGGAAGGCCGAGGCCAGCATGAAGCCGAGGACGAGGCTTCGGGGGCCCGTGCCGGCGCGCGCCATGATCCCCAGGGCGATGCGCCGGTGGAGCCCCCACCGCTCCATGCCCAGGGCCAGGAGAAACCCGCCCAGGAAGAGAAAGATGAGGGGATTCGCGTACGGGCCCGCGGCCTGGGGCATGTCGAGAATGCCGAGGGCCGGAAAGAGAACGAGGGGGAGGATCGAGGTGGCGGGAATCGGGAGGGCTTCCGTCATCCACCAGACGGCCATGAGGAGGGCCACGGCGGCGGTGCGCCATCCGGCCGGGTCGAGCCCTTCCGGCGATGGGAGGGCGAGGAGGAGCCCGAGGAGGAGGATGCCCCCGAGGAAGCCGGCGCGCCGGTGGAGCGGCCAGGGCGGCGCGGTGCCCGGGGGGCGACGGACGGACGGGGCGGGCTCCCCGCCGGAGCGATGGGGCGGGGCTTCCCGAGGGGCGCCGCGGTCGCTTGTCATGACCTGTCACGACAAGCAGGGGAGGAGGAGGCCATGGCGCGTAGAATCTCACGGCAGGTGGCCCTCCGCAACCCGGGTTGGCGTCCCGTCAGGCCCTACCCCCCGAACACCGCCTCGATGATCTGGTTGGCGGTGCTGGCCCCGATCCCGAAGACCTCCCGCAGTCCGTTCCACACGACCTCGCCCGTGTACCCCGCCACCCGGAGAACCTCGGCGGTCTGGGTGGCCGTGATGTCGAAGATCTCCCGGAGGGACGTGATCACGGCGTTCACCGGCACCTGGAGCTGGGCCCCGATCTGGGCCAGCTCCTCGGCGGCCACATCGAGGTGGGCATGGAGGGCGGGGGCGAGTTCGTCCCAGGCGTACCCGGCCAGGTAGAGGGCTTCGGCCGCCACTGGAATGGCCAGGGGGATCTGGGCCGGGGGAAAGAGGAGGAGGAGGGCCACGGTGGCGGCGAGGCCGGCCCCCCGGATCACATGGGCCATCTGCTCGTCGGTGAGCCCCAGGGTGTCGCCCAGGGCGGCATTCAGCTGGGCCGCCAGGGCCTCCGTGCCGGGCACCTCCACCCCGGTGGAGACCAGGTCCCGCCAGGCCTGGAGAATGGCCTCGCCCACCTCCTCCGGCGAGGGGTGGGAGGCGTGCTGAAGGGCCGCGCCAGCCACCTCTACCGGGTCCAGCCCCTGGGATTCCAGGGCATCCACTGCGTCCTGGATCCCGAAGCCGCTCCACTCCCCCGAAACGGCGGCGGTGGCCGGGCCACTTTCGTAGCCGGCCTGGGTCAGGACCGCCAGCACGCTGGGGGGTGCGTAGTGGAAGGGGCTGTAGGCCGTCCGCAGGATCCGGGTGGTCTCGTCCGCCGGAAACCCGTGCCCCCGGTAGAAGACCGCCGCCGTGTCGGGGGCAATCTGGTACACATCGCGGAGGGCCACGCCCAGGGCGGCGGTGGGGATCCCCGCCTCCCGCATGGCCAGGGCGGCAGGCCCGGCCGCGACACCGTGCACATCGCGCAGAATCTCGCCGATCTCGAGGTGCGTGTACCCAGCCTGGTGGAGGGTCTGGACCGTCTGGTTCACATCGAGGCCCGCCACCGAGACCAGGGTCCCCACCAGGACGGTGAGCCCTCCCAGTCCTTCCAGTGGAGTTGTCTCGGCCAGGGTCCGAGTCTCCGTCAGCGCCTCCAGGGGTGCACGGGCACCACCAAGAAGAAGGGCGGCCACCTCCGATGCATTCTTTCCGGCCTCCACGGCGCCCCCCACCATGGCCCGCGGCGCCACCCCCCCCTGGCGCAGGGCCTGCCCCACCCTGGCCGGGTCGTCAAAGCCCTCCACCATGGCCCGAACGGTTTCGTCCTCGGGGCGGCGGGCCTCGCGGAGGAGGCGGATGGCGGAGGCCGGGTCGCGGTTGTCGGCCCGGAGGGCCTCGGTGAGTTCCCTGGCCGGGATGTCGGAGCCCCGAAGGCTCTCCCCCATCTCCCGCTCGTCCAGGCCGGCTCCCCGGAGCGCGGCCAGGGTGGCGCGGGTGTCGAGCCGGAGCCCGTCCCGGAGTCCCCTGGCCAGGGCGTCGAGGGGGTACCCCGCCTCCCGGAGGATGGAGGCCACCTCCACATCGTTGCTTCGGAAGGTCCTCCGCAGCGACTGGGCGACCTCGTCTGCCGGTGCATTCCGCCGGCGCATCTCCTGGGCGTGGCGCACGGGGTCAGCGGTGGCATCTCCCGAAGTCAGGCCGAGATCGACCGGAGTGGCGGGCGAAGGCGCCCAGGCGGAAAGCAGCGCCCCGGCTGGGAGAGGCGGTCCGGCCGAGAGAGGCGCCCATGCGGAGAGGGGGCTCGGCGCCAGGAGGAGAGCGGCGGTGAGGACGGCCGCGGCCAGGGGGAGTGCGGAAAGGCAGGCAATGGGGGCGAAGCGCGGGCGAGGCATGGGCCCTTCCTCGGATTCGGGGTTCAGGTGCGGGGGGCATGAACAACCCCCTCGACCCGAGGCTTCGCAAATCCGGGTGGGATCGGATCATGGGGGACCGATTCCTGGCGCCCCCGGATGCGTGCGTTCGCGCGACGCGTGTGTTCAGCGACCTCCGACCGTGATCCGCACCGTGTGGTTCCGAAGGTCCACGCCCCGATCCTCGATCGGGGAGACGGGCTGGGACTGGAAGAGGTAGTTGAGGCGGACCGTGTAGCTGTACTCGGCCCCGAGCCGGAGGGGCCCCATGCGCGTGCCTCCCCGAACACCCCCGAAGAGCGACACGTCCGAGCGCCGGAACTCCTGGAAGTAGGTATACTGGGCCTGGTTTTCCCAGCGAATGCGGCCCAGGAACCCCCCGATCCCGGCCCGTTCGCCGAAGAGATCCGCCGCGAGCCACTGGGAGGAGCCACTCGGGCCGATGGCGGCCCCGAGCGACCTTCCCTCGTGCGTGTACCCCTGGGGAACCCTCCGGCTCGCGTACCATTCGCCGAAGGGGCGTTGCCGGTACGAGGTCGAGGGTTCGAGGGTCGTGATCTCGGCGTGGAAGCGGAGCCACCGATCCCCACCCGCCGGTCGGGCGAACTGGAGCCCTGCCGTGTACCCGCGGGAGTGCGCCGGGAGGGAGAGAAAGTCCGTGAGCCCCCCCGGTTCCTCGTACCTTCCCCACTCTCCGTAGGCCTCGAAGCCCGCCTCCGGAAAGACCCATCGGGCAAAGAGGGTGAAGAGCTGGTCCGGGCCGGGGTCCACGAGGGAATCGCCGGGGATCAGGGAGGGGCGTCCCACCGAGCGGAACACGTCGAGGGCGGCCCCCACCGGGACTTCGTCACGCGTCGCCGGGGCGTACACCGCCCGGGCCACCCCCACCGTCAGCCCTGGCTCCACGGAGGGAGAGAAGGTCAGAGCGGCGGCGGAAAGGGACCGGTGATCATTGGCGGGATCGAAGTCGAAGTGGGCGGATTCGTTCAGGCGGCCCACGATCCAGAGACCCTCGATCTGGCCCCACCGCACATCGAGGGGCCCCCTGGTCCGGAGAACGGCATGCCCGAAGCCGGGCGCCTGGGTTCCGAGAAGGAGGGCGTTCCGGACCCCGGGCCCCCACCACTGGCTCTCGCTGGCCAATCCCACCTCCACCGGACCCGCGCGGATCATGAGGGAGCTCTGGCCCCAGGTCGTGCGCCTTCGGGGCTCGTCGCCGAACCTCAGGGGGAGGTCCATGGATCCGGGGGGGTAGTGGAACGGGTTGGCCCACACGCTCCGCTCCCGGTTCCCTCCTCCGGCCGCCACCGGCTCCGGAAACGAAAAGGTCTGGAAGTCGGCGTTCTCTTCTCGTACATGGTGCGGCGCGAGCACGAACTGGACCGGGCCCCAGTGCGCAGCCACTCCGGCAGTGATCCGCACACCCGTTCCCCTTCCGGCCCAGAGGGCGCCCTCGTTCAGCGAGACCGGAAAATCGGTGTTGTGAACCATGTGAAGCTCCGGGGCCAGGAGTGCCACGGAGGCGGGGGCGCGAGACGGGCCTCCCTCGCCCCTCCATGCGTCCCGGAGGGCGGAGGAAGGAGACCGAAGGAGATCCCCCCCCGGGGGGCGCGTCCCCCGGAGCCGATCCAGGTGGAGGCGGTCGTCGTGGAGGGATGCGGGGACGATCAGGGGCGTGAGCCCGAGCCAGCCCCGGGGTGCGACGGGGGGCGACGCATCGAGGAGCCCCTCCCCGGGGTCCTGGGCCTCGGAGGGGGAGGGGAGGAGGCCCGCGAGGAGGAGCGCGAGAAGGCTCCCCACGATGCCGGGGTGGGCCCGGCGAGACGGGGAGGCGCGCGAAACGCCGCGGCCCGAGGCTGCACCGGCAAGGGTGAAGGCCACGGATTCCGGTGGGAGGGCTGCGGGAAGGACGGAAGTACGCACGCGAGCGGGTTCGGGAGAGGGGGGGCCAGGGGGGCGAGAGAGGTCCCGCCGAGGCCCGTTGGGGATGGGAGCCCGCGCGGGGAAGGTAGGCCGGGAGCTCGGGTCCATCAAAGAGGGAGCTGCCCTTGCGGAGAAGGCGCGAGGGCGGCCGGAGGGCCGGTCGGGCGGGAGCGGCCTCACCCCGGGGAGGATGGATGCCCGGGCCTCCGGGGGGCCTGTCCCCGGTCTCGGCCTCGCCTTATGGTGAGGAGGTGCCTGGAGGAAGCCCTGTCGAGCCGGACGGAGGAGAGGTTCCGGCGGGAGAGTCCGGCCGACAGGGCTCGTCCAGGGGCCTGAACGCGCGCACCCGGACCGCTGCGGACGCCCTTCTTCCGGTGCGCATGCACCCTCCCCGCGGTTCCATCCGGTCCTTCCCATCCACCCTTCGGCCCCAGGCACTGCGAGGTTTGGTAACCGTGATCCCCGGAGCGCCGTACGCGCGGGACCTCGACGAGCAGGTGGTGCTGATGGGGGCTCGGCCTCGCCCTTCGCCTGCCGAGCTCGAGGTGCTTCGTGCCCTTGTCGCCTCCCATGGGCCCGGGGAACTCGACCCGGCCCGGGTGGTGGAGCTGGCGCGTCGCACCCGGACCCTTCCCCAGCTGGCGCGCAACCTCGCCCGCGCCGAAGGGGGCACCCTGCGTCCCCGCTGGGATGCGCTCCGTCGCGTGTCGGAGCGGCTGGCCCGAAAGAACCTCTCCCGGATCCGCGCCCTTCTCCTTCTCGCCGAGCTTCTGGACGAGGAAGGGATCCCCTTCATCCCCTTCAAGGGGCCGGTTCTCGCGCGGGAGGCCTATGGGGAGGCCACCCTTCGCCACTACAAGGATCTGGACATCCTGATCGCTCCGGGCGACCTCCCGGCGGCGGTGGCCCACCTGCGAGGAGCCGGGTACCAGGAGCGGAGCCCGGCACGGGCCCTCTCTGCGGCACAGCTCCAGGCCCTCCCGCGCTGGTTCCGTGATACGCAGTTGTCCATGTCACACCCGGAACTCGGGGTCGAGGTGGAGCTCCACTGGAGCCTCCTCCCGCGCCTTCTCTTTCCGGGCGTCGGTGACCTCACTGCATCGCCCGGAGAGGTGAGCCTTGGCCCCCGGACCATGCGAAGCCTCCGACCCGAGGCCCAGTTCGTGTACCTCTGTGCCCACGGGAGCAAGCACGGATGGACCCGGGTGGGCTGGGTCACCGACCTGGCCGCCTTCCTGCGGTCGGAACGGGCCCGGTCCATGGACTGGGACGAGGTCGTGGCCCTGGCCGGGAGGACCGGCCTCGCCCCGGCCCTCTCCTTCGGGGCCATGTTGGCCGAAGATGCCATGGGAACGGCCCTCCCCCTTCCTGTGGCCTCCGCGGTGGCTCCTTTTCGGAAAACGCTCGAACCCCCGGTGCGCCGTGCGGGTCGCGCCATGTGGTCCGGCGACGGGGAGGCGTCTCCGGACCTGGTGCTGCGGCGAATGCAGGGCGCCCATGCAGGGAAGGCGAGGGGTACGCTTCGCCTGCTGGCCTCCCTTTCGCTGCCCGGGCTGCATCTTCTGGACTCCCGGCCCCTTCCGGCCTCCCTCTTTCCCCTCTACCTGGCCGACAATGTCCGGCATCTGGCTGCACGGGGCATGGTCCGGGCTGCCGGGTTCGCCGGTCCTCGCGACGCCTGATCTCCCTTCCCGCCCTTCCACCCTGTGGGAAGGGGGACGCCTGCCTCAATCCCTCCCTCCATACTGTTCGTACTGGTAGGCGTAGTAGGCGCTGTACCGGGCCACCTCGCCGTCGGGGTCGTTGAGGACCCCCCCCAGGAGACGGCCCCCCAGGGCCCGGACCTGGCGGACCGCATGCTGGGCGATTTCCCGCTCGGCCTGGCCCGCACGGACCACCATGAGCACACCGTCGGCCAGGCTCCCGAGAATGGCGGCATCGGCGCCCGCAATGAGGGGCGGCGAGTCCAGGATCACCATTTCGAACTCCTCCGTCAGGGCCTCCAGCGCGCGGCGCATGAGTGCCCCGCCCAGGAGTTCCGACGGGTTGGGAGGATGGGCTCCCGAGGGCATCAGCCAGAGTCCCTCGGTTCCGGTTTCGCGCATGGCCTCCTCCCGGCTCACGCTTCCCATCATGAACTCGGTGAGGCCGGGCTCACGGTTCACTCCGAATACGTGGTGGATCCGGGCCTTTCGGAGGTCGCAGTCCACGAGGAGCGTACGGATCCCCTGGTTGGCGTAGGTCACGGCCAGGTTCGCCGAGGTGGTGGTCTTGCCCTCGGCGGGGGTGGAGCTCGTCACGACCAGGCTTCGGACGGACCGGACGGCATCGGAAAAGAGAAGGTTCGAGCGGATCGTCCGGAAGGACTCGGCGTGGGGGGTGTTGGGCTGCAAAAGGGTCACGAGTTCGTCGCCGCGTCGGGAGCTGCGGCGGAGCACCCGGGGAAGCGTCCGCCCGAGAACCGTGACCCCCCGGCCGGGCAGGCGCGGGACCACGCCCACCGCGTTCAGGCGGAGCCAGGACTCGAGTTCTTCCTGCCGCCGGATCTTCGTGTCGAGGGCCTGAAGGAGGAACGCTCCCCCGGCCCCGGTACCGAACCCGAGCAGGCTTCCGAGCACGATGAGGAAGGCGCCTCGGCGGGGGTCGGGGTTCATGGGCGTGCCGGCAAAGTCGATGACATCGATCCGCCCGGCCTCCACCGCCTCGGCCACCCGGGCCCGCTGCAGTTCCTCCCTGAGCTGGGCATGCATCCGCTCCAGCCCCACGAGTTCCTGGACCAGCCGGGCTTCCTCCGCCTCGACGGTGGGGAGGGAGCGGACCTCGGCCGACCCGGCGCTGATCTGGATGTCCGCCGCTTCGAGCCGCGCATCCAGGGATTCCAGCTGGCTTCGGCCTGCGGCGGCCAGTCGATCGCGCGCCTCCTGGATCTGCTCGCCCAGCCGGACCACCTCCGGATTGGTTCGGGCGAGTCCTCCGGGCCCGCTGGCCACCTCGTTGAAGCGCGATTCGAGACGGAGAAGCTGTTCGAAGAGCGCGGACACCACGGGGTTCTGCGCGACCTGGGGCGACGCCACCACCGATTCGAGTCGCCGTGCGGCGTCTCCCTCCGGTGCCTCGCCCAGGCGGTCCAGCATGGTCCGAAAGATCTCCCGGTCGGCCCGGAGCTCGGTTCGCCGTGCCTCCAGCTGCTGGAGTTCTCCCTGCCGGGTGGCGAACTGCTCCCGGAGCGAAAAGACCGTTTCCCTTGTACGGAAGGCACTGAGGGCATCCTGTGCGACGCGTAGCTCGAGGCTTGCCTCCTGGAGCTGTCCTTCGAGGAACGTTCGTCTCAACTCGGCCGACTGGCGGGCCGTGCGAATGTTCCGGTCGCGAAACGCCTCCACCGCCGCATTCACCACCCGCTGGGCCACGATGGGGTCGGCGCTGGTATAGCGGATGGTGACCACATCGGTCCCCTGCTGCAGGCTGGACTCGAGGGCCCGCCCCTGGGCCAGCGACTCCGTGGCCTCCCTCCGCCCCCGCACGGCCAGGGCGGCTCGGGTCACCTGCGGGCGCTCCTGGACCACGAACTCCGCATCGGGGAGCACGACGGGGTCGCCGTAGGGGGCGAAGGCCGTGCCGCCCCGGAAGCGGGCTTCGAGACCCTCGGCGCTGAAGGTCAGGTGGAGGGTGTCGCCCGAGAGTTCGGCGGGGGCGCTGAACCCCTCCACGTCCGAAACCTGGAACCCGTCGGTGAGGGTCTGGAGCCGGAGTCCGGCCCGGTCCACCGCCTCGCCCAGCACCTCCGAACTCCGGAGGGCCTGCAGCTGGGAGAGGTTCATCATGTTCATGGCCGCCGCCGGCATGGGCATGACCAGGTTTCCGGCCATGGACCGCTGCGTGTCTTCCAGCCGGATGATGGCGTTGGCGGTGTAGGTCCGGGGCTCGTTCAGGTAGAGGTGTGTCCCGCCCAGGGTTCCGAGCACGAGCGCCCCCAGGACGACCCATTTCCGCCTTGTCAGGGTCTGCAGGACCTGACGCACCGAAACCTCGTCGTCCCCCCGGAAGGCGGGGCCGGTCTCCCCTCCCCGGCTCACCGGGGCGGAAGGCTGCGTCGAGGGGTCGTCCCACCGTGCGGGGACGGACGTCCGTTCTTCCTGCCCGGGGGTGCTCACGTGATCACCAGAAGAGCCGGAGGATCGTGGCTGCAGCCCCACCCACACTGGCCCAGGGCACGACGTAGTCCCGGAAGATGCTTCGCCTCCGTTCCACCACGATCTCATCTCCCGATCGAACCTCGAGATCCCGCAGGCGCAACCGGGGGTCGGTGAGGTCGATTTCCACCTCCACCCCGGCCCTGCGGAGGAGCACCCGGGTCAGGTCTCCAGCCTCGGTGGCTCCGCCGGCCGTAGCCACGGCCCGGGCGACCGAGGTGTCCAGGGTGAGGGGGTACACGTTCGGGAGGCGGACCTGTCCTCCCACCGAAATGAGGACGAGCGCCTCGACCACCACGGAGGGTTCCTCGATGTAGAAGGCGAGAAAGCGCGCGACATCGGTGCGCACCTCGTCCAGGTCGCGGTCGGCGACCTGAACCGCCTGAAGGAGGGGGTGGGCCACCGTTCCGTCGGGGGTGACCCTGAACTCTCCGCTGAAGGCCTCCTGTCGCCACACCTGGATGTGGACGAGGTCCCCGGGGCGGAGGACCGCGGGAAGATCGGGGACGGTCTGGCCCTCCAGGCCCCAGGGAGCAAGGAGGAGAACAAGAAGCGTGAGGAGGGCGCGTGCGGAACGGGGCATGCCCGGGACGAGAGCAGGGGGGGAGGAGGACGCCGGGGGAGAGGGCGGGAAAGGTAGAGGCTCCGACGGCTTGGGGAAACTCATGGGACCGCGATCCGGGCCCGAATGGCCGCATGCAGTCGCCCCCCCCCTTCGTCGAGGCCGGAGCGGTGCGTGTCCACCACCAGCTCCGGGGCCTCGGGGGGCTCCCATGGGGCATCCACCCCCGTCAGACCCCGGAGTTCTCCCGCCTCCACGCGGCGGTAGAGCCCCTTGGGGTCGCGGGCACGCAGGGTCTCGTGGGGCGCCGTGACGTGGACTTCCAGAAAGCGGCCCTCGGGGAACCGGGCGCGGAGGGCCTCGCGGTCGGCCCGGAAGGGCGACACGAAGGCGCAGAGCACCACCGCCCCCTGCCGAAAGAAGAGGTGAGCCACCTCGCCCACCCGCCGCAGGTTCTCCTTGCGATCCCCGGGAGAAAACCCCAGGTCGCCGTTCAACCCGTGACGGAGCTGGTCTCCATCGAGGAGCATGGTCCGGACACCTTCCCTGAAGAGGCGCCGTTCCACCTCCCGGGCCAGGGTGGTCTTGCCGGCCGCGGGACGCCCGGTGAGCCAGACCACGAGTGCGCGGTGCCCCTGGGCCGTCTCTCTTTCGGCGCGCTCGATGTTCCACCCCTCCCAGACCACGTCGGGGGATGCCAGGGTGCGGAGTCGGCGGGGCGCCCCCCGGATCATCCCTGCTGCCACCGTGTCATGCGTGCGCGGGTCCACGAGGACGAAGCTGCCCGTGGCGGTGTTCACCCGGTACGAATCGAAGAAGAGGGGGTCGGACGTTCGCAGTTCCACCCGCCCGATCTCGTTGAGATGGAGGGTCTCGGTCGGGGTACGGCGAAAGGAGTCCACATCGATCCGGTAGTCCACCCCCTCGACCACGCCGCGCACCGAGCGGGTCGTGTGAAGCACCCGGTAGGGGAGGCCCGGCTCCAGGGGGCGTTCGTCCAGCCAGCAGAGGTACGCCTCGAGGTGGGCCTCCACCTGTGGGAGGTTCCTCGGGCGGACCAGCATGTGGCCGCGGGCCACGTCGAGGGCGTCCTCCAGGGTGAGGACCACGGCCTCCCCCGGTCCGGCTTCCCGGAGGGAACCCCCATGGGTTTCCACACTCCTGACCCGGGTGGAATGCCCCGACGGAAGGACCACGACCTCGTCGCCGGGTCGCACCGTGCCCGATGCCACCGTTCCGGCAACGCCCCGGAAGTCGGCGTGGGGGCGGATTGCGAGCTGGACCGGGAAGCGCATGTCGATGGCATTGCGCCGCCCTCCACTCGGGGCGCTTTCCAGGAGGTGAAGGAGCGACCCGCCCTGGTACCACGGCATCCGAGGCGATGGCACGAGGACGTTGTCGCCCCGGAGCGCCGAAACCGGAATGAAGGAGAGCTGCTGGAGGGTGAGGCGTCGGGAGAAGGCGCGCACCTCCGAGACCAGGGCCTCGAAGCGTGCCTCGGACCAGTCCACCTGGTCCATCTTGTTCACCACGACGATTCCCTGCGGCACGCCGAGGAGGGCCGCGAGAAAGGCGTGCCGCCGGGTCTGGGAGGTGATCCCTCGCCGGGCATCAACCAGGAGGACCACGAGGTCGGCCCCCGATGCCCCCGTGACCATGTTCCGGGTGTACTGCTCGTGTCCCGGCGTGTCCGCCACGATGAAGCTCCGCCGGCGGGTGGTGATGTAGCGGTAGGCCACATCGATGGTGATGCCCTGTTCCCGCTCGGCACGGAGGCCGTCGGTGACGAGCGCCAGGTTGGCTTCTGCTTCCCCGCGACGGAGGCTCGCCGCCTCCACCGATTCCAGCTGGTCGGCCGGAAGGGCCCCCGCCTCCAGGAGGAGGCGACCCAGGAGGGTGCTCTTGCCGTCGTCCACGCTCCCGGCCAGAACGACCCGGAGGGGCTCCGGGATCATCCCGGGCGCCGGATCTCCGTCCTCCCCTTTCTCGTCCCTGCGCGCGGGCCATGGCCCGGTCCCGTGGGGTACCCCTCGCTCCGGGTGGGCCATCAGAAGTACCCCTCCCGCTTCCGGTCTTCCATGGCGGCGTCCGAGCGACGGTCGTCGGCCCGCCCCCCCCGTTCCGAGAGGGGGGAACTCAGGATCTCGGCCAGCACCTCCTCCACCGTGCCTGCCTCCGAGGGAAGGGCGCCGGTGTGGGTGGCATCTCCCACCGTTCGAAACCGCACGCGGAGGGGGCGGGGAGGAGTGTCTTCCTCGTGCGGCCCGCCACCCGTGGGGAGGTGCTCGGTCAGGGCCAGAAGCAGACCCTGGCGTTCCACGACCAGGCGTTCGTGCGAGAAATAGAGGGAGGGAAGCTCCAGTCCCTCCTGCTGCACGTACCGCCAGATATCCACCTCGGTCCAGTTGGAGAGGGGGAAGACCCGGAAGTGCTCACCGGGCGCATGGAGTCCGTTGAAGATCCCCCAGAGTTCGGGGCGCTGCCGCCGCGGCTCCCATGCCCCATCAGGGTTCCGAAGGGAGAAGATCCGCTCCTTGGCCCGGGCCTTTTCCTCGTCCCGGCGCCCACCCCCGATGGCGGCATCGATCCGAAGCTCGCGCAGGGCGTCGAGAAGGGTGACCGACTGCAGGGCGTTTCGGCTTGCTCCGGGCCCCCGTTCCTCGCGGACGCGACCCGAGTCCAGGGTGTCCTGGACGCGGCGGACTTCGAGGCGGACGCCCATGCGCTCCACGAAGGCATCGCGGAAGGCCAGGGTTTCGGGGAAGTTGTGCCCCGTGTCCACATGAAGCAGGGGAAAGGGGATGGGGCCGGGATGAAAGGCCTTTCGCGCCAGCCAGGTCGTGACCACCGAGTCCTTTCCGCCCGAGAAGAGGAGAACCGGGCGCTCGAACTGCGCCACCACCTCCCGGAGCACGTGGATGGCTTCGTTCTCGAGGGCGGACAGGGCGGAGAGGGCGGAGGTGGGCATGCAGGGGTTCGGGGCGGGGAATGGGGCCGGGGTTCGTTCGCCGGGGCAAGGTGCAACCTCGCGAGAGCTCCGGGGAGACGGTAGCGATGGCGGGCGGGGGGGAGCGGACGGCCCTGGGCAGGGGGGCGGTGCCCCTCCCGATTCGGGATCGCGACCTCGGCCCGTCTTGGCGCGGCCGCCCCTCCCCGCGGCGACGCCCCGACGCGCTCGTCGCGCCCACGGTCTTCCTGCCCCTCTCCGCTACTCGCTCGGCACCGGCCTCTCCCTCTCGAGCCATGCCACCGTTCGTCGCAGGCCCTCCCTCAGTGCCACCGAGGGCTCGTAGCCCACCGCCGCACGGATGGCCGCCAGGTCCGCCAGGGAATCCCGGACATCGCCAGGCCGCGCCGGTCCATGGACGGCCTCCAGGAGCCGGGTCCCGGTCAGGTCCCGGATCTCCTCCCAGAGCCGGTTCACCGAGATGCGCTCGCCGCATCCCACGTTGAAGACCCGCCCTGCCACCCGCTCGGGCGGGGCGGATGCCGCGAGCAGGTTCGCCTGCACCACGTTGTCGATGTAGGTGAAGTCCCGGGTCTGCTCTCCGTCTCCGTGGATCACGGGCGCCTCCCCCCGCTGCGCCAGCGTCACGAAGAGGGGGATCACCGCCGCGTACTGGGAGGCCCGGTCCTGTCCGGGCCCGAAGACATTGAAGTACCGGAGCACGACCGTTTCGAGCCCGTGCACGCGGTGATAGGCCTGGCAGTAATGCTCTCCCGCCAGCTTGCTTACAGCGTAAGGCGAGAGGGGCCGCGAGGACATGGACTCGACCTTCGGGAGGGTCGCGGTATCCCCGTAGGCGGAGCTCGAGCCGGCATAGATCACCCGACCCGCCCCGGCCGCGAGGGCCGCCTCCAGAAGGTGGAGGGTGCCTGTGGCATTCGCTTCGTGCGAACGCCTGGGTTCGGCAACGCTGCGCGCCACCGAGGGGATGGCTGCCTGGTGGAACACGGTTTCCACGCCGTCCATGGCCTCGGCCAGAAGGGCCGGGTCGGTGATCGACCCCTCGTGGAGCTGGATGTCTCCCAGAAGGGGCGCGAGACGATCCCGACTTCCGGTGGAAAAGTCGTCGATCACCCGTACTTCGCTTCCCTGCGCGAGGAGGGTGCGAACGAGATGATGGCCAATGAAGCCAGCCCCTCCGGTCACGAGGGTGATGGGGGGGGTGAGAAGACCAGAAGCCATGAGAAGCGGTTCGGAGGGGAGGGGTCAGCCGTCGAGGGGCCGGGGGCAAGGGCGTGGCCTCGCACGGGTTGGCCGGCAGACGGGCAGGGTCATCATGGGGTCCGCGGCCACGGTTCGCGGCGCGCGGCCTCAGTCCTCGTTCGGTTGGGCGTAATACTTGTACTGGTTCGCGTAGTAGCTGCTGTACCTGGGGAGCTCCCCGTCGGGGTCGTTGAGCACCGCCCCCAGGATCCTGGCCCCCACCGTATGGAGCTGGCGCACCGCCTGCTGTCCCGCTTCCCGATCGGTCCGACCGGCGCGAACCACCAGGAGGACCCCGTCGGCCATGGATCCGAGAATGGCGGCATCGGCCCCCGCCATGAGCGGGGGCGAGTCGAAGATCACGACCTCGTAGCGACCCTTGAGATGTTCCACCGCTTCCCGCATCCGGGCGCCTCCGAGGAACTCGGAGGGGTTCGGGGGGAGCTTCCCGGCCGGGAGGAAATGGAGGCTCTCCTCGGGCGTTTCCCGGCAGGACTCCTCCCAGTCGGCTTCGCCGAGAATGTAGTCGGTGAAGCCGGGCTGGCGCGGCAGGGCGAACACCTCGTGCAGCCGCGCCTTCCGGAGGTCGCAGTCCACCAGGAGCACCTTCATCCCCTGCTGTGCGTAGGCCACCGCCAGGTTCGAGGCGGTGGTGGACTTGCCTTCGGACGGGTTGGGACTCGTGACCACCAGCGCCCTGAGGGCCCGGATGGAGTCGGAGAAGAGGAGGTTCGTGCGAATGGTGCGGTACGCCTCGGCCTGGGGGCTTCGGGCGTCACGGAGGGTGATGAGTTCCGAACCGGGCACCTTCCCCTTCCGCCCGAGGAGTCCACGGGCACCGCCCTTTCCGTTTCCGACGGCCCCCGCAGGCTTCGGGAGCCGCGGCACGATTCCGATGCTCGGAAGCTGAAGGAGACGTTCCATCTCCTCCCTTCGGTTGATCTTGGTGTTGAGGGACGAGACCAGGAGGGCCCCCCCCACGCCGGCCATGAGCCCCAGTGCGGCCCCCAGGACGAGCTTGAACATCCGCCCGGTACCCTCGGGCTCGAGGGGGACCGAGGCCCAGTCCACGATCTCCACCTGCCCCACCTCCACGGCTTCGGAGATCAGCGCCCTCTGGTACTCTTCGCGGAGCTGGTCCACGGTTCGCACGAGGGACTCGACCTGCTGAATGAGGCGCGCCTCCTCCGCCTCCACCGAGGGAAGGGCCGCAATCTGACGCTGGGCACGTCCACGCAGGTCGTCCAGCGCGGTGACGCGTGCGTCCAGGGCGTTCACATGGTTCTGGATGGCATCCTCGAGCCGGCGGGTGGTGGATGCGATCTGTTCGTCGAGGCTCCGGACATCCGGGTTGGCGGCACTGGCCCCCCACGGACCGGACACCAGGGAGTCGCGCGCTGCCTCGTACCGGGAGAGCTGGAGGAAGAGGTCTGCCACCACCGGGTTCTCCGCCACCTCGGGAGAGGCCGCCACGGCCTGAAGCCGGCGCGACACCTGGCCCAGTTCCGCTTCGTCGATCCCGCCCAGAATCGAACGGTACATGGTCCGCGAGGCATCCATCTCTTCCCTTCGCATCTCCACCTCCAGGAGCCCCGCCTGCTGGGCGGCGAACCACTCCTGGGAGGAGTAGACCCCCTCGCGGGTGCGGAAGTCGCTCAGCGTCGACTGGGCCTGGGTGAGGATCGAGTCGGCCTGGGCAAGGCGTTCCTCCACGAACACCCGGCGGCGCTCGGATTCCATCCGGGCCACACGCGCGCTCGACTCCTGGAAGGTTCCCACCACCGCGTTCGTGATCCGCTCCGCGACCTCCGGGTTCCCCGAGCGGATGCTGACCTCCACCACGTCGGTGTAGTCCCGATGGCGCACCGTCAGATCACGCCTCAGGTTCTCCACGGCCCGCTGGCGATGCAGGATGACCCCGATGGCCTCCTCCACCCCGGGAGGCCGGGGAACGGTGAGGGTGACCCCTCCCAGGGTGAGAGGCGATCCATACCCAGCCGAGGCCTCCGAACCCCCGGCGGCGATCCCCACCCCGGACTCGTCGAAGCGAAACCAGAGGGTGTCCTGCGGCGCCAGGGGGCTCACGACCACGTCCGCGAAATCCCCGAAGGAGAGGGTCCCGTCCGGGAAGTGGAGCCGAAGCCCTTCCCGGTCCACCACCTCGCCGAGCACCCGCATGCTCTGTAGCACCTGGATCTGCGACTGGATGGGGTCCAGCCTGGAGAGGGCGGGTTGACCCATCATTCCGTCGAGCCCCCCTGTGAGGGTCTGGCGGGCATCGGAGAGGCGGATCACGGCCGAGGACTGGTAGACCGGCGACTCCCGCGAGACGAGGAAAAGGGCGAGGGAAACCCCTGCCGTGCCGGCAAGGAGGATCCAGAGGGCGTGACGGCGGAGGCGACCCAGGAGTTCGCGCAGCTCCACACTGTCGTCGGACACTTCCCCCGGTCCCCCGGGGAGACCGGAGCCTTCGGGGAATCCGGGCCGTGTCGGCACATCGGAGTGGCGGACCGGGTTCTTCCGGCCGTCCGGGTCGGTCGGGGTGAGGTTCGACATGGGTCCCGTCAGCGGAGAAGCAGGGAGATCAGGGTCGCGGCAGCCGCGATGACGCTGGCCGAAGGCGCCACGTATTCCCGGAAGATGTCACGCCTCCGTTCAACCACGATCTCGTCGCCCGATCGGACCTGAAGCTCGCGCAGGGAATGGTCCGGGCTCGTGAGGTCGAGGTGGTGGAGTTCGCCGTTGCGACGCACGGCCACGCGCCGGAGGTTGGCCCGCTCGGTGGGTCCTCCGGCCACGGCGAGGGCCCGGGTGATGGTCGTCTCCGGGCGCAGGGGGTACACATCGGCCTGACGCACCTCACCGGCGACCCCGATCCGGAAGAACCCTTCCACCACGAAGTTGGGGGCTTCCAGGTACTGGGTCAGAAAGGCCCGGACATCCGCCTCCACCTCGTGCACGAGGCGCCCGGCGGCGCGGATCTGCCGGTACAGGGGATGGGCGATCGTGCCATCGCCGGAGACCTCGAACTCGCCACTGAACTCCGGTTGCCGCCAGACCTGGATGTGGATCAGATCGCCGGCGCCGAGCACGGGAGGCACGTCGAGGAACCCGGGCCCGAGTTCCTGTCCTTCGACCGGGGAGGCAAGGGCCAGGAACATCGCCACCAGGAGGAGGGCGGACGATCGCAGCCAGCTGCCCGGAACGGAGAGAGGCGGGGTACGCTCATGCATGGAGAAGACTCAGCTTCGGCAGGAAGGAGGACGAGGGGGGGGCAGGTCCGTGGGTCGGGATGGGGGGGCGCGGTCGGGATGGGGGGGCGCGGTCGGGTGGGGAGGCCCGCCCCGGTCGGTGGCGTGGTCGGAGGAAGCTTCACGAGGGAGCTTCAGAGGGAGCTTCAGAGGGAGCTTCATCGGGGAAGGACCATCCGCGCCAGATGCTCCACGATGCGTTCTCCTGCGCGCCCGTCCCACCGGGGAGGGATTCCCCCGCGTTTCCACTGCCCGGAGAACACCCGCTCCAGGGCAGGGCCGACATCCCGGGGGTTCGTTCCCACCAGCTCGTTCGTGCCGATCTCCACCGTTTCGGGGCGTTCGGTCGTGTTTCGGAGGGTGAGACAGGGAACACCGAGAACGGTGGCCTCTTCGGTGACCCCACCGGAGTCCGTGACGACCGCCCGGGCGTGCCGAACCAGGTAGTTGAACTCCAGGTACGGCTGGGGCACCACGGCGCGCAGGTTCCCCGGGAGCCCGTGGATCCGGGCCAGGGTCTCCCGGGTGCGCGGGTGAACGGGGAAGATCACGGGCAACGCACCGCACCCCTCGGCCACCGCACGGAGCATGGCCGAGAAGGCCTCCACCCCGTCGACATTGGAAGGACGGTGCAGGGTGAGAACCACATACTCGCCCTGTTCGAGCCCCTCCTCCTTCCAGCAGGGGGGCGGGGTCAGAAGGTCGAGGTTCTTCAGCAGGGTATCGATCATGGTGTTGCCCACGAAGAAGATCCGGTCTTCCGAGACCCCCGCACGCCGGAGGTTCGCTCCTGCCCCTTCGCTGGTGGTGAAGAACCAGTCCGCAAGGGCGTCGGTGACGATCCGGTTGACCTCTTCCGGCATGGACCAGTCTCCGGAGCGGATCCCGGCTTCCACATGGGCCACGGGGATCCCGGCCTTCTTCGCAACAAGGGCGCAGGCCAGGGTGGAGTTCACATCCCCCACGACCAGGGTGGCGGCGGGGGGGGTGGCCTCCACGGCCGCTTCGTAGCGGACCATGATCGCGCCCGTCTGCTCGGCCTGGCTCCCCGAGCCCACCTCCAGGTTCAGGTCGGGCTCGGGAATCCGGAGTTGCCGGAAGAACGCTCCCGACATGCCCGGATCGTAGTGCTGCCCCGTGTGGACGATCCGGTACCGGAGTGCTCCGCCCTCCCGCTGGTGGGCCTCCAGGGCATGCACGATCGCCGCCAGCTTCACGAAGTTCGGACGTGCGCCGGCAACGAGATCGAGGGTGGTGTTCGGGTTCAAGGGCAGGGGCTCCATGGAGGACAGGGGGCCAGGGCGCAGGGCTCAGGGCCTGCGTGCCTCGCCCTGTGCGCGCGTTCCTCGAAGGTACCACTCCAGGGCGATGCCCACCGCCGGAAGGAGCGCGCCGTAGGCGAGGAGGATCCCGGTGTCCGGGCCCGGGGTCGCGGCGTTCGCCGCCATGGAGCCGAGAAGGGCCATGCCCCCGTACAGGAGTGTGACCCGGGCGTGCCCCCATCCTGCGTGGGCCAGTCGCTGGTAGAGGTGTTCCCGGTGGGCCTCCCAGATGCGCTCGCCTCGGGCCATGCGGCGGAGGAGCGTCACCGTGGCATCCGCGAAGATCGGAGCCAGGGGGAGGAATGCGGGAAGCACGCCCACCGCACCCTCCGCGAGCACCAGGAGGCCGCAGATCATGCCCATGGCTCCCAGTGAGCCCGAGCCCACGTCTCCCATGAAGATCCGGGCCGGGTGCCAGTTCCAGACGAGGAATCCCACCGCCGCCCCTGCCAGGGCCAGCGCGAGGGTGGCGGAGGTCGGGGCGCCGGAAAGGAGTGCCAGGTGAACGCCGAAGATCCCTGCCTGGAGGCCGATCAGCCCGTCCAGCCCATCCATGAAGTTCACCACATTGATGGCCGAGACGGTGGCAAAGGCCCACCAGGCACCCAGGAGCCCGAGTCCCAGGGGCGAGCCATCGGTCGACGCCGCGATTCCGAGGGGGGCGATCATGCATGCCGTGGCGACATGGGCAAGGATTCGCAGCCTCGCCGGGAGGGAGGACCGGTCGTCCAGCCACCCCACCAGCGCGGTGGGGACGAGCCCGGCCATGGCGAGACCGACGCGCCAGTCCGGGCCCCCGGATCCGAGAAACCAGAGAAGGGACCCCACGCCGAAGGCCACGACCATGGCGAGACCGCCCCCTCGGGGGGTGGGCACCGCATGGGAACTGCGGGCGTTCGGGTGGTCCACGAGTTGCCGACGAAGCGCGTAGCGCCGCACCATCCCGGTTCCTGCGAACCCGACCGCCAGAGCGACGAGGGGGACGAGCCACGGGATTTCCGTCATTCGCTCCCGGCCTCCAGGAAGTGATGGACCGTGCGACGCAGCTCCTCCGATGGCGCAACCGGAGGACACCACCCCAGGAGGGTGCGCGCCTTCGTGATGTCGACCTGCAGGGAGTCGAGAAGCCGGGCGGCCCGGGGCCCCTGTCCGAGGAGGCCGGCTCCCAGCGAAAGGGCACCGGGGGGAACCGCGAACAGCCGGGCCGGTCGGTCCATGGCTTCGGCGATCCCCCGGATGAGCTCCGGGGTCCCACGATCCAGTCCGTCGGCTGCGAGGAAGATCTCCCCGCCGGCCGCCGGGTGATCGAGACAGGTCAGGATCAGGTCGACAAGGTTGGACCGTCCCACGAGGCTCCTCTGGTTCCGGATCCGGGCCAGGGGGAGGGGCACCCCCCGCTGCACCCACCGCAGGAGGGTCCGGAAGTTTCCCCCCACCCCCGGCCCATACACCAGGACAGGTCGCACGATGACGATGTCCATGGCACTCCCGGTGGCCATTTCCCGGAGTCCCAGCTCGGCTTCGAGCTTCGACACCCCGTACGGATCCCCCGGGGCGGGGGGATCGTCTTCCCGAAAGGGCCTTCCCGTGGGCGTGGCGTCGCCATGCACCTTCACCGAGCTGAGAAAGAGGAAGCGACGTACCCCGGCCCTCTCGGCCTGGCGCGCGAGGGCGAGGGTGCCCTCGGTGTTCACCCTCCGGAACTCGGCGAGGGGGTCCGTGCTCCGGTCACGCATGACATGGACCCGTGCGGCGCAGTGAACGACGCTGGCAACCCCCTCGAGGGGGGCCGCCCAGTCGGTACCCGGCCCCAGGTCGCCCACCGATGCGGGCATGGCGCCCGCGGGGAGGGAGGGAAGGGGCCGTCTCGAGGCAGCCACCACCCCGGCCGGATGGCGCGACGCAAGGGCGTTCACCACCGCGGAGCCCACGAATCCGGAGGCTCCCGTCACCAGGACCCGGTCAGCCATGGGGGGTCGCCTCTCCCGGGACCTGGCCGACCAGCTCCAGAACGTCCTTGGCCAGCGCGGCCGAGGTGCTCCGACGCGAGAACGCCCGGACAAAGGCCTCGCGAGGCTGGGCCTCGACGGGGAGCGCATTCCAGCTCTCGGCGGCGGCCTCCACATTGCACGGGGGAAACACCACGGCGTCCGGTACCCGGGCCCGCAGGAACTCGGCGGCATACCCCGCCACCCCTGCCCAGATCGGTCTTCCGGTGGCCGCATACTCGAACACCTTGGAGGGGAGGACCCGCCGGAAGGCTTCGTGATCGTTCAGGTGAAGAAAGAGGACGTCGGCCTCCCTGTACTCTGCGATGAGATCGCCCCGTTCCATGGGCGGGAGGAGCTCCACATTGTCGACCCCCGCCGCTCGCAGGGCCTCCTCCAGGGCGACCCGCTTTCCCCCATCGCCCACGAGCCGGAAGTGGGCTGTGTCTCCGAGGGCAAGGGCGAGGGAAGGGAGAATGGCATGGAGCCCCTGCCCCTCTCCCATGTTGCCCGCGTAGACCACCCGCCGCGGGACCCCCTCCGGGCGAGGAGCCGCGTCCCAGGATGCCGCCAGGAACTCCGGGTCGATTCCGTTGGGGATGAAGGAGAATGACCGCCCCGGGTACCGGGGCCGGAAGTACTCCGCGAACCCCTCGGAGACGAGGTTCACCCGACCCGCCCCTCCCACGGTGACCCTCTCCACCAGGGAAAGGGGGGGGACCACCCCCCAGGCGAGCCTTGCCGGGAGCACATCCCGCAGCGACTCCACGAAGATGTCGCGCAGATCCAGATACAGCGGTGCCCTGACCCGTCCGGAGACCACCCGTCCCAGCGCGGCCGTCATGAGCCGCGAGGAGGTGGCGAAGACCAGGTCGTAGGATTCGGAGCGGATCGCGCGGAGCACCGCTCGCGCATAGACGGAGAAGCTCCTGGCCTGGTCGGAAAGCCCACTCCGGTGGGGAGGGACCCTGATGCGCCGGATGCGGACCCCCTCGTCCTGCTCCTCTTCCGGGACCTCCACCCTGAACGAATGGTAGCGGTTCGGAAGGGTGGTGAGCACGTCGATGGAGGAACCGGCCGGAAGCCGGGCCGCGAGCTCCGGCACGAAGGCCTTCATCCGGAAGGCGCAGGCCGAGAGGTCGGGCGGATAGTAGAAGGCGAGGACGAGGATCCTCACATCGCACCCCAACGGAACTCGATGGTGGCTTCGGGCTTCTCGAAGATGCAATGAAGGCAGTGGGTTTCCTCCTTCGCCCCGAACTCCGGGTGCCAGAGCGCCGGCCGGAGTTCTGCCGAGGCGCCCGTGAGTTCCCACTGCAGCCGGCGGTCCCCCGGCAGGCCCAGCACGCCGGGCTCGAGCGGGATCACGGACGGGTGGAAGAGAAATCGCCCGGTGCAGGACTGCCGAGGCCCAGAGATGCGATCCGTGATGCGGAGACGCCCACCGTCGAGGGTCCAGCTCCGGTGGTGAATGGGGCGTCCGGGCAGGCGGGCATACCCATCGTGGGCTCCCCGGATCTCGATGTGATCGTCCCTTTCCAGGATCTCGAGGCCCATGGGGCGGGCGCGTCGCGCCACCCGAAAGGTGGCCCAGCACTCGCTCGAGTCGAGACCTTCGATCTGAACCGTGTTGTGGGCCGCCGTCGAGCGCTCCCATGCGCGCTGGAGCCCCGGCTCGTAGGTGGAGGTCCCGGTGTCGACGATCACCCGCTCTCCGAAGAGGGAGAGCTCGAAGGTCAGGGTGTCTGCATGCCCATGGCCGGGTTGTTCGTCGGGGCCGACCGGCGCCACATCGGCAAGGAGAAGGGCCGGTCCACGCTCCGCCCGGACATACCCGGAGGCCTCCCCCCTGGCGCCACCCCGGGCATCCACGCCCAGTCGCGCCGCGTAGCCCTCGAGCTCGGACGGCGTCGAGGCGATCCCGAAGGCAGCATCGTTCAGGAGCGCGATCCGGCCATCTGCGTGGGTGACCGACCGGAGCCAGCCGAGCATCCGACCCGCGCATTCCCGCCACGCATTCACGTCTGTTGCCGGGATCCGGTCCGGAGCGCCCTCTCCGGCGTTCAGGAGATCGAGGATGTCCTCCAGCACGATGGCGTGGTACATGGGGCTTCGTTCGTGGTGACCGCCGTCGTCGAGGATCTGACGAGGGAGTTCCCGTTGGAGCAGGCTCAACCCATGGTGGGTCCATGCCTCCGCTTCCGCGCCGGAGAAGTGGAGGCCCCCGCACACCAGGGCCTTTGCATTGGCAAGGAGGTGGTTTCCGAGAAGGTGATGCTCGACGCGCTTCCGGAGCCAGCGCAGCTGGAGTGCAAGGCTCTCGTCGAACCCCGGCGGGGGTGGATGCCCCTCGCTGTGCCACTTGACCCAGTTCACGATCCGGAGCGAGGTGGGATAGGGCTCCCACCCCGTGCCGGAGCGTGGAGGGTTCTCGCGGATCCAGCGAGCCAGGAGGTCCCGGTGCCAGTCGACCCGGTCGGGAGCGCCCGAGGCGGCCAGATCGTCGAAGTAGTGGAGGTTATAGAGCCAGAGCCGGCTCCGGTCCGGTGCATTCCAGTCGTCCGGCCTCCTGCACACGCCCTCCGTGTTCAGAAAACGGAACCGGTCGGGACCCGGCATGGAGCCGGGGCGCCTCGCCGGTGCTTCCGGGAACACCCTGGCCTCCCGACCCCTGGGGAGGCCCGAAAGGGACAGGGAGGGGTTCCGGCGGGCGAGGAAGCGGAGGCGCGCTCCGATCTGCCCGGGGCGCAGGTGGCGGACCGTGTGCCAGTACAACGAGAGCATCCGGTACACGAGGATCTACCCGCGCTCGCCGCGCGCCACGGAGGCCAGAAAGGCGAAGGTGCTCCGTGCGCACAGTGCCCAGGAGAAGCGGAGCGCGCGTTCGAAGGCGCGCGCGGCCACCTCGGTTCGCAGTTCCGGAGACGCGATCAGGCGTTCCAGCGCACGGGTCAGGTCAGGGGGGCGTTCCGGATCGAAGTAGAGGCCCCCGTCTCCCAGGACCTCCTCCATGGGGCCCCGGTCGGAACAGGCAATGGGGAGCCCGGCGGCCATCATTTCCAGGAGCGTGTTCGGCAGGTTCTCGCAGCTCGATGCAAACACGCCGAGGTCGGCCTCGGCATACCTCCGGTGCAGCGCCTGGTAGGGTTCCGCGCCGTGATAGGTGGCCCACTCCCCCCGAGGGTCGTGCCGGGCCAGTGACCTGCGAAGTCGAGCCACGGCCGGCTCGGAGCCCGGCCCGACGAGGTCAAGCGCCACCGGGTACCCATGGTCCTTTCGCAGCGCCGCCACCGCCTCCACCACGTTCCATTGATGCTTGTACCACTGGACGGGGGAAACGTACAGGATGCGAAAGGGATGCGCGGGGTCGAGGGCGTGGATCGGGCGCTGGGGACGCGGGGGAACGCGGAAACGGTCGCTGGTTCCGTGCGGGATGATCGGGGTTCGACCGGGGATCTCCCCGCTGACCCGGGACACGGTCTGCCTTGCGTACTCGGTGAGAAAGATCACCCCGTCCGCCGAGCGGAAGGTATTCGACTGCGACCAGCGAAGGATGCGCAGCCGGAGCGCCATGGGGGACCACCCGTACCGCCGGAGTTCTCCGGACTCGAAGGGGAGGAGGTTTCGGCTCATCGTCACCACGGGCCGGAAGGATCCATCGAATCGGCCCCCCGGGGCGAAGACCAGATCGCACCCGGCCTCGGTCGCCATGCGCGAGAGCCCGAACCGCTGCCAGGCGGCGCGGCGGATCGGTCCTCGTTCAAGGGTGGCAAGGTGCCGGGGCTCGAGCCACGGGCGAGCCGGGAGCTGGCCGAGGAGTTTCCTTCCCCCCCACACGACAAGCCGCGCGATGCCGTGCTCTTCCGGCTCCCCGGCGGTGACGAGCTCGACCAGATGGGTCACTCCCCCCCCCTGGCGGAGATTGCTCCCGTCGACGCCAACGATGAGGCCGGCCCGGGACCGGTCAGGGGCGGACATGCGTTCTCCCGCGCCATGCTCCGCGCTTCAGAGGGCGGTGTGGTAGCTTCGGCGCCATAGCTCCAGAAGGACAAGTGCAAAAAGGCGTTCCCCATGGTTCCGCCCGCGGGCCTGCCCGCGAAGGAGGGCCCTCGAGACCTTCGCATCGAAGATGCAGTCACGATCCAGCAGGACCTCGCGAAAGAAGTCCAGAAACGCCCCCCCCCTGAGCCACGCATCGAGGGGGATCGAGAACCCCTGCTTTCGTTCGGTGTCGAACGCCCCCGGGAGGATCCGGGCTGCCAGGTCCTGGAGGAGGATCTTGCGCCGCACGGGCGTGGTCTTGAGGGATCCGGGTACGCGGCCGAAGGCGAACTCCACCAGGCGGCGATCGAGGAAGGGAGCCCTCACCTCCAGGGAGTTCAGCATGCTCGCCCGGTCCACCTTCACGAGAATGTCCTCGGCGAGGTAGTTCGCGAAGTCCATGCGGGTGACGCGCTGAAGGAGCTCCGGCTGCACCGGTGTACGTGACTCCATGACGCCCTCGGCCACCGTGTTCCAGCGCCCCTGGCGGCGCATCAGTCGCCGGCGGACCCGGGCATCGAAGTACCGCGCGATGGGCGGCACCCCCTTCGTGAGATCGGTGTTCAGCGCCTGGAGCCAGTTCCGCCCCTTCATCCCCATGGGCAGGAGCATCTCCGCCCCCAGGGAGGCCACCCCCCGGACCGGCCTGGGAATCCATCCCACCTTCCGTTCCATCCAGAGGATCCGGCTGTGGTGCCTGTATCCCCCGAACAACTCGTCGCCTCCATCCCCCCCCAGCGCCACGGTACACTCCCGCCGCACCAGCGCGCTCACGAGGAAGGTCGGAACCATGGAAGAGTCGACAATGGGCTCGTCGAACTGCAGGGCCAGCCGAGGGAGAATCCCGACGTCGGCGGGCTGGGCCTCCACCTCGGTGTGGGCCGTGCCGAAGTGTTCCGAAACGAGCCGTGCATGCCGGGACTCATCGAACCGGCCCTGCCCCGGAAACCGGACGGTGAACGTCTTCACCCGACCGGAGGCCCGCGACGCCATGGCCGTGATGAGGCTGGAGTCCAGCCCTCCACTCAGGAGCACGCCCACCGGTACATCGGAGACCATCTGGCTGCGGACGGACCTCTCGAGCTGACGTTCCAGTTCCTCGAGGAGAGAAGTCTCTCCGGGCGCCCCGTGCAGCCCGTCGGGTTCCAGGTCGGGGACCTCCCAGAACCGGCGGTGCCTGAGTTCACCATGGTTCAGGTCGAACTCCATGGCGTGTGCCGGGGGGAGCTTCCGGAACCCGCGAAGAATGCATCGGTCCCCTGGAACGAAGCCCACGGCGAGGTAGCAGTCCAGCGCCTCCGGATCGATCCTGCGTTCGAGGGATGGGTCCGCCAGCAGAGCCTTGAGCTCCGATGCGAAACGAAGTGTCCCCCCGGAAAGATGGTAGAAGAGGGGCTTCTCGCCGGCACGATCGCGGGCAAGGAAGACCCGGTTCCGCGGGCGATCGTGGATCGCGAAGGCGAACGTTCCCTCGAGACGGGCGAGGCAGTCCGTACCCCACCGTCGGTACGCCGCCAGGATCACCTCCGTGTCGGACCCCGAGCGAAAGGCCATGCCCTCCGAAGAGAGGAGGGAGCGGACCTCCCGGAAGTTGTAGATCTCCCCATTGAAGACAATGGTCCGGTCTCCCTGCGGATCGTGCATCGGCTGGTGCCCGGCGGAGGAGAGGTCGAGAATGGAAAGCCGGCGATGCGCCAGGCCCACCCGGCCGTCCTCCGACCACCACTCCCCCTGGTGATCCGGCCCCCGGTGTCGCATCCGGTCCCTCCCCGTGGCCAGCCACTCCCGGAGCGAGACCGGTCGCGTGGAGGCAATGCCCACGATGCCACACATGGTCTATGGGATGGAGGGGGGCAAGGTCACCGCATCATTCCAGGGTTCCCTGTGCATCCTGGGAGAGCCGGGCCATGCGGATCCGGTCTGTCCGCAGGGCGAGGACCATGCCGAGACCCAGCCAGACATAGGGAGCCTGCCATGCGTCGTCCTGTGGGTACCCGAAGAGCGAGTGATAGAGGGTGAACACCAGCCCGCCTGCCAGAAGCCAGGTCAGGTAGGGGTCCAGCGGGGCACTCCCCTTCGGGCCCACCCGGTTCCCGAGGACGCGGAAGAGCGCATAGAGAAACGGGAGGTACCCGAGCACCATTCCGGGAAGGCCGATCCGTTGCATCAACCGGATGAAGTTGTTGTGGGGGCCGCTCACCACGACCGAGGAGAGCCCATGCCCGAAGAGCCAGTCGGACGGGGTCCGCATGAGGGCCAGCCCCTCGGACATGATCACCCACCGCGGGGTCTCGAGGCTCGCTCCGGTAAAGAACCGCTCGGCAATTCGGCCGGTCAGCCCGGAACCCTGGATGATGATGCCGATGAGGATCGAACTGACGATGACGATCATGGTCGTTCGGGTTCGGCTGGCCATCAGGCCGAAGGCACCCAGCGCAAGGATGGCGAAGAGGATGCTCTGTCTGCTGGGGTTGAGGAAGAGGAAGAGGAGGAGGAGTGCACTCGTGACCATGGACGCCCTGCGCCCCGGGGAGCTCTCGCTCTTCGCGTAGAGAAAGAGCGCGCCCAGCAGGGGGAAGGTGATGTACGGCACGAAACTGTTGTACGACAGGCCTCTCTGGACGGAGAACTCCAGGGCGGACTCCCACTCGGTCAGGCCGCTTGCTATGTAGTTGCTGACAATGGAGATGGGCGCCAGGGCGACGATCACCCACAGAAGCCGCTTCAGTTCGGCGGGGTTGAGCCCCCGCGCCGTGATGAGCAGGAGGAGCGGGAGGTACAGCAATGCGGTCCGGAGTACGTAGGCCCGTGGCGAAAACCGTCCCAGCTGCTCGGATGCTCCGGTATGGTCCCCCGGATAGATCGTGACTCCCGGGTCCGCCACGAAGGCGACGAGAACGAAGAGGACCCAGAGGGCCACCAGGAGAACCTCCGGGCTCCCGAGAAGGCCCCTTCGACCCGGCACCGAGAGGTACCCGCAGGAGAGAAGGGCGAACCAGGCGGCGAAGGCTTCCCGGTAGAACACGACCTGGGAAAAGATGAGGTGGTGAAAGGGGTGGACCACGAAGAAGGCCAGCACCGAAACGAGGGCCACCCGATCGTACGAGGTGCGCCAGAGACCGGGGGCCTCCACCAAGGGGGCCCGGGAGTCCGGGAGGGGGGGGGAAGGGAGGGTCGCAGGGCTCATTCCGGAACCCACCGGAGTCCGGTGCGTGTCTCCCGCCGCCCGTATCCCGGCGACGCGGCGGTCTCTTCCAGCTCCCACCCCCCGGACTCTGCGGTCAGGAGGAGGGGGCCGTCCGGAAGGTGGATCGTGGCACAACGCCCTGCCACGTCGCACCGCAGGTCGGCTCCGAGCACGAAGGTCATGGTCTCGAGTCGCGCGGAGGCCTCGTCTTCGAGGGAGAAGCCGGCCTCCTCGAAGTGCAGCGTTCTTCGAACGAAGGTTCCTGCCGCGCTGACCCTGGCCGTGAACCCACTCGCGATTGCTTCCAGCACCTCCACGCGCAGCTCCGACCCGCGCGCCGGGACGGGGCGGGGGCGGGGCCCGTTGTGCATGGCTGCGGAACGAAAGGAGGCGAGCATGTCGGGGAAGGGGGAGTAGAAGGGCGACCCGGGATCGACCAGGACCTGGCGTTCGGCCACGCTCAGGGTGAGGGAAAGGGCGTCGTCATGTCGATGCCCTCCCGCTGCCGGGAGGGCGCGCGGTGCCCGCACGGTAAGGTGCATGAGCCCCAGGCGGTAGCAGAAGAGTCCGAAGTCGGGATACGCGGCGAGGCGGGGGGACGCCAGCTCCCCTGGGGTCAGGGCGAAGCGGATGCGTGCACGATGCCCCGGGGAGGGGTGGCCGTCCGGTCGGGGCCCGGGGCGTTGCGGGTTCCTCGCCCGTGGATCTCGGGGGGGGCGTGGCGTGTCGAGCCGGCGCCCGTCCGCCAGTGCATGAACGATGGCCGCATCCAGACTCCCCGGGTCCTCCCTCCCCGGCTCCGTGCCGTGGAGAAGCGCCGAGATCGCAGCCGGGAGGTGCCGGTGGTCCAGCGCCGCCTCGGAGCCATCGGGGAGAAGGGGAGGCGCCAGCTTCACGAAGCGACCGCTGTCATCGTCCCCCACCTGCACCGCCCACCCCGCCGCATTGCTGTAGTCGCGAACCAGCTGCCCCATTCCCTCGATCCGCTCCACACACCCCGGGCCGGAGATCGGTCCGACCTCGGGCACGGCGGTGGCGGAGGGGGCCGGAGGCGGCCAGAGCACCGGGGGGGGGGCGCCCGGCGAGAACCCGTGACGACCGAGACAGGCCGCCTCCTCCCCCTCCAGGCCCACGAGGACCGCACCGGCAAAGGCCACCATTTCGGCAGAGAGGCGATGATAGCCCGTCGACGCCTCAAAGTGGCCCCCGTCCTCATGAAACTGGTGCCGGATCTCGAAGGCCAACGCTCCAGAGGCGAAGTCCAGCCAGGCCTCCGACGCAGGGGATGGGGGAAGGCAGGCCGATGCCCAGGTGAGCCCTGCCACATTCGCCAGGTAGTGGTTGGCCCGGTTCCCCTCCCACCACTCGAGGTTGGTCGCGATGTGGAGGGCGTGTTCGAAGATGCTGCGCCGGAAGACCCCCTCGAAGGGTTCGTCGAAGTGCGCACCGGCAGCCCGAAAGAGGTCGTAGGCCAGGAGCCAGTTCACCGTTCGGATCGCCACATCCATCGTGCACACCCACTGGACACCGTATCGAGGAGGGTTGGTCGCCACGAAGTCCAGGACCTGGCTTCGGAACTCCGAGAGGACGCGCTCGCCAGCCCCCGTGTCGCCGCTCCCTGTGGTGAGGCCCCAGGCCAGCCCCAGTGCGGGGAGGTGCTGCATGCGCCCCAGCTCCCACGGCACCTTCACATCGGCACCGCGAAGATGGCCGAAGGGGACCTTCCGGTACCACGACCGCTCGTTCCACCGGTACCCGGACCGGAAATCGAGCTGCCAGTCGATGGGTACGTACCCCGGGTTTTCGTTCGCGAGAAGCTGCCAGATCCGTCGGGACTCGTCCAGGTTCGGTGGCGCCACACGGTCGCGGAGCCACCCTCCCCCCGGGTCAGGGCGCACGGGATCCCCCGGCGGAAAGACTTCGCCCAGGACTCCGGCACAGGCCGCCCCATGCGCCACCTCCACGGGACCGGAGCCGAGGAGGTCGAAGCGGTGAGCAAGGACCCTCTCGGCAGCTGCGAGGATCTCGGATGCGCGGGCCCGGACGGGAGGTTCGGGGAAGCCCCTCCGGAGCCGAGGGCGGAGGGCGCCCGCAGGGAGGCGGGACGAGGGGAGATAGCTCCCCTCGCGCTCATCCCGCGCTCTCCTCGCGCGATTCTCCGCCTCCCTGGCGAGGAGCCCGAACCCCTTCCGGATCACCTGGCCGAGGGGGAGCTCCCTGGCCCGGCGCAGGAAGTAGCCGGGGCTACGCATCCCCATGGGGCACCTCGGCATGCACGCGACGAACCAGCTCGATCACCTTCTCTGCCACCGCGGGTGTGATGCGCGGGTGGGCAGGCAGGTTGCAGATCAATGCGGCAACCCGCTCGGCCTGGGGGCAGTCGCCCGCGCGGTAGCCGAACGCGGCATGGTCCACCGAAGGGGACGAGAGGGGAGCCGTGAACCAGAGCCCCAGCTCGATTCCCTCCTCCTCGAAGCGCTGGCTGAGCCGCTCCCGGCTCGGGGTCATGAGGGGGAAACGCACGAGGCATGCTTCCGGGCCGGGTGCGACGATCCGCACGCCGGAGCATGCGCTCAGCGCGGCCTCGTACCGCGCCGAGAGGGCGCGCGTGTGCTCGACAAGCCCGGGGAGCCGCCGCCATTGTCGAAGGAGGATCCTGGCCTGGCCTCCCGAGAGGCGAACCAGGTACGCCTCGGGCCGTCCGGCGCGCAGCTCCACGGGAAGGGTGCTCGGCCGGAATACCCCCAGCCGGAAGAGCGCGTCGGCCACGGGCCGACCCAGAGGGTAGAGTCGTGGCCGGTAGAGGAATCCGGAGAGACCCAGTTGAAGGAGAACCGCGGCGGCGTGGCGTCGCGAGGGTTCGGGCACGGCCTCGTAGCGCTTCCGGTGGCGCGCGACGGTGTCCTCCGGACCCTGCACGACAAGCATTCCACCACGGCACGAGGTGATCGTCTTCGACAGCTCGAACGAGACGATGGCGGCATCTCCGAAGGTGCCGAGGGGCCGACCTTCGTGCGCCGAACCCAGGGCCACCGCACAGTCCTCGATCACGGGGAGCCCACGGTCTCTCGCGAGCCGGAGCAGGTCCTGCAGGTCTGCAGGGTTTCCGAAGGTGTGCTGCACGATGATGGCGCCCGTTCGGTCCGAGAGGACACGCAGGACGGAGGTGGGATCGGTACCCAGCGTTTCGGGGTCGATGTCTGCGTAGACCGGTCGAAGGCCTGCCTGGACCACGGCATTGGCCACCACTTCACAGGTGAAGCCGGTCACCACGACCTCCGACTGGTCCGGGAGCTCGAGCCCACGGAGGTAGTCGTAGAGGGCGGACCGAGCACTCCCGTAGAAGAACGCCTCTCCACCGAAACGCATCTTCGCCGCCTCGGCCAGGGCGTCCCTCGACCTGCTGAACGCCCGGCCCCGGACTGCAGAGGCGAAGGCGAGGCCGATCGCCGCGAGCGCATCCGCAGGGCGGATGGTCGTGAAGTAGAAGGAGTAGGAAGACCTCCCCCGCAGGAGGGCGCCTCCTCCTGCCACCAGACGGGCGGCGAATTCCCGCAGGCGCATCTACTTCGGGGCCTCCCCGCGCCCTGCACTCCCGGTTCGGGCGGGGACCCCCGGGGGCCTCATGAGGGCCAGGTACGCCCGGGCGATCTCCACAACCGAGTAGCGCGCGAGGCCGGCCCTGTCCCTCGCATCGGCCATGGTCCGACTCCGCCGGACGAAGGCCGCGGCATTCAGGACTTCGGCTTCCGAGCGGACGTTCACATCGAGCGTGTTGCCATGCTCCGCCAGGAATGCCGAGGAGGAGTCGTCTTCCCGGGTTCGGACATTCAGAATGGGCCGTCCGCTGGCAATGTACTCCACGAGCTTGCTCGGCAACTGGAAGGCAGTGCGATTCCCCACATTGATCAGCAGGTGAGACTGACGGAGTGCACGGAAGGCCGTGTCGCGCGATACCACGCCATGGAGGAAGACGCGGTGGGCGACCGAGGGATGTCTCGACAGGACCGGTGCGATGAGATGGGTCGGTCCGAACACGTGCCACTCGAGCTCGTCGGCCAGGGAGGGATGAGATCGAGCCAGCATCTCGAGAAGGCGAAGGACCTCGTCCGGCTCACGAATCCCCTTGTGCCATCCGCCCACATACGTGGCGATGATCTTCCCCGGAGCGAAGGGGATCTCCTCGACGTCCGTTCCGGGTGCGGTGAGGAAGGGGTCGGGGATCGCGGGAGGAAGGACGGCGATCTTCGATCCACACTCCGGAGCCATTTTCGTGTAGAGGTCGGCAGCGTTGTCGTTGGTCACGACGAAGTGGTCGGAACGCCTGATCACACCGAGATCGGCACGTTCGTTGAGCCCTCGATAGAGGGAGAAGTTGTTGGGTTGCGATTCCTCGAGAAAGGAAAAGGGGTCGCCATTGTCGGCGACCCAGCACAGCCCCGGGAACCTCCGCTTCATCAGTCGTCCGACCATATGCGCGGAAAAGGGGTGCGAAACGGTGACGAGTGCGTCGAAGGACTCCCTCGCATGGAGCTTCCTCGCACGCCGGTAGGCGGGAACGATCCAGAAGCAGGTGGCGTCGGGCCAGTAGACCTTCCGCCAGGTCCGGTCGTGCACCCACCGGGCCAGGCGCCGGACTCGCCGTGCGATGGGGTTGCCTCGGTGGCCCGCCTGCCCTGGCGCGTGGTCCCGGGCTCCTTCCTCCTTCCGTGGGGCTTCGCCTGTGCCGGCTCCGCTTCCGATCATCCAGGCGCGAAGCCGGAGCACCGGGCCCCCGGTACGATGGACCCTGACCGGTCGGTGCCCTTCCCCGCCCCCCCCGGGATGGCCGTTCGCCCCCCCCCTGGCAGCCGTGATGACGTGAACGGCATGCCCCTCACCGGCCCACTGCGCACAGATGGAGGTCCACCGGTGGGCGCGGGGTGTTCGTTCGGGGTGATAGGCGAAGCTGATCACGAGGATCTTCAACGGACCCCCTGTCGCACCGGTCCACCGGCCGGTCGACCTCTCCGGACCGCCTCCAGAGCCGGGGGCTTCCCCGGTCCCGACCCTCTGCCTCCCCCGGTGTCATTCACGGGGTTCAACGAGGCGCTGGAAGAGGGCCAGGGTCTGATCCGCCGAACTGCGTGCATGGAATTTCTCCTCGGCGATCTCCCGTCCCCTTCGTCCCATCCGGGCACGGAGGTTCCCGTCAGAAGCAAGCGTCTTCAGAGCTGCCGCCAGGCTTCCCGGATCGTCGGGCTCGAACAGGAGGCCGCATTCGCCGTCTTCGATGGCCTCCGGGATCCCTCCCAGCCGGGCACCCACCACCGACCTGCCGCACGCCATGGCCTCCTTCATGCTCTGTCCCATGCACTCGATGAGGGTTCGCGGGGAAACCACAAGGATGTCGGTGGCCGCGTAGAACGCCGGCAGGACCGCTTCGGGAACGAACCCGAGCGCGCGAACACGCGGATCCCCGATCTCGGAGACCCGCGCTGCCAGGTAATCGGCGTCCGCCCCCGTTCCTCCGATCAGAATGTGGATCGACGGGATGTCCACGATCTCTCCGATGGCCTCGAGAAAGGTGTCGAGCTTCCGTCGGAGGGCCAGGCCGAGGACGGAAATCACCACCGCATCGTCCGGAATGCCATGGGCCTCCCGGTACCCCGTCCCGTCAATGTCCGGATGGAACCGGTCCAGGTCGATTCCGGCATAGACCACCGAGGACCGGTCGGGATCGGCTCCGCGAGCGAGGGCGCCGCGTCGACAGTGGTCGCTCGTGCTCACGATCCAGTCGGCGGTCCGCACGGTGTAGTCGATGGCCCGGCGCCAGCGCCTGTGAGCAGGCGCCTCCCCCCACGTCTCCCCGTAGGTCACCACCACCGAGGGAATTCCCGCCCTCCTGGCCTCGGTGACCGCCATCATCCCGGTGGCCGTCGAGTGGTGCGCGTAGAGGAGGTCCAGCGAGGCTTCCCGGATCGCCCGGGCGATCGCCACGTCGTAGGAGAGGTTGCGGTTGACGCTCCTCAGGCGCCCGATGCCGAACCGAGGTCCCACCCGCGCGGCAGCCCTGAGGCGTGCTCCGAGCGGCGCACGTTGAAGGGAGAGCGGGAGGTGGTGCGCATGGGGATATGCCTCGTACGCCTCGGCCGGGTTCGTTGCAAGCACCCACGACTCCACCGGCTGGTCCTGCCAGAAGTGCAGATGGTTCGCGATGATCCGGGTAATGCCGCCGTGGGGTGGGGGGCAGGGGCCGACGATGCCGACGCGGAGGGGTCGGGGCATGAGCGAGCAGAGGGGTTGGAGGGAGTGGCACGAACCACGGACCGCCTCGTGGCGGGGCGGCGGGGTTGGCCGGTCAGGCCTCGGCGGGCGCAGGCAGGGTGCTGCGGTCGAGGACACAGCGTGCGGCATCGATCACGGGGCAGTGGGTCTGCGCCATCAGGATCCGTTCGACCTCGGGTGTGGCGTGGGTCGCGATCATGAGATCGGCACCCGTGCATGCAGCCTGGGCGGTCTCGCAGAGCAGCGCCTCCACGTGGGGGAACTGCGAGAGCATCGTCATGTCACTCCTCCCCTCGGTGGCGGCCGGGGAGAGCACGGGGTCGTAGACCCGAACCGTCACGCCCCGGTCGAGGAGTGCCTCGACGAGGTGGACACTGGGGCTCTCCCGCAGGTCGTCCGTTCCCTCCTTGAAGGCCAGACCCAGAACACAGACCACGGTGGGTTCGACCCTCATGGCCGCCTCCACGACCCGTTCCACATGGTGACGGTTCGACCCGGAGACCGCATCGAGCATGGGGACGGCGACCCCTGCGCTCCGGGCCACGTGCGTCAGGGCCGACAGGTCCTTGGGGAGGCACGACCCGCCGTATGCAAACCCCGGCCGCAGGTAGGCCGCCGAGACATTGAGGCGGGTGTCCCGGCAGATAAGGTCCATGACCTCGGCGCCGCCGACCCCGATCCCCTCGGCGATCCGCCCGATCTCGTTCGCGAAGGTGATCTTCGTGGCATGCCATGCGTTGGACACGTACTTCACCATTTCCGCCACGGGCATGTCCGCCACGATGAGGGGGGAATCCACGCCCTGGTAGAGTTCCCGAACGGCGGTCACGACCCTGGGGTCCGCAGCGCCCACGAGGGTGTAGGGCGATTCATGGAAATCCCGGATGGCCGAGCCTTCCCGGAGAAACTCGGGGTTGAATCCAATGCCAAGCCTGGCCCCCTCCTCCCGGGCCAGGTCGGCGATCCGTGCACAGGTCCCCGGGGGCACCGTGCTCCGAACGATGAGGGTGTGTTCCCGACCGCTCGACGCCACGCTCCGGGCGATTTCGGTACAGACGCTGAACACCACGCCGAGATCCGGATCGCCTTCGGGCGTCGAGGGGGTACCGACGCAGACCAGGGAAAGGTCGGTCTGCTGCAGGGCCGTCGCGGCGTCGGTGGTCGCGCTGAGGCGGCCCGTGGCCAGGCCCTCCACGATCAGCGCCTCGAGCCCCGGCTCGGCCACCGGCGCCTTGCCACCGAGGATCGTTGCCACCCGGATCGGGTCCACGTCGACGCCGACCACGGTGTGACCGTTCCGTGCCAGGCACGCTGCGGTCACCGTGCCCACGTATCCCAGGCCGAAAATCCCGATTCGCAACTGATTCTCCTTGACGATGAGGGGGAGAGGGCGCGTCTGCGAGCCCTTCCGGTTCAGGACGACGGGGTCATGCCCGCCGGTGGCGCTCCGCTGCCCGAAGCGTGGCCTCCGCCACCCGCTCCGCATCCTCGTCGCTGAGGTCCGGGCTGATGGGAAGATTGATCAGCCGGGACCATGCCCCGAGACTCACCGGAAAGTCGTCCCTGTCAAATCCGAACCGCTCGACGTAGTAGGGCTGGATGTGGACGGGTGGGAAGCTCTGCCTCGTTTCGATTCCCTCCTCGTCGAGGGTCTTCACCACCGCATCCCGGTCCACGGAGGCAGGGAAGGCCGGGGCATACATGTACCACGCATGGCGGTCGACGTACGCGGGCACCGTCGGGGTCGAAACGAGCTCCGATCCCGCAAACCGGTCGTTGTACCGCGAGACGATCCGCTCCTTCTCGGCCATCCGTGCCTCGAGGGAATCGAGCTGGACGAGGCCGAGGGCGGCCTGCATTTCGGTCATGCGGTAGTTGAAGCCGAGACGGGTGTGGTTGTAGCGGCCCTCCTGACCCTGGTTGCGCAGGATCCTCAGCTCCGCGGCCAGGTCGTCCCGATCCGTGACCACCATCCCCCCCTCTCCCGTCGTGATGTTCTTGTTTCCGAAGAAGCTGAAGGAGTGGAGCGTGGCCTGCGACCCGATGGGTGCGCCGCGGTAGACGGCCCCGAGGCTCTCGGCGCTGTCACCGATCACGGCGATTCCCCGTTCCGCGGCAAGGGCGACGATGGGATCGTAGTCGATGGGCAGGCCGTTCATGTCGACCGTGATGATGGCCTTCGTGCGGGGCCCGACCACGCGCTCGAGGTCTTCCCTGCGAACGTTGTAGGTCTCGGGGTCGCACTCGCAGAGGCGGAGGACCGCACCCTGGTAGAGGACGACGTTCGCGGTGGAGATGTAGGTGAGGGTCGGGACCACCACCTCGTCTCCAGGACCGATCCCGAGGGCGGCGAGTGCCGCGTGGAGGGTCACCGTCCCGTTGAACATGGCCACGGCATGTCGGGCTCCCACGTAGCGGGCGAAGGCTTCCTCGAATGCCTCCACCTTCGGACCCATGGTGACCCAGCCCGAACGGGCCACCTCGTACACGGCTTCGGCCTCGGCCTCGGTGAATACGGCGCCTGCCACGGGGATTCGCTTCTTCACGGTCATGCCTTCCTCGACTGGGTTTCGAGTGCTTCGGAATACCAGCGCCAGCAGTGGGCGAGCCCCTCGTCCAGGCTCACCGAGGGTCGAAATCCCAGGGCCCTGAGTTTCGTGATGTCGGGACAGCGCCGCGGGGTACTTCCGGTCCTCAGTTCCCGGGGCTGGAGATCCAGTTCGAGCCCCGCGATCCGGCCCAATCGCCGGATCACATCGGCCATTTCCACCTCCTCTTCCACGCCCACATGGAAGATCTCACCGTTCTCCCCCCGCTCGGCGGCCAGGAGAATGCCTTCGACCGCGTCGTCGATGTAGCAGAAGGCCCGGGTTTCCCGGCCACTCCCCTGAATGGGGAGGGAGAGCCGCCCCTCCGACGCCGCTCCCCGAAGGTCATGGATTCGCCGGATGATCTCGGGGATCACGTGCTCCCATCCCATGTCGGGCCCGTAGACGTTGTGGGGCCGGAAGAGGATGCGGTGGCAGTCGGTTTCCGACAGGTAGTGAAGCGCCAGGAGCTCGGTGATCAGTTTCCCCCCGGCGTAGGAGAACCGGGGGTTGGTGACATCGGGAATGACGAGTCGCTCCGTCTCGTCGGTGGGGATTCGGGAAGGCTCCTGGTACACCTCGGAGGAGGAGGCCACGATGTACCGCTCCACACCATGCCGGCGTGCGGCGTCCATGGTCGTCAGCGCACCCCGCACCCCCACATCGAGCACCAGATCGGGGCGCTCGTAGAAGTGCCGTGTCCCATTGATGAAGGCCAGGTGGAAGACCCACGCCTGACCCCGGGTGGCCTCGCCCACCGCATCGGCGTCGCGGATGTCCGCCTCGATGAAGCGAACGTCGTTGCCGACCTCGGCCAACCGCCCCAGGTGTCCGCGGAAGTTGTTGTCGAGAACGGTGACCTCGTGCCCCTGGCGGACGAGCGCCTCGACGAGCCCCGCGCCGAGAAACCCGCTCCCGCCCGTGACCAGGATCTTCCTGCTCATGTTCCCTCGGAACGGCAAGGGTGCAGGTGGTTCAGATGCATGTCATCCTCGGGAAAGAGACTCACTCCGTTCGACCCACGAGGTAGATCCCGTAGTGTCGAAAGCGCCTCGGGGGGAAGGGGAGGGAGGCCAGGTGGTCGAAGGGGTAGGCCGCGGCAAGGATGCCCCGGCGAAGGGCCGTGCCGGCCAGCCCGCGCAGACGCCGGAGCGGCGTCGGCCGGGAGTTCGGCGCTGCGGGCGGTGCCTCCCCTTCCGCCTCCCGGCCCCGGCCCGGGTCGCCATGGTCCGCTTCCGGTGGCGCTGTCGCGAGCGGGTCGGAAGGGGGGCCTCCCGGACGGCGGAGGGAGAGGACGGCGGCCGCGAGACCTCGAAGACCCGCGATTCCGAGCTGGGGGAACCTCGGCTCCTCCAGCACCCGGAGCCCGGCCCTTCCGAGCAGATCGGTCCAGGCCTCCGGGGGGCGCTCCACGATGTAGGGGGTGCCGTCGGGGGACCGGAGCCGCCGTACCTCTTCCCACGGGGGCATCAGCTCGAGCAGGATCAGGACCCCGTCGGGCTGGAGCGAATCCCTGAGCTTCGCGAGCGAGCGTTCGAGTTCGACATCGTCGAGGACGTGCTGAAGCACCGTCACACTCGTGATGACATCGAACCCCTCCGGAGGCAGGTCGGCCTCCACGATGGTCCCCGCCTGGAGGGTCACCTCCGGGTCATCGCGGAAGCGGTCTCGCGTCCCCTCGATCACGAGGGGAGAGATATCCACCCCCACGCACGCGGCGCCGAGGGTCCGGTGAAGCTGGACGAAGTCCCCCGTGCCACACCCGATGTCGAGCGCCCTCCGGCCATGGAGGCCCTCCGGGAACCGTCGGAAGATCGCCCGCCGCACCGCAGCAAGGCGAAGGGGCTGGTCGTATCGATGGAGGAGAGGGTCGGAGTAGCCGGTGTGCCCTTCGTCCTGGTACCGGCGATCCCAGTAGCTCTGGCGTCGATCCACGGTCATTTTCCGACCCTCCCTACCGCTTGATCACGAAGAAGGAGAGGCCGAACCCGGAGTACGGCTTCCATCGTTCCAGGGAGATCTCCGGGTGTTCGCGCAGGAACTCTTCGGTGGCGCGGCGTTCCCCCTTGTTCTGGCCGGGAGGAAAGGCAAACCAGTCGTCGAAGAGGATCACGGTGCCATCGACAAGTCTCCGGTCCACGAAGCCCAGGACCTCGCGAGCCGAGCGGTAGAGGTCCACATCGATGTGGATCATCCCCACGGCATCGGGCACGTGCTCCACCGCCGGGCCCGAGAGCGAATCCTCGTAGAAGCCCTCGATGATCTGTTCCGGACGAAGGCGAACGCCGGCCAGCCGACGAACACGGCGCTCGAAGGTGGGGCGGGCGGTGGCAAACGTGCCGGTTTCGAAGTACCCGTCCTCCGCGGGGTCCGTCTTCGGGAGGCCCCGAAACGAGTCGAAGGCATAGGCGTCGAGATCCACGCCGAGATGCCGGGCGGCCCTGAGGGTCGCGGAGAAGGTCCGGGCCGAGTGGCAGCCGAACTCGAAGAAGACCGGGGGAAGCTGCGCCACGCGAAGGTAGTTCACGGCCTCCAGGAGGTGACGATACTTTTCCGATTCGTCGCTGGTGTGGTACCACCCGGCCGGGCCCACCCGGCCCAGGCGGCCCAGGCGGTACCGGAGCGAACGCTGCAACCGGTTCAGTAGCTTCATGTTCCCGTGCCGAGATCAGGGAGTGTGGAACGCCGGACCTCGCCCTCCATCGGGAGGAGGGGGTCTTCGGGGGCCGGGGAGCCGTCGCTTCCGCGAAGCCTGGAGAACCGCGATGCGGGATCCGCGAGGAGATCGGAGGGCCGGCCCGACTCCACGAGGCGGCCCCGTTCCATGACGAGAATCCGGTCGGCCCCCAGGACCGTGGAAAGCCGGTGGGCCACCACGATCATCGTGAACTTCCCGCGCATGGCCTCGAGGGATTCGTGGAAGGCCCGCTCCGAGGGACCGTCGAGGGAACTCGTGGCTTCGTCGAACACCAGGATCTCCGGATGTCCCACGATGGCCCGGGCCAGGGCCAGGCGTTGCCGCTCGCCACCGGAGAACCCGAACCCCCGTTCGCCCACGTCCGTATGGACCCCTCCGGCCCGCTCCTCGACCACCTGCGCGATCTGGGCGATGCGAAGCGCCTCGAGCACCTCCGCTTCGGAGCAGTCCGGACGGCCCAGGGTGACGTTCGCGAGAATGGAGTCGTTGAAGAGGAGAACATCCTGAGGCACGTACCCGATCCGTCGTCTCCACGCCTGGAGGGAGATCCCCTCCAGGGACCGGCCATTCACGACGACGGCGCCGGAGGTCGGCTCGAGAAGCCCGAGGACGAGGTCGAGAAAGGTGCTCTTTCCCGCCCCGGAGGCTCCCACGATCCCCACGAACTCCCCGGGCTCGATGGAGGTGTTCAGCGCCTCGACACCCGGCTGCCCATTCGGGTACCGGTAGGCCACATCCCGGAGCTCCAGCCGGTCGAAGGTGGCGAGCTGCTCTCCGCTGGAGCGCTCCACATCGCCCTCCAGTCGTTCGAGGGCATCGGCCACGACCGCCACGCTGGGGAGGCTCTCGACAATGGCGGTGACCGAGCTCGAAGCCGCGAAGACCCGCTGGAAGGCCCGGAGGAGAAGGATCCCCACAAGCCCCACGGTGACCACATTCGTCACCCCTGCCGACATCATGGCCAGCATGGCCAGGAGGGCCAGGATCAGGGCGGGTTCCAGGGAGGCGCTGAAGCCACTGCGAAGCAGGTCGATGCGGATGCGAAGGCGGTACAGGAGGTCGGTGTCGGACTGGATGGCCGCGGTCGCCCCCCCCTCGGCGCCAAGGGCCTTCAGGACCTTGAGCCCGCCCGCAGCCTCGGAAAGCCGCTGGGTCAGGTTTCCGAACACCGAAACGAACTCCGTCGACCATCCACGGATGGAGCGGAACACGCGGGAGAGCATCAGCCCCACCGCGAGCATCAGGAGTCCGACCCCGACCCCGGCAACGGGCATGACGGCCACGGCCACGGCCACGTAGGTGAGGGCCATGACCAGCTGCCCGATGAAGAGGAGGAGATGAATGACGAAGCCGCGGGCCGCCCGATCCACCTGGAGCGTCATGACGCTCAGGAAGTCCCCGCTCCTCTCCCCCATGACCGACTCCCACCGGGCATGGAGGAGGCCTCGTGCGAGGGCGTTCCGCGTCCTCCGCTCATACTCCGCGACGATGCGTGCCCGGAGGAAGTCGCCGGTAATGGTCGCCGCGCTCTTGCCCACCAGACATCCGATCACGAGGAGGGCGACGCCGACCCCGTCGGCGGGGAGGCCCACGCGTGCCATGGCTCCGAACACCAGATCGAAGAGGCGGCCCTCGGTTTCGAGTCCCAGGCCCCCCGAGGTCGCGAAGTCCAGCAGGGGCCCCAGCATGATCAGCGCCAGGCTCTCGAAGAGAATGGCGACCACGAAGAGGCAGATGGCCAGAACCACCAGGGGGAGAAATGGACGCAGCTGTCCCACGGCTTCCCGCCATGCCCTGGCCCGGGCAGGAGGGTTGGGCGGACCGCCGTTTCCCGGCGCGGGCCGCACCGCGGGTGCCTCCCGGGGTGCGCTCACGGGAGCCCTCCCGCGCCGGCCCCTTGAGGCGTTCCCGCAGTGTCGCCCTCCCTCAGGGGGTCGGGTGGGGCCCCGATCCCGGCAAGGGCGAGGACCCGTCGACAGGCCTCCCCATCGACAAGCTCGCAGACCGGGCCGGTCGCCTCTGCCGCGACGAGGCGGTCACCCTTCAGCATTCTGCCCAGGGAGGAGCGGACCTCTTCCGGGCTGCGGGCCACCGGGACCCGGTACAGCTCGGAGGCATACTGCACGAACTCGAGTGCGGCGAAGTCCACCAGGAGGGTGGGCTTCTCCAGAACCACGCCCCACCGGGTCATGCCCGAGCCCTGGCTCACCACCACGTCGGCAGCGGCCACCGAGAGGAACGGATCGCCGTGGGTGTCCAGGACAATGGGGGGGAATCGGGCCTGGAGTTCCGCCAGGTCGGCCGCGCTCTCCTTGGGGTGGGGCCGCACCACCACCTGCGCGCCGCCCTGCGTGGCGGCCGCCACGATCTCGGCCACGGCCGCCAGATCGTCCTCTCGGGTCACGAGTCCACCGAGGCTCTGGAGGAAGGTGCGGACCACGAGGACCACCGTCCGATGGGAACTCCATCCCAGCCGGGAACGAAGGTCCCGGATCCGGGAGGGATCGGAAGTCTCGCCGCGCAGGCGCCACAGCAGGTCGTCTTCGGGATGACCCACCGCAAGGGTGGTGCGGGGGTCGAGGCCTTCCGCGACGAACATGTCCCGAAAGAGCCGGTTCGTGGCCGCAAAGGCCGTGACCCCCGGGGAGGCGCTGGCAGGGGGACTGACCTCCGGAATCATCCTCGCTCCCACGGTGCGCATGATCCGTCCGCGAAGGAGGTGCCCGGCCTTCCGGATGCGCCCCGCGCCCTGCAGCTGTGCAAGGAGCCGGATGGGTGCCTGACGGTCGTGGAGCGCCTGCGGCATGATGAAGGACCACTGGACGCGCACGAAGGGAATGCCGCGCTCACGGGCCAGCCGGGTGAGGCGCGGGACATCCTCGAAGGTTCGCTTCACCGACAGGATGGCCCTCGGGTCGTGTTCCTCCATCAACCTCCGCGCCTCGGTTCGCCAGTACCGCACCCCCCGGGCGAACGCCCTGGCGCGGGTCGGGCTCAGAAGGGGGAGGCGACCCTCCTGGCGGGGAGGGAAGGGCCTCCGCGTGTCGAACCGGAGATGACGCGTGTCTTCTGTGACACCGCACTCCGCAGCACCGTCGCCGGGGCGGCCCACGACGACCGAGGGAACCCCCAGGGTGGCGGCCAGCTCGGCCAGGGGGCGCAGGGTCGAGGCGAAGCTCACGGGCGCCTCGTGAAGGAGAAGGAGGGGGCGGATGGAATCGCGCCCTTCGGTGGAAGGGGGAGGGAAGCCCCGGGGTGCCCCGGGGGAGGGTGCCTCCACCGAAGGAGGGCGGGGGCCATGCGTGGCACGGCCGGGGAGCTCGGGCGTCGTCACGCATCCTCCGGAAAGAGGAGTCTGGATTCGGCCAGGGCCCGGAGGTGAACGGGGAGCACGTGGTTCCAGCGGCGGTCCCCTTCCCGGAGGCTCAGACCGAGGAGCACGAAGATGCGGCGGACCACCTCCGCGCGAGCCAGGCCCCCGGCCTCGCCCGGCTCCAGGGAGCCGAAGGCCGGCTCGAAGGCGTCCCTCACGCGCCGCACGGCATCGGGGCTTCCACCCGCTCGGGAGACCGCCTGCCGCATGAGCTTGAGCATTCCGAAGGCCACGAAAATGCGGGCGTCGCACCGCCGAAACGAGGAAAGGTCGATGACCGACCTCACTCGGCCCCCTTCCATGAGCAGGTTGTGGGGGTGGAGGTCGAAGTGCATGAGTTCCCTGCCACCCTGCGGCACGCACGACAGGGAGGCCTCGAGCTCGGAGCGTACCAGGGTCCAGTGCAGGTCCAGGAGAGCGGCGGTCTCGGGACCGAGCACCCCGGCCCACGCCCCTCTCGTGGCCTCCAGCTCGTGGGCGAGGCCGACCTCGGTCTCACCGGGAGGGCCCGTCACCTCGGTGGGCCAGTGGTCCGGGGGGCATTCGGCCAGTTCCTCCCGGAGCCGCCGAAGAACGACCGCGGTCGAACCACACTCGCCCGGGGCCCCGGAGAAGTGGGTGCCCTCCACGAACTCCATGGCGAACCAGGGTTCGCCCTCCCACTCGACCAGCCGGCGCCCATCATCGGCCGGCTCGACCCGGGGAAGGGGAAGTCCCCGCGACCGAGCCCATTCCGCCACCCCCAGGACCCGTTCCAGCTCGTCCGGTCCTCCCCGCTGGCATTGCAGGAGGTACCGTCCGCTCTCCGTATGGACGGCGAGGTTGCGCGAGTTCACCCCCGATCCGGCGGGCCGGGTCACCCGGCCCCTCGGCGCGCCCAGGCGCTGGAAGTGAGCCCCCAGGATGCGATGCGCACGGACCGCCGAGGCTTCGTCGGCTGGCGCGAACCCCGGGAGGGGGTCGGAGAAGAGATCGGGGGTCCAGAGCTCCATCAGAACACGGACTTCGTGAAGCCGCCATCCACCATGAGCGAGACGCCGGTGAGGTACGACGCCCGTGCCGATGCCAGAAAGGCCACAACCTCGCCCAGCTCCCGGGGCATGGCCAGGCGGCCCATGGGCAGGGTCTTCGACGCCCGTCCCAGCGCCTCCTCCAGGGTGATGCCCTCCCGGTCGGCCATCTGCTGTGTCAGGGAGACCGCCCGCTCCGTCTGCACCGCGCTCGGGCACACCGTGTTCACCGTGATCCCGTGCTCCGCCAGTTCCGCCGAGATCGACTTGGCGAAGGCGGAGACCCCCGCCCGGAGGGTGGCCGAGAGGACCATGGGAGGGGTCGGTTCCTTTGCGAGGGTGCTGGTGATGTTGATGATGCGCCCGTGCTTCCGCTCCTTCATGACGCGGGCCGCCTCTCCCGTGAACTCGATCACCGAGAGGAGGTTGGTGCGAAAGGCTGCATCCCAGGTGGAAGACGGATGTTCGAGGAAGGTGCCCATGGGGGGACCTCCCGCATTGTTCACCAGGATGTCGAGTCGCCCGTGCGCCTCGACGGTGCTTCCCACCGCCTTCCGGGCGGCCCCCCGCTCGCCCACGTCGAGGGCGAGGACCTCCGGCCGCGACCCGCTTTCGGCTTCGATCTCGTCGGCCGCGGCCGAGAGGTTGTCGGGTCTCCGGGAAAGGATCACGACCCTGGCGCCCTCCTGCGACAGGGCGAGGGCCGCGGCCTTTCCGATTCCCTTGCTGGCCCCACATACGAGGGCAACCTGGTCTTTCAGTTCGAGATTCATGCGGGTGACTCCGGCCAGGATTCGAGGGGACGATGCCCGATGCGCCGCGCTTCATCCATGAGGAGGCGGAGACGTTCCACGGCTCCGGGCACACCTTCAAGGGCGAGCGGGAGGATCCACCGCTCGATCTCGTCGAGGTACCTGCGGCGGACCTCGTCGTCCGGGTTGAGGCAGAGGAGATAGAGGTTGTCGAGCTTGTCGAGCACCTTGACCTGTCCCACCCAGGGGGGTGCGGAGGCGATGGCCTCGTAGTACACGGACAGGTATGCGCCCTCCCACCGGCGTGTCCGGTCCACGGTCAGGGTACGCAGCGCGAGGACCACCTCCTCGCCGAAGGTCCCTGCCACCCCGGCTTCGTCCACCTCGCCCACCTCGAGCACGTTGTGGATCAGGGCGGTGACCACGCCCTGCGGGGCAGGGAGATCCACGAAGTCGAGGTAGAGGGTGGCCACCCGGATGGGGTGGGCCAGGTACACCTCCGCAGACTGCCCCGGATGGTCGTACTCGAGGGCCCGGGCGAAGCGGAGGGCGCGGTGCCCGAAGGAGCCGAGCTCCGGGTGGGCCGCCAGGGCAACGACGAAGGCCTCTTCGGCATCGGGGCCCGGTCGTCGGAGGTGGGCCATGCGCCGGGCCCGCTCGTGTGCCATGCGGGTCCGCTCCTGCGCGATCCGGGAAGGATCCTCAAGGGAAGGTCCCTCGGGGAGGTGGAGGGGGGCTCCGTCGGCGCCGTCCGAACCGGGGCTCACGCCAGGCCTTCCGTGATCGGGATCACTCGACCCCTTCCTCATCGAGCGCCTGCCCTGCAGCCCTCAATGCGAACCGACGCTCCAGGGCGAGCCAGTCTTCCGGTTCATCCACATCGACCGCGATGGACGCGGGCACGGGAAAGCAGTCGACCCCGCCCGGGACCGTGAACCAGTGACCTTCGTGGGCGCGCACCTCCTTCCATCGGAGCATGTAGAAGAGCCCGGCATCCACCTGCGCCGGGGGCAGGTCCTGCGATCGCCGGTTCAGCATGTCGGGGAAGAGCGGGCGCCAGGCCTCCCCCTGGCGGTGGACGGGGGGGTCCCCTCCGCCGACCCGGGCCGGGTCCTCTCGGACCAGGGCGCGAAAGGGAGAGGCGGGGTACCCCACCGAGGCGAAAAGCACCGGGGAGGCACTCCCATGGAAGGCCTCTCGCGCACTCCGGTAGGTCGCCTCCTGCACCAGGCAGGCGGTGGGAAGGACCACCAGGATCTCGGCCTCCTCCGGCCGCGCCCCGGCTGCCTCCAGATGGCGTGGAAGGTCGTGTCGGAGAAGGGTGTTGAAGGGGGTGTGGTCGTCCGCCAGTGCCGGGTCGCGCAGTTCGAGGACCCTCGCCCCGGCCTCACGCGCCACCGACGCGATTCCTTCGTCATCGGTCGACACGAAGGTCGCATCGAGAAAGGTCAGGGCCTCGAGGGTCGAGACCACGTGGGCCAGTGCCGGCTTTCCCCCCAGGAGTCGTACATTCTTGCGGGGGATGCGACGGGAGCCCCCACGCGCCGGGATGTACGCGATCATGAGGGGTTCCGGGAGCGTGGGCCTGCGGGGCGTTCGGCGCTCACTGAATGCCGCGGACCAGCTCGAAGGCCTCGGCCGCTCCCACCCCCACCACGCTTCCCCAGCGGGTCGCCGTGGCCCGGAGGGCCTCGGGGGACCGGGGGTGGGGGAAGGGTCTCGCCTCGCTCTCGTACATCTCCATGGCCGCCACCTTGCGATCGAGGGTGTGGGAAATGTCCACGAAGGTGTTGGGGCGAAAAACGGGCTCGAACTTCTGAAACGCCCACTCGGTGGAGGACGGCACCTCGTACGCGTAGACCTCCCGGATCGGCATTCCGGTCTGGGGGCGCGTCGCCGTGAGGGTCGCCCGGTAGAGCACGGCATGATCCACGTTCAGGTCGCCCCCGTGCTGGGTGTAGACCACCTCGGGCTCCACCTGCTCCAGGAGCCCTTCCACGACCTTCACCACCTCGAGGAGGGGGAGGGTGTCGAACCGGTTGTCCGGGAGTCCGAAGGCGTGCAGTTCCCGGGCGCCAAGGAAGTCGGCCACCCTCTGGCTGGTGTCATGCAGCGCGTGGACCTCGTCCCGGGCGGCCTCTTTCCGGCGATGGAAGCGGGAGGTGACGCCCTCTCCCAGAATGGCCACCGATACGTCATGCCCTTCGCGGGCGTGCCGGGCCAGGGTGCCACCGCACCCCAGCACCTCGTCATCGGGGTGGGCCGCAAGGATCAGGATCTTCATGGTTCGGCCTCCTCGGCGGGGCGAATCGATACATCGGCCTCGATGCGTCCATTTCGCAGCGAGGCACGGGAGAACTCGAACCGGAACCCCCCGTACTCGAGGAAGGCCCGGGGGTATCCTTCGGCGTCGAGCATCCGGACGAAGTCGTGAAGCTCCGCGAGGGAACGCGGGTCGGCAATGCGACTTTCCGCCGGGGTCCGTCGCCGGAACACCGTGGCCTCTCCGGCCTGCTCCACCGGCTCGATCCCTTCGGCGATGATCGTGCGGATCATCTTCACCGAGAGATGCGTGGCCCGGATGAAGATCTCCTCCGCGCTCCCCTCAAGACTGAGGTCCTCCTTGAGGTAGACCGGGCCGGCATCCAGCGCCTCCACCGCCCGCAGGGCCGTGAGCCTGGTCTGCCGGTGCCCCCGAACAATCAGGTTCTGGAGCGGGCTTCCCCCCCGCCCGTAGGGCACATCGGTCATGTGGAAGCAGATGCACTCCCAGCGTTCAAGGATTTCGCTGGGGATCTTCCAGGACCAGTGAAGGAAGAAGATCCGGTCCGGGTCGAGGGACGCAAGCCGCTCGACGGAAAGGTCCTCGGGCCTTCCGGCGAAGTGCCAGTCCCCCGCATCGCGGGCCAGCGTCTCGTCGAAGACCTGCCGACTCCACGGCCGTGAACCTGCCACGAGGTTCCGCGGGGGGCGCGTCATTCCGAACCTGCCACGAGGTTCGGCGTAGGGCGCGTCATTCCGAACTGCCTCCCACCAGCTCCCAGGAGAGCGGGGTTCCGCGGGGCACGTCCCGGGTTGCCCGGCGACCCAGAACGTCGGAAAGATGCCGGGAATGCAGCCCGGACCCGGGACGGATCACCCGGACGTTCCCGGGGGTGAAGGGCTCGCCCGCGGCCACCGCCTCCACCACGAAGAGGGAGCGTCGGAAGATCCGGCTGGCGCCCTCCTTTTCGGACACCCCGTAGCGAACCCCTCCCAGGGCGCGCTCGGTGGTGCGCACGGCCTCGGCCATGGCCCGGAACTCCCCGGGCTCCAGGGAGAAGGCGCTGTCCGGCCCCGGGACGCTGCGGTCGAGGGTGAAGTGCTTCTCGATGATGCAGGCGCCCAGGGCGGTGGCGGCCACCGGAACGGCCAGGTCCAGGGTATGGTCGGAGAGGCCGACGGGGACCCCGAAGGCTTCGGCCATGTGGGGAATCGTCCGGAGGTTCATCTCGTCTGCAGGGGCGGGGTAGGCGCTCACGCACCGGAGCAGGGCAAGCTCCCGGGCCCCCGCCTCCCGCAGGGTCCGCACGGACTCGTCCACCTCGGCCAGGGTGGCCATTCCGGTGGAGAGGATGATGGGTCTGCCGGTTCGGGCCACCTTCCGCAGGAGAGGCAGGTCGACGTTCTCGAACGATGCGATCTTGTAGGCCGGCACCCCCACCTCTTCCAGGAAATCCACGGACGACGCGTCGAAGGGGGTGGAGAAGAGGTCCAGCCCCAGATCCTTCGCCGCCTCCTTCAGGCGGGGAGTCCACTCCCAGGGTGTGAAGGCCTCGCCATAGAGCGCATGAAGGGTGCGGCCATGCCAGAGCGTGCCCGAGATCCGGAAGTGGGCATTGTCGCAGTCCAGGGTCATGGTGTCCGGGGTGTACGTCTGCAGCTTTACCGCGTCTGCGCCGCTTTCCCGGGCTGCCCGGAGGATGCGAACGGCCTGGTCGAAATCCTGCCCATGGTTCGCCGACATCTCGGCAATGAGGTACGCGGGGTGACCGGGGCCGATGGGTCGCCCGTTGATCTCGATGGGTCCGGTCATGTCCGCTCCCCTCCGGGGATTCGCGCGAGAACCCGCCGCAGGGCTTCCATCACGTCCTCCGCGTCGTCGTGGGTCATTTTCGGAAAGATCGGGAGCGAGAGGATCTCGTCGTAGGCGGCCTCGGCCACCGGGCAGAGGCCCGGTGCCGTTCCGAGGTGCTCCCGGTAGTAGGGATGCAGATGCACGGGAGGGTAGTGGACGTTCACCCCGATCCCCTCGCTCCGAAGGGCGCCGAAGACCGCCCCCCGGTCCAGGTCCGGGGCGAGCCGGATCACGAAGAGGTGAAAGGCGTGCGAGACCCCGCTCCGGAGGTGGAGGGGGGTCGCACCCGGCAGGGCGGCCAGTTCCCGCTCGTAGAAGGCCGCGATCTCCTGCCGTCGCCTTACCCACGCCGGGAGCTTCTGAAGCTGGGAGAGCCCCAGGGCGCACTGCAGGTCGGTGATGCGGTAGTTGTAGCCCAGCGCCACCATCTCGTAGGCCCAGGAACCGGCGGCGTCCCGTTCCCTGTGGTCGGTGGTGATGCCATGGTTGCGAAAGACCCGGATGCGTTCGGCCAGGTGCGGATCGCCGGTGGTGACCACGCCTCCCTCTCCCGTGGTGACATGCTTGACCGGGTGAAGGCTGAAGGTGCTCAGGTCGGCGAGGGAGCCCACCGCCCGGTCGCCCTCGCGCCCCCCCAGGGCGTGGCATGCATCGGCCACCAGGGCGAGGCCGTGGCGATCCGCGATCCGGCGCAGCGCCGGGTAGTCACAGGGCTGCCCCGCGTAGTCCACGGCCACGATGGCCCGGGTGCGTTCCGTGATCCGGGCCTCGACCTGGTCGGGGTCCAGGAGGAGGGTGCCCGGATCCACATCGGCGAAGACGGGGCCCCCCCCGCAGTACAGCACGGCGTTGGCCGTGGCGGCAAAGGTCATGGGAGGCACGATCACCTCGTCGCCCGCCCCGATCTCCAGGGCATGCATGCAGGCATGGAGCGCCGCTGTCCCGCTGCTCACGGCCACGGCGTGGGGTGTGCCGCACACCTCGGCAAAGGCGCTCTCGAACCGGCCCACGGTGGGCCCGGTGGTGAGCCAGTCCGACTGGAGGACCTCCACCACGGAGGCGATGTCCTCTTCGTCGATCCACTGGCGACCATAGGGGAGCATGGATGCGCGAACGGGTGACGCGTCGTTCGCCCTCCCCATGCCCCGGTCCGTGTCAGGCTTCAACCGGTTCCTCCGACGTGAGTCCGAGGAGGCCCTGAAGCTCCTCCACGGTGAGCCAGTGGCTGTTCTTCTCGCTGCTGTAGCGGAAGTCGGGCGGACAGGGCCGGCCCCCGCGCTCGGCGCCGGTCCTCTCGAGCCGCGATCGCTCCGACGAGGGGAGGATGGCGAAGTGGTCGTCGTATTCGAGGGTGTGACCGGCATCGTCCTCCGGCACCATGACTTCGTGAAGCTTCTCTCCCGGGCGGATCCCCACGATTTCGGTGGCACAGCCGGGGGCCACGGCCCGGGCCACGTCCATGATGTTCATGCTGGGGATCTTCGGCACGAGGATCTCGCCGCCCTGCATCCGCTCGAGGCTGGTGAGGACGAACTCCACCCCCTGCTCCAGGGTGATCCAGAACCGGGTCATCCGGGGATCGGTAATGGGGAGGACCCCCTTCTCCCGCATCTTGAGGAAGAAGGGAATGACGCTTCCGCGGCTCCCCATGACATTGCCGTAGCGCACCACCGAGAACCGGGTCCCCCCCCTCCCCACGTAGCTGCCGGCAGCGGTGAAGAGCTTGTCGGAGCAGAGCTTCGTGGCCCCATAGAGGTTCACCGGGTTCGCGGCCTTGTCGGTGCTCAGGGCCAGCACCTTCTCCACCTTCCGGTCGATGGCTGCGTCCACGATGTTGGCCGCACCGAGCACATTGGTCCGGATGGCCTCGATGGGGTTGTACTCGCAGGCCGGAACCTGCTTCATGGCGGCGGCGTGGACCACGATGTCCACCCCATCGAAGGCCCGGTACAGACGATCACGGTCCCGGACATCGCCGATGAAGTACCGGATGCAGCGGTGCACCGGTTCCGGAAACCGTTCCCGCATCTGGTACTGCTTCAGCTCGTCCCGGCTGAAGACGATGAGCCGTTCCGGCCGGTACCGCTCCAGGACGGTCTCGATGAATTTCTGCCCGAAGGACCCGGTCCCGCCCGTGACCAGCATGACCTTTCCGTTCAGCATGCCACCTTCTCCCTCACGCGTGGATCCGTGGTTGACCGTGCCCGTGCGGCGTCATCCGAGGCGCGTGGCCCAGCGGCTGACCTCGAGGAGCTCCGTGGGGGGGATGGGGGGCGGGGTCCCCGCCTTCACCGCCTCCAGAAATGCCCCGACAAGTCCGGACGAGCCCTTGTCCTGGCTCGCCTTCCAGCCGCCTCCCCGTACCGTGACACCCCATCCCTCGATCCTCCTGAAGTTGTCGATGCGCACCCCCTTCGCATCCCAGAAAAGCTCCACCCGTTCCTTGGGGAACCCCGCCGGGCCATTGGCGAGGTACTGCACCGTGGCCAGGGACCCGTCCTCGAAGGCGAGGTGGATGGAGCTGATGTCCTCGAGGGGCTGTCCATTCCCCCGGGTGGCGGAACACACCTGGACCCGAGAAATGGGGCTCCCCACGAAGTGACGCGCCAGGTCCAGAAAGTGGCATCCCTCCCCCACGAGTCGCCCGCCCCCGACCTCCGGGTCCTTCGTCCAGTGGCTGTCGGGGAGGCGGCCCGCATTCACCATGATCCCCACCGCCAGGGGTCCACTCCGTCCCTCCAGGGCCCGGGCCGCCTCCAGGGTGAGGGGGGCGAACCTCCGATTGAAGCCCACGCAGAGCAGGCTCGGACCGGCTTCCAGCGCCTGTGCAATGCGGTCCACATCGTCTTCCCGAAGGGCCAGGGGCTTCTCCACGAAGACGTGCTTCCCCGCTTCGAGGGCCCGGAGCACGTAGGGCGCATGGGTATCGTGGCGGGTGGCAATGACCACCGTGTCGATGTCCGGATCGGAGAAGATGGCCTCCGGATCGGTTCCTGCGCGCTCGAACCCGTGCTTTCTGGCCACGATGGCCCCCGAGGTGCCCCGCGAGGTGACCACGGTGTGGAGCACCGCTCCAGCCTCGGCAAAGGCGGGAATGAGGACCCGGGAGGCGTAGTTCCCCGCGCCGATCACCCCCACCACACCCCGGCCGGTCCGGGTCTCCGCCGCGGGTGCGCTGCCCATCGCCACCGTTCGGCCCCGGACCGCGGCGTCGGCCTCCTTCTCGGCGTACTGGAGGACGATCCCCAGGCCCCCCTCCCCACCGGTGAGCGTTTCGTAGGCCTGGTGGGCCTCCTCGAAGGGAAACCGGTGCGACACGAGGGAGAGGGGGGTCAGGCGTCCTTCCGCCATGAGCTGGAGAACGGCGGCGAAGTTTCGTCCCTCGGTCCAGCGGACGAAGGGGAGAGGGTAGTCCTCCGCCGCCTCCTCGTGCCGCGGATCGTAGCGGCCCGGGCCGTAGCTGCACGACACCTGGAAGGAGAGTTCCTTGTTGTAGAAGTCTTCCCTCCGGAGGTGGAGCCCCGTGACCCCGACAAGCACGAGGCGCCCTCGCTTCCGGCTCATCTCGGCAGCGGCTCGCACGGGCTCGTCGGAGTCGGTGGCGAGGGTGAGGAGAACGGCATCGGCGCCCACGCCCCCGGTGCGTGCGCGCACGGCATGGGCCACATCGACCCCCTCCCGGCCATCCACCACCTCGGCCCCGAACGCCTCGGCGAGTGCGAGCCGTTCGGCCACCCGGTCGATCCCGATGACCCTGCACCCCGAGGCGCGGGCCAGCTGCACCGAGAGGAGCCCGATGAGGCCCAGACCGTAGACCACCACCGTTTCCCCCAGGGTGGGGCGGACCAGGCGAAGTCCCTGGAGCCCGATGGCCGCCAGGGGGGTGAAGGCGGCGGCCTCGAAGGAGACCCCGTCGGGGATGCGGGCCGCCAGGGTCCAGGGGACACGCACGTACTCGGCATGGGAGCCGTTCGTGACCACCCGTGCACCCACCTCGAAGCCTTCGGCCCCCGGCCCGGCTCCCCGCACCACTCCGGCGCTGCAGTACCCGAGCGGAAGCGGTTGGTCAAGGGTCGACCGGACCGCCTTCATGGTGGGAAGAAGCCCGTCGGTTCGGACCTTGTTCAGGACCTTGGCCACCCGGTCCGGATGCTTGCGGGCCTTCTCGAGCAGGTTGCTCCGCCCGAACTCGACGAGCATCCGCTCGGTGCCGGCCGAGACCACCGAGGCCCGGTTCTCCACCACGAGGTGCCCGGGTACCACCGCCGGCACGGGGACTTCCACCAGCTCGGTGGCTCCCGTGCCCAGCGTCTGCAGGATCTGCTTCATGCGTGCGCCGCCTCCTTCGTGCGGCCTCGTCCGTTCGGTTCGGGGGTCCGTGCCCGGGAAGGGGGCTCTGCCCCGGAAGGGGTCCCTGCCCCGGAAGGGATCCCTGCCCCGGAAGGGGTCCCTGCCCCTCCGGCGAGCGAAGGCCTCCCCGGGTCCGGGATGCGTCCCTTCACGCGGGGGCCCCCCCCGAGGCCGCGGCGCGGGAATCGGTCCACCCACTCCTCGGGGGCTCGGCTTCCGGCCGCGGGAGCTCCACGTCGCCCGGGAGGGGACGCGCGATGCACTCCCCCAGGAACCCCCGGAAGTCGAAGTCCACCTCCGCCCCTTCCAGCGCCACCAGCTGATCGAGGACCCACGCCAGTCGCTCCCGGGGCTCGTCACGCTGGATGAGCCGAACCTTCTCGATGGGCGTGGCAAGGGTTTCCTCGTCCTGGGCTGCCAGCTTCTCGTGAAGCTTCTCGCCCGGTCGGAGGCCGGTGAACCGGATTTCCACATCGTGGCCCACCCGGAGCCCCGCGAGGCGGATCACATTCTCGGCGAGCTCCTGGATCCTGACCGGGTCGCCCATGTCGAGCATGGCGATCCGCCCTCGGGCCTCCCGAAGGCTCGAGGCCTGGAGCACGAGCTGCACGGCCTCCCGGATCGTCATGAAGTAGCGCGTGACCTCGGGGTGGGTGACGGTCACGGCCTTCCCCTCGCGAATCTGGCGCTGGAAGAGGGGGATCACGCTCCCATTGCTCCCCAGCACGTTCCCGAAGCGTACGGCGGTGAAGGCGGTATCGGGAAACCGGGACTGGGCGGCCATGACCACGAGTTCGGCAGCCCGCTTCGTGGCTCCCATCACACTGATGGGGTCCACGGCCTTGTCGGTGGAAATGAGCACGAGCTTCCCGGCTCCGTGTTCGGCCGCGGTGCGTGCCACCCGCCAGGTGCCGAGGACATTGTTTCTCACGGCAGTGCGTGCATTCAGCTCCATGAGGGGCACGTGCTTGTAGGCCGCCGCATGGTAGACGCGCTCGGGGCGGTGGCGGGCGAAGACGCTCCGGAGGTGTTCGTCGTCCATGATGTCGCCCACCACGCACGCCACGTCGAGACTGGGATGGCGGTCCGCAAGCTCGAGACCGACGAAGTACATGTCGCTCTCCGCCTGGTCGAAGAGGACAAGACGCCCTGGCCCCTGGACCGCGATCTGCCGCGAGAGCTCCGACCCGATGGAGCCGGCCGCGCCCGTCACGAGCACCGTACGCCCCGCCAGGTCCCGCTCCAGCTCCGGGAGGGCCAGGGTCACCGGCTCCCGGCCCAGCAGGTCCTCGATCTGGAGAGGGCGGAGCTGCTTCAGGCTGACGCGGCCCTCGAGGACCTCGGAGATTCCCGGAAGGACCTTGAAGGGAATGGGGAGCCGTTCGCAGCGACGAACGAGTTCGCGAAGCTGCCCGGGACTGGCCGAGGGGATGGCCACGATGATTTCGTCGGCAGCGTGGCTTTCGGCCAGGCTTCCCAGCGCGTCGGTGCCCCCGATCACGGCGATTCCATGCATCGTGGTGCCCCGCTTGAGCGGGTCGTCATCCACGAACCCCACCAGCTTGTAGCCCGTGGGAAACCGGATGATCTCGCGGGCCAGGAGGTTGCCCCCTTCCCCCGCTCCGACAATGAGGACACGGCGTTCTCCCCCGCTTCCGACGGAGGCGTCCTTCCGCTTCAGGAACTCGTACGCGGAGCGGTAGCCGATCCAGATCCCGGAAGTGGCGAGGACCGTGAGCGTCCACTCGATCAGGATCACGGACCGGGGGATGGCCGGAGCCAGGGGGAGAAGCCCCGTCACCAGGGCGAAGGCGACCGATCCCAGGGAGGTGGCGGCAAGGAGGCGCACCACATCGTCGGTTCCGACGAACCGCCACCGCCCCATGGTGAGCCGGAAGGTCCAGATGGCCCCGAGCCGGCAGAGCACCAGGAGGGGGAGGGTGGCCGTCCAGACGGCGAGGTAGGGTTCCGGGACGGCGAACTCGAACCGGAGGAGAATCGCCAGGCCGTAGGCGGCCACGGCCACCGCCGCATAGATGAGCACCGCGAGGCCCCTCCGGTAGTGGGAGAGGGTCTGGTGCACGGCCCTGGCATGGGCCCGTATCACGCTCTTCGGCTCGATGGGCGTCTCCGTCACTAGAGTTCCACCACGCGCGGCGGGCTCAGCCTCTCGAGCCGCTCGGAGATTCTCTCGGAGTGCCGGAAGGTGGTGATGACCACCGCGCAGGGCCTCAGGCACTCGATGGCCTCGGGGCCCTGGACCTCCGACCCGTCGGGCCGGGGACCGTGGCGGGCCGGATTGTCGTCCACGATCCCCACGACCTCCAGCCCCGCCTCCTCGGCCAGAGGGTACGCGGTCTCCATGATCTGACCGGCGCCGTAGAAGACCACCCGACGCACCCCTTCGGCCCTGAGCCCCTGGAACTGCCGCCGGATCCGGGTCTGTACCTGTCGATAGCTTCCCACCACGGAACGCACGTGCCGGTGATCGAGCTCACGCCGGTGGGCCCGGCCCTCCCGGGTCAGGCGGTAGGCAAAGGGGCGCACGGCTTCGTCGACGACTTCCACCAGCCCGTCGTCGGTGAGGCGGCGGAGAATGCGGTTCACCTGACTGGCCGACATCCCCATCCCCTCGGCAAGGCTCCGCTGGGCCACGTTGCCGCGGCCGTCCAGAAGCTCCAGGAGGTTGAGGTGATGCAGGTTCGTGGTCATGGGCCTGACGTTTCGTGGTAGGGACGCACGTTCCTGAATGAAACATCGACGCACTTCGTGCCCGTCAGTCCAGGGCGTGTCTGACTCGAGCCCGCCTTTCGCTCCGGGAAGGACGGCCCGAGGCCGCCACCTCGCGGGGGCCGCTTCAGGCCGAACCCATCCCGGCCGCGCTCCCCGTGCCACGGCGCGGCCGGTGCGCCCCGGGGTGTACCCGGGGTGCCCCCGGAGGGACATCCTTCCCCGTGGACACGTAGGTGCCGCCGCCCGTTTGCACAAGGGTTCCGGCGCTCCCGAAGCCGGGATCTCCCCGGCCTCGCGACGGGCGAGGGGGGGAATCCGGGCTCGGGCCGCAGGGGTCCCCCTGGACGGGCCTCGCACAGTGTTCATAGGATGAGAGGATGATCCGGCGAACTCGCTCCACTCGTTCTCTTCGGTCCGGGATCGGGGCCTTCCTCTGGCTGGGGGTGGCCCTCGTTCTGGTGCCCGGACAGGGGTCAGCGCAGAGCGCTTCGGCCCCCGCCCCGGCGGACATGCGTGCCGAGGTCTTCGCGGGTGGGGAACTGGAGCGGTATCTCCGCGCCATTCACACCCTGGGCGAGGCGCCCTCCCTGCCCTGGGGGATCCGGGGGTTCTCGGCCCAGGCCGTGGAGGAGCGGGTGTCGGTCGCCCCCATCCACCCGTGGGGTGAGCGCTACCGCCTCACCCCTCCCGAGGGGTCAACGGGCCTTCGGTGGGGCGTCATCGCCCCCTCGGTCCGGATGTGGTACCGATCCGATCGCCCCGACGCCACCGTGGAGGGGCCCGTGTGGGCGGGGCGGGGGCTCACCACGTCCCTCGTTGCCGGGGTGTGGACGGAGTGGGGGCCCCTTTCCCTTGCCCTGGCCCCGGTGGCCTTTCGGGCCGAGAACGCCGCCTTCGAACTGGTGCCCGTGCCCGGAGACGACGATCGTCGCTTCCGCAACCCGCTGGACCCGGTGGGCATTGACCTTCCCCAGCGGTTCGGGGAGGAGCCCCACCAGCGCCTGGATCCCGGAAACTCCTCCCTCCGTTTGGACGCGGGCCCGATCACGGCCGGACTCTCCACCGCCTCCCTCACCTGGGGACCCATGGAGCGGTTCCCCATGCTCCTCGGGAACTCGGCCGGGGGATTCCCGCACCTCTTTGCGGGGACCCGGCGCCCCGTTCCCCTCGGGATCGGGAGCCTGCATGTCCACTACATTTTCGGTCGCCTCGGACAGAGCGAGCATTCTCCCGCCCCGGAGGAACTGGCCGACCGGTCGGGGACGGGGCTCGTGCTCCTCTTCCTTCCCAGGGGCCTGACCGGGGTCGAGGTCGGACTCGGCCGGTTCATCCACCGGGACTGGGCCACGGGGCGAGCCATGATCGAGCGCATGGGACAGCCTCTGGACTTCCGGCTCAAGGGGAGGATCGGAGAGTACGATGCGACCTCCGACAACCAGATGGCCTCCTTCATGGGCCGGTGGGCAGTCCCCGGAACCGGCTTCGAGCTCTTCGGGGAGTACCTCCGAAGCGATCACGTGGTGGATGTGCGGACCCTCGCCATGGAACCCGACGACCTGGGCGGCCATGCGCTGGGGTTCCGGAAGGGGTGGGGGCTGGAAGACGGCCGGGTTCTGAGCATCACGGGCGAGGCCTTCACGGCCCAGAGCTCCCATCGGGAGCGAGGCGGGGCGCGCCCCTCGCTCCGAGCCCGGGCGCTTCTCCTCTACCGCCACACCCCCTTTACCCAGGGCCACACCCTGAATGGCCTTCCCCTGGCACCGGCCGGGGCGACCGCCGGTCGGGGGATGGCCCTTCGCGGTGACCTCTATGCCCCCATGGGACGCTGGTCCCTGGGATGGGAACGCCTGGACATGAGCGAGGACGCTTCGGTGACGGCCCTGGGGGTTCCCGGTCTCGAGAGCCGCACCGAGAACATCGTCTGGTTCGGGGCCAGGCGGTTCCGGGGGAACCTCGATCTGGACGGTCGCGTCGATCTGGTGCGCGCCCTGGGAGCCGGCCCCCGGTCGGGCCTGCACCTCGAGCTCGCCGGACGGTACCTCCTCCCCTGAGCCGTCGGGTCTTCCGACCCCGCGCCCTCGCATCCTCCATCCCTTCATCCTCGGATCTTCCGGTCCCGCGCCCTCGCATCCCCCATCCCTTCGTCCTCGGGGCTTCCGACCCCGCGCCACTACACCCCCTGTCCGCTCCATCCCGCGGTGCCGGGCCCCGAAGGGAGCGGGCGCACTTCGTGCCCGTCAGTCCAGGGGCATGTCTGACTCGAACCCGCGTTCATCCTCGGGGGAGAGATCCCTGTGCGGACCCGTCCCTGTGACCCCTCGCGCTGCCTACGCGGCGTGCACGGTCACCCGCTCGAGCAGGGCACGGTCGATCCGGACCCCCTTCGCCTGTCGCAGGGCCGCGATCCGGACCGAGACATAGGTGCGGTTCGCCTTCTCCACGAGAACCCCCTGCAGCCCCCGAAAGGGACCTTCCCTCACCCGGACCCGGACTCCGGTGGTCATCCAGTCCGCTTCGGTGGGGAGGGCGCGGGCCTCGCTCACGCCCCGGGCGAGCTGCATGACCGCGTCCATCTCCTCGTTCCGAAGGGGCGCAGGGAGGCCCTTCACCTTGACCAGCTCCACCGCACCGGGCACCCGCAGCGCCTCGACCGCGCGAACCAGGGCGATGCGAACGAAGATGTAGCCGGAAAAGAGAGGCATGCCCACCACGCGGGTCCGGTCGGCCCAGACGCGTTCCACCTCGGCGATGGCGGCGAAGGACTCCACCCCGGAGCGGTCCAGAAGCGCATGCGTGCTCTTCTCGGCCCGGGCACGGGTGCGCAGGGCATACCAGTGAGGGGTGTCCAGGAGCTCGCTGGGGATGCGTGGCCCCTGGACCTGTCCGAAGTCGACCCTGGCCCCCGTCATGCCCCTGCCCCCATGGCCGCGCGGGCCCGGCTTCCCACCAGGGCCCTCCACTCGGCGCGGAAGCGGTCCGGCGCAAAGGCCTGGAGGGCCTCCAGGGGGACCGGGTCGCGAGGGGCGAGTTCGACCATGCTCCGGGCCCACGCGTCGGGATCGCGCGAGGAAATGAGCACCCCACCTCCCAGCCGGCCCACCGTCTCGGTGGCCCCTCCCCGGGCGAGGGCCAGCACCGGAGTGCCCGCGGCCATGGCCTCCACCGGGAGGATCCCGAAGTCCTCTTCCACCGGGAAGAGGTACGCCCGAGACCGGGCCAGAAGCCCCGGTAGCGCCTCGTCCGGGACCTTGCCGAGAAAGCGCACGGTGGGTCCTCCGAGGCGTTCGAGGCGGCCCCGCTCGGGGCCGTCGCCGAACACGTCGAGGGGGAGTTGGGCCTGGTTTGCCGCCGCAATGGCAATGTCGAGCCCCTTGTAGGGGACCATGCGTCCCCCGGCCAGGTAGCGCTCGCTCCGATCCCCGGGTTCACGGGCTGCGGCAAAACGCTCCACATGCACGGGAGGGTGGAGGACCTCCGCCTCGCGGTCGTAGTGCTTCCGGATGCGATCCGCCACGGTGCGGGAGTTGGCCACGAAGCGGGTCACCCCCCGGGCGGCCTCCCGGTCGACCTGGCGGAGGCGGCGGGCCACCGGGGCCCGCACGATCCCCTTCCACCCGGGGCTGTACTGGTGGTAGAGGTCCCAGAGGTAGCGGGGTGGGGCATGGCAGTAGCAGAGGTGCGTCGCTCCCCCGTGGACCCGGACCGCCTTGGAGAGGGCATGGCTCGACGAGATCACGAGGTCGAACCCCGAGAGATCGAGCCCTCGGAAGGCCCTCCCCATGAAGGGGAAGAGGCTCCGGTAGTGCCGCCCGGCCCCCGGTAGCTGCTGGAGCCATGTGGTGCGGATCTCGCGGCCTTCGAAGGCGGCGGCCACCCTGGGATCGGGGGCCCATACGCTCGTGTACAGGGGGGCCTGGGGGTAGAGGGCGGCCAGTTCGGCGAGCACCTGCTCCGCTCCACCCCACCCCACGAGCCAGTCGTGCACCAGGGCCACCCGTGGCGGGCTTCGGTCGGTTCCCTTCACGGCTCCCCCTCGTCCTGCCCCTGCAGGAGGACCGGGATGTTCCGGACAAGGAGCTTCAGATCTCCCATGAGTCCGGGGGCAGCCCGGGGATAGGTGAGCTCCACCTCGGCCCGTTCCGGGTATCCGGGACGCCGCTTTCCGAGGGCCGTCCACGGTCCGAAGATCCCCGGACGAACGCTCAGGAGCTCCCCGGCACGGTCGCCGTAGTGCGCGAGCTCCTCTTCCACGACGGGGCGGGGGCCGACGAGCGACATGTCGCCCCGGATCACGTTCAGGAGCTGCGGGAGTTCATCCAGATGCGAGTAGCGCAGGAAACGGCCCGCGGCCGTGACCCGAGGGTCCTCGCAGCGGGGGAGCTTGAAGCCCTCCTTCCGATGCCGGGCCTTGAGTTCGGGGTCCTGTTCAAGCCACTCCTCGGCATCCTCCACCATGGTTCGGAACTTGATGCACCGGAAGGTGGTTCCCCCCAGTCCGCATCGGGCATGGCCGAACCAGACCGGGCCTTGGGAGGTGAGCTTCACGAGAAGGGCAGAGGCCGCGAGGAGGGGGAGTGCAGGAAGGAGGAGCACCAGGGAGAGTGCCAGATCGAAGACCCGTTTCGAGGGAGGAAGGAGGGCACTCCGGGAGGCGTCTCGGGCAGGGGCTTCGCCGGAGACCTCTGCGGACTTCCGAGGCGATGGGTTTCGGGCGGGCGTCGAATCCAACGCGCGCGATCCTCCATAAAGGGACGCTCCCCGGACGATCGACCGTGAGGGGAGATCGGGGTCCGGGGAGCGAGTTGTCATGGGCAAGACCCCTGTTCCGTGGACCAGGGGTCTTGCCCTGGCTCAAACGGTCGGATTTGGCGACCTGAACTCGCAAATCTTGAGCCCAGGAGTGTGGTGCCGCACGGGGTCGTGACAACGCGCAACCTGCAAAAGGCCGGGCTTGAGGGCAAGGGGTCGGAGAGGTCCGTGACGCAGTGGGTACCGTTCCGGGAGGGTGCTCCGCCCCCACCGCGACCGATGCCCTGGCTTCCGCACGCGGTCCGAGGCCACCCCATGGCCATCCTTTCCTCCGCTGGCCATCCGTCCCTCCACCCGGTGCGTCATCCCCCCCGAAGGGCGCGGAAAACCCTTCGGCTTGTCGCCTCCCAGTCGAACGTTGCGGCATGGGCGCGGCGGAGGGCGCGAGCCTCCGGTGCGGCTGGACCGGTCCCCCGCTTCCAGTGGCGGAGCAGATCCCCGGCTTCGGCAACCCAGGCGTCCAGGTCGTGGACCCCGATCACCGACGCCGGCCCGGCCACCTCCGGGAGCGACCCCTGGTCCGAGAGGAGGGCCGGGGTCCCGCATGCCATGGCTTCGAGGGCGGGAAGGCCGAACCCCTCATGGAGCGAGGGGAGGAGGAGGGCCACCGCACCCCGGTAGAGTGGGGGCAGGGCATCGTGGGAGACCCTTCCGAGGCAGATCAGCCGGTCCCTCACCCCCAAGGCGGTGGCCAGCGCCTCGGTGGGGGCTTCCATGCGTCCCCCATTTCCGACCAGGACGAGGCGGGGTGCCGTTGCCCCGCTCGTGCCCCGGTCCCGGTGCTCGGAGCAAAGCGCCCCCAGGATCCGCACCGCCAGCTCCGCATTCTTGTGCGGGCGGTCCCATCCCACCAGGAGAAGGTAGGGCTCTCCCATCGGCACCCCGGGATGCCCGCAGGGCCCCTCCGGCGAGAACGCTGTGCTCACCCCGTTGGGAATGACCCGGATGCGGTCGCGAGGGGCCAGACCCGAGGCAGCCAGGTCGGCCGCGCTCCGTTCCGACACCGTGAGGATCCGCCCTGCCCGTCCCGCTGCCCGCCGGAGGACGACCTTCCCGACCCGCCGCTTCCACCCGGGAAATCGATGGGGGAGAAGAAATTGCGTCAGGTCGTGAACGGTGAGGGTGAAGGGGGGCTCGACCCCCGCCAGGGGAACATCCCAATGGGGAAAGAAGAGGTGGTCTGCCGCCCGCACCCTGGGTGCCAGGGAGAGGGGCCAGCGGAGGTGGGTCCGGGGCGAATAGGGCCGGTCCTCCCAGCGCACGACCTCCACGGCAACCCGGCCGGACTGCGCCCGGACCCAGGGGTCGAGTTCGGGCGGACGCCCGAGAAGGGTCAGTCGCTCGAGTCCGGGGGCGTGCTGCTCCGGCTCTCGAAGCCAGGGCCCCATGACTTCCCGGAGGTAGGTGCCGATCCCACCGGACTCGAGAAGGCGCGCATCCACGGCGAGGTGCATGGTCAGGAGGTTGGATGCGATCCGAAGGATGGCTCATCGCCCGGGCGTCGCCCTCGGCACGAGCGGATGGTGAACGACGCTCGGCCGTGACGATGCGCCCTGGAGGTTGCGCCGAGAGGGAGACCCATCTTGACCCTCGCCCCGGCGGGGAGCAAGAACAGGGTTCCCCATCCCGCGGCCGGGGGCGAAAAACCTTGCCCTCGCGAGGCCTCCGGTGCATGCTGGGAGAGGGATCGCAGTTGCATGTCCTGTGTCCTTCCTCCGGAACAGGAGTGTTGCATGCGCACTTCGGGGTTTGTCCGGGCTGCCACCGCGGCTTTCGTGGTGGGTGGGGCGGCAGCCGTGGGGGTGGGAGCCGTGGGGGCGGGAGCCGTGCCCTCCCTCGCGGGGCCGGCAGGGAACGTCGACCCGTCGGGAGGCTTCGACGCGAGCGGCTTCCCCATGCTCGGATGGGGCTCGGCGGCGGAGGTCACCGAGGCCATCGCGCTCAAGTGTGGACGGCTCGTGGACGACCCATGGATGGCCGTGGTGCAGGACGGAGTGGTGATTGTCGAGCCCACCCCGATGGGCGTGGCGGCACTCTCGGCACTCCCGTTGCCAGCGGGGGACGGCCTGGCGACAAGCGACCTGATCTGCCGCCCCGAACTCGAACGGCTCGGGGTCTCGGCGGACGTGGGCTTCTACCTCCTCACCCGCGAAACCGGCGCGCACCTTCTGCGCGATGCGCTGAGCGAGGTGCACGCACTCCAGGAAGCGCACTGGAACGAGGAGGGCCGCTGGGCCGGGAGCCTCGAGGCCCTGGGGTTTGCCCTCCCCGACCCCCGGCTCGCCCTCGAGATCGAGGTCCGCGACGACGGGGAGATGTGGACCGGACGGGGCACCCACACCATGGGCCTGCACCGCTGCGCCGTGTACGGATGGGGAGCGCTTCGGAACCCCGTCGCCGTGGAGCGGAATTCCACGCCGCAGTGCGCGCGAATCCCCGTTGATGACGATGCCTTCCCGCGGCTGGCCGCCAGTCCGGACGGATGAAGACCTCGCTCGCCTGGCCCCGCAGTGCCGCTGCATTCCCCCTCTGGTGGGGGTCCTCCTGGGATGCAGCGACTCGACCTCCCCGGAGCCCCCGCTCGGGGCCCCCGGTGCCTGGGTCCCCCTTGCCGAGGGAATCACCGGCGTCGTCTCGGCCGCCCTCGAGGTAGAGGGTGACCTCGTGGTGACGGGGAGCTTCTCCACGGCGGGCGATCAACCCGCCCGGAGGATCGCCCGCTGGGACGGCACGCTCTGGCACCCGATCGGCACGGGGATCGACGGACCGGGCCAGGCCCTTGCCATCCTCGACGGCGACCTCGTGGTCGCGGGCGCCTTCGGGGCGGAAACGGGTCGGGTCCTCCGCTGGGATGGGTCGGTGTGGTCACCCCTGGGGGCCTATTCGGACGGTGGAATCATGCGGCTCCAGGTCCACGACGGGACCTTGTACGCCGGAGGCAACGGGTTGGCTCGATGGGACGGCGCGGCCTGGCAACCGGTTGAGGTCGAGATCGACGGCGAGGCGCACGAGGCCAACCCCCCCTTCGCGGCCTTCGGCGAGAACTTCGTTGTCGGGGTAGGGAGCGACCAGTTGGCTCGATGGGATGGCGTGGCATGGACATGGATGGAACGCCCCGGGTTGAGCCAGCTCTGGTCGAAGGGCGAGACGCTCTACGGTGGCTATCCATGGGTTCGATGGACCGGATCGGGCTGGACCGCGGTGCCGGCGCTCGAAGGTCAGATTCATGCCGTCGATGCCCTGGCGGACGGAAGCCTCCTGGTGGGCCGCACGGACCTGTCGAGCTTCCGGCTGGATCGCTTCGACGGTTCGGCATGGCAGACCGTGACCGAATCCCTCGATGGCCCGGTCCGGGGACTGGGCTCCTACCGCGGCGCCCTGGTGGTGGCCGGCGAGTTCGCCACGATCAACGGACTCCCGTTCCGAGGCATTGCCGCCTTCGTTCCCGACTGGAGCTTCTGATCCGGAGCGCACCGATGAGAAAGACACGTGTCTGGTTGGCATTCCCCCTTCTTGCTGGCCTGATGGCGGGAGGTTGCGACACCGATTCCGCAACCGCCGCCGGGGAGCCGACCCTGCTCCGGTTCGAGGGCGTCGTCCACTCCGACGCAGGGGGCACGCTGGGCGGTCCGCTTCTGGTGCGGGTCTTTCGGCCCAACGGCCAGGGAGGCTGGGGCGAGACGGAGGCCCAGGCAGGCACGGGCTATTCGATGGAGGTCATGCTCCGCGACGGATGCGAGCCCGGGTCCTCCCTCGAGGCCGTCGCGACGATCCAGGTCCCCGATCATCGCTTTCTCGACGAGGACCTGGGGGGTGGACGACCCGTCCTCTGCACATCCGAAACCCAGCCCCTGGATCACACCCTCTCCAGGGTGATCTTCCGGACCCCGGTCCCCGTGGCGGGAGGGCTGGAGGCGACCCAGGTGTCGGGCTACCGGATGCGCTGCGCACGCGGGTCCGAAGGGGTGTCCTGCTGGGGGTTCGGGGTGTGGACTCCGACCCTGGTCCCCGGGAGCGCCGGGTTCCAGGAGGTGGACGCCGGGTTATCCCATGCCTGCGCCCTGGACGGCGAGGGCACTGCCTGGTGCTGGGGTTCGAGCTCGTCCGGTGCCCTGGGGGTGCCGGGCGTCCAGGCTTCCGAGGTGCCCGCCCGGGTGGAAACGGAACTCCGCTTCACCCAGGTGGTGGCCACCGTGGAGTCCACCTGCGGGCTGGCTGACGAGGGGGCGCTCTACTGCTGGGGAACGGATGGAGGCGAGACCCCCCAGCGCATGGCCGACGGGATCCGCTTCCGGGCCATCTCCGGACTCGCATGGCACATGTGCGGAATCGACGATGGCGGCGAGGTCCTCTGTTGGGGAGCAAACGGTTGGGGAGAGATGGGGGTCCCCGCCGGTCTGCGGGTCGAGGAGCCGCAACGGATCGAGGGTCTTTCGAATGTGGCTTCGGTGAGCGCCGGCTACGGCTTCAACTGCGCGCTGACGGAAGAGGGTGAGCTCTACTGCTGGGGGTGGAACTGCGACGGGCAGCTGGGCAGGACCACCACCGGTGCCGCCAACCCCATGCCGGGACTCGCCTCGGGGGTGCCCGCCATGGAGCAGGTGGCTCTTGGACTCGGCTACACCTGCGTCCTCACCGCCTCGGGAGAGGTGTGGTGCTGGGGTCTCAACTCCTGGGGCCAGCTCGGAGCCGAGACACCGGGGGTTCGCTCACTGGAGCCGGTCCGGGTCTCGGGCGACGTGCGGTTCCGGTCCATTGCGGGAGGCCACCGGGGCTCGTGCGGGATCGCCATCGATGGCCGCGTCCATTGCTGGGGCGACCGCACTGACCTGGGGGCGGGGGCTCCCGTGGCGGAGTCCGTCGAGGCAGGGAGATGGGAGGGGTCCCATCCCGTTGCGGAGGGCCATCTTCCCGGAGGGCTCACGGGGGGAAGCAGCTGCCAGTTCTGAGGCCACGGCCCGGCTTCGGGCCAGCCGTGGGACCGTGTCCGCCTGGCCTCGGCCGGCGCTCGGATCCGGGCGCTCCTGGGGGCGCCGATCTCGTCGGGGAGCCTTCGCCATCGCCTCCCCGCCGAGCCTGACGTCGAGCCCGCAGGGTGCGAATGCGGCATGCTGCGCCCGGCGCGGGCGGTCGATCAGGAGGCGGTCCCTGGCGTCGTGGGGGAGTTCGCAGATCTGCGCGTCGAACGGGTCCCTCCCGACCAGCTCCCCCACCATGGCGTCGGCGCGCACCGGCACGGTGACCTGACCGCAGCGAGCGCTCCGGTTGCGCCGGGCCCCGCCGGGTCCGCTCTGGCGCGTGCCCCGAGGCGCACGTCCTGCCCTCCCCGGGAAAGGGAGGCCGCGAGGGATGTTTGCTTACCTGCGCAGATAAGCAAACATCCAGGCAGGGGCGCCGGTCCGACGTCTCAGGACGGGGGGCTGTCCGGCGCGTCGAGAACGGAATCCAGTTCCTGCGCCCAGTCGAGCCAGGCCTCCTCGCCGCGGATCCCGAGGCGCAGCCGCATGAGGGCCAGGCGCTGCATCATGGGGAGAGACGCTGGATCCACCCCTCCGAAGTGCCGGGCTTCGATGGTCCGGTACTCTGCAAGGCGAGCGCCCCGCAGGGCCATCTGGTCGCGGAGGATCGAGCGGAGCGCGACCGAGCCCACGAGCTCGCCTGCCATGAGGCGTACCATGAACTCGTCGTGGAGCTTGCGGGGAGGAACCGGAGACTCGATCCACGCCAGGAGTGCGGCTCGGCCGGCCTCGGTGAGTTCGTAGACCTTGCGGTCGGGCTTCCCCGATTGAGGCACCACCGAGAAGCGCACGAGTCCAGCGTCCGCCAGCTTCCCCAGGTCGCGGTACACCTGTTGATGGGAAGCACTCCAGAAGTATCCGACCTCGGTCTCGAAGGCCTTCTGAAGATCGTACCCCGAGGCCGGGCCGGCCTCGAGGAGGGTGAGGATCACATGTCGGAGGGCCATCGCGGATCGGAGATGGGAGGCCACCAGGGGGATTGACGTTATGCAACACTATGCATAGCTTCGCCGGGGTGCCATATGCGCCATGGTGCACATCCGCGGCCAGCCGTCACACGCAACCCGCCGCCCGCCGGCCGGTTCCGACCGCCCGCCGCCCATCCCCCACCCCCCAAGCCGAGGCCTCCATGTCCGACCCCACGCATCCTCCTGCTCCGAGGGCCCAGGGGTGGCTTCACCGCAGGGGGGCCGGGAAGTGGGAGACGCCCCCTCCGATTCCCCTCTGGAAGATCGCGGCGATCCTTCTCGGGTTCCCGGCCATCCATTTCGTCTACTCCCTGGCGCTCCTCCACCGGACCTCGCCTGTCTTCGCGGAGGTGGACTTCTTTGTCTGGTTCTGGATCGGATCGACCCTCCTCTACGGAGCCAAGGTCTGGATCGTCCTGCGCCTCCTCCGGGGTTCCGGATGGGCCCCTGCCGATCTGGGCTATCGCCTGTCGAGGCGCCGAACGGCGGCGCTCGTGGCCGGTTACCTGGCGGGGGCCCTGCTCCTGGTTGCGCTGGTCGAGCTGGGACTCCAGGCGGTGGAGCTGGATCCCGACCGTCTGGCCCGGATGCGAGGCCTCTTCCCCGACACCACGGCCAAGAGACTCGTCTTCATTCTCATGGCCTTCGCTGCCGGGTTCTCCGAGGAGTGGGTCTACCGTGGTCTTGCCATTCGTGCATTGCAGAGCCGAGGGGCAGGAGGCGTGGTGGCCGTTCTCGTGGCTGCGATCCCCTTCGTGTTCCAGCACGGGATCAAGTCCCTCGACCAGTTCTGGTGGTTCCTGGCGAGCGGAATCGCCCTGGGTTTCGTCTTTCTCGGAACCCGAAGCCTGCTTCCGGGAATCGTGATCCACTGGCTCATCATTCTGAGCGCCCTCTTCGGGATCTTCTCGGCGGTAGCCTAGGCGCGGCCAGGCGCGGTGCCGTCGCGGTCCAGGCGCGGCCCAGACGTGGTCCAGACGGGGTCCAGACGCGGTGCAGACACGGTCCGGGCGCGGTCCGGGCGAACCCGGAAGCCCCGCTACGCCCCCCCGGCTGCAGGGCTCGGCTGCAGTGCTCGCCTCAGGGATCCGGTCAGGGGCTCGGGTCAGGGGCTCGGGTCAGGGCTCGGGTCAGGGCTCGGGGAAGACCAGCCCGAAGCGCTCGCAGAGCCCCGGCACGCTCTCCATGTCCATTTCCAGCGCGTACTTGCGACTGATCGCCGGGAAGGCCTCGGGGTTGTCCCGGGCGGCGGCGATTTCGCGAAAATAGCCTTCGAAGCCGGCTGGCGAGATCACCTCGATGATGTGGCAGGGCGTGTCGCCTGCATTCCAGAAGGTATGCCACTGCTTCCTGGGCTTCATGACCCAGGTCCCCGGCCCCGCCGTCACCACGTCGTCGCCGAGGAGGGCGCCCAGGGTGCCCTGCAGCACATAGGAGTACTCGTCTTCGTTGTGGTGAAAGTGAAGGGGGGCGGCGAGGGCTCGGGGGGCGATGGGATGGTGGACAACGCTGAAGCGTCCGTCCGAGAGGTGCCCGTCGAGCTTCCAGTCGACGCCGAGACCACCGAACTCGAAGCCCTCCCCTCCCTGGGGAGGAACAAGGTGGGGGAGCTCGATGGCGGGGCGGTCCGCGTTCCGGGACATGGGAGGCTCCGGTTGAGGGTGATGAAGTGAACACTGGTGTTTACTGTCATGGAAGGAAGATGCCCTGGGCATACCTGATTGGCAAGGCATGCATGAACGGATATGTTCATTGCATGAAACGGAGACCGGCACGAGAGCGGATTCTCGAGGCCGTGGTGGCCCTGCACGAGGAGGTGGGGCCCGCGGCCACCACGATCAGCGCCATTGCCGAGCGGGCGGGGGTGCAGCGCCTGACCGTGTACCGGCACTTCCCCGACGAGCGTTCGCTGATCCGGGGGTGCTCGGCGTACTGGAGCGCATCGCATCCGCCGCCCGACCCTGCCGGGTGGATCGGCGTCCGGTCACCCTCCGCCCGCCTCGAGGCGGCCCTCCTCGCGCTCTACGGCTGGTACGCCCGGGGGAGGCCCATGCTGGAGCGCGTCTTCGAGGACGAGGCAAAGGTGGAGGCGCTCGCCGAGGTCATGGTCCCCTTCCACGCCTACTTCGCCGAGGTGGAAAGCGGACTCGCGGCGGGGTGGGGCGGGGGCGTGGGGGCCCAGCGGCGGGTCCGGGTTGCCACGGGGCACGCCCTCGACTTTCGCACCTGGTGCTCGCTGACCGACCGGGGGCTCGAGGCGGCCGAAGCGGCCCGGCTCATGGCGGGTTTCGTGGCTGCAGTGGCCGACGGATCCATCGGCGGAGAGGCGGGCAGATGGGACTGAAGCCCCCGCCACACCGGGGTCGAAGCCGCCCCCCGCCGGCTCCCCCCGCCGGCTCCCCCTGGACGTCCCGCCCCGAGGGGTGCCGGGGTTGACACTGTTCCGCCTGCGGGTTTAGGCTCGCTTACCCTATGGACGCGCACCCCTCCTTCCGACTTCGCACCGCTGCGGCGGGATCCCCCGGATCCCGTGGCCATGCCGTGCGCCCGGTGCCCGTCTCGGGAACTCCCTCCCTCTCCATGTGCTGCGCCCTCTGTGCCTGCATGCCCTGTGGCATGTGCGCCGAGGCCGTGGCCGTGACGGAGATCCTGATGGTGTAGCGGGCTGAACCCCCAAGACCCTCCGACCCGACCGCGGCCCCTCTGGCTGCGGTCGGGTTTTTTTGTGCCTCCGAATTTCCGGCCCCCGCGACCCCGGTCCTCCCTGGACTCCCGTTCCCCCTCGAACCCGGCCTTACCCCGACCCCGGCCCTACCCAGACCTCGGCTCCCCCTCGACCCCGGTCCTACCCCGACCCCGGCCCTACCCCGACCCCGTTCCCCCTCGACCCCGGTCCTCTCTCCACCCCCGGCAGGAACACCGCACCATGGCTCCCTGGCCCCGCATCCTCCCTGACCCCTCCGAAACCCGGGTCATCCGCTCGCTGGACCTCCTCCTCGGGAAAGGCCACCCCCGGCGCATCCTCGACTGGGTGCTGGGCGTGCTCCCCCCGGAGCGCCTCCTTCTGACCACCTCCTTCGGCCCCGGGGGGATCGTCCTCCTCCACCTCCTCCGGGAGCTGCGGGCCCGGGTGCCGGTGGTTTTCATCGACACCCTCCACCACTTCCCCGAGACCCTGCAGCTCGCCCGCGAGGTGGCGGACCGCTACGCCCTGGACCTGACCGTGGTGCGACCGGCGCCCGACCTCGAGCACTTCGAAGGGGCGCACGGCCCCCGCCTCTGGGAGCGAGACGTGGCACGCTTCCACGAGGTCACGAAGGTGGAGCCCCTCCTTCCCCTCCTCGACGGGGTCGAGGGGTGGATTACCGGGCGGCGGCGGGACCAGGGGCTCAGTCGGGGGAGCCTTCCGGTGCTCGAAGGGGGCGTGCGCTTCAAGGTGAACCCGCTGGCCCACTGGAAGGCGCAGGACGTCTGGCGCTTCATCGAGGCCCATGGCCTCCCCTCCAACTCCCTCCACCGGCGGGGCTATGCCAGCGTGGGCGACGCGCCCCTCACCACCCCCGTCCGTCCCGGCGAGCCGGAGCGGGCCGGACGGTGGCGCGGCTCCGTCCGGACCGAGTGCGGCCTCCACACCCTCTGAGCCCTTTCCGACCCCGAGACCCATGCGCCCCGAGTCCCTTCATGCATCCGCACGCCTGGCTGACCCTCCTGGTGGTGGCCCTTTCCCTCTGGGCCATGGCCCGAGCCCGCGCCAGCCCCGCCCTGGCCCTTCCAGGGGCGGTGGTCGTTCTCCTCGTTGCGGGGGTGATCCCTCCCCGAGAGGCCCTTTCGGGGCTCGCGAACCCGGCCCCCTGGACCGTGGCCGCCCTCTTCGTGGTGGCCCGGGGGGCCCATCGGTCGGGGGCGGTGGAGGCCTTCGTCGGATTCGTTCTGGCCCGCAACGGGAGCCGGAGGTCGCGGAGCTGGCGACTTCTCCTCTCGGCTGCGGGTGCCTCGGCCTTCCTGAACAACACCCCGGTGGTCGCCATGCTCCTGCCCCGGGTGGAGGCCTGGGCGAAGGCCCATGGAGAGACCCCGCGCGGGTACCTCCTTCCCCTCTCCTTCGCCGCGATCCTCGGGGGCATGACGACCCTCGTGGGGACCTCCACCCACCTCGTGGTCTCGGGCTCGATGGAGGCCGGGGGGATGCGCCCCCTCGGGCTCTTCGAGATGAGCGGCGTGGGTGTGCCGGCGTGCCTCGCAGGGCTCGGAGCGCTGGCCTGGTCCGCGCGCCGGCTCCACCCCGCGCCGGAGAGGGGGGTGGCCGTGGCCGGGGCCGGGGCGGAACCCGCCTCACCCCTTCGAAGCCGGGTGGACCGAGCGGAAACGAGGAGCGGGAGAAGGCGCTTCGTCCTCCTCCTGGTGGTGCTCATGGTGGGGTGCTCGGCCACGGGGCTCCTCCCCATTTCTCACGCCGCGGGAGCGGTGGTGCTCTTTCTCGTGATGTCGGGAACCCTGTCTCCGGGGGAGGCCCTGCGCGCGGCGGAGGCCCGGCTCATCGTGGCCATCGTGGGGGCCCTCGGGCTCGCCCGGGCCGTGGAGCGCTCCGGGCTCGCCGACACCCTGGCCCTGGGGATCGCCTCTGCAGGCGGTGCCATGGGACCCCTGGTGGCCCTGGCCAGCGTGGTCCTCGCCACCATGCTCCTCACCGAGATCGTCACGAACAACGCGGCGGCGGCGCTCATGTTCCCGGTGGCCATGGGGACCGCCGCCGCGGTGGGGGCCGAGCCCCGGGCCTTCGCCTGGGCGGTGGCCCTCTCCGCCTCGGCGGCCTTCCTGAGTCCGGTGGGCTACCAGACCAACCTCATGGTCCTGGGGCCCGGCGGATACCGCTTCTCCGACTTCGCCCGGGTGGGGATTCCCCTCACCGCGGTGCTCTTCGTCGTCTTCGTCACCCTCATCGCCCTTCGGTGGGAAATCCGGTGATCCGGATTCCCGCAAAGGGCCCTTCGCGAGGCGCCGCCCACGGGCCTCGCGCCGGCCGGAATCCCCGGCCCTGCCCCGGCCGGATTCTCCGGCCTCCAACCATCCCCCCTCAGAGGAGATTTCCCGCATGAGTCTGCACCCGAACCCCCATGCCCTCGTGAGCACCGAGTGGCTCGCCGCCCGCCTCGCCGACCCTTCCATTGTCGTGGTCGAGGTGGACGAGGACCCCGAGGTCTACCGGAGCTCGCACATCCCGAGAGCCCTTGCCTGGAACTGGAACACCGACCTTCACGAGGGTGTGCGCCGCGACTACATCGGTCGCGAGGCGCTGGAGGCCCTCCTGGCCCGCTCGGGGGTCGAGGCCGGCTCCACCGTGGTCCTCTACGGTGGAAACAGCAACTGGTTCGCCGCCTACGCCTACTGGCTCCTTCGGTACCGGGGCTTCGACGCGGTTCGCCTCCTCGATGGCGGGCGAAAGAAGTGGGAGCTCGAGGGACGCCCCCTCACCTCCCTGGTGCACGAGCCCACCCCCACCGCCTTCGTGCTCGGGGGAGAGGAGCGCCCCGCCTTCCGGGCCCTCCGGGACGACGTTCTCGGACCCCTGGCCACCTCGGCCTTCATCGATGTGCGATCTCCGGAGGAGTTCAGCGGAGAGAAGCTCGCTCCCGACCATCTTCCCCAGGAGCAGCCCTACGTGGGGGGGCATGTACCCGGTGCCGCGAACATCCCCTGGTCGAAGGCGGTCCGGGAAGACGGCACCTTCCGGAGCGCCGAGGAGTTGCGCGCCATCTACGAGGGCGCCGGGATCCACCCCGACCGGGAGGTGGTGACGTACTGCAGGATCGGCGAGCGGGCGAGCCACACCTGGTTCCTCCTCACCGAGATCCTCGGGTACCCCCGGGTCCGCAATTACGACGGCTCGTGGACGGAGTACGGGTCGCTGGTGGGGGTTCCGGTGGAGCGCGGAGCCGCACGGACATGACGGGCGCCGACGCTTCCGGCCTCCACTTCGACACCCTGCAGGTCCATGCGGGGCAGGAGGCTCCCGATCCGGTGACCCGGGCCCGTGCCGTTCCCATTCATGCCACGAGCAGCTTTCTCTTTGACGACGCGGACCATGCCGAGGCCGTGTTCGCGGGAGAGCGGGCAGGGAACCAGTACGGGCGAATGCACAACCCCACGGTGGAGGCGTTCGTGCAGCGGGTCGTTCGCCTCGAAGGGGGTGCCGGAGGCGTCGGACTCTCGTCGGGCCAGGCGGCCACCACGGCCGCCCTCCTCTCCCTGGTGGAGCCGGGGGGGCACGTGGTCTTCTCGAAGGAACTCTTCGGGGGGACCTTCTCGGTGGCGCGGAAGCTCCTGGAGCCCTGGGGATGCCGATGGTCTGCCGTGGATCCCACGCCGGAGGCCGTGGAGCGGGCCCTCGAAGACGGGACCGTGGCGGTGTGGGTGGAAAGCATTGCAAACCCCACCTGCACCGTGGCCGACCTCCCGGCCCTGGCCCGCCTCTGCCGGGAGCGTCGCATCCCCCTTGTGGTCGACAACACCTGGGGGTGCGCCGGCTACCTCTGCCGCCCCTTCGACCTGGGAGCGGACATCGTGGTCCACTCCGCCACCAAGTGGATCGGGGGCCACGGGACCTTCGTGGGCGGGGTCATCGTGGACGGGGGATCCTTCGACTGGGATCACCCTCGCTTTCCGGCCTTCGCACGGCTCGATGCCCGGGGCCGAAGCTACCTCTCCCGGGGCGGGGAGCTGGCCTTCCGGCTGCGGGCGTGGGACCTGGGGCTCGTGACCCTGGGCATGACGCTCTCGCCTCACGATGCCTTCCAGGGACTCGTGGGCCTCGAAACGCTCTCGCTCAGGGTGCAGCGGGAGTGCGACCACGCCCTGGCCCTGGCCCGGTGGCTCGAAGGCCACCCCCGCGTGCGGAGGGTCCACTACGCCGGGCTCCCGGACCATCCTTCGCGGGAGGTGGCCGGACGCGTGCTCCGGAACGGGTTCGGCGGGGTGCTGAGCTTCGAGCTGGAAAATGCGGCGGCTGCACGCAGCTTCGTCGATGGGACCCGCCTGGCGAGCCACCTGGCCAACATCGGCGACGCGAAGACGGTGGTGATCCTCCCCTGGACCACGACCCACGCATCCCTCTCGGAAGAGGCCCGGCGGGCCGCCGGGGTGACCCCCGAACTGGTGCGGGTGAGTGTGGGCGTGGAGGCGCTGGAGGACCTCCGTCGGGACTTCGAGCAGGCCCTCGCAACGGAGGGCGGACCATGAGCGCCCGCACAGGGCTCCTACGACGCGCCGTCCTTCGGAAGGAGCTCCAGGGCGTGCGAAAGGAGCCGGGAGCAGGGCTCGAGGCAGGGGAGGGGAGGCGCCGGGCCCTCCGGGACGGGGGCCGGCCGCGGGGGATCCGCATCCCACTCGACGGTGCGAAGGCATCCTCCGAGGGTGCACACCTCCCTTCGGGCCGCCGCGATGGCGGGCGCGGGCAGCGCCTCGAGGGGACGGAACATCCCGACGTGGCGACCCACCGCCGCGCGAAAGGAGCGGGCCTCGAGGACGCCCTCCTCGAAGAGGGTCCGCTCCACCCAGGCGGACGGATAGAGGTGCGCCACGACCTCGTATACCTCGTCGGCGGTGAGTGCCGAAAAGCACCATCCTCCCTCGAGGTCCCCCCTCCCCCGAATGGGTCGATGCCCCCCGATCGTGCTTCGGCCGCCCACCTCGGCAGCATCGTGCACCTGGGAGAGGGCTCGGAGGTCCGAGGGATCCCGGTGGGCGTCGTCCCGGTGGAGCACGCGGTAGCGCCCTCCCCCGAGGGGAAGGATCCGGAGCTGGAGGAGGGTGACCGGCGCCTCCCCCTCGTCGGGCAGGAGGCGCCGGAAGGCGTCGCGCGCCCGGAGGGCAGGGAGGCGCACCTCCGGGTCCGTGGCCGGGGCAGGGCCCGGAGGGAGGAACGGGCGCTTCCCATCGTCCGAAAGGGCAGCGAGGGCCAGCTCCTCGATGATCTCCGGGAGCGCCGGGTGGGTTCCCACCGCGCGGGCGTAGTGGATGGGAGGGCCCGCCCCCTCGCCCCCGCCCAGGGAGCGGGGAAGGGTGTGACCCGCGTGCCATCCCTCGGACATGAAGAAGGGGACCACGACCACCGGACCGTCCTTCCACGCCTCGAGCTGACGCTCCACCCGGGGCTCCTGGTCGAGAAAGGCCGGAAGCACGGGCCCGCCCTCCCAGTGGGGGCCGAGGGTCCGGGCCAGCGCCTCGGTCACGGCGCCGGAGTCGGGGTGACGTTCGGTTCCGTGCCCCACGAGGACGAGGGCGGCCTTCGTCACCCCGCCGCCCAGGGCATTGCGCGCCCGCTCCAGAACCAGCTCCGCCATGCGGGGGTGCGTGCCCACCGGAGGGGTGATCCGGTACGCGGGGGCCGCTCCCGAAAGGTGGTCGACCCCTGCCGCGAGTTCCCGGGGGACCACCCCATCGGTGAAGTAGCCCCGGCTCGTGAAGCAGGGGACCACCACCACGCGGGGCGTCTCGAAGGGGAGGAGGGCCTGGTGGAGGTGCGGGTCCTCCTTCCAGAAGCCCACCCGGACCTGGGCGAAGCGGCCACGGGCCCGGAGGGATCGTGCCGCGTCGTGAACCGAGAGGGACGAGGCGGCAGCCTGGTGGGAGCCGTGCCCCACCAGGAGGAGCCCGGTGGCGGACGCTCCGGCTGCCGGGGCGCGGTGGGAGACAGGAGAAGGGGAGAGGGGAGTCACGACCGGGGGAACCCAACGCGGCCCGGGGGCCGCTCGAACCACGAGGAGAGACCGTGCATCTGAACGAGAATAGACCCGGGACCGTCTACCTGGTAGGGGCGGGACCCGGCGACCCCGGGCTCCTGACCCGACGGGGCGCCGAGCTCCTGGGCCAAGCCGACGCCGTGGCCTACGACGCCCTCGTGGACCCCCGCCTCCTGGACGAGGTCCGCCCCGGGGCCAGGCGGCTCTTCATCGGGCGGCGGAAGGGGATCCCGGGGCCGGGGCAGGACCGGGTGAACCGGCTCCTCGTGGCCCTCGCCCGCCGGCACGGCACCGTCGTGCGCCTCAAGGGAGGGGACCCCTTCGTCTTCGGACGCGGGGGCGAGGAGGCCCTGGCCCTGGCCCGGGCCGGGGTGCCGGTGGAGGTGGTCCCCGGGGTCACGGCCGCCCTCGGGGTCGCCGCTTCGGCCCTCCTCCCCCTCACGCACCGGGGGGCCGCCTCCTCGGTGACCTTCCTCACCGGACACCGTGCCGGCGAAGGGCTCGCCGGGGTGGCGCCCCTCTACAGGGTCCCGAAGGTCGACACCGAGGGGACCCTCGTGATCTTCATGGGGCTGGCCCGGATCCGGGCCCTGTCGCGGGAGCTCGTGGCCCGAGGGCACGCCGCGGACACACCGGTGGCGGTGGTGGAGAAGGGGACCCTTCCGGAGGAGCGGATCGTCGAGGGCACCCTCGACGACATTGCCGCGAAGGTGCGCCTGGCGCGGCTCGAAGGTCCGGCCCTCATCGTGGTGGGGCCCGTGGTCGAGGTGGGCGCCCGGATCCGGGCTCTCCGCGCCCGAAGGGTCGGGGATCGGGACACCGGGGCGACGGAGAGGCTCCCCGGGGCGCACGAACCCGAGGCCGCCCGTGTGGCCGGGGGGCGCCCATGATCCGCCCGCCGAACGACCACCTTGCCGAGCTCGAGGCCGAATCCATCTGGATCCTCCGCGAGGTCGCCGGCTGGTTCGAACGACCCGTCCTCCTCTTTTCGGGGGGGAAGGACTCCATTGTCCTGACCTGGCTCGTCCGGAAGGCCTTTCATCCGGGCCCGGTGCCCTTCCCTCTCCTCCATGTGGACACCGGGCACAACTTTCCCGAGACCCTGGCCTTCCGGGACCGGTTCGTGGAGACGCTGGGGGTCGATCTCGTGGTGCGCTCGGTGGAGGATTCGATCCGGCTCGGGCGGGCCCGGGAGGTGGAGGAGGGCGGGAGCCGGAACGCACTTCAGACCGTGACCCTCCTCGACGCCCTGGGGGAGCTGCGGGCCGATGCCGCCATCGGGGGGGCACGCCGCGACGAGGAAAAGGCCCGGGCCAAGGAACGGGTCTTCTCCCATCGGGACCGGTTCGGCCAGTGGGATCCCCGGAGGCAGCGGCCCGAGCTCTGGAACCTCTGCCAGGGCGCCATGCATCCCGGAGAACACTTCCGGGTCTTTCCCCTCTCCAACTGGACCGAGCTCGATGTGTGGGGCTACATCCGGCGGGAGGCCATTCCGGTCCCCTCTCTCTACCTGGCCCACGAACGCGAGGTGGTGGAGCGCGACGGGATCCTCCTGGCCCGGACCCCCTTCCTGACGCTTCGGCCGGGAGAGGTGCCCGAGCTGCGCCGGGTGCGATTCCGGACCGTGGGGGACTGCACCTGCACGGGAGCACTGGCCTCCGAGGCGGTCACCCTCGACGACGTGCTCCTCGAGGTGGCCGGCGCCCGGACGAGCGAGCGGGGCGGGCGGGCCGACGACCGGCTCTCCGACGCGGCCATGGAAGACCGCAAGCGGGTGGGGTACTTCTGATGAACGCGCCCACACTTCGCACGGCTGCGGCGACCCGGGGCCTCCTCCGCCTCACCACCGCCGGGAGCGTCGACGACGGGAAGAGCACCCTCATCGGGCGTCTCCTCCACGACACCCGATCCCTCTTCGAGGACCAGCTCGACCAGATCGCCGGGGCGGGGCGGCGTGGGGAGGGCGGCGCACTCGACCTGGCCCTCGTCACCGACGGACTCCGGGCCGAACGGGAGCAGGGAATCACCATCGATGTGGCGTACCGGTACTTCTCGACCCCGGTCCGCTCCTTCGTCATTGCCGATACCCCCGGGCACCTCGAGTACACGCGAAACATGGTGACGGGGGCCTCCACCGCCGATCTGGCCCTGATCCTCGTCGATGCCGAAAAGGGGATCGTGACCCAGTCCCGGCGCCATGCCTTTCTCTCGGCCCTCCTCGGGATCTCCCACCTGGTGGTGGTGGTGAACAAGATGGACCTGGTGGGCTTCGACGAGGGGGCCTTCCGCCGGGTGGAGGAGGACTTCCTCCGGTTCGCCCGGGGGCTCGAAGGGGTGGAGCAGGTGGAGTTCGTGCCTGCGAGCGCCCTTCATGGCGACAATGTGGTCGAGCCCTCGGGCCGGACCCCGTGGTACGGGGGAGGCCCCCTCCTCTCGGTGCTCGAGGCAGCCGATCCGCGCACCCGGGAGGCCCCCCTGGGGCTCCGCTTTCCCGTACAGCACGTGGTGCGCGCCCCCGGGGGATTCCGGGGGTACGCCGGCACCCCCGTGGCGGGAGCCCTGGCTCCGGGGGACCGGGTCCGGATCCTTCCCGGGGGGGGCGAGGCGGTGGTGGACCAGGTGCTTCGCTTCGAGGGGCCCGTGGAGCGCGCCCGTGCAGGGACTCCTGTGGTGGTTCGAACCGTGGAGGAGGTGGATGTGGCCCGGGGGTCGCTCCTCGTCCATCCCGACGATCCCCCCGTGGTTTCGGATCGGATCGAGGCCGAGCTGTGCTGGATGGGGGACCGCCCCCTCGAGCTTCATCGACCCTACCTCGTGGTTCATGGCACCCGTCGGCTCCGGGCCCGGGTGTCGCGCCTGCTCCACCGCGTGGATGTGGACACCCTCCGCGCCCTCCCGGCCTCGACCCTGACGGCGAACGACATCGGGCGGGTGCACCTCGTGGCCGCCGAGCCCATGGCCTTCGACCGGTACACCGAGAACCGGACCACCGGGAGCTTTCTCCTCGTGGACCCCGACGGAAAGGACACGGTGGCGGCTGGGCTCATCCGGGGTGCCGCGGCCCATCGTCCCGTGTCTCCCCACGTGACACCGGAGCGCCCGGCCATCTCCCGGCGGCGGAGGGAGGAGCGGAGTGGCCACCGCGCCGGCGTGGTCTGGTTCACGGGGATCTCCGGGGCGGGGAAGAGCACCCTGGCGCGTCGCGTCGAGGAGATCCTCTTCGATCGGGGCGTCCGGACCGCCCTTCTCGACGGAGACACGCTGCGGGCCGGATTGTCGGGCGACCTGGGGTTCTCCGACGGCGATCGCAGCGAAAACCTCCGGAGGGCAGGGGAGGTGGCCCGCATCCTCTTCGACCTGGGCCACCTCGTGCTCTGCGCCTTCGTGTCGCCCCATCTCCCGGACCGGGAACGGGCTCGAGGCCGGTTCCCCCGGGGGCGCTTCCTCGAGATCCATGTGGACGCACCCCTCGAGGAGGTCCGGCGTCGTGATCCGAAGGGGCTCTACCGAGGCGAGGCCGAGGGACGGGTGGCGCCCCTCCCGGGAAGTCGGGCGCCCTTCGAGGCTCCTTCCCGACCGGAACTGCGGATCGATACGACTCGGCTCACGCCCGGCGAGGGGGCCGAGGCCGTGGTCCGCCTCCTGGAGGAGGCCGGACTCGTTCCGCCTCGCGAGTTGCCGGGCGCGTTCCCCGCCGTGCGTCCTGGCGTTCCCCCCACCGATCCACCCGAAGCGGAGAGCGAGCCATGACCCGCGCCCCCACGCACCCGACCGAGCTTCCCCCCGCCCGCGAGGGCACCGCGCCCCTCCCCTCTCCCTTCACCCTCGGAGGGGGCCACACCCTGAAGCGGGGCCGGGTGGGCTTCGAGGAGGTCGGAAACCCGGAGGGTCCGGTGGTGGTCGTTCTCGGCGGGATCTCCGCCGACGGGCATCCCTGCGCGAGTGCCCGGTCCACCGAGCCGGGGTGGTGGCCTCTCATGGTGGGACCCGGTCGCCCTCTCGACACGCGGAAGGCGAGGATCATCGGCATGGACTGGATCGGGGGCCCCGGCGCCTCCAGTGCGCCCGTCCGGGTCCCGGGCTCGGCGTCGATCCCGGTGGTGACCACCGGGGACCAGGCCCGGGGCCTCGCCGCCGTTCTCGACCACCTGGGGGTGGAGCGTGCCCGCGCCGTGGTGGGGGCCTCGTACGGGGCCATGGTGGCCCTTGCCTTCGGCGCCCTCTTTCCGGAGCGGGCCCGCGGGGTCGTGGCCATCAGTGGTGCGCACCGGAGCCACCCCATGGCCACCGCCCTCCGGGGTCTCCAGCGCGACCTGGCCCTCTTCGGCGAGCGCGCCGGGGAGCCGCGGGAGGGGCTCGTGCTGGCGCGTGCCCTTGCCATGACCACGTACCGCACGGCCGGCGAGTTCGAGGAGCGGTTCCCGATGGAGCCGGAGGCGTCCGGGAGCCGGATCCGCTTCCCGGTGGAGGGCTACCTCCGGCACCAGGGGGAGGCCTTCGCCGATCGGTTCACCCCCGACCACTTCCTTACCCTGTGCCAGTCCCTCGACCTTCACCAGGTGGACCCGGCCAGGATCGCCGTGCCCACGACCGTGGTGGCGGTGGAGGAAGATGCCCTCGTGCCGCTCTGGCAGATGCAGGCGCTCCACGCCGCCCTCCCGGAGGCCGCGCCCCTGGTGCGCTTCCGCTCTCCCCGGGGGCACGATGCCTTCCTGACGGACGAGGAGCCCCTCGGAGGTGTTCTCGCCGCGCTTACCGCGGAGGACGAGGCATGAGTGCCCCGACACTCGCGGCCCCCCCCGCTCCGGGAACACCCCGGGCACCGGGCTCCGCTGCCGCACCGGGCCCTGCCGCCGCACCGGTCTCCGCCGCCGCACCGGTCTCCGCCGAACACCTGGGTCGGCTCGAAGCCCTGGCGGCGGAGCTCACCCGGGACCAGGCCCTCTGGATGAGTGGGTACCTGGCCGCGCTGGGGGGAGGGCTGGCCGCGCTGGAGGGAGGGCCGGCCGCGCCGGGAGGCGGAACGGCCACCTCCAGGGAAGGGCGGATCGCGCCCGGCGGCGGGCTGGCTGCCCCACCGGGGCCCCCGGCCACCGGGCCGGAGGGGGATGCGATCCTCACGATCCTCTTCGGCTCCGAGACTGGAAACTCGGAGTCGGTGGCCCGCCAGCTCCTGGAACGGGCCGTGGGGGCCGGGATCCGCGCCCGGGTCCTGGACATGGCCAGCTACCCGGTGCGGGAACTCCGAAGCGAGCGCCTGCTGGCCCTCGTTGCATCCACGCATGGCGAGGGGGATCCTCCTTCCGGAGCCGCCTCCTTCTTCGAGTTCGTGCTGGGGAGAAAGGCACCGAGGCTCGAGGCCGCCCGCTACGCCGTGCTTGCCCTCGGCGACTCGAGCTACCTGGAGTTCTGCAAGGCCGGCGGGGATCTCGACCGGAGGTTCGAGGAGCTCGGGGCCGAACGGATCCTCCCCCTGGCCACCTGCGATGTGGACTTCCAGGCTCCAGCGCGGGCCTGGTCGGAAGCCCTTCTGGAGGTGCTTGCAGCGGCCCCTGCGGCAGCGCCGGGGGTCGTGCCCGACGGGAGCCCCTGGGTCGCGGCGCCGGGGGCCGTGCCCGCCCCAGCCCTGTCGGGTGGCGCGCGGGGCGTGCCGGCCGAGGCGGCCGCCGACCGGGGTGCATCGCGGGAGGCGCCCTGCATGGCGGAGCTCCTGGACCGGCACCCCCTGACCGGACTGGGATCCGACAAGGAGACCCTCCATGTGGAGCTCCGGTTCGAGCCCGGCGCCCTCCGGTTCCGGCCGGGCGATGCCCTCGGGGTCGTGGCGGAGAACGAGGAGGAGGTCGTGGATGCGGTGCTTTCGGCCCTCGACGCCGCTCCCGACACCCCCGTGCGGGTGGGGGAGGAAGCGCTCGCCTTCGGAGATGCCCTCGCCACGCGGCTCGAACTCACCCTTCTCACCCCGGGATTTCTCCGGAGCTGGGCCCGGGCATCCGGAGCGGCCGAGCTTCGAGGCCTGGTCGAAGGGGAGGACCGGGAGGCCCTCCTGCGCTTTCTGCGATGCAACCAGGTGCGGGACATTCTCGAGGACTTTCCCCTTCCGGGACTCGAGCCGCAGCACTTCGTCGACTCGGTTCGCCGCGCCCAGCCCCGGCTCTACTCCATTGCCTCGGCGCCGGACTGGGCCCCCGACCAGGTGGATCTCACGGTGGCCGTGGTCCGGGAGACCCCCGACGGGAAAGCGCGAAACGGCATGGCCTCCTCCTTCCTTTCCGATCGGCGCGCCCTCGGCGATGCCGTGCCCGTGTTCGTGCAGGAGAACCGGAACTTCCGCCTCCCGGACGATCCGGACCTTCCGGTGGTGATGATCGGGGCCGGGACCGGGGTCGCGCCCTTCCGGGCCTTTCTCCAGGCGCGCGAGCTCGCGGGAGCCTCGGGGCCCACCTGGCTCTTCTTCGGAGAGCGCCGGTTTCGCGAGGACTTCCTCTACCAGGTGGAGTGGCAGCGCTTTCTGGAGCGAGGCGTCCTCCACCGCATGGAGGTGGCCTTTTCCCGCGACCGATCGGAGAAGCACTACGTGCAGGACCGCGTCCGGGCCCGCGGGGCCGAGCTCTGGCGGTGGCTCGGCGAGGGCGCCCGGGTCTACCTCTGCGGAGATGCCCGGGGCATGGCCCGGGGCGTGGACCAGGCCCTCGAGGAGGTGGCCCGGGTCCATGGAGGCCTCGATCCCAACGGGGCCCGGGAGTGGCTCCGGGGGCTCGCCTCTTCGCATCGCTACCTGAGGGACGTGTACTGAATCGGCGTGGACTGACCCTCCCACGCACCCCCCTGGCCGCCCTCGTCTGACCCCGTCTCCCCCCCTGAACCTCGACCCTGCCACCCATGACCGACCCCACCACGCCCTCGAGCTCCCCCGATTCCTCGGGCCCCATCTCGTCTACGAGCCCCACCTCGTCCACGAGCCCCACCTCGTCCACGAGCCCCACCGCCGATGCGCGCCCCGACCGGAGCCGCCCCCTCGAGGAACTCCACCCCAACGAACGCATCAAGCGCGAGAGCGCGGGGCTCCGGGGCACCCTGGTGGAGAGCCTGGAGGATCGCATGACCGGGGGGCTCCGCGCCCAGGACCACGAACTCACCAAGTTCCATGGCATCTACCGGCAGGATGCCCGGGAGGAACGGGACGAACGGCGCCGCCGGAAGCTCGAACCCGCCTGGGAGTTCATGATCCGGGTGCGCCTCCCGGGTGGGGTGTGCCGCCCGGACCAGTGGCTCGTGATGGATGAACTGGCCCGGTCCCGCGCCAACGGAACCCTCCGGCTCACCACCCGGCAGACCTTCCAGCTCCACGGCGTGCTGAAGGGCGACCTGCGCCCTGCGCTCCAGGGGCTTCACCGGGTGCTCCTCGACACGGTGGGGGCCTGCGGAGACGTGAACCGCGGGGTCATGGCCACCTCGCTTCCCGAGCTCGATCCGCTCCACGCCGCCGTCTTTCCCCTGGCCCGGGCCGTGAGCGAGGAACTCCTTCCCCGGAGCCGGGCCTACCACGAGATCTGGATCGATGGGGAGCGGTCGCCCCTCCCCGGGGCGGAAGCCCGCGAGGTCGAGGAGGAGCCGATCTACGGCCCCACCTTCCTGCCGCGGAAGTTCAAGGTGGGGTTTGCCATTCCGCCGGTGAACGATGTGGACGTCTTTACCCAGGACCTGGGGTTCATCGCCATCGGTCAGGGCGATGCGCTGGAGGGATTCAATCTCGTGGTGGGCGGGGGGATGGGGAGGACCGACGGCGATCCCCGGACCTACGCCCGGCTTGGCGACGTCCTCGGGTTCCTCCCGCCGGAGCGGACCGTCGAGGTGGCCCGGACGGTGGTGGAGATCCAGCGCGACTTCGGAAACCGGGTGGACCGGAAGCTTTCCCGCTTCAAGTACACCATCGACAGGCTCGGCCTGGCCTGGTTCCGGGAGGAGCTGGAGCGCCGGCTCGGCTGGGCGCTGGGGCCCGAGCGCCCCTACCGGTTCCTCACGAGCCAGGACCGGATCGGGTGGACCCGGAACCGGGACGGGAACTGGAACCACACCCTCTTCGTGGAGAATGGCCGGGTGGCGGACGGGGAGGACCGCCCCCTCCTGACCGGGCTTCGCGCCCTGGCCGGGCTCCACCTGGGAGAGTTCAGGGTCACCGCGAACCAGAACCTGATCGTGGCCCGGATTCCGGAAGGGGAGCGTCCCCGGATCGAGGCCTGCCTGGCGGAGCACGGGCTCTCCGAAGGGAACCGGCGCTCCCCGGTCCGCCTCCATTCCATGGCCTGCGTGGCCCTCCCCACCTGCCCCCTGGCCATGGCCGAGGCCGAGCGGTACTTCCCCTCCTTTCTGGACCGGATCGAGGCGCTGGCGAAGGAGGCCGGGATCGAGGAAGCCCCCATCGTGATGCGGATGAGCGGGTGCCCCAACGGATGCTCGCGCCCCTACGTGGCCGAGGTAGGGCTCTCCGGGCGGGGGCCGGGCCGCTACGCCCTCTACCTGGGGGGAGGGTTCCATGGCGAACGGCTCGCGACCCCCGTCCTCGAGAATGCCGACGAGTCGGAGATCCTCTCCACCCTGGGGCCCCTCCTCCGGCGGTACGGGGTGGAAGGGGAGGAGGGGGAGCGCTTCGGCACCTTTCTGCACCGGGTGGGGGTCGTGGGGACTCCCGCCTGAACCGGAAAGGCGCCCGGGCTGCCCGGTGCACGATCCCCGGCCAGGCCGGCACGCCCCCCCGGTCCCACGCCTTCCCGGTCCCACCCCTCCCCGGTCCCACTCCTCCCCGGTCCCGCCCCCATTACCGCAGGAGGTCCTCCAGCCGCACCGCGGTGTCGGTCCGGTCGTCGCGGTACTTCACGATGACCGGGGCGTAGAGCGCGATACCCGCCCGGTGCCCCGGACCCTCCCGGACCGGGCGGGTTCCGGGGACCACCACCGCGCCGGCGGGGATCTCGAGGGGGCGGTCTCCCTCGCGCCGGTAGACCCGGTCGTGCACCAGGTCCATGACGGGGGTGCTTCCGGTGAGGATCGTTCCAGGGGCCACGACCGCGCCCTCCCGGACCACGGTGCCCTCGAAGATGCCGGCGTTTCCTCCCACCAGGACGTCGTCTTCGATGATCACGGGCATGGCCCCCACGGGCTCGAGGACGCCCCCGAGCTGGGCCCCGGCCGAAAGGTGCACCCGCTCGCCCACCTGGGCGCACGAGCCCACCAGGGCGTGGGAGTCCACCAGGGTGCCCTCGCCGACCCAGGCGCCCACATTCACGTACATGGGGGGCATGCACACCACCCCCGGTGCCAGGTAGGCACCTTCCCGGACCGCCGAGCCGCCCGGGACGATCCGGACCCCCGCCTCGGGCGGGAAGGCCCGGACGCCGAAAGTGTCCTTGTCGACGAAGGTGAAGGGGCCCACCGCACCGGAAGAGGCCATCTGCCCCAGCCGGAACCCGAGGAGGATCCCCCGCTTGACCCAGGCATGGGCGTGCCAGTTCCCCCCGGCATCCCGCTCGGCGGCACGGACCACGCCCTCCTCCAGGGCATGACGAAGGGCAAGGAAGGCCGCGTGCGCCTCTGCCTCCGCGCCCTCGGGAACGCCCTCGGCGAAGGGGGCCAGGGCGCCCTCGATGGCCTCGGGGCTCCGGACCCCGTTTCTGGAACGGTCCGTCATTGTCCGACCTCCACTTCGTTCAGTTCGACCATGGCGTGCTCGAGTTCAAGCATCGTGCCCTCCAGGGCAGGGGTGAGGGGGAGTCTCAGCAGGTTTTCGGCAAGGCCCAGGCGGCTCATCGCGGCCTTGACCGGAATGGGGTTCGACTCTCTGAAGAGTCCACGGACCAGGGGGAGGAGGCGGAGCTGGAGGGTCCGGGCCCGGGCCAGGTCGCCGGAAAGGGTCGCATCCACCAGGGCCCGCACGGTGGCCGGGATCACGTTGGCCGCAACCGAGACCACCCCGTCGCCTCCCGAGGCGAGGTGGGGAAGGACGAGGCCGTCTTCGCCGCACAGCACGCGAAAGCCCGGCGGGCGCCCTCGAAGCACCTCCAGGGCCCACCCGAGGTCTCCGGTGGAGTCCTTGACCCCCCCCACATTCGGGTGCTCGGCCACGCGGAGAAGGGTGTCGGGGGCGAGGTGGGTTCCGGTTCGTCCCGGCACGGTGTAGACGAGCACCGGAACGGGTGAGGCGTCGGCCACGGCCCGGAAGTGGGCCTCGAGCCCGGCCTGGGTGGGGCGCACGTAGTAGGGCGCCACCACCATGACGGCAGAGGCGCCCCGCTCGGCCAGGTGCACCGCCTCTGAAGCGGCGCCCGCCGTGTCGCTCCGGCTCACACCGGCCACCACCCCGAGGGTGCCCTCGGCGGCCTCGGCCGTGGCCTCGACCACCCGCGCCCTTTCCTCGGGCGAGAGGCTCTGGGCCTCGCCGGTGGACCCGCAGGGAACGACGAAGTGGACGCCTCCCTGAACCTGCCTTCGCACGAGGCTCCGGAGTCCGGGGAGGTCCACGGCGCCGTCGGGCCCGAAGGGGGTGATGAGCGCCGTGCCGCATCCTGTGAAGCGTTCCATTATCGGTCTTCCTCCTCGAAGAGGTCGTCAAAGGTATGGATCCCCCGCCGCTCCCGGAGCCAGGCTGCGGCGAGGAGCGCACCCTCGGCGAAGACGCGGCGGTCCCGAACGGTGTGGGTGAGGGAAAGGGTCTCGTGGCGTCCGTCCACCTCCAGGGCATGGGTGCCGGGCGCCCACCCCGAGCGAAGGGCCGTCACGGGCCATTCCCGCCCCGGGTCCGTGGCCTCCAGGGTCCGTTTCAGGTGAAGGGCCGTTCCCGAGGGCGCATCCACCTTCTCGCGGTGGTGGTGATCGAGGAGGAAGGCGTCGAAGTCTTCCCGCCCCCGGAGAAGGCGAGCGAGGTGCCGCGACATCCGCACGAGGAGGTGGGCGCCCACCGAGAAGTTGGCGGCGTGGAGGAGGGCCCCGCCGCGCGCCTCCACCCGGGCGGTGACCTCGTCCAGTCGGGCCTCCCACCCCGTGGTCCCCGTCACCGTCGGGACCCGCAGATCGGCCAGGCGAAGGAGGTTGGCGGGCGCGGCGTCGGGGCGCGTGAACTCGATGGCGACCTCCGCTCCCGACAGGGTCTCGGGGGTGAGGCCGGTGCCGTCGGGGTTGTCCCGGCTCCCGATGAGGGCCACGACCTCGTGCCCCCGGGCTCGGGCCTCTTCTTCCACCGCCCGGCCCATCCGGCCGGCACCGATCATGGCGATCTTCATGGGGGTTCACTCCTCGTGGTGTTCGGGGGTCCGGCGAGGGGCCGGACCGGGTCAGGGCAGAGGTCAGGGCAGATGCATGGGCACGAAAAAAGCCCCGCGCGCAGAGGCGACGGGGCTCGGGGGCAAGGGTCCGGAACTCCGGAACGCAATCAGCCCGAGGACCGCCTCCTCGCGAGGGGGGCCTTCTTTTTCCCGACAAAGGGCTTGGCGCAGCCCGCGACCTGGCGCACTGCACTGCGCTCGACCGGGCCCGAGGGCCGGAACGGAGCGAAGGGGATGCCAGGGTGCATGGAGGTCTCGTCGGGGGGAAGGCTCGGGGGAGAAACGCTCGGGAAAGGGGCCGAAGACTACCGCGCGGGCGGGCGCCCGGTCAAGGGCGGTGGTCCTGGTGCCCGTCTTGGGATTCGTGCCCTCGATCAGGCCACGGGTGCGCTTCGCTGGGTGATGGAGCGGGAGGAGGCGTGGTTCCCTCCCCACGCAACCCAGCCCCGGGGGGCAGGCCTCCTCGTGCCCTCGCTGCCCGAGGTGATTTCGAGCTGGATCGACGAGGAGGCGCGCCTCTGGGTGCTCCTGGAGCGGTCCGCGGCATCCTTTCGTCCCCTCGAGGATCCCCGCGTGGACCCGGGCCTCCTGAACCTGACCACCACCTTCGACTCCCACACCGAGGTCATCGACCTGGGGCGTCGGGAGGTGGTGGCGAGTTCGAGGTTTCGGTGGCTGCGACAGGTGGACGGCACGGCCGGCCTGGTCCACGCCACCGAGACGGTGGAGGGGGGGGTCACCCGGTTCACCGCAATGGAGCCGAAGCTGGCCTGCTGAGGCCCTGTCCGTTGCCGGGGGTGTTGCACTGGCCCTCGCTCCCCGCTCCGGGCCGCCACCTCCGTTCACGATTGCGGTTTTCTGACAGACGTTGCACGATGGCGGGGTGGGCCTCTTGCCTCCGGCCCTTGCCGACAGGCTCCCCCTCGAGACCTGCGTCCAGGTCACCCTCATCATCCGGCCAAGGCCATGAAATTCAGCCCCCGCATGTCCGCCCCCCTGCCTGGAACGAGGCCCGCGCGGTTTCCCGTCTGGAGGGTGGCGGGAACGTGGGCTCCCCGCCATCGGCCGGCTTCCGCCCAACGGCCGGCTACCAGCGCGGCCCGTCTCCGGTCAGGCCCAACCGCAGCCAGCCTGGCCGTCTTCCTCCTTGCAGGGTGGGGATGCGAAGGCACGGACGGACCCCGTGCACCGGTCGATGCCCTCCAGGTGTTCGACAGCGCCGGCGTGGCCGTGGTCGAAGTGAACACCTTCATCGTCCCCGAGCCCGGGGGGCTCGTGGTGCAGTGGAGCGACACGGTACGGATCGGGCGTCCCGGCGACGCCGATGGGGACCCGGCGTACCTCTTCGGAGCCCTGGCCGGCGCCGCCCGCCTCTCCGACGGGCGCGTGGTCGTGGCCGACATGCAGGCCTCCCAGCTCCGCTTCTTCGGCTCCGACGGGGTGCATCAGCGAAGCGTGGGGCGCAGGGGCGATGGCCCCGGGGAGTTCACCGGGATCATGGGCCTGGCGCGCCTGGCCGGGGACGCCCTCTTCGTGCTCGATCGCAATGCCCGCTGGTCACGCTTCGATGCGGCCGGGGACTTCGTCGATACCGGGCGGTTCGACCTGCGTGGGTGGGCGCATGACATCGGCCCCGAGATCGACGGGATCTTCTCCGACGGGAGCCTCTTCGTGCGCCACCGCTTCCGGACCGAGCGCGAGGAGGAGGGCGATCTCCTCTTGAGCGTTCCGAACTGGCGAAGCTTCAGAGCCGATCTCAACGGGGTTCCCCAGGTGCACTTCGACACCGTGGTCGGGCCGGCCACCCTGCAGCGCCGTACCCCGCCGCCCTCCCCCGGCGAGTCCGTTTTCAGAATGAACCTGGTTCGCCTCTCGGCGGGACCCGTCGATGCCGTGCGCGGAGAGCGGCTCTACCGCCTGGACCAGAGCGGCCGGGAACTCCGGGTGATTCGCGCTGACGGGACCCTCGAGCGCATCGTGCGATTCACCGAAGCGGCGCCCGAGCCCGACCCCGGGGCGCGCCCGGACGAGGCCGAGGCCCTCCTCCAGGAACTTCCGCAGAGCTTTCCCGACCGAGGCGCGCTTCGCGCGGAGTCGCTCTTCCGTTCGGTGGTGGTGGACGAAGTGGAGTGGATCTGGCTCCGACTCGATGCCCTCCCCACCGACGGAAACGGCATGGCTCGGTGGGTCGTTCTCGACGCCGAAGGGATTCCCCGGCATGCCGTGGATCTCCCCGCGGGGTGGTTCTCGCAGGGGCTTCGGGGCATGGAGATCGGTCGGGATGCCATTGCTGCACCCGTCATGGACGAGCTCCAGGTTTCCACGGTGCTCGTGGCACCGCTCCGGCGGCCCTGAGCCGGGGTCGGAAGCTGCGGCCCGGGCCCGCTCCCTCTCAGTCCTTCTGGAGCGGGATCCTCTGGATCGTCTCCACGCCGAGTTCGCCCCGGGCCCGGGCCAGGACGTGGTCGTAGCCCAAGACCAGGGCCGGCGGTGCGCTCGGGAACGGACCCTGGGTGAGGAAGCCTCTGGGAAGGTGCACGACACGGGTGAAGACGCCCTCCGGGTCGAAGACGTACCAGGGCACAAGGGGCTCCACCGGGTCGGTGGCGTAGGGGCCGAGCCAGAGATGACCCGAGGGGTCCACCGCGAGGCTCCCGAAGGCGGGGAGCCGGTCGGGGAGGGGGGTCACGCCCGCGAAGCGCTCGAATGCCTGCCCCCTCCGGTCGTCCGGGGCGTTCGCACGGCCGGCTTCCGCCCGCCTCCGCATCACCTCGGCCGGGGGGCCGTCCGCCCCGGGAAGGGTCACCCGAATAATCCGCTCGAGGGTCCCGTCCGACGCGTAGACCCGCACCTCTCCATCCATCGGCTCGCCGAACCAGACCCGGCTCCCCTGGACGGCCCGGAGCCCCTGGTGGCGAAGGCCGTCCCAGACCATCCGGGGTCCGTCGACCACCATGCTGACCGACCGGGAAAAGTTGTGGTCCCCGAAGCGTCCCAGGATCCGGCCCTCCGCGTCGGCGCGCACGAACTCCGCGGTGAGGATCTCGAGGTTGATGGGGCTCCCTCGGTCCACGGCGATCTCGGTGAACTCCCACGGCCGCCCCATGGCGAGGAGCGCGGTCCCGTCGGCGAAGATCCCCTGGAGGGAAGGGCTCGAACCGGGGCGGTCCCACCCCGCCACCGTCGGCCACTGGTGGCGCACGAACCGGCCGTCGGGCCCGAGGATCGACCACCGCCCTCCCTCGAAGTCCATCACCAGCACCGAGTCGCCCCGGAAGGCCCGCACCCCGACAAGGTTCAGGAACTCGCCGGGCCCGGGGCCGGGGCGCCCCACCGTTTCCAGGAACGCCCCGTCGGGGCCGAAGATCCGGACCCGGGGGCCGATCCCGTCGCCCACCATGAACCGCCCGCCCGGAAGAGGCACGAACCCCGCGACCCGCCCGATGAGCGCGTCCGGATCGCCCTCTTCCCGGCCAATGGTGACGGCGCGATCGAACCCCGCCACCCAGGAAGTCGAGTCCTCCACCACGAGGGGGCCGTGCTCCACGATCACGACCCCGGCGCTGTCCAGTACGAGCACGGCACCGGGAACGGGCTCCCCGTCAGACCCGGGTTCACCCGCGCAGCCGGGAGCGACGATCAGGGCCAGGAGGAGGGAGAGGAGGAGTGAGAGGCCTCGGGCTCGGAAAACGAGCGCGCGTAACTCGGGCTTTTCTGCCATGGATCGGGCGCCTCTTGATTGCCACGAACGCGGAGTAACGGCAAGAGTAGGTGCCCGGTGTGCCTCGGGCAAGTCTCGTAGGCGGGCCCCGGAGTCAGGCCTTCGCCCGGGGCCAGACAGCAACAAGGCAGGCTGTGGCGATGTTTGCTTTCATGCGCAGATAAGCAAACATGCCCATGCCGAGGTCTCGAGTCCCGCGTCCTCGAGGGCCGCCTTGTCGCGTGCCGCGCTGCCGGATGCCGAACCGTCGGGCGCCGCGTCGTCGAGCGTTCCCCTCCTCGCGGGAGCGCCCTCCTTCTGGTCGCGTGGGGGGGCCTTCCGGGGGGCGCTGGATGCTCGGAGCCCGATGGCGGAATCCAGGACTGGCGCCTGTCGGCCGTGGTTCAGGCGGGCTCGACGCGCTGGTCCCACGCGGATGTGATCCCCCCGGCAGGCACGCCCGAAGTCGAGTGACCCCAGGCCTCAGCGCTCCCAGCGCAGGTGGCGGCCGTACTCCTGAACGAGGACCTCCAGGAGGCCCTCCTGGGAGTAGTCCGTGAGGTCGTGGTAGAGGGGCCCCGAGCGGATGGAAGCCTCGGCGCGGTAGACATCGCCCTCGGCATCCTGAAGGGGGATTACCGGAAAGGAGAAGTCCCGCTTCCGGTAGGCCCGGATCTGGACGACGAAGTAGAACTCCTCGTCGCCTTCGTGAAGCACCCGGAGCTGGGCCTGCCGCTCGCCGACCTCCACCTCCACATCGCGGCCGAACTCCTGCATCTGCTGGGCGAAGGTGTCGAAGGCGGGCACGACGACATCGGCGAGAAAGGCCTTCACCCTTCGCATCTTCCGGGCACGCTTCTCCTCGGCGGGTTCGGTGGCCTGCAGGATCTCCCGAAGTTGGTTCTTCCAGTCGCTCATGGGTCAGCTCCCGAGGGGTCGAGGGGGCGAGGGGCAGGGGGGGCGTCCGAGCCCCCCCCGGAGGGGGCGTCGGGTTGGCGGGCCGGGTAGATGCGACGGGTCGCGCCCGGCGGAGGTTGGCTCTCCACGCTTCGGTGGTCCACCCGAAGGGCCTTCAGGAGGGAGAAGGCCATGACAACGAGGACCGCGGCGAAGGGGAGGCCGGTGGCAATGGCCGCCGTCTGGAGGGCCGCCAGGCCACCGGTAAGGAGGAGGACCCCGGCCACGGCTCCCTCCAGAAGGGCCCAGAAGACGCGCTGGGCCTTGCTTGTCTGCGTCCTCCCCCCGGAGGCCAGCATGTCGATGACGAGGGAGCCCGAGTCCGACGACGTGACGAAGAAGGCCACCACGACGAACATGGCCACGATGGAGGTCACTGCGGCCAGGGGGAAGCCCCCGAGGAGGCCGAACATCATCTCCTCCGTCCCGAGACCGGCAATCCCCCCCGCCCCGAAGAGCTCCCTGTGAAGGGCGCTGTTCCCGAACACGGTGAGCCAGAAGGAGGAAAAGATCACCGGGACCAGGAGGACGCCCCCAATGAACTCGCGGATCGTGCGGCCCCGGGAGACGCGTGCAATGAACATTCCCACGAAGGGGGACCAGGCGATCCACCAGCCCCAGTAGAAGAGAGTCCAGTCGCCGTGCCACCCTGCCGCGCCCTCGCCGTAGTTGTTGATCCAGAAGGTGGTCTGGACCATGCTCGAGAGGTAGTTCCCGATGTTCTCGATCCAGGAGTTCAGGAGGTAGAGGGTCGGGCCCGCCACGAAGACGAAGGCCAGGAGCGCCACCGCCAGGACCATGTTGAGGTTGGAGAGGCGACGGATCCCCTTGTCCACGCCCAGGACGACGGAGACGGTGGCCACCAGGGTGATGGCCGCAATGAGGAGGAGCTGAACCGGGTCGGATGCCGCAGGCGCCAGGCCCAGAAAGGAGAGCCCGGCATTCACCTGCTGCACCCCGACGCCGAGGGAAGTGGCCACGCCGAAGAGGGTCCCGAAAATGGCCAGGGTGTCGATAAGGTGGCCCATGGGGCCATGAATCCGGTCGCCCAGGAGCGGGTGGAAGGCCGAGCGGATGGAGAGGGGGAGGTTCTTCCGGAAGGCGAAGTAGGCCAGCGAGAGCCCTACCACGATGTAGATGGCCCACGCATGCACCCCCCAGTGGAAGAGGGTCAGGCGCATGGCCTCCGAGGCCGCCAGCATGGTCCCGGAGTCCGCGGTGGGCGAGTCCGTGAAGTGGAAGATGGGCTCGGCCACCGAGAAGAAGACGAGGCCGATTCCCATGCCGGCACTGAAGAGCATGGCGAACCACGACACGTACGAGTAGTCGGGTTCGGAGTCGTCGGGTCCCAGCCGGATCTTTCCGAAGGGGCTGAAGAAGAGGAAGAGGACGAAGGCCAGGAAAAAGGCCACCGACAGGAGGTAGAACCAGCCGAAGTTGTCGATGATCCCGGTCTGGACCCGGCCAAAGAGCTGGCCCGTCCATTCGGTGAAGAAGACGCCGGAGAGGAGGAAGATCCCCACGATGACCATGGAGGGGATGACCACCGGCAGACTGAACTTCATGTTCTTCGACCAGCTCATCGTGCGCTCCCGGGTTGGGCGGGCGTGTCGTGGGCGGGCGTGTCGGAGGGTGGGTCGAGGGATGGGGCCACGGGCAGGTCGATGCGCGGACCGAGGGACCGATCGAGGCACGAACCGAGGCACGCACCGAGTCGAAGGGCCGGAGGCGGGTCGAGACGCGGGGCGAGACGCAGGCCCAGGCCCAGGGGCAGGGTCATTCGGGCGAGGCCCGGCATCAGAAGTAGTAGCCGATGTTCACATTGAAACGCGTGTTCCATCGGGCGTCTGCATCGCCGGCAGCGAGCCCGCTCCCGAAGCTCTCGGTAAGCCAGGGGTGGTTCTTTCCGGTGGCGAGGTCGAAGTAGACGAAGAGGGCCCCGGCCGCGAGAGAGGCGCCGAGCACATTCTGGTGGGTGTCGGCGAAGCCGGGCGCGGACTTCCGCATCCAGGTGTAGTTCTCGTAGAGGTTCAGCTGGGTGAAGGGCCCCACCTCGATCTCCTTCGTGAACTGGATGCCGAGGGAGGTCATGCTGGCCTCGGCCGCTGCCGCGTAGGGGTCTCCGTAGGCCGCGACGAAGATCTCGTCCACCGCGACCCCGTCGTCGTCGGTGGCATCGAAGGCATACCGGAGGTGCTGGGCGAGGACGTTCCAGCTGCCATAGGTGCCATCGAGGTGAATGGCTCCGGCCCCCCGCGTTCCCCACCCTTCGGTGACCATGTTGTAGATGCCACCGATCTGGGCGGAGGCCCCGAACTCGGTGGTGCCCCCGCCCTCGTGCTCGAGGGTCCGCACCGCCCGGATGTTCGCCTGGTGCTTCTCCTGGTTCGACTGGTTCCGGTCAGGCACGGGGATCATGTCGTAGGAGTAGCGCCCGGCCCCGCCGATTCCGAAGGAGGCCTCTCCGTAGGCCGGGCCCGCGGGCTCGGGCTGGAGGAAGTAGGCGAACTGCAGATTCCAGGGCCCCCGTTCATGAAGGAGCTTCACCCCCGTGTCGTGGTCGTCTTCCAGCCCCACGTAGTAGGGGAGCTGAAACCACCAGTTGTGGGAGTTGTACTGCAGGTTTCCGAAGGGCGTCTGGGTTACCCCGACCTGGATCTGCGTTCGGTCGCTTGTGTCGTACTCGAGCCACCCCTCCTTGATGAAGTGGGTGTTGAAGGTCGGGTAGAAACGGTACTCGAACTGGATTCCCACCTGGTTCGAGCGGCCCTGCACATTGATTCGCCACATGTCCCAGGTGAACTGGGCGCTGTTCGTGCTCGTGCCACTCTCGTAGTTCTCCACGAGGAAGTTGTAGCGCACGGCCCCGCCAATGGAGAGGAAGTCCTCGCCCTGCGCCCTGGCTTCTGCGGCTCCCTCCGCACCGAGCACGAGCGTGACGCCCTTCTCCGCCGTCGCATCGATCGTGTCCGTTGCGGAGGCCACGGTGTGGAGAGTGGCCAGGCGGGTCAGGCCCGGAGCTGCCACCCCGCCCGCGACCCGGGCTGGTGCTTCAGCCTGGTCCGGCACGGCTACCCCGGGCGCCGGCTGTGCGGCGAGAGGGGGCGGGCCCGGGAGGGCGGCGGGGAGGAGGAGTGCCGCGGGGAGGGCTGCGGGGAGTCCCCGGGCTCCAAACGCCGAGAGGGCGAGCCCCACGCGTCGTGTGGTGCTCGCCCTCGGGGCTGGATTCGGCCCACCGACGGTGGGGGGGTGGGCCGTGGTGGTGGGAGTGGCTCCAGTCATCCGGGTCATGTGCTCGCTCCTTCTTCGAGGGGTGAGCGCTTCGGCCGGGGCTACCCGCCGGCCACCCTCTGACCTTGCCACGCCCCCGGGTGAGATGCAAGCCGGGGCCTCCGTCCCCTACTCGGACACGCGCCTCGGCCCTCACCCCATCGCGAGCAGCCGGTCCTCGAAGGTGGGGTCCACGGGGCGGCGGGGCTGGGTCCGGTACCAGGCGTAGCTCGCCTTCAGGGCCTCGTCGAGGGGGGTGGGTTCAAGGCCCAGGACCCGGGTGACCTTTTCCACCACCGAGGTCATGGGGGGCAGGTCCAGCATTTCGCCGAAGTAGAGGTTCTGCCCCATGACTTCGCCTCCAGCGGCCTGGATCGCGGAGCGGGGCAGGGAGACGAAGGTGGGCTCGACGCCTGCGGCCCGGCCCAGTGCCTCCACGAAGCCGCGCTGGGAGGTGGGCTCGCGGTGGCCGATGTTGAAGGCCTCCCCCGCCGCCTCCGGCACCTCCAGGGCCCGGACGCAGGCCTCGGCCATGTCGACCGAAAAGACCCACTGCATCATGGCATCGCCCCCATCGGGAAGGACGATGGGGCGGCCATCGAGCATCCGGTCCCAGAAGAACTGCTCCCGGTAGAAGGGCTGCCTGGGGCCATGCACGAAGGGAGGGCGGAAGGTGGTGGCCGGAAAGCCCTCCTCGCGGTGCATCCGGAAGAGGGCGCGCTCCGCCTGCGCCTTGTGCTGCACGTACGGCATGGGGAAGTCGTCGGGGGCGAGGGCGTCGTCCTCGTGCCGGTCGAGCCCCATCCCGTACGCCGCAATGCTCGACACGAAGACGTAGCGCTTGAGCTCCGGACCACAGCTCCGAGCTGCGGCCTCCACATGCTCGGCCGGGGTGCCCCGCGCCCAGTCATAGGCAAAGTCGAAAACCGCCTCGAAGCCCTCGTCCCCGAGAATGCGCGCGACGGCGTCCAGATCGCCCCGGTCCGCCTGGAGGCTCCGGACCCGGCCCTCGCCAAAGTCGTTCCGGCCACTCCGGTGAAGGATCGACACCTCGTGACCCCGGGCCAGGAGGCGCTCCACCGTCTCCCGCCCCATGAACTGGGTACCACCAACCACGAGAACGCGCATGACCAACTCCTTGGAGGACGGGGGATGCGAAGGCCCGGCATTCGACGCCGGAGGGAGCACCATGCGACGCATCGGCCCCGGGCGCAATGATCGGGTCGATCGAACGGGGGAGCAGGTCGGAAGAGGGGCCTCGGCCGGAACAGGGGAGCAGGAAGGGGGGGGCGCAGGAGGGGGGAGGGGCGCAGGAAGGGGTGTTGACTTTTCAACACTTCTCTCGTTAGCCTCGGCTTCCGGGTGCGGAACCGCCGCCCCCGCGTCGCCCCCCACAGGAGTTGTCATGCTTCTGCGAATTGCGCCTGCCCGACCGGAAGGCCCGAACCCCGGGTCCCGCTCCCCCGTCCTTCCAGAAGGGGGATGGCGCACCGGTCGCGGCCTTGCCTTGTGCGGGGCCCTGCTCCTCGCGGTCTCGGGGTGCGGGGGGGGAGAGGGCCGGGGTCCGGGAGATGTGGTGGTGGACACGCTGGCCGGTGGGGTGGTTCAGATCACGAGCGGGAAGGAAGGGGCGTGGGGCGGGAGCCCGGCCTGGACCCTCGAGGCCGAGCTGAGCCTGGGGAGCGCCGACACCGAGGGCCCCGAAATGTTCGGCCAGGTCGCGGCCCTCGAGGTGGATGACGAAGGCCGCATTCTCGTGCTCGATGCCCAGGCGGCGGAGCTTCGGATCTTCGGCCCCGACGGCGCCCACCTCCGGACCGTGGGAGGCCGGGGGAGTGGCCCCGGGGAGTTTCGCACCGCGGTGGGGCTCGGGGTCGCCCCCGATGGGCACCTCTGGGTGGTGGACTCGGGCAATGGTCGCTACACCCTCTTCACCCCCGAGGGGGACCTGGTCCGCACCCTCCCCCGGGAGATCGGCTACATGGCGTGGCCCTGGCCCACGGGGTTCGATGCCGGGGGGCGCCTCCACGACGTGATCGCGAGCGACGCCATTGCGGAGGTGTCGGAGAACGGTGTGGTGGGACGGTCCTTCCCCGTCCCCACCGCCGAGGTGGAACAGATCCGGGTCCGGAACGCCCAGGGGGTCATGGTACTCTCGTCGGTGGCCCCCTTCCGCCCCCGCATGCACTGGCGGTTCGATGGGAGGGGGTACATCTGGTCGGCCATGAGCGACCGGATGCGATTCGTCCAGCAAACCCTGGCCGGCGACACCGTGCGCATCGTCCAGCGGGCCCACGACCCCGTGCTCGTGGCCCGGATCGAGGCAGACTCGGCCGAGACCTTCATCCGGGAGACCCTCCTCCGCTCGGGTGGGGCCGGCGCCGTCATGGAAGGAAGCTTCGCATCGCCCCCGGAGAAGCCCGCCTTCGAGACCTTTCATGTGGATCACGAAGGAAGGCTCTGGGTGGAGCCCACCCGGGCCCACGGGGCATCGCGGGCCATGCAGCTCTTCGGCGCCGACGGGGCTTACCTGGGAGAACTCCCCATTGCCGAGGGGCTGGAGCTTCTGGCGGTGAAGCCGGTGTTCCGGCCGGGCACGATGACCGCCCTCGTGGTGAACGAGGCCGGGGTCCCCACGGTAGTCCGCTACCGAATTCCCCCGGAATGGTGAGGGAGCGGGCCATGTTTGCTTATCTGCGCAGGTAAGCAAATATCACGGAGGGTTCACACCGGGGAGGGCTGGTTCACACCGGGAGGAAGGCATCGGCGCATCCTGCCTCCCTCGCCACGGGCCCCTGTGGCAACCCTGGCTCAGAGCTGTGACTCCAGAGCAGGTCGTTCGTCATGATCGTGGCTCCACTTTCCTCGTGCTGCCGAGGGGTCCCCTGCCCGCTCCGGAGGGCCGGCCTCTCCCGGACCATTGGATGCCACCGATCGAGGAGTCTCGAAATGCGCCGTGTGACGTTGGAAGTCCCCGAACCGTTCCCGCCCCAAGCCACCCACCTCCGCGGGGGTACCCGTTTCCGCCGGCCGCACCTCTTCAGGCGCGCATCTGCGGGAAGTGGGTCGTCGGACCCGACCGGGCTCTCGGTAGCGGCCCCCGCCCTCATCGTTCTGGCTGCCCTTGGCATCCTTCTGGGCGCAGCGGCGGAACCCGTCGTCGCCCAGACCGGGAGCACGGGGGTGATCCAGGGCCGCGTATCGAGTGAAGCACGTGGCGAGGTCATGGCCGGGGTCCAGCTTTCCCTCGTGGGCACGAGTCGCAGCACCGTGACCGACCGGACGGGCCTGTATCGGTTCGCCGGGCTGGAGCCCGGGAGCTACACGATCCGGGCAACATTCCTCGGGCTGGACCCGGAGGAGGCCACCGTGCAGGTGGTGGCCGGGGCCACCACTCGGCAGAACCTCGCGTTGAAGAATGCCGTCGTCGAGCTCGCCACCATCCTCGTCGAGACGCAGACGGGGACGCAGGCCATGGCGCTGAACGCACAGCGCACCTCCGAGACCATCGTGAACGTGGTGCACGCGGAGCAGATCGAGCGCTTTCCCGCCTCGAACGTTCCGAGCGCCCTCCAGCGAATTCCGGGGATCTCCGCCGCCCCGAGACAGGGTCGTGGGGAGGCCGAGAATGTCAGCATCCGGGGGCTTGGGTCGAGCCTCCACGTGGTCACCCTCAATGGCCAGCGGATGGCTGCGTCCACGGAGGACAACCGGGCCACCGACATTTCGGCGATCCCGGTGGAACTCGTCTCCGGTGGTGTGGATGTGACCAAGGCGTTCACGCCCGACATGAGTGGTGAGGCCACCTCGGGAGCCATCAACATCCGGACCCGACGACCCGACGGCGCACGCCGCATTGCCCGGGCCGAGCTTGGCGGCGGATACAGCGATCTCGACGGGGACATCGGGTACCGAGGTTCGGCGACCTGGGGCCAGCAGTCCGACCGGCTCAGCTTTCTGGTCACGGGGAACGTCCAGAGCAACCCGTGGACCGCCTCCCAGCTCGAGCACCAGTGGAGCACGGTGGAGCATCAGGGCGCTCCCCTGGATGTGTTCACCCGGCAGCAGACCCGCCAGCACAACATCTACAACAACCGCTACGGGGTCTCTGCCAACGTGGACTACTATCTCAGCGACGAGACCTCGTTCTTCGCGCATGCCATGACGGCGAGAGAAGCCCACGAACGCGATCGGTACACCATGTCGAACACCCTGGGCAACCACCAGTTCACGGGGCCCGGCGTGGGGCTCGCGTCGGGGCGTGTCGACATCACGTCGTACCTCGAGGACGAATCGGTCGAGAACATGAGCTTCGCCATGGGCGGTCGCACGATGCTCGGGGGCTTCGAGGTGGACTGGTCGGCGAGCCATGGTCGCGGGGCCTTCAATCGCACCCCCGGGGTGTCGATCAACTACCGGGCTGCAGGTGTGGACTTCGGCTACCGGTCCCTGAACCTGTCCAGCCTCGAGACCCAGGTGGAGTTCCTGAACCGCGATCTCACCGACCCGAGCCACTACGAGTTCCGGAGCCTCCGTGTCGACGAGCGCGATGGCACGGACCGCACCTACAGCGCCGCGCTGGACCTTGCCCGTGCCTTCTTCGCCGGTGGAGCCAACCACCGGGTCAAGGTGGGAACGCACTTCTCCAGCAGGGAGAGGGAGTCCACGCGACGCAGGGTCGACTATGGAGTCGAGGGCGGCCTCGGGCTCGATGAGGTGGCTCACAGCCACAGCTACATGGTGGGCAAGTTTCTCGTTCCCTTCCAGATCGAACGGGCGAGTGCCTTCCGGTTCATGGAGGAGAACCAGCACCGCCTCAATTCGAACCTCGAGGCCCAGGAAATCTTCTCCAACGACAACTTCTCGAATGTGCGGGAGCAGGTGTTCGCCGGGTACCTCATGAACACCATGACGCGGGACCGATGGATGGTGCTGGCCGGACTCAGGGCCGAGTACACCTCCATGGACAGCCGCGCGTTCCGCATGAACTACGGCCCGGACCGGAGCTACGCCGGCTCCGAGCTTGTCGAGGGATCGAGTGGTCAGCTCGAGCTCCTTCCCTCCCTTCATGTTCGGTTCTCGCCCAATGCCATGTCGAACATCCGCTTTGCCCTGACCCAGACGGTGGGGCGGCCCGGCTTCCGGCAGATTTCGCCCTATGCGGTGGAGAACCATGCCGAGCAGACCATCGACCGCGGGAATCCGGACCTTCGCACCACCCGGTACTCGAACGTCGACCTCATGGCCGAGACCTACTTCGAAGGGGTCGGGATCGTGTCTGCAGGTCTCTTCTACAAGTCGATCGAGGATGCGGTCTCGTCGCAGTCCACCATGATCGCGGGAGGGGAGTTCGACGGATGGCGCGAGACGCAGCCCGTGAACCTCGAGGATGCCTCCCTCTGGGGCTTCGAGACGGCGTGGCAGCAGCCCCTTTCCTTCATGCCCGGCGCGGCGAGGAACCTTCGCCTGTTCGCCAACTACTCGTACACCGTTTCGCGGGCGAACTACGGGAGAGACCGGCGCTACCCCCTTACTTCCACGACCCCGCACGTTCTGAACCTCGCGCTCCTGTACGAAGACCCGAGAAACACGGGCAGCGTGTCGGTGAACTTCAACAGCGGCAAGTTCTCGGGGCCGGACAATGCTCTTCCCGCGGCCCTGCTCGAACAGTACGGCACCTTTGGTGACCGGTTCCAGGCGCAGCGTCCGATCGTCGAGGTGAAGGTGGGGCGGAAGCTGGGGAGCCGGGTCTCGACCTTTGTCGAAGCCCAAAACGTGTTCGACACGTTCACCCGCTACGACTACCACGGGCTCGAGCGCTTCCCCTACCGCCTGAACTACTTCTCGTGGTGGGCGAACGCCGGGATCCGGGTGGAGCTGTGAGCCGCCGGACGAAGGCAGGGCTGACCCTGAGCATGGTCCTTCCCCTCGCGGTGGGCCTCCTCGCATCTGACAACCCCTCCGAGGCCCCACCCAGCGAAGAGGCCGCCTGGGCCTGGCTGGCCCATGTGCCCGAACCCCTCGCGTACCAGAACACGATTCATGTGAACGGTCGCGACTGGCAGGAGGTGATCGACGAGGCACCCGCCTACTCCACCCTCGTGGGCGATGGCGTGGAGCGCGTGATCGGAGAGGGCGGGACCGTGCGGGTCACCAAGCCTCTCCGCATCGTCAAGTTTGTCGGGCGACTGGAGGATGGGGTCGGGGGGACCCCCATTCTCCAGGTGGACTCGGAGGGCGTGGTGGTCGAGGAGTTTCGCCTCTACGGCAACCACGGGGGCTCGGTCCCCTACGCGAACCGGGCGACCCTTCTCCTCCTCACCGAAGGACGCTTCCTGGTCCAGAACGGGTACGTGGAGAATGCCACGAAGCACGGGATCGAGACCGCCGCGGGCATGCGGGAGGGGCATCTGGAAGACGGGATCATCCGCGACATCGTGAGCCGCGACGTTCGTCGGGACGCCGTGTCGATCAACGGCAAGGGGGATCTCGGGAGGCTTTGCCGCAACATCCTGGTGGAGAACATCACGGCATACGGCTCTCCGGACCGCGGGGCGGTGGAGGTGGTGGACGGGACGCACAACGTGACCGTGAGGAACGTCCGATGCCATGAATGCCAGTACGGGGTGGATGTCCAGGATCACAACAGGGAAGGGCAGGTGAACACCCTGGTCACCATTGAAGGGGTTCACGTGACCAGGACTCCATCGGCCATCATCACGGCAAACGCCGCCCACGGCCACCGGCATCTGACCCTTCGGAACATCTCGGGAGAGGACTGGCCCGAGCCGACGCACCGGCGAGGGCGCACCCGCGGCCGCATCGATGTCACGCACACCGACCAGGTCCTCATCGAGAATGTCCGGATTCTCGGTGATTCCCTTGGGACCGCGCTCTCGCTGACCGAGGTCGAGGGCGCCGTGGTGCGAGACGTGTTCGTGCAGGATCATCGTGCAAACGGCTTTCCTGCCGTTGATCTGCTGAACGTTTCGGGGGTTCGGCTCGAGGTACTCCATCGTTCGGGCACGAGCCTCCCGGACCCGGTGGCCATTCTGTTCCGGAACGCTCGGCCCAGCCCTCCGGGGAGCGCGGTCTTCCGGGGTGTGGACGATGTGACCGGAGAGCGGGCACGAATCGAGCTCGTGGATCCCGAGGGGGCCCGGAACATCGTCGTGACCGAAACCGCCCTGGAGGTCCGGAGGCAGCGCGGCGCGCCACCCCAGGAGCCGTAGGGAACCGGACCCGCGATGAGGCGGACGGGCCCCGCCTCAGCCCTCCCCCGAGGGAAGGGGCGCGGCACCCGTCTCCTCGCGGTCCGCCTCGAACATCCAGCGCCGGACCTCGCTCCAGGTGGGCTCCTTTCCGTACATCAGCATCCCCAGCCGGAACACGCGCCCGGCCAGCCGGCTCATCCCCCGGACGGCCAGGACCAGGAGGAGGGCGGCCACCCCCACCTCCCACCAGGGCACCTCGGTCATGAGCATGCGCACCGGGAGCACCGCACCCGAGGTGGGGGGGAGAATGGCGAGGATCCGGACCCACGCGGCCCCGGGATCGCCCACTGCGAGGAAGGCGGGGATGAGAGGGAGCACGGGGAGAAGCATGAACTGGGTGCGGTTCGACGTATGGGGGTCGTCCATGATCGCGGCCACCGCCGTCATGAGGGCGAACCAGAAGAGGAATCCGCCCAGAATGAAGAGAAGGGCCACGAGGAGGAGGCCCGGGCGCTCGATTCCCCCGGGGAGGGAGAGCTCCCATCCCCAGAGGAAGTGGGCGCCGACCCAGAAGACGAGGCCTCCGGCCAGGGCATTGAGCACGGCCACCCCCGACACGGCCGAGAGCCCCAGGATCTTGCCATCGATCCAGGTCTGGTGGGCAATGGCCGAAATGACCTGCTCCGACAGGCGGTTCTGCTTCTCGCCGGTCACGGAGCTGAAGATGTACCCGATGCCGGAGAAGATGCCGAGAAGGGTGAGCCCCAGGGCGCCAAATGCGAAGAGACGCTCGGTGGTGCCGGCCCGGGGTGCCACGGCCTCCACCTCGAGCGCGAAGGGGGCGAAGAGGGCCGCCAGCGTTTCGGGGGCGAGTCCGCTCTCCTCCATGCGCTGGGCCCCCGCGCGCTGGGTCAGCTCCTGCTCGAGTTCGGGGAGCCATCCCGGCGACTGGCGCACCCGAAGGGTCCCCCGTCCCTCGGCCTCCAGCACAAGAATGGCCTCCCGGTCGCGGGCCTCGAGCTCGGCCTCGAGAGAGGGAAGTGCCGAGGCGGGCTCCACCTGGAAGCGGAAGCGCCCGGCCTCGTCCGGAAGGGGCGGAGCCGCGGCCTCGGCCTCCGGGCTGGCGTGCACCACGGCGACCTCGATCTGCGAGGGGTCCGAGCCGAGCCGCCCCAGCGCTGCACCGCCAAAGATCATGAGCACGAAGATCACGAGTCCCACGATCTGCTGGCGCAGCTTCACGTAGCGGAGAAACTCCCAGCGAGCGACCTCGAGGAGGGTGTTGGGCGGGGTCATGAGTCTTCCTTCCCACCTGCACCCGTGACCGTGCGCAGGTAGAGATCGTGGAGGGTGAGGGTCTCGCTCTCCAGCTCGAGCACCTCCGCATCGCGCGAAAGCACGGCGAAGAGGGGACGAAGCGAAGCCTCGGGCTCGAGCACGAGGCTCACCTCGCCGGGGGTCAGGGAGGTGGCCTCCCGCACCCCCGGGGTGCCTGCCAGGGTGGCCCGGGTCGCGGGGTCGAGGGGTGCGGCAAGGCGAAGGCGGAGGGCGCGTCCGGTGGCCCATCGCGCGCGGAGCTGGTCGAGGGTGCCCGACGAGACCGCCTCGCCGGCCCGCATGAGGATGACCTGGTCGGCCAGGCGCTCCACGAGCTGCATCTGGTGGGCGGAGAGGAGCACGGCGGTCCCGCCGGCCGCAAGTTCCCGAATGAGCTCCAGGAAGAAGTCCTGGTTCACCGGGTCGAGCCCCGAGAAGGGCTCGTCGAGGACGGCCAGCGCCGGGCGATGGAGAATGGCCGAAATGAACTGGACCTTCTGCTGGTTGCCCTTGGAGAGGTCCCGCACCTCGGCCCCGGCGCGATCCGCCAGGTCGAAGCGGGCCAGCCAGGCCTCGGCGGCACTTCGTGCGGCTGCAGCGGGCATCCCCCGCAGGGCCGCGAAGTAGAGGAGCATCCGCCGTACCGGCACGTCGAGGTAGAGCCCGCGCTCCTCGGGGAGGTACCCGATCCGCATGGGGTCGGGGCGGGGGGCGGGCGCGGGATGCCTGGGCGCAGGATGCGAGGGTGCGGCGGTGTCCGAGGGATCGCCCAGCCGATAGACGAGGGATCCGCGGTCGGGGCGGAGCATCCCGATGATCATGCGGAGCAGACTCGTCTTGCCCGCGCCATTGGGGCCCAGAAGCGCCGTGACCTGGCCGGCCCGTGCCTCGAAGGAGACCCCCCGCACCGCCTGAATGGCGCCAAAGGTCTTTTCCACGCCCCGTACCTCGAGGGTCGGCGGGGGGGAGTCCGGCCGGGAAGGGATCCCGGGATGCGACGCCCCGGGTTCGGCGGAGCCTCGTGCGGGGTGCGTGGGCGGTGTCATGAAGGAGCGGGGGTCGATGCGGCGATGGAAGGGGGCGCACCCCCGGGAACACCTTCGTCTACGCATCGCGGGGGATTGTGCTTCACGGGGCTCGGACCTTCGTGGACTTCCGCGCCTTTCGGAGAGACGCGAGGCGCGCCCTTTCCTGTCCGCCCCTCCGCCCGTCCGTCCGCCCTCGTGCCCCGGCCGGCCCTGATCAGGAGGCGGTAGCCACCTTCCACAGGTGCCCGTCCGGATCGGCGAAGTAGCCCTCGTACCCGCCCCATTCCGTGGGGTGCGGTGGGCGAATGACACTTCCCCCAGCGGACACGGCCCCGGTCATGGCCTCGTCGACCTCCTCGCGGCTCTCGGCAAGGTAATGGAGCGAGAAGCCCCGGAACCCGGATCCCTGCGACGAGACCCCCGCATCCTTCGCGGCTTCCTCCCATCCATACAGGGCAAGGGAGGAGGCTCCCTCGCCCAGGCCAAGTCTGCAGAAGCCCGGAAAGTCCTGCTCGATCGTGGCTCCCATCCCGTCAACGTAGAACTTCTTCGCCCGGTCGACGTCGTGCACGCCAAGCATGATCGCGTCTACTCTTGCCATGGTTCCCTTCTCCTTCTTCACGTGGCGTTCATTGTCAGGTTATCCACACCTCGCCCGGGACCTGCTTCCTGCTTCAGGGCCTGGATCGGATCCCTGCGGAGTTGCCGGTCCGGAAAGGTCAAGATGGGATCTTGTTCCCCCGACCTGAGGCACGGGTATAGGGGAGCACGAAGAGGTACAACCCCGTGAGGAGCAGAACCACGAGAGGGACCAGGGTGAGGAGCCCAACCCAGAGGGACAGCGATTCGCTCACACCTGGAACGAGGTTCAGTGCGATGTTGGCGAGCACGAGGAGGGTGAACACCACGGAGACGGTGCGGTGGGTCTGACGGATGATCGGGTTTCGAGCCATGGGTGCCTCGTGTAGGTTGTGGACCACGGAATCCCGGACCGGGCGAACCCTGCCCCGGTCCTCTCTTCATCCCCCTGACGCAGCGCACCCCGGAAACGTGACAACCCACCCCGGCCCGCATCGTCCGGAGCCTTCCGCATGACCGAGGAAGAGGCGCTCGCCGAGCGGTTCGAGTCGGAACGGGCCCGCCTGCGCGCGGTCGCGTACCGGATGCTCGGTTCCCTGTCGGAAGCCGATGACGTGGTTCAGGAAGCGTGGGTCCGACTCAGTCGCACCGACGCCTCCAGGATCGAGAACCTCTCCGGCTGGCTCACCGTCGTGACCTCACGGCTCTGCCTCGACCTGGCACGCGCCCGCACTGCGCTACGGGAGACCCCCATGGACGTGCGGCTTCCCGACCCGATCGTTGCGGAGGAGGAGGGGCTGAACGTGGAGGAGCGCGTCGTGCTCACCGGGGAGGTCGGGCTCGCGCTCCAGGTCGTCCTCGGTGAACTCAGGCCACGCGAGCGACTGGCCTTTGTCCTTCACGACATCTTCGCCGTGCCCTTCGACCAGATCGCGCCACTTGTCGAGTCGTCGGTACCCGCCGCACGTCAGCTCGCAAGCCGGGCACGCAGCCGGGTGCGGGAGGCCAGGGCCCGGCCCGACGCCGACCTGTCGCAGCAGCGCACGGTGGTCGATGCCTTCCTCGCTGCGGCCCGGGAGGGAGATCTCGAGGGCCTCCTCGCGGTCCTGGATCCGGAGTGCGTGCTCCGGGCCGATGCCGGCCCTCTCGCACCCGGGTTCTCGCAGTTCGTGTCGGGCGCGGACAGGGTGGCGGGTCAGGCGGTCCGCTTCTCGGCGCGTGCGCACCTGGCGAGGCAGGTGCTCGTGAACGGGGCCGCCGGGGTCCTCGTGGAAGAGGATGGACGCCCGGTGTCGGTCATCGGGTTCACGGTTGTGGCGGGCCGTGTGGTTGCGATGGACATTCTGGCCGACCCCCAGCGGCTGGAGATCCTGAGAACCGGCTGAGACTCCGGAGTCCCCGGGACGGTGCCGGCCCTGCCATTTCGGTGCGCGGTGGCTCCGGCGTGCGTGGCGTCGAACGATTCGCTCCGCGCTCTCGTCGGGCAGTACTCCCTGCCGGGCCTCAGCCCCCGGGCCCCCTGAACCGGGCTCGGTACCGGGTGGGGGTGTAGCCGGTGGCCTCCCGAAAGGACCGGATGAAGTGGGCCTGGTCGGCGTAGAGCTCCAGGTAGGGTCGTCGGAAGGACTGCTGCACCCGGAGGATCTTGAGGAAGTCATGGGGGGAGAGGCCCATGGCGGCCCTCAGAACGCGCCGGAGCTGCCGGGTCGAGAGGCAGGCCACTGCTGCCATCTCCTCCACCGACCCGATGCGGTCGTGGCGCCCGAGAATGCGACTCACCACCGGATGCACGGCCACGCATCCCAGCTCCAGACAGGCTTCGACGAGCTCGGTGAGGATGGGAAGCTGATCGGAAAAGCCGAGCCCGGCCATGCGCCGGTTCGTTTCGAGCAGGGGGAGCGGACCCGTGTATCGGTCACCGACGTAGGCCGCCACCGTGGTATCCGGCCCCCCCTGCCAGACGCCGGGCCAGAGCTGGATCCCGACAAAGTGAAAGGAGCGCCCAAGGTCGAGGGTAAGCGCCGAGGTGCGAAGGGCCGTCACCCCGGCCACCTCCAGGTCGAGCTGGTTCAGGAGGAGGTTCACGCATGCGTCCGGGAGCGCCTGGTAGAGGAAGGGCTCCGGGAGCGGTGCCAGGGTCCGGAGTTCCCAGAAGGTGTGCACCAGGCCCTGCAGGTGCTCGGGCGGAGCGGACTCGCCGTAGTGGACGCGTCCCGCATCCCTTGCGATGCCATCCTGGGTCGGAACGAACATGGGGGCAGCCTCGGCAGGGCGGGGGGCTCCGGCTTCCGCGCTCAGCGCATGGAGTTCAGGCCGAAGAGATTACCCTCCGTGTCGAGACAGAGCGAGACCCAGCCGGCCTCCCCGATCGGGAACTTCGGGCGCACGATCCTGCCCCCGGCCGACTCCACCCGGGCTTCGACCACCGCGCAGTCATCGACGCTGAAGTAGACCGCGGTCCCCCCGGCGCCTGGCCTGGCATGCGGCGACTGGACGAGTGCCCCGCCTGCGCCGTAGCCCTCCGGATTCATGGGAAAGGCCCGCATGACGGTCTCGCCCGTGGGGTCGCCCATGGCCTCGAGCGTCTGCTGGAAGACGGCCTCGTAGAAGGCGGCAGCGCGTTCCATGTTCTCGACGTAGAGGTCGAACCATCCCACCGCGTTCATGGGAGGCACGGGGTTCACGGGGGGCGCGGCGTTCATCGGGTTTTCGGGGTTCGTCTGATTCATGGGGTTCTCCAGGGCGGGGGATCCGGCCCTCGGCCGGGATCCGGGTCCGGATGGCAGCGAGGTTCTCCCGCAGGGGGCGGGTTGTCCCGCTGGGAAGTACCGGCTGCGCGGAGCTGGAGTGCGCCGCAAGCCGGTACGCTTCAGGGTAACCCCCCCGCCCCGCCCGGTATTGAAGAATTCGGCCATCTGCGAGGATGCGCCCGGCCCACCCGGTCCTCCCTGGCCACCGCAGGAGGCCCCCGAGTTGACGAGTGCCGGCACATGACTTATCGTTGTTCAGCAAACGAACACTGTTCAAATCGGTTGAAGGAGGAGGCGCGGTGGGGGTGACGGAACGCAGGGAGCGTGAACGACAGGAGACCCGGGAGAAGATCCTGAACGCGGCGAGGGAGCTCTTCGCCACGCGGGGGATCGAGGCCACGACGGTCCGCGCCATCGCGGCCCGGATCGAGTACACCCCGGCGGCGATCTACCATCACTTCCGCGACAAGGAAGATCTACTCCTGAATCTCGTGCACGCCGACTTCCGTACCTTGGCGCAGACGTTTCGTCAGATCGGACGGATCGATGATCCGATGGATCGCCTGGTCCGGATCGGGGAAACCTATGCGCGTTTCGCCACGGAGTTTCCCCATCACTACCGGCTCATGTTCATGACGGTCACCCCGGCGCCGGAGGTCGAGGGAGAGGCCCACCGTACGCTGCGCGGGAACCCCGAGGAAGATGCCTACGCCTTTCTCAGGATGACCGTCGTCGAGGCCATGGAGGGGGGGCTCCTCCGGAAGGGGCTCGACGATCCGGACCAGGTCGCCCAGATGGTATGGGCCACGGTGCATGGGGTGGTTTCTCTTGCGATGGCCAAGTCGAATGACCCCTGGATCGAGTGGCGTGACCCCATGGAAACCTCGCGTCTTGCCGTGTCCACGATACTCCACGGCATTCGGCGGGCCCCGGATCCCTGATGAGGTTCGTGGCCCGCGCAGAAGGGCGGCCCCCGTGGCCGCCTTTCTTCGGCCCATTCACTTAACATCGTATGGTATGCGAACAACGTTCATTTCTCTTGCTCTCGCACCATGCCCGCCCCGCGGTCGAGCCCCATCGGCTCACCCTGAACCAGACTCCTCCATCCACCGGAAGGCATCATGAAGAAGAACCAAGCGAAAGAACCTTCGAGCCGGAGCTTCAGGGACCGGTATGGCCCCTGGGCCCTTGTCACTGGCGCCTCATCGGGAATCGGAAGGGAGATGGCCCTTCTGCTGGGTGCAGCCGGGGTGAACCTCGTGCTCGTGGGCCGAAGGGACGACGCGTTGAAGCGGGTGGCGGAGAGGCTCTCGGGCGAGGGTGCCGTGTCGACCCGCGTGGTCGCTGCGGACCTCTCCACCCCGGCCGGGCTTGAGGCCGCGCGGTCGGCTACGGCGGATCTGAGCGTCGGCCTTCTCGTTCTTGCCGCCGGTTTCGGGTCCTCCGGTCCCTTTCTGGCGGGGGATGCGGAGCGGGAGGAGGCGATGCTTCGGGTCAACTGCGGCGCCCCCATGCTCCTGGCGCGTCACCATGCGCAGGCCATGGCCGATCGAGGCCATGGAGGGATCATCCTGTTCGGCTCCATTGTGGGGTTTCAGGGCACCCCGTTTGCTGCCCACTACGGGGCCACGAAGGCCTACATCCAGTCTCTCGGCGAGGCTCTCCATCGGGAGCTGGTCCCTCGTGGTGTCGACGTTCTCGTCTCGGCGCCGGGACCCGTGCATACGGGCTTTGCCGACGCCGCCGGGATGACGATGGGAACGGCGCTTGAGCCGGCCCAGGTGGCACGGGCCACCCTGAACAGCCTCGGGCGCCGCACCACGGTCTATCCCGGCGCGCTCACGAAGCTCCTCAGCGGATCGCTCGCACTCCTCCCGCGCGGGCTGCGCTCCCGAATCATGGGAGGGGTGATGCGCGGCATGGCCCGCGACTCCGGCAGGGTGGAGGCATCCCATGTCTGAGAGCCCCCGAGTGACACGCCGAAGCTTTCTCCGGGGGGCCGGCGCGATGACGGTGGTCGTCGCGGGCGGAGGGGTATGGCGCGCCTGGGATCAGGGAGTCTGGAATGTCGGGCAGGGTCCTGCCTACGAGCCCTGGACAACCTGGCGGACGGATCCCACCGAAGGTCCGGTGGGCCTCGTCCGTGCCGCCATCCTGGCCTCGAATCCGCACAACACCCAGCCATGGCTCTTCCGGATCGAGGAGAACCGGATCGATGTCTTCGCGGACCTGGATCGCCACCTGGGGAGCTTCGATCCCTATCGCCGGGAGATGTTCCTCGGACTCGGGTGTGCCCTCGAGAACCTCGTTCTCGCTGCGAGGGCCCACGGGTACGACCCTGACCTTGCCCTCGAAGCCGGCACCCTCGATCCCCCGCCGGCAGGAGAGGGGATTGCACCGGTGGTGCGGGTTCAGCTGCGCCCGGGCGGGAACCTGTCGGAGCAGGACGCGGCCCTCCACGCCGCCATTCCCCACCGGCACACGAATCGAGGGCCCTATCGTCCCGATGCCCCCCTTTCGGTTGAGGAGGCCGAGGGACTGGAGGGTGTGGGCCACGATGAAGAGGGTACGGGTCTCCATCTCGTGGTGGAGCCCGACGCCCGGAAGCGCCTCGGTGCCCTCATCATCGAGGCGACCGAACGGATTGTCGCCGACCCCGAGATGGTGCACGACAGCGAGCGGTGGTTCCGCCACACCCGCCAGGAACTGGAGCGCCATCGCGATGGCCCGACCCTCGATGCCGCAGGGCTTCCGCCCCTTCAGGCGGCCCTCGCCAAGCTCCTTCCGCGCCCCTCCCCGGAGCGCAACCACGCCTACTGGCTGGCCCAGACCCGCGAGGTGCATGTGGCGACCGCGCCGGTGTTCGGCCTGGTCACGGTCCCTCGCCTCTACGATCGGGCCCTGACCCTGAGGGCCGGGCGGCGGTGGCAGCGCATGCAGCTCTGGGCAACCACCCGCGGCCTCGTCATGCAGCCCCTGAACCAGCCGGTTGAAATCGTGGACCGCTGGAGGTCCACGGGCCGGACCTCCCCTCTGGCCGAGGCGCTCGCTCCCTTCATCGGGGGCCCCGGGCGCGAGCCCACCTTCGTCTTTCGTGTGGGGCGGCCCCAGCGCGGGGCCGGCCCAAGCCCGCGGCGGCCCGTGAGCGACGTTCTCCACGGCTGAGTTCAGCGGGCCTCACCTTCGCCCTTCAAGGCCCATCCATCCCCTCTCTCGGAGTCCCCCCGCCTCGGCGGGCGGCCGCCCATCCACCGACCTCAACGAGACGCATCCATGTTGACGACACGCACGCCTTCGTTCAGCCCGACGGCGCCCTGGTCTGCCCCGGCCCGTTCCATCCTGCCCCTCCTGCTCCTTCTCTTCCTCCGGCTCGCGACGCCCGACGGTCTTCAGGCGCAGCACCCCCATGCCGACGCCCGCCAGGTCGAGATCGGCGTCGGCATCGGCGCCCCCTTCCTTCAGGGAGGGACCGAGCTTCTTCGTGCCCGCGCCATCCGGGACGAAGGGCGAAGCTACTTTGCTGCACCGGATGGGAGCCGTCGTGCCGTGGGAGGTTATTCCGCCCTCCTCGGCTTCTCCCTTCACCTGAGCTATCAGGATCCGGTCTCGTGGAGGCCGGGTCTCCTCGTGGGGGCGGCGGCCCGGTTCACCCTGTCGGGAAGCCAGCCCAGCGAAGGGGGCTATGACGAAGGGTATTTCTTCAACTCCGTCACCCTCGGCCTCAATGCCAAGGGGTACCCCTGGCCGGGGAGGGGCGCCTTCGTTCGAGGTGAGGCAGGGCTCGGCGCCACCTTCACGAAGGACCGGTTCCGCGATGAGGAAAGGCGTCAGGGCTACCACCACCAGTTCGGGATCGGGCCCGCCGGGGCGCTGGGTGCAGGGTACACCTTCGGGCCTCTCCGGGGTGGGCACCGGAGCCTCGACGTCCAGGCGCTCTACCAGCAGCTCCGGAGCCGGGTCGAGGTGAATGGCCTCGGGGACGACCCCTGGACCACGGGCGCTCTGCACCTCATGGTGACCCTGAACTTCTGACGAGGAACGGGAGTGCGGGGGACGGAACGTCTGCGGACCGTGGCGCAGGGGAAGGAATCAGCCCGGAACGACCCGGTAGTGCACGAGGGACTCCACCCCGAGGGTGCCGGTTTCGACTCCCCACAACCCCTCGCGCGTCACCACAAGGGGTCGCACGCCGATGGGAATCCGAAGCTGAAAGAGCCCCTCGCCGTGGGCATCGAGGACGAACCAGGTACGCCCGGCAGGATCACCCGGGATCCCGCGTGGCCAGTGACGCTGGATCCACACGGTGCCATCCGCTCCCGCCACGATCCTTGATGCCAGCGGCCTCCCCACAGGCACATGGATTAGCCGTGCGAGGGCTCTCCGCTCCGCTGTGAGTTCCCGAAACTCTGACCGGGATTTTCCCTAAACTCTGTCCGACCTGGGGATCGCAAACGTAGGATTTCGGCTTCGCGAAGGGGTCCGTGGAGGACACTTGGACCGGAGGCGGAGGAGGATGCTCAGGATGGTGGATCGACACGCAGTGCAGGAGATGTTGACGGCGGGGATGGGTGCTGGGGAGGTGGCGCGGCACTTCGGGATTTCGAGCCGGACGGTACGGCGGATCCGGTTGGAGGCCCGGGTGGGGACGGGGGACGACAGGGGAGCGAGACGTGAGCGGCGCGTGGGCCGCCCCGGGGTTGGAAGCCGGGTGCCGGAGCGGATGCGGGCGCTGATGGAGGCGGATCCGAAGGCGCCGCGACAGGAGATCCTGCGTCGGCTCCGGGAGGAAGGGGTGAAGGTGGGACAGAGCACCTTCTACCGACTGTGGCCGGAGGTGCGAGGGACGCTGCCTCGCGAGCTCATGGTGCGCTTTGAAGGGGTGGCGGGAGAGTTTGCGCAGTTCGACTTCGGGCAGGTGGACGTGCGGCTCCCGGAAGGCCGAACGCAGCGGATTCACTTTGCGGCGTACCGGCTCAAGTATTCCCGGTGGGTGTGGGTGACGGTGGTGCCGGATGAGCGGGCGGAGTCGCTGATCCGGGCACTCCTCGGAAGCTTCGAGGCGTCGGGTGGGGTGCCGCTGCGGGTGGTCTTCGACCGGCCGAAGACGGTGGTGACGGGCACGGACGAGCACGGGCGGCCGATCTGGAACTCGACGCTGGCGCAGGCGGCCATCGACTACGGCTTCGTGGTGGAGCTGTGTGCTCCGAGGAGCCCGGAGCAGAAGGGGTCGGTGGAGAATCTGGTGGGCTTCGTGAAGGGGTCCTTCTTCCGGTCGCGGCAGTTTGCCGACGGAGAGACCGACGTCGAACGGCAACTCCTGGAGTGGCTCGTCGGCGTGAACGAGGAGCGCTCGAGCCGGGCCACCGGCGCGGCACCCCGGGTCCGGCTCGAGGAGGAGCTCCGGCGGATGAAGCCGCTGGCCATCTCGCCGGCGGACTACGGGCTCCGCTACCCGGTGCAGGTGGGCCCCACCGCGCTGGTGGACTTCCAGGGCGTGCGCTACGCCATGCCGGCCGGGGCCTGCGGGATCCCGGCCACACTGTCTCTGTACCCGGACCGGGTACGGATCGTCACGAGTGGCGGGCGCTTCGAGGCGGTCCACCCCCGCTTCCCCGGGGTGGGCCGTACGAGCTACCTG